>DAGG01000020.1:0-2494 GCA_002498125.1 Candidatus Woesearchaeota archaeon UBA525
GTCATCGGCATGCTCATCATGGCAGGCCCTGCGCAGGCAGTCAGCGTTACTGTGGACAACCTCTCCAGCCCAACCCCCCTATCCGGAGAGACTGTCACGTTCGATGTGGACGTCAGCGTCGCTCCCTCTGAGAACATCCCCGTGAGCGGCGTCTTCCTCCAGGTCGGCGCCACCAAGTGCCTGTTCGATATCGACGGCACAAGGATTAGCGCAGACGCTATCTGCCAGTCATTCACGCTCACCCAGACCGCCTCTGGCGACTTCGGCTTTGGCTACGGCTACGGCAACGGTCAGAGCTTCGGCTACGGCTACGGCTATGGCTACGGCAGCACAGGACAGGCACTGGCATACACCGTGAGCTGGGACACGACCGGCTACACCGGCAGCCACAGCATCACCTTCGGCACCACAGCCGACACCACGGACTTCACCTCGAACACCATCACAATCACACCGGCCGCCGCAGTGACTGTCGCATCTGACGACATCGGTTCGCTCTTCGGCACCGCCTTCACGTCAACTGACGGCGGAATCACGATAGACACGCAGGCCGATGTCACAATCACGCACGGCAATAACAGCGTCGTCATTCCTGACGGCACGGTCATCAGCACGCTCAGCGGCGCCCCGATCTCGAGCTTCACGCTCGCTGACGCAACAGGCCTCAGCATGCCTGCAGGTTTCAGCACGAGCGGCGCACTCCAGTGGGGCATCCCGGGACTCGGCCTGACCTTCAGCCAGCCAATCACCATCAATATCTACGTGGGCACCGCGTTCAATGGCATGACGCTCAGCGTCATCCACTCAGTGGACGGCACAACGTGGGACACGACAGGCATCGAGACGAGCTGCACAGTAAGCGCAGGCGTCTGCAGCTTCCAGGCGACACGCGCCAGCTACTATGCCTCAGGCACCAGCACCACGACTGAGAGCACAAGCACAGGAGGCAATGGCCGCAGGAGCGTCTACATCCCGACAGTGACGCCGGCTCCGAAGTACACTGTCCAGGACAGCCAGACTGAAAGGCCGCCTGAGCAGACGGCAGAGCAGACAGAGCAGGCAGGCACTGACGTCGCAGCCGATGCAGGCGTCGAGAGCGGCGAAGAGTCGCAGGGCAACCTGATCACAGGCCAGGTCACTGGCGATGGCGCAGGAGTGCAGACCTTCATCTGGCTCGGCATCCTTGCAGCGCTTATCGTGGCAGGCTTCGCGTACTACTACAGGCGCAAGTAATTTTTTTTATTCTCCCTCTATTCTTTGCGTTTTCCCCAAATATCTCTGCAGAATAGGAGATTGTTCCGCAAATCAGCTTTTTACTATTCATCCTTAACGCTCAGCTTAGGTGATACTGGATGAAATCTAAGCTCTGGAGCGTATTCTTAACGTTAGCAGTCATCGGCATGCTGATCTTCTCAGGGCCCGCCCAGGCGGTCTCTGTAAGCATAGGCAGCATATCCACCACAACCCCCGAACCGGGCGATGTCGTCACATTCACGGCAGAGGTCGAGGTGAATATCGATGAGAACATCCCGGTCACGCAGGTAGAGCTCCAACTCACCGGCGCTGCTAACATCAGCTGCTATTACGCAATGGATGGGACACTCATCAGCTCCGAACCCGTCTGCGCAGGCTTCCAGCTCACCAGAGACCCTATTGATTCTTACCGCTACAGCCCGAACCGCTACGGCTTCGGCAACAGCGTCGACGGCCCGGCCAACGCGACCTACGGCCCAGGCTATGGCTACGGCTATGGCTATGAGTATGGTTACGGCTATGGCTACGGCTACGGCGCCAGCCCCCTCTCGCTACGCTACTTCATCTCCTGGAACACCACAGGCTACGGCGGAGACTACGATATCCGCTTCAAGGCCACGGCCCAGAACGGCCAACTCTTCAGCTACGCCTCAAACCCAGTCCGCTTCTCAGTCACAACACCTCCAATATCTGACACGGCAGCGCCGGACGTGAGCGCCACAGTTATCGGCCTCACGCCGACGACTGCTGACATCCAGGTCTGGGCGAGCGAGATGAGCGTACTCACGATCGACTACGGCCTCACCACTGCCCTCGGCACAATAGTCCCCGCAGGCAACGGCATGTGGTCCATCACCACGCTGACCGGCCTCACGCCGAGCACACTGTACTACTTCACTGCCACGGCCTGTGACTCGAGCAGCAACTGCGCGACCACGCCGATGCAGAGCTTCACCACGCCGGCAATTGCAGTCCCGCCAATCGTCACCGCATCGGTGACGAGCGTGACGAGCACGAGCGGCACGATCGAGGCGAGCGCGAGCGAGACCGTGACCTTCACGACCTTCGCAGGCACCAACCCCGCTAACCTGAACATCATCGTCGGCGGCGGCACAGGAATCCACTCCCACATGATCCTCGGCGGCCTCACCCCGGTCACGACCTATCACTACGTCGTGCAAGGATGCGACCTCGATGGCCTGTGCGTGAACACGACGCTGGACAGCTTCACCACGCTGTC
>DAGG01000020.1:2593-39685 GCA_002498125.1 Candidatus Woesearchaeota archaeon UBA525
ACCACAGCGGTCATCGAGGCAACGAGCGATGAGATCGTGGACTTCACGATGTTCATCGGCACAAGCCCCGACAACCTGGACTGGATCATCCTGGCGCTCGACACAGACTACACCCTGACCACTGTCGCCGGTCTCACGCCGGTCACGAGGTATTGGTACTACGTCAAGGCATGCGACGCAGAGAACAACTGCGCGCAGACCGACGTCGCGAGCTTCACAAGCAGCGTACCGTCAGTAACTGCCGAGACCTACAATGAGACGCACTCGAGCGTGCTCTTCAACATGACGAGCGACGTGCCAGTGCGCTTCATCATCTACTTCGGCCCGGGCAACATGACGAGCACCGCAGTGGCAGGCACGCTTGACACGACGGTGAACGACTACATGCTCGCAGAGCTGCAGGAAGGCACGCTGTACAACTACAAGGTAATCGGCTGCACAGCAGATGACATCTGCGGCCCGACCGAGCCGGTCGTGAAGCAATTCACGACGCTAGGTGTCTTCCCATCGCTTGATGTCGAACTCACGTACCTCGGCATGACCGATGTGACATTCAGCGGCCGCGCAAGCGAGTCAGTCGCCTGGCGCCTGCAGTGGGACGTTGACGCTCCCGAGCCTTACAGCTTCGGCACAGCCACCTACGGCACCGGCGTCAGCACGAACATGGGCGCAGGAACGCTCATGCCAGGAACGACCTACCACTACGAGGTCCAGGGCTGCGATGCAGCAGGACTTTGCAGCTACGTGTACGGCACGTTCACGACACTCGGCACTGGCGGTAATGGCGGCGGCAATGGTGGCGGCGGCCATATCCCCGGCACCCCTGAACTGAGCGCCATCGTCACACCTGACGTCACGACCGCAGCGCTCGCTCTCACGAGCCAAGGCGCAGTGAACTTCACTGTGCGCTACGGCGTCGACATCGAGAACCTCACAGCCTCGCTCACAGCAGAAGGCGCGTCAGCGGCACTCACCCTCACAGGACTGAGCGCTGGTACGCAATACTTCGCGGAGATCCAGGCCTGCGCAGCGCAGTGCACGAACATGAGCATCAGCTTCACCACGCTAGATTCAGCATCGAGTACGCTGGCATTCGTCCGTTCCAGCGGCGGCGGCAGTGGAGGTACCCTCGACTGCTCCTGGGGATATGACCTTGTGGACGGGAGGTGCGTCAGAGAAGATGTGACAGCCGAGGAGCTGGAGGCTAACCTTGAGGCAGAGTCAGACAACGAGACGTTCGAGATGTACAGTGAGGAGTTAGCAGGCACGGCCCCGGCCACAGAGCCGACGTCTGACTTCATCACTGGACGCGTGATCGGCGGCGACCTGGGCAGCCAGAGCTGGCTGTGGCTCGGCATCTTCGTAGGCCTCATCGCGATAGGCGGTGCAGCGTACTTCGTGCGCAAGTACTGATCCTCTTTTTTCATCTTTTTTCTATTTCTAGAATTTTTGGGCTGGATTCACTTTATCCTGTCCACGTACACGACCCCTGAGATGCGCTCGACATTCGGCATGGTCCTGCGCAGCAATCGCTTCTCCGCACTGCCGTAATCGATAGGGTAGAGGAACGCTCCGTTCATCCGGACCTGCTGGAGGAGTATCTGCTCATAGATGTCGCGGTCAGCGATAGGGATGGCTTCTGCGACAATCGCCTTATCATACGGCGCAGCAGGCGCGTAGCCGAACTCATCTGGCGCCACCACATGGACGTTCTTGGCGTAACGGTGGATACGTTCTGCAGCTCGCACGCGCAGCACCCTATCCTCCTCTGTGGTATAGACTTCAGCCGAGAGCCTACCCAGGAGCGTCGCGACATAGCCGGCGCCGGTCTTGACCTGCAGGACCTTGTCCTCGAGTCCAGGGCCGATGCTCGTGACGAGTACGATGGCATCAGCCGCTGTCAGCATATGCCGGTTCCTGCTGATAGGGATAGGCGTATCGCCATACGCCATGTCCCTGTACTGCCCATCCACGAAGTCCTCCATAGGCACCCGTTCGAACGCCTCGATGATGCGCTGGTCTACCTTCTCCTTGAGGAGCTGCCTGATGAGCCTGTTCTTCCGCGCGGTCGGGGTCATATGGCCCCTGCCCAGAGCCTGGGGGGTTATAAACTTCTGTTGAGGAATCGACTGAGAGCCATGTTGCCCTCTTCACCGCAATCCTTATAAACCCCTCCTGAATCGCTGGCTGTATGTCGAAGAAAGCATCTGGCATCAACGCCGCGAAAAAGCTCCAGGCCCGCAGGAGCGAAAGCAGGAAGCATTACAAGTGGTACGCCAAGAAGGTGCTCGGCCTCAAGGAGAAGAGCGACCCGCTCGAGGGAGCATCCCAGGCGCGTGCAATCGTGCTCGAGAAGGTCCAGCGTGAGGCGAAGCAGCCTAACTCTGGACTGCGCAAGTGCGCCCGTGTCCAGCTCATCAAGAACGGCAAGCAGATCACCGTCTTCCTCCCTGGCGACGGCGCCACGAAGCTCGTCGACGAGCACGACGAGGTTCTCGTTGAGTGCATCGGCGGTAAGATGGGACGCGCCAAGGGCGATATCCCTGGTATCCGCTGGCAGGCCATCAAGGTGAATGACCAGTCGATCAACGCGCTCCGCCGCGGCAAGATCGAGAAGGCAAGGAAGTAAATCTTCCATTCTCTCATATTTTCTCTACAGTTTCTTCCCCGATACGCATCATTCTGTTTTCCTGCGCCATACGCAAAAATGCAGGCTGGTTCTTTGTCCTTTCTGTCGCGAGTACGTATATAGTCCTGGATGGTATGCGGTTGTATGAAAACTCAAACTATTGGACTCACGTTGCTTATAGCACTACTCGCAGTCGCGTCCGTTTCCGCTGCGCAAGCCCCCATTGACTTAGGTACAGCAGCGGATTTCGGGGTACTTGCTGCTACAGCAGTCACCAATACCGGTCCTACAGTCATTGCGAACGATCTCGGGATTAGCCCGAACGATGATTCCTCAATCACCGGCTTCGCTTCCATTGACAGTGGCCCGGGTGTTGTCAATGGCGACATCCATGCCGCAGACGCGGTCGCAGCGCAAGCGCAAGTAGACCTGACAACAGCATACAATGATGCAGCAGGTAGAGTAACAGATGCTGTCGTCATATCATCAGGAGAGCTTGGCGGCTTGACCCTTACCCCTGGTCTCTATCAATCAGGCGTAAGCTCCTTCGCGATATCAGCAGGGGATCTCACGCTGGACGCCATGGGCAATGATAGTGCAGTATTCATCTTCCAGATGCCAGCATCAACGCTCACCACCATCTCTAATACCCGAGTCATTCTCGTCAACCAAACCAGTCCGTGCAACGTGTTCTGGCAGGTAGGAAGCTCAGCAACCCTTGGGACGAACTCCGCCTTTGAGGGAACTATCCTCGCACTCGCCTCAGTCACGCTCACGACCGGCGCAGACCTGCAAGGACGAGCGCTCGCACGCACAGGCGCTGTCACCTTAGACAGTAATGATGTATCCTTCTCCTGTGCGCCGCCTGTGATTCCGCCGACGAACCAGACGAATACCACCATCCCGCCGACGAATCAGACGAATACCACCATAGACGCGTGCTATGATTGGCTCAAGGATATACCGGCGGTCTGCGTCGGAGGGACGATTACGGTCAACACCGACCTCGTGACGTTCGACAACTGTCGCCACATCACGTGCGTCAACGATACCAATACGCTAGAGATTACCGCATGCGAGAAGCCTGACGAGATCAACCCGACCTACTTCGAAATGTACAGGACGGAATGGACGGGCACGGGAATCGAGGTCTGCCTCGGCGACGCGTGCTTAACAAACGATGGTCTCAGTGGCTTTGCAACACAGGAGTTCCCTGTCTGTATTGGTGATGCTACCAGTCCGATACCTCCTGAGACACCGCCTCCTTCCGAGGCGTGCTTCTCGCAACTTCAGGATATTCCCGCAAGCTGCGCAGGAGCGATAACGCAAGATAGCGCCAGCGGCGCATGCAGGACGGTCTCCTGCTCCAGCAGTGTAGGATCGGTCGACGTGCTCAGCTGCGAGAAAACCGATAGCAGTGGCACATACTTTGAGATGTACCGCCAGAGCTGGACGGGATTGCCACCACGGCTCTGCCTCGGCAACGATTGCCTGCAGCCTGGTTGGGGTTACGAGCGAGGGGACTACTTCCCGGTCTGCATCGGCACGACAACCCCAGTGAATGAGACTGCGCAGACAACAACGCTCAGCATCGCACCATGGTTCCCGCAGGGAGGGAACTACGTCTTCATCTGTAATGCTGGCTTCACTGCGACGAGCTACGACTGGACGTACGGCGACGGGAGCAAGCTCCTGGACTACAGCCAGAACAACGTCTACCACAGCTACGCAAGCGGCAACTATGACGTTACGTGCACTGCAAAGAACGCGCAGACGAGCAGTACAGGGACCCTGACGATCACCGTATGAGTCCCGAGTTTCTTTTTTTCATATCTTCTTCCAGCGCGCTGACGTATTCTTCACGCACTTAGGTAAATTGAGAAACTCTCTACAGTTGAAATTCTAGTAGTACTCGTTCCCGTCGAAGAACACTGTCTTGTAATGGTCGGCGAGATCATTGACGAGCTTGTCCATCTCCTCATACATGTCGTAGTCCTTCGATGAGATGAGCAGATCCTTCACTACCTTAAAGCCCGCGCCTTCCCAATCAGGAACAGTGCCCTCCTCATGCTCAGGAGTCCCATACAGGAGTTCAATCGGCAGGTCCTCGTGGACGTAGGTGCGAAAGCTCCTTTCATCCTCCACGATGTATCCGCGCTCAGAGAGGAATCCTTCCAGCCCCCGCGGCTCCTCTAGGAAACCGACGTCGTAATCGAGCGATGCCATACTGAACGGGGAATCGCGCGCTGCTTAAGAACTTGCTGTCAGACCGCTTCTTCGAGGCGTTGCTCGAGCGACTGCGCGAAACGGTCGATAGCGTACGCGATGACTGGCACGACGTGCGCGTACTCCGCAGGAGGACGGAGCAGGCCGTGGAACGGCAGGCCGAACGGCACGTGCTGCGCGTGCGGTATATGCTTACGCAGGTACTCGGAACTCTTGGGCTCGAGCACCACTTTGTCGAGCGTTGATGAGATGATGAGTGTCGGCGCGGTGATATCCGCGACGCTCTGCCTCACGTCATTGCCCAGGCGCATGAACTCAAGCACACCGCACACTGGGTATGTGGTGTAGTTCGTCTCCGGGTGCTCAGTGTAGTTCTTGACCATGCGATCCTTGAACCGTTCGGCGTAAGGGAGCAGCGCAAGCCTGCGGTCGCGCAGGAATATTGGCGCGCAGATGCTCACGACGCCACGGATGTTCTGCGGCCATTCGCTTGCGAGCTTGAGCGCGATGTTCGCGCCATTGCTCACGCCGACAAGCAGGACATCATCGTGGCGGAAGAGTTCGTCGCGTGCCGCATCAAGCCAGTCCTTGTAAGATACGCCGATGAGATCTTCGGGGCGCGTGCCATGTCCCGGCAGGAGGGGCGCAGTCCCGGTGTATGGGAGATGCTCGCGTAGCTTGTCGAACTGCGCGGGGCTTGCTCCGAAGCCATGCAGGTAGATGGTATGCATTGTTCCTTAGGTGCAGCACACGCTATTTATACCTTCATTAAGGAAATCCCTAATTCCCGACGCATTCTGCTCGATATAGGTCACTGCGGATTCCGCAACCAAACCTTAAGTCGCGAGTGGGAAGCACTGTGCGCATGTACGACGTGATCATCCCTGCACGGGACGAGGAGCGCACAGTCGCGCAAGTCGTGCTCGCAGCGATGCAGGCGCGCGGTGTGAGTAACGTCATCGTCGTCGACGACCATTCCGCCGACGGTACAGCGCAGGCTGCGCGCGATGCTGGCGCGAGAGTGATCGGTTCCGGCGGCAGGCATGACAAGGCCCTCGCGCTAGCGACAGGAGTCGCAGCATCAACTGCGCGCACCATCGTCTTCTTCGACGCCGACATCACCGGTGTGCGGCCTGAGCACATCGAGGCGCTCGCCGAGCCGGTACTGCAAGGGTACTCCATGTGCGCAGGTCTCGTCGACTACGGGCCGCGCAACGCGGTCTACCTCCGCTTGCCGCCGATCAGCGGCATGCGCGCAATTAGGCGCGAGATATTCGATTCCATCCCGGAGAGAAAACTCGACAGGTATAACATCGAGGCGCTCCTGAACAGTACTGTTGTGCGCAATAATATGCGATCTGCTATCCGCGTGCTCTCAGGCACAACGCACAGGAGCAAGGTCGCCAAACGCGGCTGGCGCACAGGGTTGCTGCAGCACGCGCGCATGGTGCGACAGCTCATCTCATGCTATGGATTAAGTGTTATACGCAATTATGTAGGATACATTAGGAGACGTGATGTGCTGGTGCCTACGAGGAAGGGGACTTCCGCGGTCGTTGCGGACCTGCCTGATTGGTGAGTTATGTTGTACGCAGTAATGATGTCTGTTGTAGCGTTTCATCTTTGCCCCGAGGGCGGTGTTCGTGTTCAATTGTTGGTTGCATTCCTCTTGGCATAGTCCTGCTGCATCGTCACCACTTCTGAGTGGAGCTGCACAGCAATATTTTTAAATCGATTTCTGATTCCTATTAGTATGCGTAAGATGTTGGGCATCGCCGCGCTGAGCGCAGCGCTGGCGGTAGGGTACGGGGCGACGCAGGAAAAGCCTGCAGCAGACAAGTATGATGTCCCTACGCAGATTACTGCTCGCTTCTCCGCAGGCAGGACACCATTCGTGACGAGCACAGGCCTTGAAGAGGTAGTCCAGACTGAGGACATTGACTTCACCAAGCCCTTCGACCTCGTCACTGACCGCTACAGGCTCGTGCGCGACGAGGACAACATCGTCTCCACGGCTTTTGGCAAGTACGTCGGGTCGTTGCCAATCAAGTTCCTCTTGTTCGACTGGGATGCGGGCAGCACGCCTGATGCAGAACGCGCAAAGGCGGCGCTGGCGATTCTTGAGAATGACAAGGCCATCAAGGATGTTACTGTCAGGCTCGGCCACAACCGCGCACTGTACGACACCTGGCGACTCTTCACAGACGAGAAAATCACAGAGCGCAACAACATCGTCGCGAGAATAGTGCTAGGGCTACCGACCACGTTGATCACTGAGCCGCTCGCAGAGATATCGCGCTCCGATTACTACAATCCAATCACGCAGACCATCGCGCTGTACAGCAACATCGAGGCCGTCGGTGCACACGAGCTCGGCCACCACAAAGACTACCAGCGATGGTCGAACGACTGGGCGTACGCCTTTACCTCAGCCTTCCCGCCTGTGAAGCTCTACAAGGAGTATGTCGCGAGCAGGAACGCGAATGATATGCTCCCAGGTGATGACCAGGGTCAGGTCGCGCGCTACCTCCTGCCTGCATTCCTTACATATCTCGTAGCTGGCTGGGCGTTATCTCGCAAGATCCTGCAGAAGCGCACGCTGACAGTGCACGATGATATCCATCCGCTGGAGGACCGCGTGACGAAGCGGTTCGAGCTCCTGCACTTCCTCCATGACAAGTTCAGGCCGCATGCGGACGTGGACAAGATGAAGGAGCATGAGCGGCCGAAGGTGCACTACGCTGAGACTGCGCGTCACTTCGCGCACCAGAACATCATGCTGCTGAGCGCGATCGGAGCTTACAGCGCAGCCAGCGATATCGGCCAGTGGGCAGCCACAGGCGCCTTCGCCGCAGGCATGCTCGCATCAGACTACATCTGCGATGTTGTCGGCGACAGGCTCATGCCCTACACTCATGAGCGCCAGTGCATGATGACACGCCGCGTCGCGAAGAAGGCGTACGATGCAGCAGGTTACGTCGCGAACGCGATACGCTTGCGCTATTCGCACCCTCCAAGCATTGAATTGCCGCAGATAGAGTAGAATTCTGAGAAGCCCCCAGTGAGAATTGAACTCACGACCTTGCCCTTACCAAGGGCACGCTCTACCACTGAGCCATGGGGGCACTGCCGAGAAGAACCGACAAATGCTTTATAAAAGTTCCTCCGCCGAAACACTAATAAGCGCAGTTCGCTATGCCCTCCGCATGGCGGCAACTAACCAGTTTGAGAGCAAGAAGTACGGGAGTTTCGCAACGTGGGAGAAGGTCATCTTCTGGATAGGGGTCCTCGCGTTCCTCAATCTCTCATACTGGATTGTGCGCCTAATCATCTACTTTGTCATCAAGGACAGGCCGCTTCAGAAGCGTATTGACATCTACGCAATGCAGACATACGTGTTCGGTTGGATTAATGTCGCGGCGCTGCTCATCACATTCATGGCGCTCCTCCTTGTTGTGCCGTTGTTCGTGAGCTCATACTAAAATTTTATATACGCCGCAGAGGGCAACTCCGCGCAGGTGAACATAATGGCATATGAGATTCCCGATTCCATGGATGACCTCGTCTACTTCAGCAGGCGCAATATCGCAGAGACCAGAGGCAAGACCATTGGATGGGTCCCTAAGGTCGATTGCGAGAAGTGTAAGAATGGCCTGATGGGTAAGCCGGTCGACCCGAAGACGAAGAAGGTCAAGGTCCGCGCGCTCGAGTACGTGTGCAACCACTGCGGTCACATCGAGCCCAAGCCTGAGCATGAGACAAAGCTCAAGGCCCTCATCATCTACGAATGCCCGTTCTGCGAGCACCGGAGCGAGACAGCAGTCCCCTTCGCCAGGAAGTCTTGGTATGGCAAGAAGGCCATTGTGTTCCAGTGCGACAAGTGCAAGGAGAAACTCGGTCTCGTCAAGAAACTCGGCGTTCCAGCAGACTTCATGGCGAAAGTACGTGGAGAGCCGGTAAAAGGAAAGAAGAAAGCGGTTGAGCCTGTCGAGGACGAGGACGACGACTTCTGATGGCAGTCCCTCTCTCCACGCTGCATCCTGACACGCTCGAGTTCGACGCGGCAGTGTTGCACGTCACAGATGAAGGCGGCGTAGAACTCGATCAGACCTATTTCTACGCGACGAGCGGTGGCCAGCCGAATGACACCGGCATCATCAAACGTAATGACGAGGAGTTCAAGATCCTGGATGTCCGCAAGAAGGATGGCCATGTCCTGCACATCCTCGACCGTACTGGGCTTGAGTCTGGTGACAAGGTCCATTGCGTCATCGATGAGGCTAGGAGAGCGAAGCTGCGTCGCATGCACACAGCGACGCATGTCCTCTGCGCAGTACTCGAGAAGACTGATGGCGCGGTCGTGACCGGCAACCAGATCGGCGAAGAGCGCACGCGCGTCGACTTCAAGCTCGATAATTTCGACGTTGCCAGGATACCGTTCTACTTCGAGGAGGCGAACCGCATCATCGCCTCCGGCGCACCGGTGCGCAGGTATGTGACGACGCGTGAGGAGCTCATGAAAGATCCTTCGCTCGTCAAGCTCGCAATGGGCTTCCCCGAGGACGTGACTGATGTGCACATGGTGGAGATAGAGGGTTATGACCTCCAGCCCTGCGGCGGCACGCACGCCGACGGCCTCGAGGGTATAGGTACGCTCGTCTTTGAGAAGACTGAGAGTAAGGGCAAGAGCAACCGGCGGATATCTTTCACACTCTCCTAAGGCGTTGCGGCCATCTGCTTGTGGAAGGTTTCGGCGGCCCACTGTCCGCTCCATCCTGTCGCGGTCGTGCCGCCTCAGTCCTATGCCAAGGCAACGTTCATTCTCCTACGCGCAACTCTTATAAACTTCCTAGCTCTAGTCGTTTTATGATCTTCGAACTCAGCCTCATCGCGCTCTTCCTTATCATCGTCGCAGTCATCTTCCTGAGCGCGCTCTTCTTCTGGGGGCTCAAGCACGCCATCGCGCTTGCCATCAACAGTGTCATCGGCTTTTTCGCGCTCTACTTCATGGTCGCCTTTGAGATATTCCCTGATCTCGTCATCAACTGGCTGAGCGTTATCATCGTGGCGATATTCGGCCTGCTTGGCTTCATCGTCGTGCTGCTCCTGCACTGGATAGGCCTCGCGTTCTAGACGGGCATACCCATCCCGCCTCCAATACATTTATAAAGGGATTCCAAATCCACCTCGGTATGGTAACCCGCATCGGTGGCGCCCGTCGCAAGACGCGCCAGAAGTTCAAGAAGAACTACAAGACGCACGGTAAGATATCGCTCCGCACATTCCTCCAGAAGCTCAACGACGGCGACAAGGTCGCTCTCGTCGCAGAGCCTGCAGTCCAGCGCGGACTCTACTTCCGCCGCTTCCACGGTAAGATCGGCACTGTGAGCCGCAAGCTGGGGAACTGCTACGAGGTCATCATCTACGACATGGACAAGGAGAAGCGCGTCATCGTGCACCCAGTCCACCTCAAGAGGGTATAATGTCCAAGCCTGAAATCATCGAGAAGACATCCATGAACGTCGTCGAGGTCAAGGCTGCGCTCGAGAAGATCAGGGCCAAGGAGCCTGAGCTGAACTTCCGCGCGCAGAAGACTGAGGAGTACGCGCAGGACTTCGCGAAGATACGCCTCGCTGAGGTCGCCGAGATCAAGGAGAAGCTCGCTGCCCTCGACGTATCGCGCCTGCGCGACACGCACATCAACAAGCTCATCGATATCATGCCTGCAAGCGAGAAGCAGGTCAAGCTCATCCTGACCACGATGAACACGACGCTTCCCGCAGACGCCTACAAGAAGATCGCGGACATCATGATCGAGCACGCGCCCAAGAAGAACTAGGTTTCTTTCTCTTAGGTATTCACTTACATCTTCACCTCAACTAGAACTTATTCTCTAGTTCCACTCTGAAATAACTCTGAGGCCCGACGACGAGTGAGCAAACGCGAACTCGACAGTGGCGGGCTGAAACAGGGTTCGAGGGACGCTTTGCGTTTGAAGAAGCGAGAAAACGAAGTTTTCTGCTCCAGGAAATCAAGGATTTCCTCGGAGGCAAAGCGCGGAACGAAGTGACTGCGAGAATATGATGCGCCGCAGTGCAGTTAGTCCAGGTCTTCTGGACCGTAGCCGATGAACAATGCGGAGTACCGCTTACCGTTCAGCGTGTGCATCAGATCATCGATGAAGCCTGCTTCACGCAGCCGTCCGGGAGACGCTCTGTTGATGTCTGCAGCGACATCCCATAGCCGGTGACTGTGGCGCTCGTATGCATGGATAATCTCGCGCGCAGCCATGTTCGCCTCGATGATCGTCTCGCCGCTGACTGCTGGATACGCGTAGTAGTGCCAATTGGTATAGAACTTCATCTTTCCTTCAAGATTTGGGAGTAGCTTGTTGAATACCGCCGTCAAAGCATGGTATCGCGCAGAGCTGGATGCCCTGCCGAACAAACCCTCAGGTAGAACGTTCACTGGGGCGGAGAGGATGTGCGCTTCGATTGTCTTCGTTGGTGCGCGGAACGGGTTGAGCTGCGGCTCGACGAAGACTTTCAAGGTGTACTCGTGGTCTCTCCAGTGCGCCTTGTACCGCACCGTTGACTCTTCATCGACAAACCGTATCGGTCGTGGTAGTGTAAAGGTCATCCCGTCACCGGGGCGTTCGCTTTCTCAGCGGCAGTGGGCAGACCGACGACTTCCCTGCACGCGTCTGAGTAGTACGCGAGTGTCGGCGCGATGAGGGGTGATGCTGCGGCGAGGTATAGTGCGCCATCGCGTACCTTGCCCCAGTCTACGCTCCCTTCGGTGAAGAGTTGGCTCGTGGCGAGCCCTGATACGTAGATCGGTACCTGGATAGTATTGAATGCGAGAAGTTCGAGCAGTCCTTTTCTGAGGGCGGTGTCCTCTTTTGTGGTTCCTGAAATCCTGTAGATGAGATTGCGTGCCCAGCCGTAAGGCTTGCCTGCCACAGTGTTCACTGCTGTTGCCCAACTCCGGGAGATCAACACCTGCCATGGCGTCAGGCCTGCGCTGGCGTCCAGCGTCACACCCGCCGCAATCGAGTATGTGACGTTCGCGAATATGTCTGCGTACTTCTCCATCACAGGATTCCCTGAGACTTTCTGGACGAGTCTATTCTCTTGGCCGAGGAGTTTCTCCAGCGATATCTCTGGGTTGTGTTTGCTATGGTAGACCCTCTCCCAGTGCTCTCGCATATTCATTACTACTATCAGGTAGTTAATATTTAAATACTTTCCGGGTTTTGAATATCAGAACCGCGTCTTCCGCCGCCCAGGCCCGTTGGGCGCGAGCACACTCTTTGATAGCGCGTACTGGGCCACGCGGTTCCAGAGTGCAGCGGTATCCGGCCCCTTTTCGGCGATGAACTCAGCGGTCGACGTGGCGTAGACCGCCACGGCGGTGTAGAGCGGCGCCTTGTCGCCGCTATAGCTCTCGATGAGCGAGAGTGCGGCGAGCGGATCATCGCGCGCTGTACGCGTGATCACCCTGGCCTCATAGGCCATCTGCTCCAGAGGGCTCTCGGGCTTCGACCACTCCTTCGGTATCTCGTATGCCGGCTCAACCTCCGGTTGCTTCGGTGCTGCCTTCGATCCTTTCCTAGTCGCCATGCCCCAGATGCTATCCAGAGGGCTTTTAAGCCCTTCTTGACCAAAGCGCAAACCCTTCACAGCCACCTAAAAGCTTAAATATCATACACTATATGCGCTGCTAACGTGATTGGAGGGAAGATATGGTCGTTCCGGCAAAGCGAGAAGAAGAAGCCATCGTACTCGACTTCTTGCAGAACGGCTACAGTTTCGACACCCGCCCTATCCACCTCAAGACCCCGATAGCGCAGGCACTGGGGACTGACAGGTTCACGCTTCTGGAGCTCGTACCCAAGAAGGACGTCCACATGCAGCCGCGCGCCAAGGTCTATATCGGCGACCAGAAACGCGAGGAGGTACACCACGTGAACGGCCGCATCCCGGCTGACAAGCTTACTGCGACAGCGCAGAGCGAGTTGCCCTACGCCATCAAAGCAATCGTAGACGCCAACCCGCAGCGGTTCGTGGACTTCTACAATAACGCGCAGCCACTGAGCATCAGGACGCACAGCCTCGAGCTCCTGCCAGGCATCGGCAAGAAGCACATGCAGGAGATACTCCAGGCCCGCGATGAGCGGCCGTTCGAGAACTTCGAGGACATCAAGGCCCGCGTGAAGCTCATCATGGATCCTGAGAAGCTCATCATCAACCGCATTCTCAACGAGGTCAAGGGACTCGAGAAGCATAACCTCTTCGTGATCCCGCCTGCAGTCGAGGAGCCTGAGCGTAGGTTCAGCGGTCCTAGAAGGTTCTAGTTTTATCTACTTAATGGTAGTTAATTTAGTAACTTTTAAATAGGTATTTCTCTCAATCCGTGACCATGGAGAGAATATTCGGCAGCGATGTGTGCTCAGCAGTCAATTCTATAGACGGGCACATAGAGAAGCACGATCTCAGCCTCACGCGTGACGAGTACCTCTCCATCGCCGAAGCGACCAGGGGAGGGGAGGGCATGCATGAAGTGGAGCGTGACGGCCAGATCTACACTGTTGTGGTGCGTGGGGAGCTGGTGCATGAGGGCAAGCCGTACGGCATTGTCCGCAGCATCCGCCGTGGCGGCATAAAATGGAAGACTGTGGAGTACATCTACCTTCCTATGCCCAAGCCTTACCAGTTGGAAGATGACGTGAAGCCGGTCGTGGTAAGGGAGCGTGTTCCTGTCACAGGTGGACTTGAAGCCCGGTTCCTCGAAAACTCCTGACTTTTCTTTTCTCTGCTAACTCTTTGCTTGATGCTTGAAGGTCGACTTTTTCTCGTCATGCCTGCGACTGCGGGCAGATGGGGATTTACGTCGAGCCGATATACACTCCACTGGAGCTTCCTGCGAAGCAGACCAGTCCTGACGCCGCTCCAGACTCCGACTACGTGAGGCTGAGCGGCGAGTACGAGAGCACTGTGCCTCAGCCGCGCAGCAAGCCTGGCGTCATCGCCGGCTTGGAGAAGGCCATCCTTGAAGGCATGGGCAAGAGCCGCGAGGTACGGGCCGAGCGGCCGGAAGTGAAGGTCGACTGGGGTAGTTCCGGAGTCCCAATTGAGATCCTCAAGCAGTTCGAGCGTTGAGCTTTCCCGAGGAGGTCCTTTTATAGTAGGAGTGCCTCACCCTTCTCATGGCGACAGATCCTGACATGCTTGAAGGCCGGCCTGGTTATTCTGAGAACCTTGAGAATAAGGCCTCCCGGGAGGATGACCAGATACGGGATGTGAAGGGCGATTGGGTAGAGACTACGGAGGACAACTCTGCAGCCGAAGCCATAGAGGAGGAGTACGGCCCCATCGAGCCCAGGGAGAGTATGGAGAAGGATGCCGAGGTCAAGCCGTTCATCGAGGAGGATCCATCGCCACGGATATCATCCCAGTACCCTTCTGTCGCGCACAAGCCCTACGAGCGAAAGCCGGACTGGTAGATATCTTTATAAACAAACCATTGTTCTCTCGTCATTGGAGATGTGGCGATTGCTTCGCTGAATCCAACCAGGCACGCCTGGCAGACAATAATGGAGGCAAAAATGGGATATCTCAAGTACGTCAAGCAAGCATTCAACGCTCCTTCTGATGAGGCTGCAGCAGTGCAGCGCGAGCGCCTTATCGCGCTCCGCCGCGAGCCGGCAACACTTCGCCTCGAACACCCGACACGCATTGACCGCGCAAGGTCGCTCGGCTTTCGGGCAAAGCCAGGTATCTTTGTCGTGCGCGAGCGCGTACGCCGTGGTGGCCACATCAGGCCGGACATCAAGGGCGGCCGTAGGCCGAGCAGGTTCCACCAGACCAAGAACCTTCACAAGAACTACCAGCAGATAGCAGAGGAGAGGGTCGCGTCGCTGTACGTGAACTGCGAAGTCCTCGGCAGCTACCAGGTAGCGAAGGACGGCTACAGCCACTGGTTCGAGATCATTCTCGTAGACCGCAACCACCCGCAAGTGCTTGCTGACCACCGCCTTATCGGCATCGCAGCGCAGACAGGCCGCGTATTCCGTGGCGTGACGAGCGCTGGCCGCAAGGGCCGTGGCCTTCGCAAGAAGGGTATCGGTTCTGAGAAGACGCGCCCGAGCCACAAGGCGAAGGGCTACTGATTTTTCATTACTTTTTTATTCTGGTCTCTACTTCTCGTATCATGCCTAATCACATAGACGATTGCTTTGATGACTTGGTCCCTGATGAGTTGAGCATTCCTTTTGGGGCATATGATGAGGGTGCTCTTAAAAAACAGCATGAGGCGGTCTGGGAAGATGATAGTCCTTACAACATCTTCAATGTAAGGGATTATAGGTGATTTCTGACCCTCTGGTTTGGATTCATCATCTTTTTATCTTCTGATCCATTCTCTTCTCCTATGCTTGAGGATATCTTACCTGAGGACCAACCAGACCGGCCGGAGAAGGGCGTACTCAAGAGGGGGACGCTCTATCGCGGCGAGCTGCACAGAGGCGATCTCATACAGGGAGAACTTGATACTGCTCGTGAAATCTATAGAAAACCTGATTACGAATAGTATGATGCTCGTCTTATTGCGCTTTCTCAAGCTGTGTAGTCACGTGCTTGAGGCTGTTGTCGAGGGAGACGAAGATGTTGTGATCCACCGCCTCACCGTGGATGTCGCGCCCGTCTACCGTTGCGCGGGTCTTTATCTCGAACTTGCCGTGGCTGCCAGGGGTGTGGTGTATTTCCTTGAGGACCACTTCGAGGCGGGCGAACCGCTCCTGCGTGTCTGCGAGTTTCCTCGCGTACTGGCCGACCATCTTCTTGACGACAATGAGCTCAGTGAAATCCCTGTCTGAGAACCCTGTCAGTACGATATTGCCCCCTAATTCAAGCGTTTCCATTGCCACCCACAGTTACTGCAACCATTCAGGGGTCTTTCGCTATATAATCATTTCTCTGCAGAGTGGTTACTTGCAGCATCATTTACGTCATTCCGACAGCCGTGCTGCTAAAAGATATTAAGCAAAACTTGAGAATAGAAAGAAAAGAGTTTGAAAAAGAGAAACTGCTCACTCTTCCTTAGCAGGAGCTTTCTCCGAGGAAACCGTAGGTTTCCTGGAGCCGGAAACGTCGTCGTTTCCGCGCTTCTTGGCAGGAGCCTTCTTGGCCTTAGGCTTCGCCTCAGACTTCTCAGGCTTCTCTTCTGGTTCAGCCTCGGTGTCTGCGGCTCCTTTCTTGCCGCCAACAGCTGCCTGGAGCTTCTCCTTGAGTCCGGTCGGCTGCTCCTCGCGGGCGAGCGGCTTCACAGACTCAGTGAAGGTCTTGCCCTCAAGCTCAGCAGTCACGATACCATCGTCATCCTTGCGGACATTGATGGTGACGCGTGCAGGAGGGTTCCTGATGCCGTGCTTCCAGAGGAAGGTGTTGAGGTGCTGTCCGATCTTGACGTTCTCATCGCTCACCTTCATGTGGCGGACGAGGAAAGCGCGCAGCGTCGACATCGCCTTGTTCGTACGATAGTACTTCGGAGCGTTGCGGAAGCCGGAGCGGAGCGGGACTGTGTAGGTGCGTTCGATTACCATGTGTTCACCTTATATCTTCGTCTTTGTCCTGCGCCAGTTGCGCTTGATCGCGGTGTGACGGCCCGGGTGGACCCTGCGCCCCTTGCCGTAGATTTTCGGCACGGTCCAGAACGGCGCCCACTTAGTCTGGGTGCCGCGCTTGGCCAGGCGCTTCTTCTTTGATGGATGAAGTGCGCGGCTCATTCCTGCGCCTCCTTCTTCGGCGCACGTGCCGGAGCGGCTGCGGGAGCTGCGCGTTCCTTCATCGGTTTCTCGTGGACAGCGTGCTGCTTCTCCTCTGTGCTGCACCGCGACATCGCGCCCTTGAGGAATGCTGCGCCGTCCTTGGTCAGCGCACGGCCCTTGTGACCCTGCACATCGACCTGCTTGACGAGCTTGGACTTCTCCAGCTGCTGCAGGCACTTGCGCAGGACGTTCGTGCCCGCCTCGCGGAACTGGTCAGGAGCTACGCCGCGGTTCTTGCGGCCGCCGAACTTCACAGCGAGCTTCGCTGTGCCGATCGGGCCCTTGACATCAACAGCGCGGAGCACTGCCGCGGCGCGGTGGTACCACCAGTCCTGGGACTGCGGCACACGCTCGCGGTGGCTGCCGGTCTTGGCGAACGGTGCCCACGCCGGCGGTGTGACGAGCTTGCGCTCCTTGAGCTCGCGTGCGAGCTCACGATTGAGATCTCTTGGATTTACGTTGTACTGCATTCGGTTTCCTCCACTGAGGCGGATCATCCTTGGATGACCAGGACTGTTCCTGGCGCCGCTTTCGCGGGTCCTTACGACGGGCGAATCATGAAGGCTTTATAAATATATGGGGTCGGGAAACAATTTAACCTCGAACGTATTCCTCTCCTCCATGGCGGTCACATGCCCCTATTGCCTGCACACTGGCGATCTCGTCTGGGTGCACGGTCACGGCCAGTGCGAAGCATGCCACGTCAATATTGAAGAGTGCTGCCGTGGCGAGCAGGACCAGATCACCCACGATCCGCTCGTGCACGACCGGTAAGGACTTAAACCTGCGGCCGATGTCTTGGTGCATGAGTATCATCTACATCTCTGGCGACGTCGAAACAACAGGCCCTACGCCAGGCACTGACTTCTACTCAATGATCGCCTTTGGCATGGTCGTGGTGGACGATCCTTCCATGACTTTCTACCGCGAGCTCAAGCCGCTCAACAGGCAATATGTTCCTGAAGCGTTGCGCGTCGGGGCGAAAGGGCTCGAGTGCCTTGCACAGTACAAAGGGATTCCTGAGTACGATCCCACTCACGTGGCGTTCGAGCCCGAACGCGTGCTCGATGTGCTCGAGAGCAAAGGATCCGATCCCGCGAAGGCGATGCGCGAGGCGTACGAGTGGGTGGAGTTCGTCAAGCAGAATGGTAAGGTCAGGTACTGCGCACGGCCGGTGATGTTCGATGGCGCGTTCATGAACCACTACTTCATCAAGTTCTGCATGGAGAACCCACTCGGGCATAGCGGTGAGGACATCAACTCGCTCTACCGCGGCAGTAAGGGAGATGAGAACGCGAGCATCAGCGAGTTCCATCAGGGTGAGATTCCGCACAATGCGTTGCAGGACGCCATCATCCAGGCCGCAGACTTCAGGCGCGTCAGAGAGGAGATGGAGAAGAACGCTGCTGTGCGCAAGATGTTCAAGTGAATGCTTAGGAATTGATTCTCGTGCTGCGGCAATGCATTCTCATCCTTCGAACTTTGTTTTAGCCCTCGCCTGATTTCTTCGGTCTGCTGACCTCGAAATACTCGGGCTTCAGATTCACGCCAAGGCAGCACTATAGACTCTGATTGGCTTCCAGATGTTGAGAATGAGAAAAAAGATTGTGAAAAAGAGAACTTACTTCTTGCCCTTGGCAGGAGCTGGCTTGGCGCCGCCCTTGTCTGGGCTTGCTGCCTTGGTCTTCGGCATGACCTTGTCGACGTAGTCCTCGGGGAGGCCTGCTGTGAGCAGCTCTGTGCGGATGGCGTTGTCGGCCTTGCCGTTCGCCTTTCCTGCGTCGATGATGGTCTTGGCCTTGGCCTCGATCTCCGCCTTCTTCTTCGTGAGCTCTGCCTGCATCACTGCGCGCTCTTCCTGGAGCTTCTTCAACTCCTCTGCGCTGAGCTCGGTCTTTCCGGCGTTGATCTCCTCGTCGTACCTGCCTGCCTCGACATCACGCATAGAATCGCGAGCGTGCTTGCCCTCGACCATGACGCCCATGCTGTTGCAGGTGCCGATGACTTCCTTCACGCGCGCCTTTGGCGTCCTGCCGTGGAGGTCCTCCTCCTTCATCTTGCTGATCTTGATGACCTGCTCGATAGCGAGGTCGGCGACGTGGTCTGTCTGCGGCTTGCCGCTGCCCTTCTCGATGCCCGCCTCTTTCTTGATGAGCGCTGACGCCGGCGGAGTGCCGACTATGATCTCGTAGGTCTTCGTCGCCTTGTCGACGATAAGCTTGATCGGGACCTGCATGCCCTTGAAGCTCTCAGTCTTCTTGTTGATGTCTGAGATGACCTGGCCGATGTTCAGTCCGAGCGGACCGAGTGCGGGACCGAGCGGCGGTGCTGCTGAGGCCTTGCCGCCCTCGATGAGTGCTTCGACAGTTTCAGTTGCCATGATACAGGGAGAGAACTGTGAACCCTTTTTAAAGCTTTCTGGGACTGTATAATGACATCTCCCCGGAAACAGATATAAACTCTCAGTCGCGTATCATACCTCATGGGGCTCCTGCGTTACATGCGTGACCACGTCCTCGCAGGGCTGTGCATTGTGTTCAGCATGGTACTCATGGTGGCAGGCGGATTCTTTGATACGCTGTGGATAGCGGTGCTCTGCTACGCTGCCGCATCACTGCTCCTGGCGGCGACCGGCTACCTCCTCCGCAAGCATCACAAGCTGCCGGATGATATGTAGCTGTCCTGTTCCTGCCATCAATCTTATATAGGCATTTGCCCGTCGCTGAGACGTGGTGAGGCAGCAGTACGATGTCCTTGAGGACGCCATCAAGAAGGCGAAGTCGTCAAGGGACATCATCAATCTCTTCGTCAGGAACGATCTCGACATACAGGTGGTGGACTCTCCCACAGAACACCTCTTCTGGCACGAGGAGAGGATGACTCCTGATTTCTACCGTGTGCGCCGAAAACTCAAGGATGGACGCCTGCTCAAGATGCGCGGCCGGCGATGCGCCTTCACTGCCGATTACATACTGCTTCCTGCGAGCGGCATGCACCTCATCCGGGGATACCTGAGGTTGGATGCCGAGGACGATTATGAGAGTGATGAGGACTCGTACTGAACCTCGATCACGAGCACCTTGCTCTCCTCTGTTGCAGTCATGTCTATCGCTTCAGCTCCGATGATTGCGGCGGCATCTCCCGACCCGAGCGTCTCGCCCTCGATGACCAGCTGCCCTGTGATGAGCATCATGTAGCAGCCGCTGCCCTCTCGCGGTCGGTACTCCGCAGACATCTTCGCGTCGAGATGGGCGAATGAGATCTTCGCGTGCTGGTGCATGTACAGTGCGCCGTCGATGCGCCGACCGTGCGTGCCGTCAACTATCGAAGTGAATCTGTTGCGCGCAATCACGAACCCACTCTGTTCGTACGACGACGGCATGCCGCGTTGCTTCGGCTCTATCCATATCTGCAGGAGGTGCACAGGATCGTCGTGCATGTTCAGCTCCGAATGCATCACACCGGAGCCTGCGCTCATGCGTTGCACGTCGCCCTTGCGCAAGGTGCCCCTCCCGCCAGCGGAGTCCTGATGCGTGAGCTCTCCCGAGAGTACGATGGTCACTATCTCCATGTCCTGGTGGCCGTGTGCGCCGAAGCCCGCGTGCGGTGCGATGAAATCCTCGTTGATCACACGCAACGCTCCGAATCCCATGCGCGATGGGTCGCGCCATTTGTTGAACGAAAATGAATGGTGGCTCTCCAGCCAGTGCTCGCTCGTTCTCCCGCGGGAGGATGATGGGTGAACATCGATGCGCATACCTACCCTGCTCTCCTCTTTCTTCGCTTCAGCGTTAGGCGCCATCAGTGATCCCTCCTGCGTGCATTATTGCATCTCTTGCGCGCTCATCCTTCCTCGCTGTCATAATATCACCGACTGTGGTCTCGACGGGAGGTCTCATAAACCTGTGGTGCGTAATAGGAAAGAACAGTGAAGAAAAATTGATGGAAAAGGAAAGGAATCACTCCTCGCGGCGGATGACCTTGACGGCATCCAGCTTGAGGGTGATGGGGATAGGCACTGCCGCCTCCAGGAGCTCGACGACAACCTCTTCTTTCGTCTTGTCCACGCGGTTGACCTTGGCGTTCTCGCGCTTGAAGGGTCCGCTGATGATCTCGACGATGTCGTTCTTCTGGATGTTGACGTCCTTCTTCACCTGCTCCAGCATGTGCTCAATCTCCTTGTACTGGATCTCGGCAGGAAGGATGCCCTTAGCGTACGGCACGCCGAAAGCGGCCTGCTCGGCAGCGATGGCATCGGGCGATTCGATGAAGATGTAGCCGCGCATGCCGTGCGGCGCGATGACCGCGCTGATCGGGATCTTCTTGCGGGCGGCGTTGCTCGCTACGAAGCTCAGGACCTGGTCCTCGCGGTTCGCTGTCGTACGCAATGCGAAGATGTGCGTCGGCGGGACTTCAGGCCGGGCTTCAGTTGTATCGTTAGGCGCAGGACTGGTGCCTTCTGGCGTCGGTGCGTCTGTGGGGGTGGTATCGTTCATGTTCTAACCTCGGGTGGAATCTAAAACTCTGACTGGAAGATGAGGACCCAGAGTACGTGCAGCAGGAATCCGATCAGGCCGATGACAGTGATGCCGAGCGCCGTGACCTTTACGATGGTCTTGAACTCGTCCCGCGATGGCTTCTTTGTTATCTTCAGCACGCGGATGCACTGCGTGATGAAGCGCTGCGTCTTGGTCTTGAATGTGACTTGCTCTTCGATGGGTTCGTACATGTGGTGCCTCTAGTTCACGAAGTCGATTCCGAGCTCTTCCTCGATCGCCTTCGTCTCGTCTGACTCGCCGACGTCGTTCTTCGCGCGGCCGATGATCTGTTTCGATTTCACGCCGGTCACGATGAGCATGGCCCTGATCGTACCCTGGAGGTCGTCGCTTATCTGCGCGCCCCAGATGATGCGCGCGTCCTCGTCCAGCTTGACGCTGATGGTCTCGACGACCTTGCGTGCCTCCTCGAGTGTCATGTCGGGGCCACCCGCGACGTTGATGAGCGCTCCTGTCGCGCCGCTCACATCGACATCGAGGAGCGGATTGCTGATGGCCTTCTCGACAGCCTCGATGGCGCGGTTGTCGCTGTCTGACTCGCCGACGCCGATGAGCGCGACACCGCCATTGCCCATGACTGTGCGGATGTCCGCGAAGTCCAGGTTGACGAGGCCGGTCTTCGTGACGAGCTCTGCGATGCCCTTGACGCTGTTCGTGAGTATTTCATCGGCGACCTTGAATGCCGTGTGGAGCGGCAGGTCAGGTGCGACCTCGAGGAGCTTGTCGTTCGGGACGACGATGAGCGTGTCGACGTTCCTCTCCATGCGCTCGAGTCCCGCAATCGCGTTGTCGTAGCGGCGGCCGCCTTCCATGCTGAACGGCAGCGTGACGACGCCGACGGTGAGCGCGCCTTGCTTCTTGGCGAGTTCTGCCACGACTGGCGCGCTACCGGTGCCTGTTCCGCCGCCGAGGCCGCAGGTGATGAAGACCATGTCAGCGCCCTTGAGCGCTTCCTTGATCTCCTGCTCGTTCTCGCGAGCGCTGTCCTCGCCAATCTTCGGGATAGCTCCTGCGCCCAGGCCGCGAGTGAGCTCGCGACCGATGAGGATCTTCTTGTCAGCGGTCGTGTACAGGAGGTCCTGTGCGTCAGTGTTGATAGCGATGGTCTCAGCGCCCTCGACGCCGACCTCGCTGATGCGATTGATAGTGTTGTTGCCGCCGCCGCCGCAGCCGACGACCTTGATCTTGGCCTTCTGCTGGTGCAGTAGCTGCTCGAGCTCTGCGTCCAGCGCGTTCGGCTTGCGCGGCTCCGGTGCCTTGTCCCTGATGCTTGTGATGATCTTGTCCATGTCCCTTCCCTCGGGAATGCTTCTCGGTTGTCGACTATAAAAAAGTTCCCTGCTCACTCTGTAGGTTTATGCTTGTGCTCATGCGGCTCCTTGCCCTGTTCGAAGTTCAAGGTCTTGATGGCTGTGAGCTGGCTGATGCGCTTCTGGACGACGTCCATGATCGGCTGTGGGTAGACCTGAGGCACCTTGATGGTGGCCTCGTGACCCTTGACGTCGATACTCTCGTACGGCAGGCCGATGGGGTCGAGGAGCGCTTTAATCTGCTCCTTGGCGTCCTCCACCTTGCCGATGATCTCGACATCATAGGTGACCTCTTGGCTCGCGAGTGGGTGGTTGAAGTCCACGACCGTGCGTCCAGGACTGACTGTGCGGACGATGCCATACTCGCCGTCGATATTGAGGCGCAGGCCGGGGTACGGCTGGATCTTCTGTCCCAGGAGCTGCTGCGTCGGGACGATCTTGAGGAGCTTCGGGTCCTTGCTGCCAAAGGCCTGCGCTGGCGCGACCTTCACGCTGAACTTGCCGCTCTTGCCCACGAGCGCCTGATCGAGTCCTGGGATGAGCATGCCCTGGCCTACGCAGATGGTGATTGGGCCGCTGTGCTTTGAACCTATCTTCGCAGCCATATCAGGATGGGTCGTGTCGAAGACAGTACCGTCCTGCAGCTTGCCGGTGTAATTAATCGTGATGAAATCGCCGTTCTCCATAATCCACCAGTAGCCCCCGACCTACTCGTGGAAAGCAGGTCTGAGAACTAGTGGAAGAGATGGTGTCCGGTTTATAAAGCTTTCTTGTCCCCTTTCTCATCGAAGAACTCGTAGTATGAGAGGATGGCCACCGAACTGAGCACGCACCAGAAGATAAACTCTTCCACAGGGATGCGGAATCCTAGGAGTGGAATCCAGCCGACGAGACGCTCACCGGTGAACACCCAGTAGCGGAAGTGCAGTCCTACGAACTCGAAGAGGAGCAGCAACGCGGAGAAATACGCTCCTACTTTTATGTAATGGGAGATGTGGGTAGGGAACGCCGCCAGATATGCGAAGACGGGAACAGCAACTAGTAGAGTGCTGAACCATAAGTACGCATAGGGGATTGTAGCTTCTACGTCAGAGGCGACGGCGATGAGAAAAGCGCTGAAAACAAGGAACAGCGGGATGAGAAGGTACTTCATCTTGTGATCTGCGATGGTGCGATGACTCTTGTGGAGGAAGTGTTCGTGGAACATCACAATAGTATACGCGAGGAGGACGAACAGCACCAAGTCTTCGATAGGCACGATGCCAAGTACCCTGAAGGGGAAGAGCGTGTTCGGCACGTTCCATGCGCGGTCCTGTACCCCTAAGACGTTTGTAATGATTCCTGCCGGTAGGGCGGCGCAGAGGCTGAATACCGCTGCTCGCACGATTGGTCCTGGTGTCCTGTAGGAGAGCCAAAGTGCCAGGGGGGCGAAGAAGAGGAGGATTGCGACGAGGTACGGTGGTTTTGTTGCGAGCGTTATGGAGGTCGCGATCACTGGCAGAGCGATAAATAGTATAGTGTCCCACTGTCGGAGGGTGCTACGGGAACTCACCGCCCACCTTTTTTTTGCAGGAACGTCATAATCTCCTCCATGAGCTCCAGAGGATTGGTCTTCGAGGAATCGAGGACGAGATCGTACTGGGAGAAATCAGCAGGATCCGCACCGTAGAGCTTGAGATACCGCTCGCGGTCGCCAGTCTCGCGCGCAGCAAGCGACCGCATGCCGTCCTCCACCGATGACCACTCCTCGATGTCACGGCGCTGCGTGAAGATCCGCTCTGCTGCAGCACGGCGGTCAACAGTGACGTAGACCTTGAAGCTCTGCGGCAGGAATTTGAATCCGAGGCGCGAGTCGAGCACAAATGTCTTCACCTCTTTCGGCAGTTCCTTCTGGTGCTCGTCCACAAGGTAATCTGATGTCGGGTCTGATATCGCCAGCTCATTGAGCTGCGTCAGTGTCATTCCGTGCTCGCGCGCGTAGCTGCGGCGGATATCGCCCATGCTGAAGAACGGGACGCCGAGGCGTGTTGCGAGCATGCGACCGACAGTCGATTTCCCGCTGCCTGGAGCACCCCCGATGGTGATGATCATATGAAATAATGTTAGCCGGTGGAATATAAACGTTTAGCTACCAGTATTTGACTAGGCCTTTTACTGAGAAAAGCTCTTTCGGGCTGATATTCTCGCAGAGGACATCGCTGAGAGCATCACGTGCTCTGGATGAGTTCTGCAAAAGTTTCGTGAAAGCGTAGTTCGAGATAGGGTTGCCGAAGAGCGCTTTAGTGCGGCTGTAACCATCAAATATAGGTCTCAGTTTCTCCAGCTCTCGCCCATAGGTCGCGAGCTGTTCCTTGTCATACGGTTGCTCTGCGACGCTGATGGCATTCGCTGCAGCAATCCCTGATTGCATCGCTTTTCCTATGCCTTCTCCCGTGAACTCAAAGACGCATTCAGCGTTCTCACCAAGGAGGAGCGTGCGGTCACCATACGCGTCACTGCGCAATCCTGAACGCAAAGGCCACCCCTTGGGTTTCTCCACGAACTCATCCGTACCTATGGCATCCTTGCCAATAGTCTGTACGAACTTCATGAGGAGATTCTGCGCATTACACTGCTGACCATCGAAATAGTAACCTAGACCGACATTCATCAGTCCGTTGGGAGAGGGAGCGGCCCACGCGTACGCAGGCCTGATATCTTTTGTGAACCATAAGAGGCAATGCTCGAATCCTCGTACATTGCGGACATATCCTCTGACCGCCACAGCCTGAGCATTCCCGAACTCAAACCCTGCTTCCTTCGCAAGGCTCGTCTTGGCGCCCGTGGCTAGAGCGAGCACATCTCCCTTATAGTGGTTCCCTTTGCTATCGATGGCCGTGACTCCGTCGGTGGTGCGTTCAGTCTTGACGATAGAAGTATCTTGGTACAGCTTGGCGCCAGCATCGACCGCCGCATCACGGAGGATCCTATCGAAGACTGAACGACGAAGCGTGATGACTGGCATCTTGAAATCAATCTGTTCTCCACGAAGGGCGTAGAGCGTCAACTTATCCATGTATGTGCCGCTGTTCTGGACCTTCTCCAGAAGACCGAAGTGCGCTAATACTCGTTGTGAATCCGGGAGGATGCCGTCCCCGCAGATTTTATCGCGATCAGAACTGCCGGCTTCGAACAGCACGACCTCAAGCCCGTTCTTTGCAGCTTCGATAGCGCACGCTGATCCGGCAGGACCACCGCCTACTACCAACACCCGACCCATGCGCCCGGAAATTGACCACTGGTTAATAAGGACTGTGGTTGTGGCATAAGGCTCGCATAACATATATAAACCGGCCCGCGCTCTGGGAATGAGGGTGTTACGTGAACAATCAAGGTAATATGCAGCCGATATTCATTCTCCCGCAAGATACGAAGCGGACCGTCGGCCGCGAGGCCCAACGCATGAACATCGCTGCTGCCAAGCTCGTCGCAGAGACGGTCCGGACCACGCTCGGGCCTAAGGGCATGGACAAGATGATTGTGGACGGCAACGGCGAGGTTACGGTCACGAACGACGGCGTCACGATACTTCAGGAGATGAACATTGAGCACCCGAGCGCGAAGATGATCGTGGAGATAGCCAAGACCCAGGAGCACGAGGTCGGCGACGGCACGACCACAGCGGTCGTCATCGCAGGTGAGCTCCTCAAGAACGCCGAGGCGCTCATCGACCGCGACATCCACCCGACCATCATCGCCCGTGGCTACCAGCTCGCGGCTGAGCAGGCGCAGGCCATACTCGCGAGCATCGCGAAACCCATCACGCTCAAGGACAAGGACGAGCTGCGCCTCATCGCCATGACGGCGATGACAGGCAAGGGCGCGGAGACTGCAAAGGAGCAGCTCTCAGGACTCATCATCAAGGCGGTCGAGGCTGTCGCAGAGGAGCGCAAGGACGGCAAGCACACGACGGTCAAGATCGACCGCTCCAGCGTGAGCATCGAGAAGAAGGTCGGCAGCCGTGTCGAGGATTCTGAACTCATCCACGGCCTCCTCATCGACAAGGAGAAGCTGAGCACAAGCATGCCGCAGCGCGTGGACAGCGCCCGCATCGCGCTTCTTGACATCGCGATTGAGATCAAGAACACCGAGATTGATGCGAAGATCAGTATCACAGAGCCCCGCCACCTGCAGCAGTTCCTCGATATGGAGGAGCAGATGCTGCGCAAGATGGCGGAACGCATCATCCAGTCAGGAGCGAACGTCGTCTTCTGCCAGAAAGGCATCGATGACCTCGCCACGCATTTCCTCGCAAAGCACGGCATCTTCGCGTGCCGCCGTGTGAAGCGCTCTGATATGGAGCGCATCGAGAAGGCCACTGGCGCTAAGATTGTCTCTAACCTGGACGACCTCGGGCAGAAGGACCTCGGCAAGGCAGGCATCGTTGAGGAGATGCGCGTGGGCGATGAGCTCATGACGTTCATCCGCGACTGCCCGGATGCCAAGGTCGTGACCATCCTGGTCCGCGGCAGCACAGAGCATGTTGTCGCTGAGATCAAGCGCGCCATGGAGGACGCTATCGGCGATGTGGCTGCAAGCTTGAGTGTCGGCAAGATCGTCGCCGGCGCAGGCAGCATCGAGGTCGAGCTCGCCAAGCACCTGCACATCTACGCCAACGGCCTCAGCGGCCGCGAGCAGCTCGCCGTGCGCTCGTTCGCTGACGCGCTCGAGGTTATCCCTCGCACGCTCGCTGAGAATGCAGGCATCGACCCGATTGACGCGATTACCGACCTGAAGGCAGCGCACGATCGCGGCGAGACCTGGGCAGGCATCGATGTCTTCTCAGGCAAGACCATGGACGCCTGGAAGGCGGGTGTGCTTGAGCCGCTTAAGATCAAGACGCAGGCCATCAGCTCAGCGAGCGAGGTCGCCATCATGATACTCAGGATCGATGATGTGATTGCTGGCGGGAAGAACCCGCCTGCGCCGCAGGGTCATCAGGAGTTCTAGATGCGCATCTACATCATAGGCAACTCCTGCACTGGCAAGAGCACCCTTGCACGAGAGCTTTCTCAAGAACTCAAAATCCCGTGGTACAGCACTGACGATATCTTTTGGCTCCACAAGTTCCATACGTCTCGTCCTAAAGAGGAGCGCCTTCCCATGCTCCACGCCATTCTCTCCACTCCTAACTGGATAATCGAAGGCGCTTCGACGAGTTGGACCGCGGACGCTGTGGCTGCGGCCGACATTGTGGTTGAGCTCAAGATGCATCCTGTACGCCTCATCGCTCGTGCTCTGCGGCGTCATGTGCGACGGAAACTCGGTTCCGGTGAGGGCGAAGAGACCCTCAGAGGAGTCCTCCAGCTATGTAAGTACATCCTAGACAACGAGCGCGAAGGGAGTCCGCACCGCCAGCGTTACATTGAGTTGCTCACTCACATAAGAGGCGAACGGGTGACTGTGGCGTCCAGAAAACATCGTCAAGCACTACTGGAGAAGCTTCGGCATGCGGTGGCTCCTCGAAATACTTAAATAGTCCTCGTCTCAGGCAAGTAGTGAGGTGGGGAATGCAGGATGACGATTATGAGCTGATGCCGCGCACAGAGCTCGAGTACTTGCGCCACGAGGTGGAGAAGCTCAAGCGTAACCCGCTCGGCGACACGCAGGCCTCGATCACGCTTCTCGATTCCATCAACAAGCTGAACGCGAGCGTCAGCAAGCTGAGTGATATTTTCACGAGCGCTAATGATGATATGCTCAAGGCGTTCCATGACACGAGCCTCCAAGAGCAGCTGCATAAGCTGCAGGAGAACCAGGAGAAGTTGGCCAAGGGCATTGTCGCGGTTTCTGAGATGGTGAAGAAGCTCGAGGAGACGCGTAGCGTTCCGCTGCCGCCGATAGAATCCCTCACGCCAAAACAGCACATCGAGATGAATGCGCAGGCGCTCAGCGCAGACCTTGCGCCTGACGGCCATGTGCCCAAAGCCTTGCAGGTTGGTGAGTACAAGCAGCGCAACCCATTTGATGAACCGGGCCATCATGCGCCGCTCCTGAACGAGCCGTTGCCGCATGCATCAGGGGTACCGAGTCCTCCGGGGCAGTTTGGTGGATTGCCGCCGCTCCCGCCGCGCCAGTCAGGTCTGATGCCAGGGCAGGCTGGTCAGGCGCCCGGCCACATGCCCGGCACTGGCCCTATCCCTGAGGCAGACATCCCGCCACCGCCTCCGCGGAGGTACTAAATGGGTGCGCAGCAGGCGTTTCTCTACTTGGCGTTCCACGCCAAGATGCACAAGCGGCTTGATGGCTTGATGCAGCACCGACAGGATACTATCCAGCGCCTGGAGCGCGCGGAGATCAAGGCGTACGATAATGAGGCTGAGTACCAGAAGCTCGAGGCGATGAAGAAGGAGCTGCTCGGGATTAAGTTCGTTTAGTAGAACGCCTTGTTTGCGTTCATATAGACTATGTACCGAAGATTGCCTATCTTCTCAGTTCCTTCAAACTCGAAGTTCTCAGTCGCGGCATAGGATGGTCTGACGACTTCACGGAGCATGCCTGGCTTGATTCTCGCATCCAGGCTGCCATTTTCGCTCCTGAACCACAGGCCGTCTTTGCCTCTGACATGGACACTGCCCTTGTATTTCTGTCGTGTGATGTCGCTGGAATCGTCCCGCAGCGCCACCACTATCTCAGTGCCGGTGAGCAAGAGCTCAGTGCCTTGCGGAAGGCCTGTGTTGAAGATGTCGCTGAGTTCCTTCTTGGTCAGGGCTTTCATGAGGCAGGGGATTTCCCGCCACATTAAATGCTTTTTGCGGAGCGGGCGACGGGGTTCGTCTAGATTCTCCGACCAGTCATGGAACTTTTCCGTGAATCTGTCCTCTACTCACTTGAATCCTTCTAGAATACAGAAAGAGGCCGCTGCACCCGGCAGCGGCTGCTCAGATGAGAGATGCAGTAGAACTGAGGGGTTGTGGAGACTCCCCAGTGATGATGCCATCTGTTCTGTTAATGGGGGAGGCCCTCCACTCTATTTATTTTTAGCGTTCTCGCGGTCTCTTATTCTCATCCTTCGAACGCTGTTTCAGCCGCGCACCGTCTCGTTCGGTCCTTGACCTCCGAGTCGCGCGGCTTCAGACTGGTTTTAGGGGCACTCCTATTATCCCTAGTTAGGATCTACTAGAAGTCTCAGTAGTCAATTGAAGTCGGTATCCTAAAGAAAATGTGAAAAAAGAGTAACTAAAGGTCCTTGGCCATGACGGTCTTGCGGCCGTTGCCCTCAGCGCGCTTGATAGCGTCCTTGATGAGGGTCTCGACCTTGGCGTGCAGCGCGTCTGCGAAGTCGCCTGCCACGTTGTATTCTCCAGTGTACTCCTTGATCTTTGCCTTAACGACTAACATGTTACCACCTCGGATTGGTTTATAGCTAGAAGGGCTTTTTCTTTAAAAAGATTCCCATCAGGAACGGCTAAAAACCCTATTTAGGGCATCAGGGGCCGTTCCTTGGTGAAAACAGGAGAAAGGGATAAAAACCCCCTTGCTAAAGGGAAAGGGTGGGTATTATCCAAGCGAGCGACATCCCAGATGCCGTCTTGCAGCGTCCGTTCAAGCTCGCGGCGAACCGCTTCGGCCTACGCGACATGCCGCTCTACAAGGGCGTCGAGTACGAGCGCAGGATCGCCAACCGGTTCCTGGGCATTGATGCCAAGGTGGCCAATGAGGCTTTCAAACGCCTGCAGTCATCGCCTGCCTATGATAAGCTCGCGTACCTGAGAGACGACGAGCTCGAAGGAGTGGTGCTTGACGCAGGGACGTTAGGGGAGCTCTACCTGTTCTTCTTCGGCTTCTACACCGCGCGTGGCCTGCGTAACGAACTTGATTTCAATACCGCAGCAGAGGCGAAGATGACGTTCCAGGACGTGATCGCTACAAATTTCCTGCGTGCGCGCAGCTACCAGGCGGTGCCTGAACGGGAGATGATACTGCAGCGCTTCGACGAGTTCACGAACTGCATGCATGAGGGTATCAAGCTCCACTTTGAGCAGCCGTACGATATCAGGGTTATCAGCAACTAAACGGTCATTCTGTGGCAGAGGCTCCAGATTCTATGCATAGCGCTTAAAAGGCGGTTGAGGCGCATCGCACATCATGGGGCTGGATGTCATGGACTACGTCCGGTGCTTCAACGCGCCGAACAAGCATCACCACCTGCCAGAGGATGTGGTGAGGTTCCTCGCGCGCCTATGCGCTGATGAGGAGCACCTCACGCTCCGCTACAACAATCTCGAGGAGCTGACCCAGGACTTCCAGGCAGAGCGCTCAGAAGCGTCGGGTAAGAAAGTCTTCGAGCACGCGGACTTGGGCATCATCGATCGTATCGTCGTCAACGACGGCTTCTACCACGTCCGCTTCTACGGGACTCCCGAATCACATCGCCAGCAGGAGCAAGAGGTGCTTGAGCTCGTGACCTCAGCCTACGCCCAGCTATCCCCTGCGGATACAGTACGAGGGTTCATCAGGGACAAGTACATCTGGGTGAGGGAGCAGCAGCGGCTCGGCACGAAATACATAAGCACGGTCAGCGCCGACGAGATGGTCAAGAAGTGCCTGGCATTGCCTAATAGCGCTTTCGACTTCATCTACAGCTGAATCTGCCAAACAGCCAGCGCATACTACAGATTCTGTGCGTTGTGCTTAAGAATCGCTGTTCTGGTCCTCTTTCCTATGGATGGGGACTACTGGCACAAGCACAGTACAAGGGGCCAGGAATCGCTCACTTCAATTATCAAGCGCGCAGGTACAGAGATCTACAGGCGGATCCCGACGAACGCTGTCACGTTCCTCTCCCGCAAGACCGCAGGGGTGGAGGAGGAGCTGGAGAAGCTCCGCTACTTCAGCAAACCGCTTCCTGACTGGGATGCGTTCGAGAGGTACGCGGGACATGAGGAGAAAGGCCTGGCAATCACAGGACAGCTCATCTGTGACGACCACTGCATCCCAGCAGATCACTGGCTCATCATGGACGGCATGTTTTCAGAGATTCTCTATGGCAAGCCAGACCTCTTGCGCGAGCGGTGCTTGCTCTTCACGCTCATGGGACGCTATGAACAACTAACCTTGAAGCCCCATAGCGGCAGGGAGTGGATAACAAAGCACCCGCAGGAGACCAGAGAGACGCTACGCTTGGCGCGCAAGCTCTATGATTTCGAGAAGCGGGTATTCCTCAGCAGGAGGGAGAACCTCGAGCTGAACATGGAGGAGTCGCTCGCGCTCCCCGAGGACTGGTACAGGGAGCTCGAAGAGATGGTCGTCGCCGACGCGCGTCGCTAAGACCAGAAGTTCCGCCACATCTTGACAGTGTAAGGTGCTGCTGTAATGGAGCCTCCTACTTGTGCTCCGATAATTCCGCCGGCACCCAAGCCTATCGTGTCCACTGCATACCTGATGGCCTGAGGTGCCTGCTGGAGAGCCACGAAGTAATCATTCGCCGAGTCCCCGACCCAGAGACCGAACGCTGCGCCTGCAGCTCCGCCCACTGCTGCGCCGATGCAGCCGGCCACCACTGCTTTCTTCGTGGTCTTGAAGTGCACATCAATTTTGTTCTCCATATCTTCGAAATGCTTATCGAACTGGTCGACGTCGCGGTCAAGTGAACTGTGCCGGTGATGCCTGTAGTAGAACCCCATAGTGTTGCCTCCTCATGCGAGGAATCCCGTACTGTTTTTCAAGTTATTTATGCGTGTACCAGAAGTGGTATACTCCGTCCTCTACGCGGTCGAAGCGGCAGAAGCCGAAACGCTCGAACTGGATGATGTCATCCACCTTGAGATCAGCGACACCCTTCTCAGCGCGTCCCTTGAGCACTGTCGCATCAGGCATCATGACTTCTGCAAGGACTGTTCGTCTTTCATCTGCAGGCAGCCAGTTCACGATGACATCGTGCCCATCCTTGATCTGCTCGAGACGCAGGAATTTGTACTCGCCATCCTGCTCCTGGATGGTCGTGTTGCCCATGAGCCTCACGCGCTTGCTTGCGAGCTTCTCATGGTCTGCGGCGCTCACGAGGTACCTGCCGCCCACATTGAATACGCGGCCTCCCTTGCGGTCAGGATGGCGGTCTAGCTCCACAGTGCGCTCAGGGTCGCCAACGACCGTGATCTCGACAGGGTCTGCGATGAACGAGTACCTGTCGACATTCTCGATGAGCTTACGGTTCGCCGCAGCAAGCATGGTGAAATCAAGTGTGACCGGGTGCGGCGATAGTCCAAGCGTCTTGACAAGCTCGAAGTACGCCTCGCGCTTGATGCCGCGGCGCTTGAGCCCTTTGAGTGTGGCGAGGCGCGGGTCATCCCAGCCGAGGTACTCGCCCGTGCCGATGAGCTCACGAATCTGACGTCCCTGCGTCACTGCGCCGCTGATGTTCAGCCTGCCGTACTGCAGCACTTCCTGGTCGGGGAGCCCGAGCTTGCGCTTGATCTCCTGCTGCAGCTCGACGCGTAGTTCGAACTCATTACTACGGAGGATGTGGGTGACGCCGCACAGGACGTCCTCCACTGGATTGTAGAAGTCATATGTCGGCCACACCTTGTACTTTGAGCCCTGTTTGTAGTGTGGTGCAGTCACCATGCGGAAGAGAACTGGATCGCGCATGACGGTGTTCTGACTCGCCATGTTCCCCTTGAAGCGGAGCACGCTCTCGCCCTTTTGGTGTTTGCCTGCGGCGAAATCATCCCATGTAGTAAGGTGGTCCGGGAGTGGCTTGCTCCTGCAGGCGCATTCTGTCATCTCCTCACGTCCCTTGCGCATAGTCTCCTGGTCGCAGAAGCACATGTAGGCGCCGTCTGCCTCGATGAGCTTGCGGGCGTAATCATAGAGGACATCCATATCATCGCTCACGAACCTGGTCTGCGAGATCTCGATGCCGAGGTAGTTTGTCACGTCATCGATGATCGCATCAACGAATTCCTGGTTCTCCTTCTCAGGATTCGTGTCCTCAAAGCGCAGGACGACTTTTCCCTTGTAGCGTTCGGCATATGTCGCGTTGATGACGAACGAGAGCGCGTGTCCCAAGTGTAGGTATTTGCTCGGCTCAGGCGGGAGGCGCGTCACTACCTTACCCTCAACTGCGTTCTGCAGCGGCGGAAGCTCGCGCTCCTTGCGCTCCTTCTTCTCAAGGAGCTCTGGAGCGAGGCGCTCGACTGTTGCCTTCTGCTCAGCAGGGCTCATGGCGTTCACGCGTGCGACAATCTCCTCTATCTGCTTACGGAGTCCAGGGATGTCCTTTTTGACATCGGAGAATTCGCCGATGATCTTCGGCAGTACGCTCGCCGGGTTTGCTTTGCCGTCATACTTGACTGCGTTCGCTGCAGCGTGCGCCTCGATGCGTGAGCTGAGATCTGCCATGTTCCTGAGCAGTCGCCGATGTTTTATAAACTCATCGGGGGCCTGGCAAGTCCCTCAAGTAGAAGAGCGAGACGAGCACGCCTACGATGATGATGTAGCCTGCCATCGAGAATATCGTGGTGAGGCCAAGTGTCGCCGCGATGATGCCGAAGAGGAGCGCAGCGAAGAACTCGCCGACCTTTGCGATGCTCGCGTACGTTCCCACCACCTGCCCTTCGATATGGTTCGCTTCGCCAACGCTGCTCAGCATGGTCCACGCTCCGACGTTCCAGAACGCTTCTCCTGCTGAGATGAGCACCATGATTGCGAGCAATGCCGGTAGGCTAGTGGCGACCGATATGAGAAAGAGGCCTGCTCCGACGATGAGGCAACCGACGATGGAGAGCCGCGCTTTGCCGTACGTGTCCACGAGCATGCCTGCGACGAACTGGAGCGGCTTGAGCGCTGCGAGCGCGAGCATGGCCATGCCCACGTACTCGATACGGCCGAAGCGCTCGAGGATGAGGAGCGGCAGGAAGAAGTAGAACGCCGGCATCTGCGCACTCATCGCCATGCCGAGGACTGCGACGCCCTTGAGCTTGCGGAAGCCGAGGAATGACTTCCAGTTGTCGATGAGGTTCAGCCGGAGCTTACCGGGTTGGATAGGCACTGCTGAAGGCAGCATGATGATGAGCGCAATGAATATCGCGAGCGCTGCGAGGAACGGGGCTTTCGGCATCATGGTGGAGAGCCACGCTCCTACGAGTGGGCCGAGCATGTTGCCGATTTGCTGGATGCTGAGGAAGATGCCCTGCGCTTTGCCCCTGCCTTGGTCGCTGAGCTTGTCATTCACCTGCGCGAGTGTGATGAGTACGACGGTGCTGTAGCCGATGGTCTCCGCCATACGTGCCATGAGCAGGAGTATCGGGTCTGTGCTCAAGAGGTAGAGGAGCATGCTCGCGGCAGTGAGAAGGAGTCCGGAGAGGATAACGATGCGTCTACCGCGCGCGTCGGCGAAGCTACCAATGGCATGCGTCGTCAGGATGATGCTTAATGGTACTGCTGCTGCGAAGATGCCGAACCATATACCGATAGGCAGTCCGTAGGTCTGCGTGATGTTCGCCTTGAGGTACGGCGCTATGAACGGCACGTAGAGGAATGCCGCGAACGTGAATGTCGCGATGAAGATGTTCCAGCGGCGCAGCTCGTGCATCCTCTTTCTTCGGAACCGCCTTTTTTAAAGATGCCGCGCGCACGATAGCTTTAAAACCCCTAGACCAATCTTTCCATTATCAGGGGCGCTTACTTTCGGTTCGTAAGAAGCGAAAGTTGCGGCCTGAACGAAGTGAAGGGCGCTTAGCTCAGCCCGGTAGAGCATTCGCATGGCATGCGAGGGGCCGGGGGTTCAAATCCCCCAGCGTCCATTGGTCCAGTGGAGAGACGGGTATTGGGTCTACATCGATGGGCCTAAACAGTTAGTAGATGAGGCTTCTGTAGGGAAGTGGATGGTCGAGCATTCTCTCGAGCGCATCAAGTCGTACTTCTCTGACATATCTGCACACGTGGAGAACGGTCGGATTGCCGGCGCCAAGTACTCCCATAAAGAGGAGAAGGAACGTGATGCCTTCAGTGACTGGCCGCCAATCCTCATGGTCTATGCTGATGACCATGACAAGGATCTCGTGAAGCTCATCATGGCGAGCGTAGGCATCAGGTCTCCGACGTGGAAGTATGATGCGCAGACAGCGCAGGACTGGCGGCCAGGAGGGGAGCTCTATGAGCTGCAGAAATCTTGGGAGCGCAAGAATATCCCTTGGTATGAGAGGATGTTCAGGAGATAAGTGATCCGTAGCAAGGTTTATAAAACGACCTTCGCGCCCTAGCAGCACCACGGGGTTGTGGTCTAATCCGGCATGACGCCTCGTTCGCAACGAGGAGACTCCGGGTTCAAATCCCGGCAACTCCATACAGGCGGTACCGTAAGTGCGGGAACCGGCAACTCGGGTCGCGGGCTTTGTCCCGCACCTTCATAATCCATATAAACGGCACGCTCCTGCATCAAGCCATGACCGACTGCCTCTTCTGCAAGATAGTCGAAGGTGAGATTCCCTCGCTCAAGATTGCTGAATCAACGAATCTTCTCGCGTTCCTCGACATCAACCCCTCATCTGATGGACATACGCTCATCGTGCCCAAGAAACACTCGACGAACCTGCTTGACCTCCCGGAGTATTCAGGCAACGAACTCCTCGAGTTCTCGCAGCGTGTCGGCAATGCGGTGATCGCAGCGACTGGCGCAGAAGGTTTCAACTTCGTCCTGAACAACGGACCTGCAGCAGGCCAGGTCGTGTTCCATACTCACTTCCACATAATTCCGCGGCGTCCTGGCGACGGCATCGTCCGCTACGAGCACAAAGGAGATTCTTCCAAAGAGCATCTCGAGCAGGTCCGGCAGGGCATCATCGAGAAGCTCTCTTGACGGTATGTTTTTAAAGGGATTTGGAATCCATGTTACTGCGAAGTGGGTGTATCGTAGTCAGAACTACGAGACAGCCACAACGCGCAGCGTTGTGGGTGTAACTCAGCCTGGTTAGAGTGCGAGACTCATAATCTCGAAGTCGGGAGTTCAAATCTCCCCACCCACACCTTTTTATTATCTCGTAGATTCCTCTCTTTATGCTCAGAGGGTCATTGGCACAGGGAAAGAATCTCCAGCGTAGATTGAGGGATATGGAGAGGGGTGAGTCCGGGTACACGACTCCTTGGCAGCTTTTCTTCGATGAGGAGTATGTGCCTTTCCTCCATGCTGATGCGCCGATTATGCCACGTGCAGAGGGTACGTTCCGCCTGCCGATTACCAAGACATCTCTCGGGTACGATGTCGATATCGAGAACATCGATTACAATTGGTCTCCCAGTCCTCTTCCCTCGACATGGGATATGCTGCCTTTAGACTCTACCCCTTCAAAAGAGGATATAGATCTCTTCATCAAAAGCTTAGAGTGAAGTTTAAAAAGCCACAGTCATCCCTTCTGCATCATTGCCCGCGTCGCATCCGATGTTTTCCCGGCGCGACGCCGTCCTCATTTATGCCAGCGTCGCATAACCCGGTAGTGCGGTAGTCTCGAAAACTACTCCCGCAAGGGATTCTCGGTTCAAATCCGAGCGCTGGCGCTCATCATT
>DAGG01000020.1:39786-70935 GCA_002498125.1 Candidatus Woesearchaeota archaeon UBA525
CTGAGCTTACCGAGCGCTGGCGTCTTCACTCCCGTTCAGGGCCATCCCTCGGGTTTGCAGAGAGTGCGAGCGAACGTGCAAATCCGAGCGCTGGCGTCTTACTTTCTGATCCTCTCAGAGAACGGTCCGAGTGACTCGTCGAGCGCGCGATCGTTGATGCGGTGGCGCTCGCGCGCAGCATTGATTGTCGTCTCCTCGACATCGAGGAGTCCTATCTCGAGCGCGTATTCATCAGCATGCGCTGGCGCGAGGATGCGCCAGTCGAGCGGGACGCGGTCAGGCGTGACCTCGTTGGCGTGCTTGACGATGTTCGTCGTGCAAGTGCTCACGAGCGTGTTGTAGAACTTCGGCTGCGCAGCAAGCTCGTTCGCCTCTGTGAGCATGCTCTCGAGCATCCTGCGCGCCTTCTCCTGTGTGGTGTTCACCGGGTAGAGATAGACCGTGTCCTTGCGATGGTTGCTGCGCAGCTTGATGAGGTCCTCCTCATCGCCGATGACGTACATGAGCTCATACTGACGGAAAAGGCCTTTGACTGCCGAGAACGACTCACCTTGCTCTTTGCGGATCTCTACGCTCACTGCGAGGTAGCGCGGCCCTTCGAATTCAAAACTCACGAGCGTGTGCGCCGCGCCCTTGGTCGAGAACGGCTCGACGATGAACCATGCGCGGCGAAGCTCGCTCAGGTTATACGTCGCATCGTAGTGCCGAACATCGTAGTCTGTTGTGTTGCGGTATGAGTTGTTGCGGATGTTCTTCACATGCGCCAAGTCACCATCGAACTCCGTTTGCGTGAGCACTGTTTGGTCCCTGTTCCAGTCCCTCTCATTGGATGGTTGGAAGATGAAGCTGTAGGCGGCGATGAGGATGCACGCTCCGATGATGGCTAATGTTGTCTTCTGGCCCATATTACCTCGCGTATTTTAGGATCTGCACTATGAGGATGAGGATGTAGCCGAAGAAGAGCACTCCTCCCTCGAACCTCGAGAGGCGGCGCTTGGTGACCATGAAGAGGAGGAGTGCGAAGCTCATGAGCACCATCATCGGAATCTCGAAATTTATCCATTCAGGCGAGAGCGTGATGGGCTCGATGAATGACAGCACGCCGAGGGTGACAAGGAGTGTGAAGATGTTCGATCCGAGCGTCTCGCCGACCACTACGTTGTCCATGCCTTTCTGCCCTGCCTTGTACGCCGCGACGATGTTCGGGATCGAGGGGCCGATGGCGCCGAGCGTGAGGCCGATTAAAAGGTCGCTGAGTCCGCTTGTCTGCGCGATCCTGATGAGTGAGTCAGTGAATATCTGCGATCCGCCGAGCAGGAGCAGCGCGCCGAGCATGAAACTGATGATGCCTGCGCGCATCTTCCCGAACTGCATGCCAATCATGTCTAGCTCAACCATCGTCGTCGCGAATTCCTTCTCGCGGGACTCGGGCGACTTGAGCCGCTCCTCCTCCCAGACGGTGATGATGTATGGGACGAAGAGCAGGAACAGGGCGAGGCCTTCGAAACGTGAGATAGTCCCGTCGTAAGCGATGGCCATTACAACAACCGCGAACACGACGCTGAACACCCCGTCGCGGATGATTATCTGCCGGTCGATGTGCAACGGCTTGATGAATGCGTTCAGTCCAGTCATGAGTCCGATGTTCACCATGATCGAACCGAAGATGACGCCGAGGCCAATGACTGGGTGGCCGAGGACAACTGCGATAATCGCCACCAGAATCTCTGGCAGACTGACGAGCATGCTCACGAGAATAAGTCCGATCGCAGAACGTGATGTGCCTAAGTGGCGGGCGAGTGGGGTGATGGAATCGGTCAGCCAGTCTGAGCCTTTGCTCAGCATGAGGAGTCCAAGTGCAGAGGCGATTGCGAGCGGAATGAACTCAAGCATGATGTCCAATGCACAATGGCGATTTATAAAGCTGCGGGTGAGGTCGAGAGAACCGATTTAAAGGACAGGACACTCGTCTCATCCATGTACGAGGTATTCACCCACGAGCACGCAGGACGCCTTACATGGCGGCAGAAGGAGTATGTGCTCGAGGATGTCTGTCGTGAGCTAGGCGCAGGCATATCCGGCCGGGGATTGGGTAAGGAGCGTTTTCTCCAAGAGATCGCTGCCTTCGCGGCCGAGGGGAATGTTCCTGTGCTCTTCACTGGTGACACCACGTTCGGAGAGGTCGCCTCTTCATTGAAGAGGGGATCAACACTCAGCTATCTGCCTGGAGGGACGGGATGCTTCATGGGCTTCGTGATAGGTTATCCGAGGCCTTATGCTAAGCATATCGGGGACCTGTTCTCTGTGCCGGATGCGCTCACATTGCCGTCTGTGCGCTCTTACCTCGGTCGTATCGCGAGGAGCATCAAGTCTGGTGCTGAGCATCCGCTTGATCTGCTTTTGCACGACAGTGGTCGCAAGCTCCTCATGGCGAGCATCGGCGTGGATCCGCGTGTGCTCGTCGCTCGCGCTGCGTACGTGCAGCAAGGCTATGGTGTAGGGACATCCTACGGCCTGGCTGTGCGCGATATCATGCGTGATTTCCGTGGTATCGATGTGATGATCGATGTCGATGGCAAACGCTTCGAACGCAGCCACGTCGCTACAGTGCTCGTGACCAAAGTCCCCTACTATGGCCTGGGATTGAGGATGGCGCCCCACGCCAGGATTGACGACGGTCTCCTTCACGTGCGAATAATCCCGCGCAGCGCGGTGGATGATGTCTCGATTATCCTCTCAAGCGTGCGCGGAGTGCAAGCTGGCGAGCATCTGTCGGGGAAAGCTGTGAGTATAGCGACGCCGGTTCCGGAACTCCTGCAAGGAGATGGTGATTTGTTGAGCGAAAAGCTCATAAATGGATTCTCAGTCCTGCCTGCCCAGGTGAACTTGAAGTATTGACGGGGCAACGTATGGAATACAAGAAGTATGGCGATAGGCGCCTGCGGCACTGGGCGAGCGTGCCATTCATCTGGATGATGATGTTCCCTCTTGTCCTGCTCGATATCATGATGGAGATATACCATCGCGTGTGTTTCATGTTATACGGAATACCGTACATCAGCAGGGACAAGTATATCCTGATGGACCGTCAGCGCCTGAAGTACCTGCCGTGGTACGACAAGCTGAACTGCGCGTATTGCGGTTACGCGAATGGTCTTCTCTCATACGCAGTCGCGATCGCAGGGGCAACGGAGAAGTACTGGTGTGGCATTAAGCACAAGCCGATGAAAAGGTTCATAGAACCCGCGCACCAGAAAGACTTCATGGCCTACGGTGACAAGAAGGCCTTCGAAAAGGTGTGCAAATTAGAGAACGGTGTTAAGCGAAACTGATTATCCGGGCAGCAGACCTGTGCATCTCCAATTCACTTCAGCAGTCCTGTTCTCATACACGACGCAGGCAGGAGCGCAGCCTTCTTTGACAGCATCGATCTCGAACCACCAAGTATCGGTGTAGTCATTATACATCGATTCTCCTGTCAGGTTCCCGTATTCCATGCAAGTGCTGGATAGCGCGACTTGTTTCGCGTCATCTCCGCCCTGGCCTGCGCATGATGCGAGGATGAGGAGTGCTAAGAGCGCCAGCGTTTTCATATAGGTGCATATATTCGTCCTTTTTTTATGCACGTGGTATTCTGGCAGGAACTAGTCGTGCTCGTCGAAGATCTCGCCGATTATCTCCTCGATGACGTCCTCAAGCGTCACGATACCGACGAGCTTCCCCTTGGCGTCGAGAACTGTGAAGAGATGGATGCGCTTCTGGCGGAAGAGACGCAGCACGCGGCTGAGCTTATCTGTCTCCTTGACGTACTCGACGTTACGTCGCATGATGTCGCTCACCTTGCCCTTGGCGCGCACGAGGTCCTTGAGGTAGAGGATGCCCGCGATTCTTCCCTTGCGGTATACTGGGATGCGTGAGTGCGCCATCCGACGCGCCTCATTGAGGAATCTCGCCGTGAGCGGCTGGTCTGCCTGCGTCGAGTAGATGCTCGATTTGGGCGTCATGATGTCCTTGACCTGTGTCTCAGCGAAGAGTAAGCTGTGGACCGCGATGAGTGCCTCCTGGTGCTCGAGATCCGACTCCTCATGCTTTTGCTGCTCCTTGAGCAGCATCACGAGCTCCTGCTTCGAGTACGCGGAAGGCAACTCTTTCCCGAGGAGCTTGTCGAGCATGAATGCGATTGGACGCGCAACAGGGTAGAATATGATGATAAATATCCAGGTGAGCCACGCTGTCCTGGCGCCGAAGTCCATCGCGTAGCGGGAGACTGCCGCCTGGGGGAGTATCTCTCCGAAGACTACGATGAGGCCTGTCGCGATGAGGCCTGCGAACACTCCTGCAGTTATTGAACCGAGGAAGATAGAGATTGTTGCGTTCACCGCGACATTGCCGAGGAGCAGCGTGCACAAGAGGAGATTGCCGCGCTTTCGCAGCGGATAGATCTTCTTAGCCCGGGGGTCTCCGAGCGCCATCTTGCGTTTGAGCTCGAAACGGTTTAGGCTCATGAGTCCGAGCGTCAGGGCGCTGAACATTGCTGAGAGCGCGACGAGGAGAATGACAATGATGGCGTTGAGGTACAGCATAATGACTCAAAAGGGCTTGTGGTTAAAAAGATTTAGTGGATTTACAATGGAATAAAAACGCCCAGGCCCGGATTTGAACCGGGAACCCCTTTCGGGACAAGCTTTCCAGGCTTGCGCAATACCGGGTTATGCGACCTGGGCATGGAAAGTATCCTTGATGGTTCGACGGGGATTTTTAAAGGTATCTTCTAGCAGGTCTCGTTTCTCTGGTATTTTTTCTCGTCATTATCTTCGTCGTGACCTCATTTAGTGTAATAAATACACAAACTATAAATATATGGACACCTATCTAAGTGTCATGGAAACACTAATTCGGCAGGGAACACGACGGACAACGGGTTATTTCAGAGACTGGAGTAGCTTTGAGAGGACATGGCTCCTTCTCTTCACCGCGTTGAACATCGGTCTGTTCTTCGCATGGGATGATTCCCTGATCGGGCTCATCGCCTCGCTCACAGGCATGCTCTGCGTCATCCTCACAGCGAAAGGCAAGATCAGCAACTACTACTTCGGCATCATCAACTGCATCGCCTACGCCTACGTCGCTTATAGCCAGCGATACTACGGCGAAGTCTTGCTCAATATTCTCTATTACCTCCCCATGTCTTTTGTCGGTATCTACTGCTGGAAGCAGCACGTGAACAAGAAGAAGACGAACGATGATGTCATTGTGCGTTGGTTCACTTGGAAGCAGCAGCTCATGTGGCTCGCTATTACTATTCTGGGAACGCTCGGCGTCGGCCTCTTCCTCCGTTACATTCAAAGTGACCTGCCCTTCATCGGCGCCTTCACCGTCATCCTTTCAATTATCGCAATGATCTTGACAGTGCAGCGGGCGTCCGAGCAGTGGATTCTCTGGATTATCGTCGATGTCGTGACAGTCTACATGTGGTTCGTCGCGTTTGCCGCGGATGGTGGTGACGTCAGCATGCTCGTGATGTGGACGGCGTTCCTCACGAACGCCATCTATGGCCTGTACAACTGGAACAAGCTCGCGAAGGAGGCGACCGCATGAGTGTCGGGCTCACTCTGGGTAAATTTGCGCCTCTGCACAAAGGGCATCAACTCCTCATTGAGACCGCCCTGCAGCAAGTCGACAAGCTCATTATTATGGTGTATGATACGTCTGTCACTTCCGTTCCCTTGCCTGCGCGTGCAGGGTGGGTGCGCAAGCTCTATCCGCAAGCAGAGGTCATCGAAGCATGGAACGGTCCAGAGGAGACTGGCTACACGCCAGAGATCCAGAAGCTCCAGGAGGAGTTCATCCTGCAGACGCTGGACGGGCGCCACATCGATGCATTCTTCTGCAGCGAGCCGTACGGCGAGCACGTGAGCCAGGCGTTAGGCGCAAAGTGCGAGATTGTGGACCAGGACCGCGTCCGTATCCCTGTCTCAGGGACGCTCATCAGGGCAGACCCTGCCAAATACAGGGAGTGGGTGGATCCGGTCGTCTACAGGGACCTCATCGTCAATGCAGTGTTCCTCGGCGGACCCTCGACAGGGAAATCGACGCTCGTAGGAGCGCTCGCAAAAGAATACGGCACAGAATCAATGCTTGAGTACGGCCGCGAGTACTGGGATGCGCATCAGGTGGACAGGCGCCTGACGCGGCAGCAGCTCGTCGAACTGGCTGAAGGCCACCTGGAGCGGGAGGAGCAGAGGCTACTCCGCGCTGACAGGTACCTATTCACTGACACGAACGCGATCACGACGTACCTCTTCTCCCTGCACTACCACGGCTCCGCAGAGCCGAGACTGCTTGAACTCGCGCAAGACTGCGCGAAGAGATACGATCTCTTCTTCCTCTGCGATATCGACATCCCCTATGACGACACATGGGACCGCTCAGGCGATATCAATCGACAGGAGATGCAGAGGCGGACCGTGGCGTTCCTCCAGGAATACAAGATCCCTTACTTCACTGTGCGCGGGACACTTGAAGAGCGCATCAGCCAGGTCAAGGGTATCTTGGAGCGCTACACGAAATACGAGAACATCGCTGAACTCACAACACCTTGAGTTAGAATCAGGGGAGAAAAAAGATCACAACATCTCAATCTCGATGTTGAGGCCTTCAGGAATCGGGACACGCATCACGAGACGCAGGGCGCGCTCGTCGAGGCCAAGGTCAATTAGGCGCTTGTGGACACGGAGCTCATAGCGCTCCCAAGTGGCTTTTCCTTCACCGCAGGGCGTGCGCCGGGTCGTAATCTTGAGGGACTTGCGAGGCAGAGGGACTGGCCCCTTCATCACGACACCGGTCTTGTCTGCGATATCCTTGATGTAGGCGCAGACTTGATTAATCTTGTCGATATCTGTGGAAGCCAGCTTGATTCTTGCCTTTTGCATGTGTCCCTCTCACAATGATGATCAGATCATCATGGAATTACTGTCGAGAATCTGTGGCCCCTTTATAAGGATTACTGTTCTGGTCATTTCTCAAATCCTCGTACGCCACGAGCGCTACAGTAGTGATGGCCAATCCTGCAATCACCATGCCTGAGTTCACCCCTCCCATGTATTCTGAGAGATGGTTGAAATCATGGCCCTGTACTCGAGGACTTCCAGCCAACTCGTAAATCGCGGCCTTGACATTACCCAGCACATGATACGTCCACTCCATGGTCGCGAGGCTCACTGCAGATATCCCTGTAATCGCTTGTGCATGCCTGAGCGTAGAGTATTGGCACCGCCGCTCGAGGTTCTCGTGCTGCCGCAGCCCTCTCTCCAGTTGCTTTTCGCTATAGACACTCTCGAACATAAGGTCCTGCCACTACTTGCTGCGGATTTTAAACCTATCGTTCGTGCAACCGCGAGCTGAGATGGAGCACTTGCATCGCGAATTCCCTGAGCTGCTGCTCATGAGGCCGCAATGATGCGCCTTCAAGAAGCTCGTCGAGATGGTACTGCTCCCGGTAGTGGTATTCGCCGTTCCTCACTTCGATATCAAGCGTGTTCTCTGCCTGGGCGAAGAAAGGGGGATCGTTTTCTGAAGCGACAGTGGCGGTGAACGCGTAGCCATCCAGTGTCGTGGTGAACCGCATATCGATATCCTTACGGCTAGGCTTGAACTCCTCATGGTACTTACCGTAAGCAGTGGTGGGGCCGTCGCGTTGCTGTATGGCGATGAGGACGCTATTCTTGTCATGTGTATGCAGCATAGGGCTGTTGAGGACATCGATGAACCGCTGCGCTACGATAGGCATGTATGCAGTATACGCGCGATGCACATCCGCAGCCAAGACCATCTCCGTGTCCCGAGGTCCTACGGGGCCGAGCAGTGTCGAGGGGTAGAGCGCGAGGAGGCCTGCGAACATCATTGCTCTTCTGCGGTTCCCCATGCGTGCCTCTATGGACGGTACTCGAGCGCGAACAGCGTTTCACTGATCTCTTTGCGGCAATCCTGTGCCTTGCGATAGGCAAGGTATGTCCCCGCCAATCCTCCTGCCGCGATGAGAGCGGGCATGATATCACGCAGCTGCAGCGAAGTGAGGCCCACCGCGCTCCAGGCGACGATGATCTCTGTTTCGTAGAGGAAACTGAGCACCTTCTCTTTACGCAGGAGCAACTCGAGATGGGGCTTGAGCAGGTAATCGAACATCTATCGATTCCAGAATCTAGGGATTAAAAAGTTACCGTAGAAAATAATGAAAAGGAGAAAAATGAGGAAGACTTACATCTCTTTCTTGACGAGGTCGATGCACATGCCTGCAGCGACAGTCGCACCAGAGTCGCGGATCGCGAACTGGCACAGCTGCGGGATGTCTGCCTTCTTCTCGATGCACAGAGGCTGCATCGGCTTGAAGCGGCAGATGGCAACGTCGCCGTTCTTGATGAAGTCCGGGTTCTCCGCGATGGTCTCACCGCTCGCGGGGTTGATCTTCTTCACGATCTGCTCGATGCGGCATGCTACCTGCGCAGTGTGGATGTGCAGGACTGGCGTGTAGCCGATGGTGATGACGCTCGGGTGGTTCAGCACGACAATCTGGCCGGTGAACTCGGTCGCCACCGTCGGGATACTCGCCGGGTGTCCGAGGACGTCGCCACGTGCGACGTCCTTCTTGCCGAATCCGCGCACGCTGATGCCGATGTTGTCGCCAGGCTCAGCAGTCTGGATCTGCTCGTGGTGCATCTCGATGGTCTTGCACTCACCAGGGACCTGCTTGCCCTCGCGGCCAGGCACTGCGACGATCTTGTCGTTTACCTTCAGGATGCCAGTCTCGATGCGTCCAACTGGGACTACGCCGATACCGGTGATGTTGTACACGTCCTGAATTGGCATGCGCAGCGGGAGCTGCGTCGGCTTCTCAGGCTCCTTGAGGGTGTTGATTGCCTCAAGCAGCGTCATTCCAGTGTACCACGGCATCTTGTCGGTCTTCTTGACGACGTTGTCGCCAGGGTAGCTCGCGATCGCGACGAACTGGAGCTGCTCCGGTTTGAAGCCCGTGGTCTTCAGGAGCTTCTCAACCTCAGCCTGCACTTCCTTGAAGCGCGTCTCGCTGTAGTTGACGCCGCTGATGTCCATCTTGTTGACTGCGACGATGATCTGGTTCACACCCAGGACCTTACTCAGGAACGCGTGCTCCTTGGTCTGGCTGTTGATACCGTCGTTCGCTGCCACGACGAGCACTGCTGCGTCTGCCTGGCTGGCGCCCGTGATCATGTTCTTGATGAAGTCCTTGTGGCCCGGTGCGTCGATGATAGTCAGGTCCCACTTGTCAGTCTTGAACTTCTTGTGGGCGAGGTCGATGGTGACACCGCGCTCCTGCTCTTCCTTCAGCGAGTCCATGGTGTATGCGAACTCGAAGCCGGCCTTGCCGAGCTCTGCTGCCTTCTCCTTGAGCTTGCGCAGCTCCTGTTCAGTGATTGCTCCGCCGTCGAAGAGGAGGCGACCGACTGTGGTGCTCTTGCCGTGGTCGACGTGTCCGATGAACACGAGGTTCAAGTGGGGCTTCTCCTTTGCCATAGTATTTTCCTCCGAAAATCCTCAATAGGATTATTAAATCTATGACGGTGGATTTGGGGACGCTTTAAAAAGGTTTCTATAAAAGAGGAATGGGGCGAAGGGTGGAGAAATTACCGCTTGCTCTCGATGACACGCTCGAGCGTCTGGCGTATGCTATCTGCCGCAGTCTTGCTCGCGGGAGAGGGTTCACTCTTTTCGGCTGCCTTGTTCTGGTACACTGCTTTACGTAGCTCCTGATCGCTGCCGCCAGTCGCAGTGTATTGCGTCTCGAAGGTCCAGTCAGCATCCTTGTCCTCGAGCACCTCGAGGCGGCCGTCCTTGTAGAGTTCGAGGACGAAGAGCTGCTTTGTCTTCGCCTCTTCGCGCTTGTCATCCCAGAAGCGCAGTATTGCGCTCGTGTAGCCTTCAGGCGCAGGCACTCCAACTGCATAGATGGTTGCAGTCTCTGTCTTCGCTGTGTTCGCTCCGGAGTTCTCCTTCACGAGCTGCGCGATGCCGGATGGGGATGCGTAGGACGGGCTTGCTATCATGGTTGCTGCGAAGATGTATGGTAATGTCTTTTGGAATCTCATTTTTTTCACCTCAGTGATCTTATCCAGTCTATGATGCACGCATAGTCGCTTGATTTTGCCTGCTCTGCGCCGCGATGCCTCTCGTATATTATATTTTTGTCGAGTTGGATTTTCGCCTCTGCAGCGTCCGCGCCACGGCCGATGTATGCAGTGTCGGCGATGGCGTCGGTGAAATGGTCATTGATGATGATACGTTCTATGCCTTCTGGAGTGATGCGTTCCGCGTGGATCGTGAGGCTGCCTGGGAAGTTCACTGCCGGGGTCAGCGTCTGCATATGGTTTTTGAACCGCTGGAACGCTTGCTCCTCTGCTGAACCGAAAAGCTCGGGAAAAGGCAACGGCTGTCTTACCATTGCCTGCTCGTGGTAGACTGAGAGGCTCTTGTACCCGGGCGGAGGAGGGAGCGTCGCGTAACGCACCATGGAGGCAACTGCTTTACGGTCAACTGGACGCGTACGTTCAATCTTCATATGCTCTGGCTGTAGCTCAATCACGCGCTTGACTGTGTCCTCGTAAGAAACAACCTGTGCTGCGCTGCTCGTCGCTAAGAACAATAGTCCTGCTGCCAACCACCTACCCATGAGCAATCATCGAGAAGGTCTGTTTAAAAGAATTGTGACAGAATTCAGAACTCGCACAGTTTCTGTTCAAGAGATTGCCATTCGATACCTTCCGTTTGGGTGCCTTTGCTAAGTCAAGATGCATCTGTGCCGGATTCGAATATCACGCGCTATATTATCGGCGAAAGTTGTTCTCGTACAAGTTAAGAGCGCATCCTACCTATGCACTACGTTTTCATCAGGGCGGATCCAGCCAGCAGTCCTCTTGAAATGCGGATAGTGCGCCACCATCTGCAAGCAATCGACGTCCGCATACACAGGCACCCCCATTCTCGCGAGATCCTGGTAAAGGAAGCTATCATCGAACCTGTGGTGCTCAGGATCGCAGCGTAGGGTTGTCTGCCGGAATACTTCTTGTTCAATCAGGACGCATCCCAGACCTAACTGGTATACTTGCAGGAGTGGCGGGGCGTTCTGGAGATCCTTATCGGTGAGGACAAACGAACCGGTAGGCTCTCCACCCACTGTGGTGAACGTCTGTAACGAGGAGCAACTGTAATAGAAGCCCTGTTTCCTCCTTGTTTCCGCATCGATATCGTAAGCCAATATGTATGGCACTCCCACTACAGGTTTCTTGTGCGCAAGCAACTGCCGTAGCACGGTCGGTTCGGCGAAAACGTCGCATTCTATGCTGAAGAGATGGGTATATCCGTCGTTCAGAAGTCTTTCGATTATGGTTTTTCTGCTGTTTAGGAGGTTGCTATATGGGTCGGTGACGTGGGGGATATGCAGAACTTCCATGCCTTTCGCTATCGAACGTACGTAATCGGAGAATGAGCTCTCCGCGCTATTGTCAACGAGCAAGATGTTGACATCCGGTGCCGCGAAGCGCGTCATGTATTTCAGCCAAGCATCGATGCAGTAGAACTTCTCATCATATATCGGTGCAGCGATGAGTATCTTCATTCAGGGGTGTACAGAAAGAGAAATAAAAAAGTATCGGTCATTTCTTGTTGCCGAAGTAGAAGAACTTCTCGACAGAGATATCTGACGGCGCTACGCCGTTGCGGTCGATCGGTCGTGTTTCTACTGGCTTGTCACCGCCGCGCATCTGTGGCGGCGCTGCCGCCATCCATGCTGGCTGAGGCGGAGCTTGTTGTCCCCACTGCTGGCCTTGCGCATGCTGGGGTCCTCCCCATTGCGGCGGTGCCTGTTCCTGCGCGTAGCGCGGGACCGGCTGTGGCTCCTGGTGCGGGGGGGCGTCCGCGTACATCTGCACGCGCTGTGCTCCTGCCTGTGCGTAGGAAGCGTCCTGCCTGACAGCGTGTATCTCCTTCCTCAACTCCTCTTTCGCCTGGGAAAGCTCGTCGCGGAGCTTAGTTATCTCCGCGCTGATTTTTTTCGCTTGCATGTCAAGCAGGACCTCAATCCGCTGAAAAGTCATCTCATCTTGTAATCCCATATTGTCACCGTCGTCACTGTCTATCGATAGGAATGGTTAAGCGAAAAGAAAAGAGAGGAGTTCAGCTCACGCGCTGTCCGAAGTTCTCGGCGAGGAACTGGAGCATGGTCTCGTTGCCAGCAAGCTGGTACGCCTTCTTGGCCATGTCGAATTTCCCGTCGACGAGCGCTGTGTCCCCGAGTGCAGAGAGGTTGTCGTGATCGCCTGCCGCCTCGAGGGCGGTGAGTGAGAGATCGTACTCGCGCGTCTGGATGCATCGGTTGCCGATGGCGGAGAGTTTGGGAGCGTTGCCGCTTGCCTTGAAAATCTCAATCGCAATCTCCCAGCGCTCTTTGCTGATGCAGTCATCGCCGACCTTGTTGAGCGCATCCACGTCATTGACGAGGACGAACGCGCTCATCGCGTCCTTGATGTGTCCGTTCTCGAGGCACTTGTGGCCGAGCGCGAGCAGTGACTCCTCGTCGGACGCGAGCCTGTAGCAGTTGATTGCCTGCGTGACCTGGCCGACGCTGTCGTAGTGCTTGCCGAGTGCTTTGAGGCGGTCGCGGCTGCCTGCGAGGACATAGACTTTGATGGCGGTCGGGATGCTGCCCTTGCGGTAGTACTCGTCGCCGAGGATCTCGAGGAGGCGCGTCTTTGTCGCTTGGTCGAACATGCCGAGGTTGAGGTTGTCGACTCCTTTGTCAAGGAGGACTGGCACTATCCTGCGGAGGTTGTCGAGTTGGCGGCGGTTGCCTTCGTCGCTTAAGAATTTCTCATTGCTCTCAGCTATCTCGCTGACGAGCTTCCTTACAATTGCATCGTCTGTGGTCATTGTGGTCACCTATGTCGCTGTCGGCGTGAGCCGGTGGTCGTTGTCAAAAATGAATGGAAAAAAAATCCTATACGAGTTCGATGCCGAGCTCGCCTTCGAAGAAGCCCGCTTTCTGCTTCTTAGACTGGCGTTCTCCTGCGCGGCCGAGCACATTGGAGCCTTTGACTCCTGTCATGATGGTCATGACGGTAATCTTGCCCTTCATCTCGTCTACGACGCGTGCGCCCCAGATGACGTTCGCGTCCTGGTCCATGGCCTCTGTCACGAGTTCGCCTACACGTGATACCTCATCGAGCGTGAGGTCCGGTCCGCCAGTCACATGGATGAGTGCTCCTGTCGCGCCGGTGTAGTCGATGTCGAGCAATGGATTTGCGAGCGCTCCCTTAACTGCCTCATCGACGCGGTTCGTCGTGTCTGAACTGCCGACGCCGATGACTGCGACGCCGCCGTCGCGCATGATGGCTTTGACGTCAGCGAAGTCGAGGTTGACGAGCGATGGGACGCTGATGATCTCGACGATGCCCTTGATCATCGTGGCGACGAGTTCGTTCGCTACTGCGAACGCCTGGTTGACCGGCAGGTTGCCGGCTATGGCCACGAGGCGGTTGTTGTCGATCACGATGACTGTGTCGCAGAATTGGCGCAGCTGGTGCAGGCCCTCTTCCGCTTTGTCGATGCGCGCGCGCTCGACTTTGAACGGCATGGTGACTGTGCCGATGACGATTGCGCCGCCTTCCTTTGACATCTGTGCCACGACTGGTGCTGAGCCTGTGCCTGTGCCGCCGCCCATACCTGCGCAGACGAAGACCATGTCGGCTCCGCGGAGCGCGTCCTTGATCTCGGTCTGTGATTCCTTTGCCGCTTCAGCGCCTTTCTGCGGGAATCCGCCGGCGCCGAGGCCACGTGTCACGTGGGTGCCGATGAGAATCTTGCGGTCAGCCTCCATCATGTCGAGGTGCTGCTTGTCGGTGTTGCAGCAGACTATCTCTGCGCCTTTGACTCCTTTCTTGTAGAGCCAGTTCGTCATGTTGCTGCCGCCTCCGCCGCAGCCGAAGACCTTGATGTTTGCGTGTCCTACTTGCATTTCATCGCTACCCATTGTGTCACCTATGATCATTCTTCGACGGTGGCGTGCATGAACTAAGGCATACCATCCGTGAGTTGCTCTTTTTCAGTGGTTTTGATATATAAATGTTGCGATTAGTATACTCTTTAGTGATACTAGTGTAGTAATCATTGTATACTCACCAACTCCTGAGAAGCACCGCATTCAGTGCAGTGTACCTATCCTAGAGGGAGAACCGGGAGTCATCACTATAAGAATGTTACGGAAACGCTTTTTTGGTCTGGCAATATTTATCAAGCATCAGCGAATACCCTGAGTATGGGGGAAGGGTCGGTGGCAGTCACTCTCGATAGCGTTCTCATGCCGCTGGACAGGCTCGGCGAAGCGCTCGCGTGCATACCTGAGGACCAGCGACGTCATCTCGAAGGTTATACTCCTGAATCAGTATTGCGCACCTACCGCCGCTACCGTCAGCTTGGCTGGGACGACTTGGGTTTCGAAGATACTGAGAAGCCGAACTGCGTCGTGGTGCAACCGAGCAGGGATCATAACGGCGCTTTCAGCCACGAGATCACGCTTGATCTCATAAGGCGTCTTCGTGAGCACTATGATGTGCTCCTCCGTATCGCGCACAAGGAGAGCGACGCTTATCTGGCCATGCAACAGATGCCGCGGCCTGAGCTCATCATCATCGGCGGCCATGGCGCACCAGGGGCGTTATCTTTCGGCGAACGCGAAGCGAAGATCCGTGCGCCTGCCTCCGAGGAACTCGTGCTCGATAGGCAGGATGATGAGATCGGTGCGTACATCGAGCATGCTACGGCAGACGCAGTGGTGTTCCTCCATTCTTGCCATAGCAAGCGGCTCGTGGACATCATCAAGCGCCATGCTGGTGGACGGACAGTCATCGGTGCCGACGACAACTTCAGCTCCGATGAGATTGATGTGCTCTCTTTCTACCCATTCGACATCCGCATCAGGACTACGAAGAAGCTTCCGCTCCTGCCCGTCCACTATATCGTGGAGAAGACATACAAGCGGTGACTGGAGAGTGCTATACATAGTCTGGTGAGCGGCGTTGTTCTGGCAGAGGACCGTCATCGGTACCGGCATTCTCATCATCCCTGCTGGAAGATTCAAAAAGGGAGAGCATCCATGCGAGGTGCGTGGGAATAGTCGGGCGGTTGGGGTTAGCAGCGCTCCTTGCTGGCGCGCTCGCGCTGCCCGCGTTCGCGAAGCCGCTTGAGATCCGGCTGCCGAGCTTGCCATACGCCACACTGGGTGCGAAGGCGCTGCCAGCGATGCCCGATCCCTTCCGCGACATCTATGTCAAGAAAGCGCAGGAGCATGCGCCAGGCATGAGCGACGAGCGCGCGCAGGAGCTATGGTATGAGGGTATTGGTGTTCAGTATGCGCAGGTCCAGGAGCTTCCGATAGACGAGATCCGAGTGCTCCAAGAGAACAACATCGATCCCTCTTACGGTAAGGAGCTTCTCAGTATCAAGAATGCTGATTGCGATTCTTATTTCACTTACGATGCCGTAGTGGACGCATCGACGGCGGGCATCACCGTGGATGAAGCGCGCATCATCGCCGGGATGATGGGCGGGACTGGGAATGACGGACTGGACATAGTCCGTTACTGGAGGCGTGGTCTTGATTGGAACCGCACCGCACAGTTGCTCACGCAGTATACGCGCGGGAAGCGGATATTCAGTTGGGAAGGGGCATTAGCATACCAGCGTCTGGAAGGCGAGCCTGCTATCGCAGTGCAACTGGCGCAGCAAGGCCTGGGTGAGACTGCGATCATCAAGACGTATGAACGCCATAAGGAACTGGGGTGGCTCGATCAGATAGTGCAGTTCGATGATACCGAGAAGCCGAACTTCCTCATCACATACCCTACAAGCGATTGGAACAAGGCGTTCAGCAGAAAGGAGACTGTGGACTATCTCAAGTCGCTCAAGGAGCATCACGACGTCATCCTTCGCATCGTGCAGACGAAGCAAGAAGCCTATGCTGCTCTTGACTGGTTCCCTGATATCCAGACATGGAGTCCTGGAGGGCATGGTTCCAAGACGAGGCTTTCGTTCAGCGGCGATTTTGCAGATATCATGGCCGGACAGTCAGAGGATTCAGTGATTAGTACTTGCGATACAGAGTTGTCCTATCATATGCAGAATCTCGCTCCTGATGCAGTTATCTTCCTCGATTCCTGTGAGACTGGCAAGGGAGGGGCCGGCGCCGACAATCTAGCGAACCATGTTAGGTCGCAGGTAGGGACGAGAAAGGTAATCAGCTCGAAGGTGAGCTTCGCGACAAAGGACATGCGTGTGACGAGCCATCATCCCTTTGATGTCAAGATAGAAGTGCTGCGCTTGCGTTTTGAGGCGCCGTGGTTCCGCAAGCTCTTCAAGACGCAGGAGTGGGCCTATAAGACTGTAGATACAACATACTCTCCGCAGGCACCGTAGCTACTTGAGTTTCGCTATGGTCTCGCGCATCAGCTCATCATCTATACGGGCGCAGTCAGGATCGTTGCGCCACTCCTTCCAGTTCCCACGCGGGACGCGGCCCATGACGCTGGCAGCCTCTAAACGGAGGTACTGTGGTATCGCGTCCATGTAGAAGACAAATTTGCGCCCCTCAATTTCCTTGTCCGACGGCTGCTGGTAGTACAGGTACACCCGGCGATCCCGCTCGATGTCTCGCAGTTCCCTGGTCTCCTTGAGCTCCTTGAAGAAATGGTACTTCTCCTTGAGCTGGAAGAGGAGGTCGTGCCCATAGCAGGGAAGCATTTGCAGATGTGCGTGCGGGACAGTCTGCCCGATTACCCCGTGCTCGAAGTTCATGACCGGCCCGTAGTTCTCGATGACCGCTGTCTGGAACTCCTTCTTGAGTGCCTCGAACTCCACGAAGAGCTCATCTGTCATCTGTCCCAGTGATGCGTACTTGTGGTCATTCGGGAAGATGAGGATGTGGCCGCCGTCAGATATCTGGCCGATGGTGGGGATGATGGTGAAGTTCTCAGTGCGCTTGATGATGATGTCTTCTATCGTTGGACCGCAGAATGCGCATGTCGCCATGGAGGGGCGGATTGGGATGAGAAATAAAAAGATGATGGAAAGAAAGGATTACTCGCTCGTGTCCTTGAGACCCTTGCGCTGCCTGATGCCCTGGATGACCTTGTTCTGCAGCTCATAGGGGAGCTTCTCGAACATCTGGTCAACGACAGAGCTTGAACCGCGGCCGCCTGTGGCGCCACGCAGCTCACTCGAGATGCCGAACATCTCGCCGACCGGGATCTTACCTACGACAGTCACGCTGCCGCTCTCCTGGATCATGTCTAGGAGTTGGCCACGCTTGTTTGTGATGAGCTTGCTGATCTCGCCCATGTACTCGACAGGTGCCTCGAAGCGGAGCGTCTGCACCGGCTCGAACATCATCGCGCTCGCGAACTTGAAAGCCTCGCGGATACCATCGCGCACCGCAGGGTACATCTGCGCAGGACCGCGGTGGATCGCGTCCTCGTGCAGCTTGACATCGACGAGCCTGACTAGGACGCCGAAGCACGGCTCGCCCGCGAGCGGACCCTTGCGCATGACATCCTCGAACATGTCGTTGACGAGTTCGATGATCTCACCGATGTGCACCTCTCCCTTGGTGTCATCGAGGAACAGGCTGTCATTGTAGACGTTGCGGACGTTACGGGTGTCCTTAGTCCCCATGCCTGCCTCTTCGAGGGCTGCCCAGAGCGTGTCATCCTTCTTCTTGACGCGGCCGTTCGTGATGAGGCCCTGACGCATCGCTGCGCGGATCTCCTCACTGATAGGCTCGACGGTGAAGTACAGGCGGTTGTGCTTGTTCGGTGACTTTCCTTCAGCAGCTTCGGGGTTCTTGCGCGTGACCGTCTCGCGGTACACGACGACTGGCGGAGAGGTGACTATCTCCACGCCTTTCTCCTTGAGGATCCTGTTCTCGATAATCTCGAGGTGGAGCTCGCCCATGCCGCTCATGAGGTGCTCGCCAGTCTCATTGTTGATCTCGATCTTGACCGACGGGTCCTCCTTGCCGACCTGGATGAGGACTTCGATGAGCTTGGGCAGGTCGGACGGCCTCTTGGCCTCGATTGCCTTGGTGATCACCGGGTCAAAGAGGTGGCTGATGGCTTCGAAGGGAGTATCCTGCTCGAGGGTGAGAGTCTCGCCAGGGTAGCCGTTCTTCAGGCCACCGATGCCGATGATGTTGCCCGCAGGCACCTCATCCACGATCTCCTTCTTCGCGCCGTTGTAGATGTAGACCTGCTGGATGCGCTGCTCTGTCTTCGCACGGTTCAGGAACACCGGGGTGCCCTTCTTTATCGTGCCGGAGAAGAGGCGACCTGCGGCGATCTCCCCTGCCTGCGGGTCAACGACAACCTTCGTAATGACGAAGGCGAGCTTGCCCTTCGGGTCGCATGTCTTCAGGCTCTGGCCGAGCGGTGACTCGATGTCGCCGTGCCAGATCTTCTGGACACGGTAGTCCGCTGACTGGACCGGGGTTGGGTGGTGCTTGATGACGCTGCCTAGGACGACCTCGTGGAGCGGGCACTTCTTCTTGAGTTCGTTCCAGGTCTCGGTCTCGTATGCGGTGATAATGTCCTTGAAGCTGATGCCCTTCTTCTGCATGTAAGGGATGCTGAGCGCCCAGTTGTGGAACGCGCTACCGAAGCACACGCTGCCGTCAGCGACGTTCACGACGAACTTGTCGGCGAACTTCTCCTCTGCGATTGCGCGGATCTTCTCGTTGACCTCCTTGATGATGCCGACGAAGCGCTCCTGCATGGCCTCAGGCGTGAGCTTGAGCTCCTTGATGAGGCGGTCGCTCTTGTTGATGAAGAGAATGGGCTTGACGCGCTCCTTGAGCGCCTGACGTAGGACAGTCTCAGTCTGCGGCATCATGCCCTCGACTGCGCAGACCAGGACGATGCAGCCGTCGACAGCGCGCATCGCGCGCGTGACGTCGCCGCCGAAGTCCACGTGGCCCGGAGTGTCGATGAGGTTGATGAGGTACTCCGTTCCCTCGTGTGTGTGGACCATGCTGACCGCAGCGGAATCGATAGTGATGCCGCGCTCAGCCTCATCCTCATGGAAGTCGAGGACGCAGGCCTTGCCTGCGAGGTCCTCGCTCATCATGCCCGCTCCTGCGAGCAGGTTGTCCGAGAAGGTCGTCTTTCCGTGATCGATGTGCGCGCAGATAGCTATATTCCTGATACGCTCCTGCTGCACCATCAGCGATTTTACTCTATCCACCATCTTTGCCATGAGTGTTCACCTGTGTCGTATGATAGCTTGATGAAGAGGAGGATGAAAAGAGGATCACTCGAGGATATGCACGTCGTGCACTGTCTTGTAGGAGTGGAGCTCATCGTCAGCGAACCAGAGTCCGACCTCGCGTGCCGCATCGTCTGCGTGCGCGCTGGCGTGGATGAGGTTCTTGATGCCGATGCCCTTCTGGTCAGCGTAGCCGTAGCTCACGTGGGCATAGTCGCCGCGGATTGTCCCCGGCAGGCTACCCTTGGGCTCTGTGCTGCCCACCATCTTGCGCACCGTAGCGATAGCTTCGATGCCTTCGATGCACATGGCGAGGACCGGACCGTGTGTGATCACTGCCTCGAGCCCCTTGTAGAAGGGCTTCTCGACGTGCTCAGCGTAGTGCTTCTTGCTGAACTCCTTGTCCACCCAGACCATCTTGCAGCCGACGACCTTAAGGCCGGCGCGCTCGAAGCGCATGATGATCTCTCCCATCAGGCCGCGCTGGACAGCGTCAGGCTTGAGGAGCACGAGTGTGCGTTCGATCATGCTCACTCCGCCTTAGGTGCCTTCTTCGCCTTCTTAGGCTTGGCAGGCTTTGCCTCGGTCGGTGCTTCGGTCTCCTTCGCTACTGCGTGTGCCGCTGCCGCCATACGCTGCGCCTTCGCCTTCTTCGCCTCTACGGTGAAAGTGGTCGTGCGCGCTGTGCGCTTGAGCTTCAGCAGGTTCTTCTCGCAGCGTCGCGAGCAGAAGTACAGGATGCGCGCATCCTTTTTCACGTACATCTTGCCTGTGCCTGCCGGCATCTGGATTCCGCAGAATGTGCAGATGGCCATATGCTCACACGCCGCCGCGGCCGCTCTTCGTGAGCGGGCGGGCTTCGATCTCTGTCTCGCGCAGCATCAGGACATCGCCGAGCTGCACTGGACCGCGCACGTTGCGCCTGATGACTTTGTTCTTGTCGCGGCCGTCGAGGATGCGCACGCGCACCTGGATGGCCTCTCCGCGTGTCCCCGTGCGTCCGACGACTTCTTCTACCTTCGCCGGGACTGCAGGCGTGAACACCACGCCGCCTTTGATTTCGTCAGCCATGATCATTCACCTCAGAAGTTCTTGATCAGGTCCTTCGCATCGCCCTCCTGGGTCACTGCGACTGCTGCTGTGCCGACGGGCAGACCTGCTGCCGCGCCGAGCTCTTCCTTCTTCGCGACCTCTGCGTACTTCACGCCCTTCTCCTTGGCGAGAAGCGGCAGGTGCATGATGATCTCCTTGGGCTGGACGTCCATGGCCACGACGAGGAACTTGACCTCGCCCTTCTCGATGAGCTTCGTGACTTCGTTCGTTCCCTTCTTGATCTTGCCGGTTTTCCTTGCGACTTCGATGATTTCCAATGCGTCTGACATGCTTTTTCCCTCCATGCCTGATTGAGGAGATACAGAATCGGTACCTCATTCGGAAGGCCATTGACCTTCGTCATCAATCACTGGTTACGTCGGAGAATCGGCAGGTGATTTATAAACTTTGTGGGAGGGTAGGAAGAAGAAAAGGTCAGGATTTATCTCAGAATGCTGATATCGTCAGGATCCAGGCCGCCTACGCGATCCTTAGTAAACCCGATGTAGCTGTCCTCGTCATTTATGTTTTCGAACCGTGTGGGGAAGCTGATTTGTGTCCCGACCTCTATGGCCATGGCGAGGTTATAGATTGTTTTCGGCCCGGTGCTACCGAAAGTATCGTTTACTATTTCTATTGTGTAGTTGCCAACTTGAGTCTCTACCTCGATACCGTAGGCCGGGGGTCCTACTCTCACGCTCTCGTTGCCGAACAGTGCGCCGCTGGACTGCACGATTCCGGGAACATTGCCAAACTCTTTTATGACGGTGCCTTGAATGTAGTCAACGGGTTCTTGGGCCTTGCACGATGCAAGTGCCGCGAGAGTGACGAGGGCGAAGAGTGTCTTTGATTTCATGTGCAGACGGGTGCTGGCGCGATTTAAATAAGTTACTTAAATTTATCACTTGTCAGTTGTGGCGGAGTACTTCTGTTGGAACCCGACGAGAACGACCGGCAGGTTTATATATTTCTTTTCATTACCTGCGCACTTCATCCAGTTAGATGGGGGAGTATCAGCATGATTGTCAACAGAGCACTCATGATGCAAGAGAGCAGGGTCGAGGACCTTGGCAAAGAAGAGCTCGAGATAGACTGGGACTCCATGGAGATGGAGATGGACGAGGAATTGGACCTCGACTGATTTTCCAGTTACTCTTTTTTCATTCTGAATCTCTTAGACACAACTTGTTCTCTAGTGATTGGTTTAGTGCTGCCTTGGCGTAGGTCTGAGGCCGCGCGACTTCAAGCGATAGCGAAGAAGACGGTGCGCGGCTGAAACAAGCCATAAGCAAATACGCCGCAGCACAAGTTCTTCTTTCGCCGCTGCGGACCTATTACTGGACGGCGCCAGCATATGCGATTGCCGAGGGCTCCGATGATTCGCGGTTATGATGGCGAATCATGGAGCGAGAATTCGTGCAAACGTCGTCTTCAGTACCACGAGTTTTCTCGTCCGAATTCTCCGCTACCGCCATCTCGGCAATCTGATATTGTTCCAAGGCAGCGGCATCTCATGTTCATCAGGCAGCAATCTATTTATACCGCCCATGAGCAGCAGGAACTGTGGTGCCATTCATCTTCCTCATCATTTTGGGCGTAGCTCTCATCATTGCGACCTATCGCGATATCCTCACGCGCGAAGTGCCGGATACGCTCAGCTACGGCCTAATCGTGGTCGGGCTTCTGGGCGGCCTCATCGTCGCGCTCACCACGGCAGACCTAGCGTTCTTCCTCGAACGCGTCTACGGATTCCTGCTCGGCATGGCCATCGGCTTTGCGATGTACTACGGCCGCCAATGGGGCGGTGGCGACGCGAAGCTCATGATGGGTATCGGAGCCATATTCGGCTTTAACCTCTCCAACTTCCGCATCGCGGAATTCCTCATCTTCCTCGTACTCGCCGGCGCCGTCTACGGCCTGGCGTTCACGCTCTACCTCGCGCTCATCAAGCACCGCAGGCAGTTCCTCCCGGCCTTCAAGGCAGACCTGCGCACGCCTGCAGTGCACCGCCTACGCATCGGCCTTGTCGCAACCGGCGTGCTCTGCATCATCCTGCTCATCTTCGTGCCATGGGAGCTCAAGATCCTCGTGGGATTCTTCCTCCTCGCGCTCTACTTCCTCGTTTACAGCTGGATCTTTGTCAAGGCGGTCGAGCGCACAATTTTGGTCAAGGAATATCCTATATCCAAACTTACTGAAGGAGATTGGATAGTCGGAGACGTCAAAGCTCGCAAGCGCGTCGTGCTCAAGCAGCGTGGCACAGGTATCACGCTCGATGACATCAAGCTCCTCAAGCAAGCCAAGGTGAAGAAGGTGACTGTGAAGGAGGGCATACCGTTCGTGCCGGGATTCATGCTCGCGTTCATCGCGCTCATCATCCTAGAACACTACGGCCTCAGCATCATCAAGATAATTTGGTGATTAAGGGATTCTATGCAGTTGCTTTACCAGATAGTCCTCATGCTCATCAGTCGTTCCCGACTTGTGAATATCATGGACAGGAGCATTAGCAGGGACGCTTTTTGCGCTCTCTGGCTCTTTGGGCGAGGACTTACTCTCTTTCCCGATGAAGAACGTCTTGTTCCTGATGCGCTCCTGGATATCGTTGAGCTGCGAGGGGTCGATGGGCTTCGGCTGCCAGAGGAGGTTCAGCCCGTCGTTCTCGCTGCGCGCGAGCACATGGATGCTCGAGCTGTCCTTACCAAGATCCATGATGATGTTTGTGCCCTGCGCCTGGAGGCGTTCGAAGAGGAGCGATGCAGTGATGTTCGCGCAGAAGCCGACGAGTGCTATGTCCTCAGGTGTGCGCGAAGCAAGACCGAAGATGATATGGCCTCGCGTCGCGCCCTTCTCAGGCACATCCTGCGTGAAGAGCGGATTCTCAATGATCACAGTCCACCTCTCGCGTCGCGGTATGCGCGGTACTTGCGCGCGATGCTATGCAGATCAACTCCCGCGAAGAAACGCTGCAGTTTCGGATTCTGATCGAGATGCGCGATGAGCTCATCAGGGTTCTCGAGAATCCACGTGCGCAACCCTTCGTTGCCGTCGATGAACGCGAAAAGCTCATTCTCATCCATCTGGCTCGCAGACTTGAGGCCGGTCTCCTTACTCTCATCGTGCTTTCGGAGTGCGAGCGATAGCGCGCGAATGTTCACCCTATCGAAGAGCTTGGCGAGCTTCGGCGACTTCTTCACGTAGTCCTCTACCATGTCTGGCTGCGCGATTATCAGTCTGCGCAGGTCAGGCGACATCTCAAGCGCCGCCTGCAAGGCCTCATTCGTCGTCTCGAACTCCTTAACGTCGCGGACTGTCGGCTCTACGACAGTCTTCGCTGCGGTATCGTCAGGAGTGTTCGGAAGTGTCCTGGTCCGCGGCGCACTGGTATTTCCTTCTGCCTTGACAAGCGCAGGACCGCCGGGAGTGTCAGTCATCACCGATGTCTCGACCTGCGGCTGCTTCTTGTGGATGTGGTGCTGCTTCGTGAGGTCATCGCGTCCTTTGTGCTGCAGTGCCTGCATAGTCGCCTGGTTGAAGATGCTGCCTATGGCTATCGCGTCAGCCTGCGCGACATTCCGCTCTGCGACATCAAGCATGTCCAGACCGTCGCCTTTCTCGCGCGGGATTATGTGCAGGATCAGGTGCGGTGCCTGCTGGCCCGCAGCATAGCCGCTCGCGATGAAAAGCGTCACGCGCTGCGAGATCATCGCGTCCTGCACACTTCCCGCTACCTGTGTTCCGAGCGAGAAGAACTCTTCCATGCGCTCCTCAGAGAGTATGGGGAGTATTGGTACGTGTTCCTTTGGCATGAAAAGGACATGTCCTGGAGCCGCAGGCCGTATGTCTAGTATGGCGAGGAAGTGATCATTCTCGAAAACTTTCTTGCTCTCCATCTCGCCGGAGATGATGCGGCAGAAGATGCAGTTCTTCTTCTGCATCTCCGCTATCTGCTCCGGCGTCATCTCATCGGCCATGCTCCTGCCATTGCTCCGCATCGTATATAAATCTTCACCTGTGGAGCACGTCTCTTCCCGTCGAGACTTGAGCGGCGTTTTTATAAATCTCTCCCGTCTCCTCCGCCATATGCAGGAGGCCCATTACGTCGCACGAGGGAGGCTGCCGCCAGAGTTCATCGACGCGGCCATGAGGCTCGTCGATAGCGGCATCACAAAAGAGGAATTCGGCAAGATGAAGGTCGGGCTCGCGCGCGAGTTCGACGTCGGGCATATCCCCTCGGACATCGCCATACTCACGCACCTCGATGATGCGCGTTTCGAACGCGCCAAGCGTGTGCTGCTCACCAAGCCCGTGCGCACAGGCAGCGGTGTGACGGTCGTCGCTGTGATGACGAAGCCTTTGCCGTGCCCGCACGGCAAGTGTACGTACTGCCCCGGCGGCCCCAAATCGTTTTTCGGCGATGTACCTCAGAGCTACACCGGCAATGAGCCGGCCACGATGCGCGGCATGCGTGCGGGCTACGATATCTACACGCAGGTGTTCACGCGCCTGGAGCAGTACATCGTCACAGGCCATAACCCTGAGAAGGTCGAGCTCATCCTCATGGGCGGCACGTTCACGAGCTACTCCCGTGACTATCAGGACGAGGTGGTCCACGATATCTACCAGGCTATGAATGACTTCTCGGAGATGTTCTATCCTGGCGGAGACTTCAACTATGCGGTGTTCAAGAGTTTCTACGAGCTACCAGGTAGCATCATGGATAAGGATCGCGCAACGCGACTCAATGCGCGCATACTAGCTGCGAAGAAAGAGTCGGTACGTTATACGCAATCAATAGCGGATCAACAGCGTGAGAATGAGACCGCCGCCATCCGCTGCATAGGGTTCACGATAGAGACGCGGCCGAGCCACGCGAGACTAGAACACGCGGATCTCATGCTCGAGCAGGGGTGCACGCGCGTCGAGCTCGGCGTACAGACGACGTTCGACGAAGTGCTGACGAAAGTCCACCGTGACCACACAGTCCAGGACACTATCGAATCCATTGCCGTCCTCAAGGACCTTGGGTTCAAGATCAACTACCACATCATGCTCGGCTTGCCACTCATGACGCCGCAGCGTGACATCGAGGCAGCGCATCGTCTCTTCGATGATCCCGCGTTCAGACCTGACATGCTCAAGCTCTACCCGTGTATGGTGATGCCTGGGACAGCGCTCTACTATGACTGGAAGCAAGGACGTTATACGCCATACAGCACTGAGCAGGCGGCAGAGGTCATTGCTGAGGTGAAAGGTTTCGTACCTAAGTACGTGCGAATCATGCGCGTGCAGCGAGATATACCGACGAAAGTCACGTCGGCGGGCGTCGGACAGACGAACCTGCGGCAGGTGGTCGAGCGTAAGTGCGCTGAGCGCGGCATAACCTGCGCTTGTATCAGGTGCCGCGAAGTACGCGGTCGCGCCGTCGAGGATACGGGCCTCGAAGTCATCGAGTACGACGCGAGCGGCGGCAAAGAATTCTTTATCAGCATCATCGGACCGGCTGATGCACTCCTGGGTTTTTGCAGGATGCGCTTCCCAGGAAAGCAGCTGCGCAAGGAAATATCTGTGTTGAGCGCAATCATCAGAGAGTTGCACGTCTATGGCACGGCGATAGGTATTGGTGATGACGGGAAAGTCCAGCATCGCGGTGTAGGACGGCAGCTCATGGAAGAGGCGGAGCGTATCGCTCGCGAGCACGGCAAGGATAAGATGCTCGTCATCAGTGGCGTTGGCGTGCGTGAGTACTACGCGAGGTTAGGGTACGTGCACGATGGGCCGTACATGAGCAGAATCATCGGAGGAGAAAATGGACAGGAGTGAATACGGCAAAGAATCTCTGAAGCTCCATGCAAAGCACAAAGGCAAGATTAGTATCGAGAGCAAAGTACCCATGGCCACGAAAGAGGATCTGAGCATCGCCTACACTCCTGGCGTAGCGCAGCCGTGCCTCGAGATAGCGGCTGACCCTGAGCGCGCGTACGAGTACACTGCCAAAGGCAACCTCGTTGCTGTCGTCACCGACGGCTCTGCTGTGCTCGGCCTCGGTAATATCGGCGGCCTCGCCGGCATGCCGGTCATGGAAGGCAAGGCCATCCTCTTCAAAGAGCTCGCAGGCATCGACGCTGTCCCAATCTGCCTCTCCACCCAAGACCCTGAGGAGATCGTGCAGGCGGTGAAGGCCATCGCGCCGACATTCGGCGGGATAAACCTCGAGGACATCAAGGCACCAGAGTGCTTCTATGTCGAGACGCGTCTGCGCGAAGAACTCGGCATCCCTGTTTTCCACGACGACCAACACGGCACGGCAATCGTGGTGCTCGCAGCACTGTTGAACGCAAGCAAGATCCTAGGTAAGGATATCCGCAAGCTGCGCGTCGTCATCAATGGCGCAGGCGCTGCAGGCACAGCTATCGCGTACCTCCTGCTCGAATATGGCGTGCGTGATATCATCGCGTGCGACAGGCAGGGAATCATCGTCGCCCATGTTGACATGGGCGAGGCAAAGCACCGGTTGGCTGAAGCGACGAACCCGCGCAACGTGACTGGTGAGCTCATCGATGCGCTCAAGGGTGCTGACGCGTTCATCGGCGTGTCGATGGCCGGAGCATTGAAGCCTGAGATGGTCAAGCAGATGGCGCAAGGACCGATCATCCTCGCGATGGCGAACCCCGTCCCTGAGATCATGCCTGATGAGGCGAAGGCTGCTGGCGCGGCGATTGTCGGCACAGGACGCAGCGATTTCCCGAATCAGGTGAACAACGCGCTTGTATTTCCAGGCATCTTCCGTGGAGCGCTCGATGTGCGTGCTCGTGATATCACGACGGCGATGAAACTGGCCGCGGCAGAAGCGATCGCCAGTAGCGTCGAGCCTTCAGTGGAACGTTTGCTGCCTGACGTGCTCGATAAGAACGTGCCGAAGGCAGTTGCTAAAGCCGTCGCTGCCGCGAAGTAGCTGCGCCCACAGCCTCGCTGATGCTCGTGTAGCCGTCACGCTCGAGAAGACGCACCAGACCTTTGTTGATGCGCTTGATTGTGGCAGGCCCGCCGTAGATCATGCCAGTGATGAGCTGTAGGAGTGTCGCGCCGTTCCTGATAAACTCGTACGCGTCCTCTGCCGTGAATATCCCGCCGCAGCCGATGATGACATACCTATCACCTGCGCGCTCGTACGCGTGGCGCACCATCTTAAGCGCGTAAGGCTTGACGATTTTGCCGCTCAATCCTCCCTTGCGTCCTTCATACATGTGCTTTGGGCTCTTCAGCTTGAGTTTCTTGCGGTCCTTGACGAGGTTAGCGATGATGAGCCCTTTGACGAAGCTGTACCGGTCGCACACGTCGATGATGCTGTCGAGCTGTTCGGTTGTGAGGTCAGCGCTCAGCTTGATGAAGATTGGCTTTCTGGTTTTGAGCTCGCCTATGCCCTTGAGGAGCTGGTTGAGGAGTTTAGGATCATTGAAGTTCTCGGGATCGAAAGTGTTAGGACAGCTTACATTGATCGTGATGTAGTCACCGCGCTCCTTGAGCAATTGTACACCTTCCTTCCAATCAGCGATCTTGGCGTTCAGGGTCTTGAAGTCTTTGTTCGTCTTCGCGACGCTCACGCCGATAGGTATGCAGTGCTTGCCCTTGAGCCGCTCGCGCAGCACTCTCGCGCCGCAGTTCTTCAGGCCGTAGTAGACGATGATGCTCTTATCCTCAGGCAGCCGGGTGAGGCGAGGGTTAGGATTGCCTTCGTACGGTTCTGCTGTTATGCTTCCGACCTCCTCATAGCCGAAGCCGACATCAGGGAGTACGTGCATGAGCTTGCAGTCCTTGTCGAATCCTGCGGCAAGGCCGATGGGGTTTGGGAACCTCACTCCGCACACCTCCTGCTCAAGAGCCGGGTTGCTGTAGGAGAATGCGGTCCTGATGATTGCGCGGGTGATGGGGTTGCTTCCGCCGATCCTGCCCGCGAGTACAGTCATGTCGTGCACAAATTCGGGATCGAACCTGAAGAGTACCGGCCTGACGATCCACTCGTAGATCATATGATTGGCGCCGGCGGCGCGTCTTTAAAAGATGCGGTATCCTCTGGATGACTCACCTCAACGGACAGCTTTTAAAGAGAGAGTGTGTCCTGGAGCCTAATGGGCAAACACCGTAATCCAACAGCCCCGAGCGCTGAAGGCCTCACTCCTATTCCGCAGGAGGTCATGGTCAAGCCGGCGTTCGTCGAGCGCTACCAGAAGCTCCTCGGCGCGTGCTACGACGACTTCATGAAGTACTCGCTCTCCTACAGCACGAAATCCATCAGGGTGAACACCCTGAAGATAAGCGTCGAGGAACTGCGCGAGCGCCTCGAGAAGGATTGGGTGCTCAAGCCAGTGCCCTGGTGCAAGGAAGGGTTCTTCATCACCTACCGCCACGGGAGGCGCTTTGACATCGGCAACCTGCCCGAGCACCAGCTCGGCATGATCTACGTCCAGGACGCGGCCTCCATGATCCCGCCAGTCGTGCTCGCTCCACAGCCAGGCGAGAAGGTGCTTGATCTGTGCGCAGCGCCAGGCTCGAAGACTTCGCAGATGGCCATGTACATGGAGAATAGCGGCGTGCTCGTCGCGAACGACGTGAGCGGTGACCGTCTCACTCCGCTCGGTTTGAACATCCAGCGCAGCGGCATCATGAACACTATCACTACGCTGCGTGCGAACAGACACTTCTCACCTGTCTTCGACAAGGTCCTTATTGATGCACCGTGCTCAGGCACGGGCACGATTAGACGCAGCTTGAAAACGCTCCAGATGTGGTCGCCAGGGCTCGTACACCGGCTCGTCGCGGAGCAGCGTAATCTCATTGAAACTGGTTGGAAGGTGCTCAAGCCCGGGGGAGTACTCGTCTATTCCACCTGTACGCAGGAACCTGAGGAGAACGAGGGTGTGATAGCATGGTTCCTGGCGCGCAACCCCGATGCCGAGCTTCTCGAGATAGACTTGCCGATTAAGCGCAGTGAGCCTATTGTGGAATTCGAAGGCAAAGAGTACTCTCCAGAGGTCAAGAAGTGCCTGCGCATCTACCCGCAGGACAACGACACCGAAGGGTTCTTTGTGGCGAAGATACGCCGTCAGTGAGTTTGCAGTGCCATGACCTTCTCGCGCGCGATGTCGTCGATGATGTGGAAGACATGCTTGTCGAGTACCTTGAACTGCATCTCTAGTGTCTCCACGAACTCCTCCATCTCCTTGATGCTGAAGAAGACGCATTCGGCGGCGAAGTCATAGCCGTTATTGATGCGGTAGAGGTTGTTCACGCTGCCATGCACGAGCAGGTGGCTCTTGATCGCGTCACGGTTCTGCGGGTCCACCTTGAGGAATACGTTGGCACGGACAGAGTAGCCGAGCTTGGTGAAGTCCACGAGCGCTGTGAACTTCGTGATGAACTCTCCCTCTTGTGAGCGGAGCCTATCGAAGATTGTGCTCACCGGAATCCCCGTCTTCCGGCTAATCGTCGTGAGATTCGTCCTAGCATTGTGTCTCATATACTCAAGGATTTTTGTGTCTGCAGGTTTCATGTAGTTACCTCTGAAAGTGTGGTAGGGTGGTACGATAAGTATTTTCTTCAAGAATAATTATTACAGGTAATGATATACATACAATCAGTAACTATTTAACAGGAGTTACAACTCCCTCTACTATGAAGCGGAAGGTCCTCCGTGTTGGGAACGCGAGCCTCGCAGTCAGCCTGCCGAACAAGTGGGTCAGGCAGTACGGCGTGCTCGCCGGTCAAGAGCTCGAGATCTTCGATTCCGGCAACTGCTTGCAGATTGGTGCGGCGCTCCAACACGCCTCAGGGGTCGTCGAGATTACCGTGCCTTCTGTAGCAGACTTCTCGCGCCGCCTGGTGTTCTCCTCTTATATCAAAGGGAATGACGAGATCATCGTGCGATCAGAGGACTCGCAGGTACTCTCAAAAGCAGTGGACGCTGCAGTATCCATGCTCGGATTCGACGCGCTAGTCATAGACGAGTCGCACGTCATCCTCAAGAACATAGCCAAGACCATCGACGATGATTTCGATGCCTACTTCCGCAGGCTCGTGTACACAGTGCGGCTCATGGGTAAGCTGTTGAACGAGGCGATGGCGCAAGGCAGAATGGATTGCCTAGACGATCTCCTGCGCCTAGAGCTGCTCTCCAATAAGCTATCGATGTTCTGCAAGCGTATGCTCAACCTTGATGTGAGTATGGACCGCACTGTGTTGACTCCTAGGTATGTGCTGCTCGTGCAGTTGGAACAGGTCTGCGACGCCTATCGCGATATAGGGATTGTGCTCTCCAAACGCTTCGACACGAGTCTTGAAGCGAAGCTGTTCGTGGAGAGGGCGGTGTTCTTGGTGGACTACTTCTGCTCGCACTATAAGAAAGCCGATGTCGCAATGATATCCGCTCTCAGGAAAGAGGTGAAAGACCTCAAGCGCTCCGTACTCGAGACCGATCTCACCACCCCGACCGCGGTGCTCATTTACACCATCGCGGATATAATCGACACCGCGGCAATGGATGCTATAGAGTGATTGTTGACGTTTTCTTGATAGGATAGTCTATGAGCTGCTCATACGTACTGGAGAGATTTTCTTTTGCAGAATGCCACAAACTAAGGAATACAGTTAGCTGGATATTGCGCCAGGTGTGCTGAAGGCGGGCGGGGTCACAATAGTCATGTTTGTCTTTGACGTGATGGCAAA
>DAGG01000016.1 GCA_002498125.1 Candidatus Woesearchaeota archaeon UBA525
TTTTCGCGTCGCTACTCAGATGAATGACGAGCATCGTAATGAGCATCAAAAGGATAAGAGCAAGATTCATGATATGCGTGACTATCACCAACACATTTTGCAATGTTAACATTGAGGAGAAGACGTCCACTGCCATTAGCAAAAGTCTAAACATCAAAACGGCAAGGATACCCGCTACCGCCCACGTAGTTGTCCCGGAGATCTGTTTCTTATGAAGATTGCGCTCGTTGAGTGTTCTTATGTACTCTAACCAGGTCGCCTTTTCATTTCGCATTCGATGTGGAGAGAAGTGTAGAAATTAAAAATGTGATGGAATCTACCACTTCCTCGCATACATAATCTGAGAGTAAGTGTTGAGGAGAACTCCTATTGGATCTTGACGTCCTGGCCAATGGCCTGTCCTGGCATGCCCGTCTCGAAGAGGACTCTCAGGGCTCCCCTGTTGCCGTGCGCTGAGCGCACTTCGCCCTTGATCTCCTTCTTGCCCGTGTTGTAGACCACTGTCTTGCCGACGTAGGCCTGGGCTTTCTCGCGCGAGTCCACTCCGTCCACTATCACAATCATCTGGTTGCCCGATGATTTGTGGATGCTGCGCCTGTAATTGTGGATGACTGCCATACTGTGCGTGATTTTGCTCCCCTTTATAAACGTTTCCTCCGGCGAGGAGGAACTTCTCCGACGGTGAGAGCATGGGAGCGTAGCGCGCCAACTTAGAGTCAGGTCCGATCTCTATGCGCGGCACGTCCCTCTCCTGACCACGAGCCACCCCGCCCCATGCGTGCGCAGTAAAGTACTCCTGCTCTATGATGCGACGCGCCTCTGGACTCGGCAGGCTGCCGTAGGGGTAGGCGAACGACGTCACCTTATAGTCAGGCAGGTATTCATGCATCCCATCCTTGTACTCACGCAGGTCCTTCCTGATAGCGGCATTGGAGAACTTCGCATAGTCATCATGGCGCACAGTATGTGCTCCAACCTCGTAATCGTTCTTGACAAGGAACTCAAGCTTCTTCTTCGCAAGTCCGGGCTGTTCAAATGGCGGCTTGCCCTCGCGGTCGAGATTCACGAACATAGTCGCGGTAACGCGATATCCTGGATACTCCTTCCGATAGTCCTCGAGCACCCCGATAGCGGAGCGCGGATCTATCCTACCATCAAGCATCCGGAACTGCCCCTCAGTACTGTCGTCGAACGTGAGCACTGCGGTGCGCGGAGCGCAATCGCCGCGCATGTACTCGGTGAACGTGCGCAGGCCGTAGCCGTTCTCGCGCAGATGGTCTAGATCCTTACGCAGCCGGACCGGGCTCACAGTGAAGCGGTTCTCCTGTTCATCCACCATGTGGTACATGAGGATGGCGACTTTATCCTTGCAAGGCGACTGATGCACATCATTGCGCTCAACACTCTTTTGAATCTTGAGAGGAAGAGGGCCATACTCGTCAGGTACGAGCTCTATGCTCGGAGAACGCACAGTGGTGCGCATAGTATTAACAGGCGCAGGAGTACGCAGCGGAGCAAGCTCATCAAGAGCGGTGAGACCATGATCTTCAGCAGGCGCAGCCGCTCTTTGCACGTGCACGACAGGAGCCTTCTGCGGAGGCCTATACTCCGGGACCGATACGAACAACGCTGCGCCAAGCGCAGCAGCGGCCGCGAACTTCATCACACGCGGTGCGTGTTTCGCATAACTACGGATTCGATCCCCTAGACCTTCGGAAGGTGCCGAGCGCGCTTGCCGCCACTCCTCATGCCAGCGTTCCTCTTCGAGCAGGTTCTCAAGCCCGCTCTTTGCGCAGCGCGCGACATTCGCATAACGCTCATCAGCATGCCGTGAGTACAGCCCGAGCGTCGCGCCGAGCGCTTTTGTCATCATCCTACCAGCGAATCCCATAGTTCTCCTCCATATGTGCGGTCTTGAGCAGCGCGCAAGGGTCGTCCTGCAGCGCAGGCACGAGCAAATCGTAGGGCTCCAGCGGAGCCGCAGGCATTTCGTACAACGCCAGCTCGTAGAGCAGCGGCTCCTGCGGCTCCAGAGGAGCAGTGATCACCTGCCGCGGCGGAAGCATTGATCGCCCTTCTTCTGCCAGCGACTGATGCGCCTTATCCACCCAATAGTGTGCCGTCGACGAACTCATGAACGCGACGAGCAATCCCCATGCTATCCTGCGAGCGGTGAACATGGATGAAGGCATTCCTGCAATAGCATTATGTGTATCGCAGGAAAACCCGGACGTCCTCCGTACCTATCCGCAAACTTTCCGGAACTCCCAGATATCTCACTGGACATCCACACCTCAGGCTTAAGAACGAACTTCGCCACTACAGGCAGATGCTACAAGAAAGCTTCATCTTCCTACCTGGAATCCAGGACCGCACTGAGAAGCGGCTCTGGAGTGTGGGCATCACGACCTGGGACCATCTGCTCGATGCCAAAGCGCTGCCCGGTGTGAGCAGGGAACGCTTGAGCTTCTGGAAATCACGCATCAGGCTCGCGCAGCAGCTCATGCAGACGCCGCAAGGCATTAACCACCTCGCGCGACAGTTCGGCACACGCTACGCGTGGCGCGCATACGCGCACGTCATGGACAACCCACGCTTCGTGGATATTGAAACAACGGAGTACCGCAACGACGTCACTGTTGTCGGCGTGAGCGACGGCGAGTTCTACCAAGCGTTCGTGAAGGGTAAGAACCTCGACCGCAACTCGCTGCGGCAGGCGTTCGCTGGCGCGAGCTGCATCATCACGTTTAATGGCAGCAGCTTCGACCTGCCAATCATCGAAAGGAATTTTCCGGGCGTGCTCCCTGAAGTGCCGCACCTGGACCTGCGCCATATCTGCGGCCAGGCAGGCCTGAAGGGAGGTCTCAAGCGCATCGAGCAGCACCTCGCCATCAGCCGCGCAGGGACGATACGTGAACTCAACGGCGCAGACGCCATCATGCTCTGGTACCGTCACAAGTTCGGCGATGAGAACGCGCTGCGCGATCTCGTGGACTACAACGCCGCCGACGTGCTCAACCTCGCGCCGCTCGCAGAACTCATCATCCCATCGCTATGGAACAATGTACGCTATAGCAAAGAACTACCCTTTCCATCCCTTTGGCGTTATGACGAGCATGAGGCGTGAACGGAACAGTCCTTTCTTCGGACACTCGCCTGAATAATCAAACCACACGCGCACAAACTTCTCACGCGACATCTTCCGTCTCCTGCCGATGTCCGGATCCTGGAGGAAGATATCCTTCTCATCCAGGCCTACGGCTACCGAATAGTGGCCTTCATCTGTCGAGAACCAGTTCACAATGACCGGTACCTTTCGCTTGAGCTGGCGCTGGAGATCCGCAAGCGAGGCCTCTTCCAAGAGTCTCGTCTCGAAGCCGATGGATTCTGCCGCACGGACCAACCCGCCTGGCGGCGTACCGTGCTTCTTCGTCGTCCCCGCCAGGCGCCCGAGCGTGAGCTCCGATACTGACTTGCCGAAATATGCCGCAACCATCTTCAGGCACGCAGGACCGCAGTAAGAGGGCCGCTGCTTGTAGGGGCGCACAGCTAAAAGCTCCATCCGGGACCGCAGAGGCGATGATTTTTAAATGTTCTCAGCATCCTCCATAGAATGAAACCGCTTCCCTGCCCGCGTTGCGGCAGCCCAGAGACCCTCGGCACGTTCTGCGCCGACTGCCTGCGTGAGCTCCACCCGTTCGTGAAGACGGTAAAGCCTGCGAAGCTCACGCTGTGCGTGAAATGCGACCAGGTGAAGGCGCACAGCGACTGGAAGGAAATGCCGCAAATAGATGCAGTGGTCAAGGCGCTCTCTGAAGCGCTCGTGTTCAGCAACGACGTGGAGATATCAAGCGTGGAGTTCGGAGAGGCGGATCTCGAGCGCAAACCCGGGATAAAAAAGACCGCCCAAATTATCGCAGTCGTCACTGGCCGTCACCAAGAGGCCAACAAGGATTACGAAGAGGATTACGACGTCCCGCTCCAGTACGAAGTCACTCTCTGCCCTCGGTGCAGCAAGAAGGGCACCTCGTACTACGAAGGCATACTCCAGATAAGGCATCAAACTCCTGCGGTACGCGACGCTATCCACGAGTACCTCCGCCAGCACAAGAACGTGCGTCTGGCAAAGGAGGTCCCTGTCGCGACAGGCAGCGACTACTACCTCAGCGACCAGCGCACCATTAGCCCCCTTGCGAAGCTCCTGCACGGCCAGTTCGGCGGCGAGCTTAAGACGAGCGCGCAGCACTTCAGCTACGACCACGCCGCAGGCAAGAACCTGTACCGTGTGAACGCATACCTTGAGATCCCTGAGTTCACGAAGGGCGATGTGATTAAGCGGGAGGACAGCTACTTCTACATCCTCGGCGTCAGCCATAAGGTGAAGGCCGAGAACCTCATGACTGGACAGCAGGAGAGCTTCCCATACGAGCAAGGAACGACCCAGCGCTTGCCGATCCGCACGACGCAGGTATCAAGCATCGACCCTGTCGAAGTGCTCCACCCAGCATCGTACCAGTCGGTAGTGCCGACGAACAGCAAGTACGCCCCTGCGGAACTCGACGTCGATGATGAAGTGAGCGTCGCAGTGGACGGAGAGTACCTCTTCCTCATCCCGCACACCAAGGAAAAGGAAGTGATCGCCCACAAGCGCAAACGGCACAGCCAGAAACGCAAGACCAAGGATGATGACCTCGTCACTGACGACTGATTATTCCTTGCCTTCGAGCATGCGTTTAACCCTCAGCAGCGCGGGATTATTCTGCATCTCATGGTACGCTCTGATCGTATGGTCCACAAGATCCTGGTACGAGAGACTCATGAGCTTGTCGCTTGCGGTCGAGAGCAGCTCGGGGAATGCAGAGAGTGGTTGATCCTCCCACTGCTCAACATACAATGGCCTGTGTTCTCTTCCACCCAGAGCGATTGCTTTCTCTCCTTCCGCAATGAGTACCGCTGCAAAACTGTCACTGTCAGGGTAGAGGAAGCACGCACGCGTCATTTCAGTAGTCTCGGGCAAGACGACAACATAGAAGGAGTGTTCACCACTTGTAATCCTCTCTGTCCGGTAATTGCGCTCCTGCGCCCATGCAGAAAGTTCTTGTTCAAGGTCCATGATAAACTCCTGAGAACCATGGCTTAAATTCATTTCGAGCGCAGAGAATCGACGCGCTCCTGGAGAGCGGCGTACTGGTCATGCACGCGCTGCGGCAGATCTACACCGCCGGCGCGTGCGCCGTCGAGGATGACCTCGTAGTCCTCGAGCAGGCTCTCGCCGTCGCTGAGGAGCTCCCGTCGCGTGGCGAAGCGCTCGAACTCGCTTGCGCGCAGCTTCGGCTCCTTGAGGAGATAGAACGTATCATAGAGTTCGTGGTTCCCTACAACCACACGGATCGCACGGGACATAGCGAGGAGCATTTTTGTCCCATCATCAGCGCCGTAACGGCGACACGAGACTTCTGCTGCCCGCTCTGCGAGCGCGTAGTCGCCGTGCGCAAACGCGCCCTTGATGACTTCAGTGAGACCCATTGTGTCACTTCACATGGCTGATGTTGCTGGTTCCTGCAAAAACGTGTAGCTCGCTCAGCAGGCGCATCTGCATATCCCAGAGGGGATTGCCTTCGCGCTGCAGCCGGGAAGCGCGCTTGATGATATAATAATTCGCAAGACCCTGCACTGCATAGACACTGAGCCTACCGTTCTCCACAAACGGCCGCATGGCGGGGTTCGATTCGCTCAGCTCAGGCCGTTCCCCGAGCACGTAGAACGTGCTCTCCGCATCATAGATTGTCGCCAGCGTGAGGTACATGGCGTGCTGCGCGAGCGTCAGCTCAGGTTCTGGCTTGTAGATGTCGGTCACTGCCGCAGGGAGCTGCGGCGCAGCCCTGATCTCGCGGCCGTAATCAATGATCGCCTTATCCCAGTCGACATCCTGCGCTGCGATTGGCGTCGAGAGCAGTGCTGCTAGTCCAATACCTGCCATCCACCTACCCATACGCCGGTTTCCCAGACCCCGGTTCTTAATCCTTACGGCAGGGAAAAGGTTAAAACCCGCCGCAGGTGACAAGGATGCATGCCGCACTACTACGACGAGGAACAGGAGGGACCGTTCGTGCCGTACCGCATTGAGGTCGCGGCGCGCGGTCAGCACCTCGGCATCTGGAGCGCCAAAGGCATCTTCAGCAAGGATGAACTGGACCAAGGCACGAAGCTCCTCATCGACACCTGCGTGCTCTCACCAGGATGGAACGTGCATGACCTCGGCTGCGGCAACGGCGTCGTTGGCATCATCATCAAGAAGGCAGAGCCGACGTGCAGAGTGCTCTGCAGCGATGTGAGTAAACGGGCAGTGGAACTCGCTCAGAAGAACGCCGGAGAGCACGCGCCAGACATCATGGTGCGCCACAGCGACGGCTACGGGCGCATCCCCGAGGTTTTCGACACCGTCCTCTTCAATCCGCCCTATGTCGCAGGCCGCGAGACCATCTATCGCCTCATCGATGAGGCGCATGAGCACCTGCGGCCTGGCGGGCTGCTTCAACTCGTGGCGCGGCACAACAAGGGCGGAGAGACACTGAAGAAGCGCCTGATCGCTGTGTTCGGCAACTGCGATGATACGAGACGCGCGAGTGGCTTCCGCCTCTACGTCGCTCAGAAGTGAATTTTTCTCGACGAGAATATCTTGTGGATACGACGATGATCCTCAAAACAAGATTCCTGCATTTCTAAAACTTCTGCGTTTTGCCACTTAGCGTCGAGCAATCGTCGGTAGAGCCTGCGAGGAACCAGAATTCTTCAGTGCGGAGTTCTGTATACTGATTCACAAGGTTTATATACCAGGATAACTCATAAGTGTTTATCAGAACCAAACATAACGGGGCTCACCCCCCCGGAACAAGCCAGGCACCAAGGAGATGCGTGCTTCACCACCGTGACAGCAGTGTCTTCTCGCGTGCACTACCCACCAAGATGAAACTATGGTCGTCATCAGGAAAGTGTCCCCAGAACAATGGGCCTACGAGATCAACCGCGCCTCACAGCTGCGCTTTTCGCAGAAAGCCAAGGCACGGGCGCTCAAGTTCAGGTACTACGATGTATTCCTGAGCAAGCTTATGCCACTCCCCATACTCATCGGCCTCACCGCCATCATCCTCATCGTGTACTTTTACGGTTGGCAGGACCTGGGCAAGCTCGCCCTCTCCTGGATCGTAAGCGTCACCATAATCAGCACACTCGTGTATCACATGTTCAAGAGGTTCGAGGCGGAGCTCGGCTGATACCGGCGCGCCACCGACTTGCACGGCAAAGAACCCCTTGGACAGTATCCCACACACCAAAAGGACCACGAAAAGAGACGACAAGGGAACTCACAGCACGAGAAGCATAACGACACAAGGAAGGAAACACGGAAAGGGAAACGGAGAACACGACCCCCAACTGCAAGGAGACAAGCCGCATATACACGAAGGGTGCGGCCGGAGTCTCCCGGCGACAGACACACGTGACCGACTAGAATGCGAACGCATCCAAGCGCATGGAACAACAGTTCCAGGCCAAGAGATGCCCCGGCAGCGTCGATCGCAGGAGAGAACCTGCACAAAAACTCAGGGAAAGACACCCTGTAAAACCCCACAAGGGCATGGGCAACCATGAACAGCCCGATAGCGGATTAGGTCGGGTCAGTGGCAGCGGACTAGGCCACCTGAGTAGCGGCAGAAGCCCGCTACGCGTACAGCAGCGAAATAGGCTGTGCAAACAACACGGGAACGTGACCCACGGGCCAACGGGAACGTGAAAAAGTGTCCGGCAGAAAGCCGGGAAGGCGAACCAAATGTCAAGAACAGCAACAACCCAGGCGCTCTGCGCACAGAAGTTCCGTAGCATACACGCGGAATGTGAGCGCTAGCAACTGGCTTCTATTTTTCCTTCTTTTTTTTCAATTATCCGAAGTTCTCAATACATTCTCGACATCTGCAGCAGGAACACTCTTGATCCCCTCATTGTAACGCCGCATCGTCTCATGGAGCACAGCGGAATGCAACCCGTCATAACCTGGCACATGCATGCTCTCGATGACATAACGCCCATGCTGGCGGACACCGCGTATCACAGCCCACTGAGACCATCTCGTCCTATGTTGCTCTCCTGAATTATGGTACCGACCAACATACTCTATATGACCTGTGTAAGATAAGAAATACGTAGTCGACCACTCCTCCCCCCAACCATCCATGTGGGCACAGTGCGGCAGCCTCTCCTTGAGTAGCTCCACGTTCCCCTTCACGACGTCCATGAGAGGGCAATCCTCGCCCAGGCGTTCCACCAGCGTCTGCTCCATGAGCCAGAAAAGCCAGCACTGCTATTTATTGCGCACCTGTGGAAACATCAAAGAAAACAACCCTTGATTCACATAATCCGCAAGAGCATATAGGCGTAGAGATCAGCGACACGCACGCTCTCATCGACATCAGTATAGCTGAGTACGACACAGCCAGAACCCTCGCGAGAGATCATATTCTCAGGTCCCTGCTGGAAGAGCAGCACGACACGGTCAGCGCTCGCATCAGCGCACGTTACGATCGGCACATCCACCCCGCCGTCAGCAGGACGCGATAGCGCGCTCTTTGTATTGAGGTTGAGCAGGTTGTACCTGCTGCCTGTGATGCGCGCTATCTCCACCCCTGCGATCACGACCTTCGAGCCGGCGTCAGGGTCCACACTGATGTACACTTCGCGTGGAGCGCCGCGCAGCAGCGGATCAGTCGCAGTGGAATCGATGAGGATATCCTCAAGCTCACGCGGGTGGTGGTAGAAAGGGATGTTGTACGGCTGGTCGCCGACCTGTATCTGCGTGACCCACAGACCACCTGCGGCCTCGACGAAGTCGAAACCGTGGTACTGGTTCTCATCACGCTGCGTGTCACGCCTGTACGCGCTCCATGATGCGATGCCTGCGATGAGGATGAGAATCAGGGCGACTGCGACGAAGACTTTCCATGCGCTCGTCTTCGCCTCAGGCTCGTCAACGCCTTCGACCGTACCATCAAGTATGGAATCGGGCATCTCCTCAACGCGCACCTTAGCAGGCGGACGTGTCCCTGTCGCCTTACGTGCCTTCTTCACTCCACGACCACCCCATCATTGAGGATGTCATAGTACTCGAAGATGATGCGGTCCTTGGCACGCATGAGGTCACGCGCCTCGCCATTGACGATGATGCAGCTGCCCTCGACCTCCACGCCGGTGGTATTGGAATAGGCAAAGACCATGACAGGCATCTGCGGCGTGGCCTGCTCGCAGCCGAGGACCGGCAACTGGTACCGCTCATCCTCTTCGAGCATCGCATTGAACATGCGCGGTATGGAGAGGCCGAGCTGAAGACGGGCATAATCCACCATCGCGCCATCCTCGGGCGAGAGGTTCGTCGGCGAGCTGAGCGCAATCTGACCGGCACTACGCAGGAGAGGCACGACCGCGGAATCCATCTGGAGACCGGTGACCTGCACTGGCAGACTCTGGAACTCTATCTCCTGACCATTGATATCAGTCACGAGAACGCCTGCGCCTCCTCCGAGGTCGCGGTACTCGAACTCGTAGTCACCGTACTCGAGCTGGTTCGCAGAATCGGGCGATGTGATGAAGTACGCAAACATGGAGAAGACCATGAGTCCGACCATGAACAGGCTGAAGAACATCACGCGCCGTTGGCGTGCTTTCTCTGGATCAGGACGTGCCTTTGGTACATAGTGCTTGTGTCTCATGGGGATGAGCCTTACGGAGATATTTTTAAACGTTGTGTGCGCTCTGGCATGGAGTCACAAAAGTCACCACCACGGGCCTGCGGGAGGCCATGGCGGGTACATCGGGTCGACGAGGACCACGAGTCTGGGGGCTGGCAGCACAGGAGGCGGGAGAATCTCAAAGCTCACATAGGCCCGGTCAGTGACCTGTCGCGGCACGAACAGCTGCGTCGCAGGCCCGCACCTAGGGCTTGTGTAGCCGAACATGATCTCCATACTCTCGCAGACGCGAGAGACGTGGTTCCAGCTGCGAAAGCGCGCATCGCCAAGAAGCATGTCGAGCCGCTCGTAGCTATAATCTGTTATCAGCCTGTTCTCCCTGTCAATCGTGTCATAGACGTACGTGACCGGCAAGAGGCTCGGGTCGATATCTGAGTAGGTCTGCGCTGCAGCGAAAGGCATAGCCAAGAGAACGAGCAGCAGCATGGTTTTTCTATCCATGATGAAGGGGAATCTGTACGTCTTTTTACTTCTTCGCATGCAGACCAGGCCGCCCCTGCAGTCCTCAGACAAAACTTTAAAAACGTCCACCCTGCCCATCAGGCCATGATACGTCCGGACAAAGAGGTCAAGAAGGAGTTCAAAGGCAAGGCGAGCGCGCACCCTGATGCGTACTACGCCACTGCCGTACTCAAGCGCGAGGGATTCCTGCGCAAGCGCTGCTCCTGCGGCACCTTCTTTTGGACAGTGAATGAAGCGCAGGAGGTCTGCGGCGACCCGACGTGCAGCGGCGGCTTCCGCCTCTTTGAGAACAACCCTGCGAAACACCAAATGAGCTACGTCGAGACATGGAAACGCTTCGCCGAGATGTTCGAGCACAAGGGGTACAAAGTGCTGCCGAGATACCCAGTAGTCGCGCGCTGGAACCCCACTATGGACTTCACCATCGCGAGCGTCGCGGCATTCCAACCCCACGTCGTGAACGGCGAGGTCGAGGCTCCGGCCAAGCACGTCGTCATCCCGCAGTTCTGCCTCCGTTTCGGAGACATCGACAATGTCGGCATCACAGGCAGCCACATGACGGGCTTCATCATGATCGGCCAGCTCATGTTCGTGCCGCCTGAGGAATGGGACCAGAACCAAGCCTTCCAGGACCTCTACGACTGGTTCACGCAAGGCCTCGGCCTGCCCAAGGACGAGATCACACTCCACGAAGACGCGTGGGCGGGCGGCGGCAACTTCGGTCCGTGCATGGAGTTCTTCTCCCGCGGTGTCGAGCTCGGCAATCAAGTATACATGCTCTACGAGCAGACGCCAGATGGAGACAAAGACCTCAAGCTCAAGGTGCTCGACATGGGCATGGGCATGGAGCGCAATGCATGGTTCAGCCAGGGCAAGGGTACAGCCTACGACGCGACGTTCCCGCTCGTCATCAAGAACATCCTTGAGCGCACAGGCCACAAGCCGAACTACGAGCTCCAGAAGAAGTTCCTCCCGAAAGCATCCTACCTGAACATCGACGAAGTCGATGACATCCGCGCGGCATGGGAACGCGTTGCAGGCGAACTCGGCGTGCCTGCTGACGATCTGCGCTCGGCCATCGAGCCGATGCAGGCAGTGTACAGCATCGCAGAGCACGCACGCAGCCTGCTCTTCGCGCTCACCGATGGCGGTCTTCCGTCTAACGTCGGCGGCGGGTACAACCTCCGAACAGTGTTCCGCCGCGCGCAAGGGTTCATCGAGCGATTCGACTGGGACCTCGACATGGGAGAGGTTGCCCAGTGGCATGCTGAAGAGCTTAAGGATCTTTTCCCAGAGCTGCTCGCCGATATCGAGAACACGAAGAAGATTCTCGCTGTGGAGAAGGAGAAGCACGTGCAGAACAAGTCACGGGCCTCGAGCATCATCGAGCAGGCGATCAAGAAGGCGAAAACGGAAGGCCTCGACCACATACCGATCCAGCGCCTCATCGAAATGTATGATTCGAGTGGCATCAACCCCGACATCGCTGCGCGAGAGGCGAAGAAGCAGGGTATGAGAGTTGATGTGCCTGACAATTTCTTCCAGCTCGTGAGCGAGCGCCACGAAAAAGCAGAGCAACAAACAGCGACACGCAGAGCGACACACTTCGCTGTGGATGACTGTCCGAAGACAGAGATACTCTATCTCCAATCCTATGACCTCATCGAGTTCGAAGGCACTGTTGTCAAGATGTTCGACGAGAAGCATGTCGTACTCAACAGGACTGCGTTCTACCCGACGAGCGGCGGCCAGGAACACGATACCGGTATCATGATCGGACCTGACGGTGAAGCGGTGAAGGTCATCGATGTGATCAAGCAGGGCGGAGTCATCATCCACGTACTCGAGGAAGAACCGGAGTTCGAAGCCGGGACGGTAGTGAAAGGCAAGATTGACTGGAAGCGCCGGCAGCAGCTCTCACAGCACCATACCGCGACACACATCATCAACGGCGCTGCGCGCAAGGTCCTCGGACCGCACGTATGGCAGGCAGGCGCTGCGAAGACAGAGGAGAAGGCGCGCATCGACATCACGCACTACGCACCCCTTTCCGACGATGAGATGCAGCGGATTGAGACAGAAGCGAACACGGTAATCAGTGCTGACGTGCAGATGCATCACGCACTCATCCCCAAGCGCGAAGCTGAAGAGAAGCACGGATTCCGCCTCTACCAAGGCGGAGCGGTGCCCGGTAAGGAGGTCCGCGTAGTAGACATCCCGGGTTTTGACACCGAGGCCTGCGGCGGCACGCACCTCAACCATACCGGCGAGGTCGGAATACTGAAGATACTCAAGTCGAGCAAGATCCAGGACGGTATCGTGCGCATCGAGTATGTCGCGGGAGCCCAGGCACTGCGCCTCATCAAGGAGCGCAAGAACGCCATCGAGGAGCTGAAAGGCTTGCTCGGCGTGGACGAGAGATTCCTGCCTTCTGCTGCAGAAGCCGTCTTCATTAAGTGGAAAGCTGCACGCAAAGGCAAGCTTGCTGAATGGAAGGAGCCGGAACTCAAGCCGATGGAAGGAGATGTCCTCTCGCAGATGGCACAGGTCCTCCAGACCCAGCAGCAGAACCTCGCGAGCACTATCAAGCGCTTCCAGGCAGATATTGAAAAATCATAGATTTTTCAGATGTGCATAGTGTGTACATATTGAAAAATCGAACTGATCGCTCAAAATTCTCTTCTTGCGTATAACAGAGAAACCTGTTTTGACTACTGATGCAATTGATTCTTCAAGGCTGCGCGCACCTTGCGATGGTACTCGGGACGGGGCACTATATTCGACGGGGGACTATCGAAGGAGAAGAACTTGATATCGTCCACTTCGCTCTCCTGCGCAGCGTAGGATGAGATCGGATCGTCGCACCTGCACAGGAACACATGTATGACCTCACGCACCTTCAGGGTTCCGAGGTCCTCATCGGTGGAATGGATGAAAGCAGGACGGAGATTGCCCGCCGAGAACTGCTTCCCCAGTTCCTCCTTGATTTCGCGCAACGCTCCTTGGATAATGTCCTCGCCTGCGCTGATGTGGCCCCCCATGCTCACATCCCAAAGACCAGGATAGACCTCTTTGGAGAATGATCGCTTCTGCAGCAGCACCATCCCCGCGCCCGTGTATATCCACACATGCGCAACAGGGTGGAGAATGCCCTCACGATGCGCGACAGATTTGAGGACAGTCTTGCCCGTCGGGACGCCATTCACGTCAAGGACATCCACTAGCTCATCCATCAGATCGCCCTCGCGATCCTCGCCAACGACGCTTTAGTGTCGCGCCGATGGTTCTTGTGGTAGATCGCGACGAGGTGCATCATGCAATCCTGCATGAGCTCGAGGCTCAGGTTAATCTTCGCGTTCAGGTAGAAGACAGCGACGAGAGAGACCGGACCGAGCACAACGCTCAGGAGCTTTATGACCTGCGCGATGAACTCGAGCCACGGGAAGAACTCGCCGAGCACCGCCAGGACACCGACGAATATCGTGGCGTAGAGGACGAGGTAGAAAAACATCTTGATGCGCCAGAGTATCTCGACGACCCGGGAGTAGTGGTTGAAGCGCGCCTGGAAGAAGACGACCTCATCCATCTCCCCGGATGTCTTGGGCCGCAGCTGCGCGCATACCGCCTCATAGTGGTCATGCATCCTGCCGAGACGGTTGAAGCTCACGCGCTTCACGACACGGCCCCACCAAGACAAGTCACTCTCCATACGCTGGGCAGTGAAAGCCGGCCTTTTAAAACATTCCCCTCAGACCCCATAGCCAATAGTGCGATACTTTTATAAAACTCCGGCTGATGCCTTCAGGGATGGATCCGAAGCACCGTCGCCTGTTGCGCGAGCAGCGCGAGCGCAAACGCAAAGCAGAATCCGCTCCGACGGCGAAGGCCAAAGGCAGATACAGCAGAATCTACCACGACAAATACAAGCAATTGCTGTTCTTCACATTTGGCATCCTCCTCCTCTCCCTCCTCGTGATAGGCCACACCTATTACAGGACCGGCGATGTGTTCTACAAGGGAGTATCGCTCTCGGGCGGCATCACTATCACCATCCCCGTCGGGGAGACCCCTGTGGAGCTGCGGGAGCTCGAAACGACGCTCAAAGAGAGATTCCCTGAGAATGACCTCGTCGTCCGTGAGATTGCGGAATTCGGCAGGCAGCAAGGCATCACGATAGAGGCGAAGACCGCAGACAACAGCCGTGAATCCCTTGAAGAGCTCGCCGACGGAATCATCGCGCAGATGTCCTTACAAGTCCCGACGGCGGCCAATGACGCGAGCAAGGAGATCACCGGCCCAGCGCTCGGAGACGCGTTCTTCCGCCAGACCTTCAAAGCCCTGCTCGTGGCGTTCGTGAGCATGGGACTCGTCGTGTTCATCTACTTCGGCGAAACAAAGACGCAAAAAGCGCTCGTCACGCTGCTCAGCATCGTCGAGGCATTCCTCATCTGGAACGCCTCCGGCGCATTCACCATCATCTTCGGCATCATCGGCGCGATTGCGCTCATCATCATGTACCTCAGGTACAGCATCCCGAGCACCGCAGTCATCCTCGCGGCATTCAGCACGCTCACATTCACTGTCGCGGTGCTTAACATCATGCAAATGCGCCTGAGCACTGCCGGCGTAGCCGCACTCCTCATGCTGCTCGGCTACTCAGTTGACACAGATATCCTACTCAGCACCCGCGTGCTCAAGTCAACGAGCGGGACAGTGTACGAGCGCATCGTAAGCACGGTGAAGACCGGCCTCACCATGACAGGCACGACCTTCGTGGCCGCGATGATCGCGCTCATATTCACGCAGAGCGATGTCATCAGGGAGATCATGACCATCGTCGTTATCGGAATCATCGGCGACATATTCTTCACATGGGTCCAGAACAGCGGGATCCTACGCATGTACCTTGAGAAGAAGGGTAGGGGGAGCGACGATGCGTAAGAAGCTCGATGTGCTCCTCAATTGGAGGATCATCCTGCTCGTCGTCTTCATAGCACTCAGCATCATCGCCATCAACCCGCAGTTCGGGGAGGACGGCGTCGCCATCCGCAACGTCGAGCGCAACAGCAGTGCGCAGCTCGCCGGTATCTTGAACCCAGGTCCGGGCATCACGCCAACTGCGCGCGAGCGCATCGTCGAGATCGATGGCGAACCCATCCGCGATGTCGAGCAGTACCACGACATCATCAGCGCGTACCCCGTCGGCAGGGCGATGAGCATCACCACGGACCAGAATACGTATCGCGTCACTGTGCCTAACGGCAGCGACATCGGACTCAGCGTCTATGAGGCACCGAGTACGAACCTCAGGCTCGGACTGGACCTCAGCGGCGGAACTCGCGTGATTCTGCAGCCGAAAGAGCAGGTGAGCGATGAGGACCTCACCCTGGTCATCGACAACATCAAGCAGCGCCTGAACGTCTACGGCCTCTCAGACATCATCGTCAGGTCAGCCACGGACCTAGATGGCGACAAGTACATCATTGTGGAGATCGCCGGCGCGAACGAGGACGAGGTGCAGGAGCTTCTCGCGCGTCAGGGTAAGTTCGATGCTCGCATCGGCAATGAGACAGTCTTCCGTGGCGGACAGGACATCACCTACGTTTGCCGCAGCCCGCAGTGCAGCGGCATCGGATGGAACCAGCAGGGCGGAGCCTGTGGCCAGTCAGGCGAGGGTTTCGCGTGCCGCTTCAGCTTCCAGATAACGCTCTCGCCTGAGGCGGCAGAACGCCAGGCTTACACGACCGACAAGCTCGAGGTCATCATGGACCAGAGCGGCGGATACCTCAGCCAGCCGCTCTCGCTCTACCTCGACAATGAGCTCGTTGACGAGCTTCAGATCAGCTCCGATCTCAAAGGTCGCGCGTCCACTGACATCCTCATCAGTGGCAGTGGCTTCGGCGCGACACAGGCCGACGCGATGGAGGACGCCGTTGCGAACATGAAGAAGCTCCAGACCGTCCTCATCACCGGCAGCCTGCCGGTCGAGCTCGACGTCGTCAAGAGCGACAGCATCAGCCCAGCGCTCGGCAGTGAATTCATCAGCAACGCCATCATGCTCGGCGTGCTCAGCATCCTCGCTGTCGCCACTGTACTCTCAATCCGCTACCGCGAGTTCATCATCAGCATCCCGATTGTGGTCACGATGCTCTCCGAGATAGTCATGATGCTCGGTTTCGCTGCGTGGGTGGGATGGAACCTCGACCTCGCGGCCATCGCCGCGATAGTGATAGCAATCGGTAGCGGTGTCGACGACCAGATCGTCATCATCGATGAGACACTGCGCGGCGGCGTTGACAAGGACCGCACGCGCAGCTGGAAGGAGCGCATCGGCCGCGCGTTCTTCATCGTCATGGCCGCATATTTCACGCTCGCGGCAGCAATGATCCCACTCTTCTTCGCGGGCGCAGGACTGCTGCGCGGCTTCGCGCTCACGACGCTCGTCGGCATCACTGTGGGCGTCCTCATCACGCGTCCGGCGTTCGCCCAGATCATCGAGATTCTCATGAAGAAGGATGATGATTGAGAGCAGGATAATCGTAATCTACATAAATCTCGGCGTGTTCCTCTGAGACATGGAAGAGATCTCCTTCACCAAGCTGCGCGAGATCCTTAAGGAGGACAAACTCGGCATCGAGAGTACAATCACTATCGAGAACGCGAGACTTTGCGCAGTCACGAAGATAGGCAACCAGCGGTTCGTCAGTGAGTACGAGGGCAAGCTCACAATCTCCCGGGATTGGGGAACGCACTACTACGTACGTGGGGACCCGACACCGCAAGGGAGGTTCGAGTACTCATTCCCCCAGTTCTACGCGACCGATGAGGGGCGGGAGACGCTGGCGAGGGGTTCCACTCCTACTGCTAATGTCGAAGTGCAGCTCGAATCAGCAGGTCCCGGCATGAAGATATTCTACGAGTGAAGAGTCAGGTTTAAATAGGGAATCTTGTTCCTTCCGCATACCGCGAGCCCGTGGTCTAGTGGCTATGACGTTGCTTTGACGTGGCGAAGGTCGCCGGTTCGAATCCGGCCGGGCTCAGTTCTACCAATCTTATTGATACACTGCAGTACTGAGGCCGCCGAACAAAGTGACCGCATGGCCGGGCTCATTTTGCTTTTTTCTGACTAAGCAGATTCGAGGATTCACCGCGTGACTATCGAGTCATATTTCTGCAGCGCCTCAGCGAGGACCTCTGTCAAGTAGAATACATTCGGCAGCGGTTTCGATAGCGTCCGGTATGGCTCGGCATTGAATCCGACGGGCTTGAAACTGTCATAAGAGGAAGGATCGCTTCCAGTCACCATCACAATCGGCAATCGCTTTCCCGAGTCATAGATCCGCTGGCACAGGTCATAGCCGCTCAGGGCAGTCTTGAGGTCGAGATCGGTGATGACAGCGTCGAACCCTCCCTCCTGGAAGAGCGTCAGAGCATCATCCACATCTTTGGCGAGGACACTCTCGTAGCCCTTCGCGTCCAGGACGAGCTTGAAGAGATCACGTATAGATGGCTCATCATCTACGACAAGAATCCTCGCACCCATACAACCACCCTCACCATGCGGCAGGGGAGCGGCTACGCGGTTAAATAGATATCGACATCTATAGCTTAGCATTAAGGATTTATTTTGAAGACCTAACGAGGTATTGAGCTAAGCTGCACGTATGAGTTGGTCGAGCGTCTGGGGACCGAGGTCTGATTTCACGACCGCCTTATCAGCACCCTTGGCGAGGAAACGTGGCAGGTTCTCCTCAAGACTGCTCATCCCGATGTAGTGGACCTTGTCGCCGTCCTGCGTCTTGCGCGCCTCTGCAATCGCGTCGTCTCCTGAGATGCCGGGGAGGTTGCAGTCGACGAGAGCGACGTATGTCAGGTCCTGCGCGTGCTCGTCGAACCTATGCAGGCTCGCGCCGCGCATGAACTTCACGAATTCATCGCCGCTATGCATGACATAGATGTCATGGCCGTACATGTGGAGTATGCGTGCATAGAGCTTCGACAGCGCGAGGTCGTCCTCTACGAGGATTATCGCATACCCTGATTTGGAGAGGTAGTCCATTGTCCCTATATCCCTATATATACAGGGACCTCCACACAATTCTTATTGATTGTGCGCGGAATCCGCGAAAAAACAAAAGAGCGATGAACATGGATGAGAGAGGCGATGACTACTACTCGAGCATAGCGCCAGGATATGATGAGCTCCATGGCGCTGAGCAGGATGAGAAGCTGCGCGAGTTCCTCGCGCGTGTAGAACTGCGCGAAGGAATCACGCTGGTCGATGTCGGCTGCGGAACCGGAAGGAGCATGGCTATGCTAGATGACTTGAGCATCCAGTGGCACGGTATAGAACCATCAGCAGGGCTCATCGAGCATGCCGCTCCTGCTGCTCGCATCAGGATCAAGCAGGCGCGCGGCGAAGAGCTACCCTTCCCCGATGCGAGCTTCGATGTCATACTCTCGCTCACTGCGTTGCAGAACTTCGACGATCCACAGAAGGGCTTGCGCGAGATGCTGCGCGTCGCCAAGCCAGGCGCAATCTTCCTCATCTCATTCCTGAAAAAGTCCCCAAAGCGCGACGAACTTGACAGGTTGGTGCGCGAGGGCTTCCAATCTGTTGACGCGTGGGAGCAGAGCAAGGATTTGATGTACATTTGCTCGCAACCTATTTAAACAGCCTCTCAGCTGTGGCATTATGCTCTCCGATTACCTCTTGATGCTGGTGAAGGCCTACAACCCCAACCAATACGAGAAACTCCTCGAGCACAGGATGAGAGACTATGTGAGTTTCTTCCTCTTAACGCTCGTCCTGTGTATGGTGGTTTTCGCGATCCTCATCATCCCCGCCACTTACGGCTTCATCTCCTCCATGCCGGCGAAGACAGCTGAGGTGGAGCAGCTCGAGATAAGCGCAAATGTCAAGGCAGACCACTCAGTCACGCTCCTCGAGCGGCCGAACGTGGTGCTTGACCTCGAGGCGAACACGACAGAGGCCGACTTCGCGCTCACGAATAAAGGCGTGATTTATCCCCGGTACTTCCTCTTCGGCGAGCGGCTCATGCCCTGGGCAGAGGTCCGTGACCTCAAGACGCAGACCGACACGCGTGATAACTTCCTCGCCGCGGCAGTCATCTTCATCCTCCCAAGTATCATCTTCTGGTTCTTCCTCTTCCAGTTGCTCAAGCTCGCCCTCATCTTCGGACTCCTCGTCCTTCTGGGCTATACCTTGCCGCGGATCGCAAAGCACCACTTGAGCCTGCGGGAGACAGTGAAGCTCGCCGTCCTCGCTCTTCCGAGCATCATGATCATGGATCTCGCGTTCTACCCGCTCGCGCCGCTCTTCTGGTGGGGATTCCTCCTCACCGCGGCGCTCTTCTTCGTCGGCGTGGCGCTCATCAGCGAGATCCAAGTCACGCGCAAGCACCCCAAAGTATAAAAGGCTCCGAAGTTTGGCCCTGACCATGGGATTCGAGCCATTCATTCCTCCGAAGAGACCTGCGCCAACCCCGGACAAGCTATCGGTTGATGCGCCGCGTGATGAGCGCGTTATGGCGCTCGCGCGCATGCTCCACCAGCGCGGCATCACATCGAGCATGGCTGATGCCAAGCGATTGGCTGAAGGCATGGTGGATGTGGAGAAGAGAGTCGTCAAGCAGGAGAGGACAGCCCCGCCTGCCCAGCTCAAGGCTGAGATTCCTGGCATAGAGGCCGCGGTTTTGCCAAAGCATTCTTTTGGTTTGAGCCTACCAGAGGATTTCACGCAGTTTGTCGCCAAAGCTGCTGCGCTCTCGCATGAGGCACAGTCTCCCGTCCCTCCGATAGAGAGTCCTGTGGAGAAGTCTGTGGTCTATGGCCGCGAGGAGCAGCACGTGATAGCATCAGTCCCGCATTTCCATGCTCGTAACCAGCAGATGTTTGATGACGCTCCTGATGTCACGCAGCTGCGAGGCTACAAGGAGGAGTCGAAGACCGCAAGCCCTATCCAGTCGCGAGTCGAGAATATCCAGACGCCCGCTACACCGAGAGATGAGGTCGTACGCGTAGAGAGCAGCGAGGACGCTGTGAAAATCGTTCGCTCTGAGACCACACCGAACGTGGAAATCATCGAAGAGCAGATGATCGTGGCAGAGCCATTGACACCTGCGGAGACAGACAATGGACCTGCGGTGAAGGGACCTTCTGCAGCAGAGCTTCTTGCCGAAGAGCTCAAGGACGCACCTGAAGAGACTGTTGAGCTGCCGAAATCGGAGAAGAAGCAGTACACTGATCCTGGTAAAGAGCACGGAGTGGACATCTTCGACATCTTCAAGAGAAAAGGCTGATCGCGGCAGCATTTGCTCCGCGGCGCATTTATTTTCCATAACCTTTATAAGTGAAATTAACACTTCCTAGTGGTAACAAGGAGTTGGGGAGCATGAAATTCAAACGCATCGCACTCGTCATCATCGGACTGCTGTTCTTCGGATTATCCATGAACAGCGCACTCGCATACACCGTCTACTACGATGACGACTACCGCGACTACAATTCTGCTCAGTACGGGTACCCTATCTACACTAGCGGCTACTACAGCAACACGTGGAACTACGGCTGGAGCGGATGGGATTACAACCGCGTCTACTACAGGTACCACTACCCGTACAGCACCTACCGCTACAACAGCTACTACCCGCCAGGCACCTGGGTAGCGCACTACAACTACCGCGTCTACCCAATGGCAGTCGCATACCCCTTCCCGGGATACTACTGGTAGGATCCTCGGAAACAGTATCTGAGCCAAGCTTCGCCAATCTAGAAATCCTCAAGACCTATACTTGAACCTGTTCAGGATAGAAGCGCCGGTGCCGAGCTCCTCAGCAAGACGTTCTGAAGTGAGCATGTAGGACTGCGCCTTCTCCACGACCTCTTTGGATCGCTGGTAATGCTGCCGATCCTCTTCGCTCCACGCCGCGACACCGTACAGACGCGAGAGCGTCTCGACAGCCTCAGGCAACGCATGGTACAGGTTCGCCGGCCGAGACTCATAGGATGGGGATTCCTCAGACGAGTTCGATTGCCCCGCCTTCTCTGCAGCGACTCGCTGCTCAAGGTCCTCCTCAGTGAAACGCAGATCCCGCAGACGCTCCTTGGCGTCCTCGATAGCTTCCTCATCCTCCATCTCGACTTCGCTACGCTGAATCATGTCCTCGGCAGCAGCCAGCTCCTCCTCGACCTGCTTGCGCGTGTCCTCAAGATCCTTCTTGCGGTCCTGGGCGAGCTGCCTGAGCACCTTGATACGCTCCTCAGGAGAGAGTTTCTTCAGCTCCTCATCAGTGAGTCCTGCCATGCAGGTCCCAAGTGATGGCGGGCTTAAAAGGTTTTCCGCAGGCCCGCAAGAGCTGCGCGTGGCTCGCCAACCAGCCAGTAATGATGACGATCCATATCGGCGGTCCGTTCGACAGAGAAATCATGCTTCACATGCGAAAGCTCATGCGCAACGGTGCTACGCGTCATCTGGTGAGGCTGGATAAAGACTCCGAAGGAATCACCATAGGGCACGGCGTATGATGTGCCGGCTTTCCTGCACTCGCCATAATAAGGGCACATCTTGACGTCCACCTTCGCGGTGATTCCCATACGAGCCTTCTCCTCCTCGACCACCTGCTGGAGTTCACGAGGGAATATGCGTTCAGAATAATCGATAGAGGCTGCGTTCACTGCGCTGAGGGCCCCGGCATATGCCTGCGTCATTGAGAAATAACCTATCTCCACGACAGGCCTGACGAGAAGGGCTGCGCTGAGCAAGTACAATCCCAAACTAAGCCTCCTTCGAGGCAGCGCATGCGTACTCACTTCAGATTCCAAGCCCATCCACTGGAGAGAACTCGAAGGTGATTCTTAACTATTGCGGCGGATGACGCTCGACCACTGTGCGCAAGGCGTTCACGAGCGCGAGCGTGTCGTTCCAGTACTGCCGATAGTGCTCGCCGTCCACCTCCTTGATGTCGCGGTGGAGTATCTGCTTCTGTAGATGATAGAGCTCGCGCATGATTCCAGGATACCTCTTGTCCAGAAGCCCGCGCTTCACGAGCTGCTGGAGCATGTCCGGGACGTGTTCAGGTGTCGGCGGCACTTCGCCGACGCTCATGAGCGCAGCGTGGCTAGCATCGATGCCTGCCCAGTAGAGGTCGACACAAGCAGAGAGGACGTGCTGGCGCGCGCTGCGCATCGTGTTCGATGTGCGGGCGTAGTATGTCCAGATGGCCTCTCGCGTCGGCCTGATCCTGCCTTGCTCAAGGAGCATCTGCGCGGGGGCGAAGAAGCCCTTATCCACGAGGGCGATGCCGTCGCGGAGCATATTGATGACCACCGGGTCGCCTTCGCGGCAGTACTCCCAGAAGTTGCTCAGACGCAGCGTGTTGATGTGCAGCCGGCCGCTCGTCTTGGTCGCGATCCTGTGCACGACGTCGCGGTAGCTCTGCGTGATCTGCGGCGTGATACTATGCTGCACATCATCGATGACGAGGAGGACGTCGATGTCGCTGCGGGATGTCGCGGTGTTCGTCGCGCAACTTCCGAAGAGGACTGCTGCCTGCAGGAAGTCGCCGAGCTCCTTGTCCACTGCTTGCGCGAAACGCAGCGCTAACTCATGGTCGCCTGCCTGCTCCCGCCTGTGCACAGGCTTCCGCTTAGTAGAAAATGCCACTTCTCACCCTCTTCATACCATCCACGGCGAAGGGGGTATTTAAAGGTTATGCGGCTAATAGTACGGCCAAGGACGCGAAACATAGGACTTACCTATCCACCTGCCGGGAGGGTCATAGGTCTTTACGACCTTCACATCCACCACGCCTCCAGTATAGGTCATATCGCACCGAGCCATGAGCAAGCCTTGAGAATCGTACGAGTCTCTCCTGCTGACAAAAGGCACATCGTCCAGCATCGTTTCAGATTCTACCCTGATGCCTCCAGGCAATCGTCTGTAGCGTGTTCTTGTAACCAGGCCGAAGCGATCCCTACTCTGCTCAGCGCCTCTGTCTGCGAGCGCCATCTCATCGACAGAGAGCTTGCGGCCGAGTTTCTCCTTGATACTATCCACCAGACCCATATACCTATGAGAAAAGAGTTGTGATTTAAGCGTTGCGCTCACTCGAACGGCGTCTCTGACCAGAGGCTCCACTCGTTGCTCGGTGCGTACGCGCCTACAATGTATGTCGGCGGCGTGACATGACCGAAATACGCCTGCTGCAGGCCTCCCCAGCCACGCATGCCCATCCTCCCTGGAGCAACGTTCCCTACATTTGAACCGAACGCCTTCCAGGTCTCAGTGAGTATCCGGCCCTGGCCGAAGCCGCCAGTATCCTCCTCATGGCCTTCTGAGACGAGGTGGCCTTTGAATCCTGCCGCCTTCATCTCCTCCACCATGCCCACTATATCGAACATACCTTGGCCTGCGGGAAGGTGACTGTGCTCTCCTGTGATGCTATCGACGATCTGCACTCCGCCCACCACGTCCTTCTCCACCATCTTTCGCACCTGCGCTTTCGCCCACTTGTTGAACTCGGAGAGGTGCTTCTCATCAGACCAGCCGTCCTGGCGCTTGAACTTCTTGTACCACATCGTCACGTGACTCGTGTCCATCATGCCCTTGATGTGCTCCTTCGCCTTCTCCTTCGCAGCCCCCGCACCATATCCCTCCTTGGCTATGAGGTCCTTCGCCATCTTCTTACGCGCATCCTCAATGAGGCTGATGAACTCTTCAGGATGGCCGCCGAATGATTCGCTCGCCCAACCGATCTCCGGCCCGATGTAGATGGGCTTGTCGAGCTTGCGCTCCTGCGTGACGCGCATGGCTTCCAGCCCCATATCTGCATAGCTCGCGACCGATCGCTCATAGGCGTACTTCTGCGGCGTGGAGATGCGTTCTTCCATCTCATCGAGCTCTGCTGCCTGCACCTTAGCTGAGGTCGCCTGCTGCTGGAAAGCGTCGATATGGTTCCTCTGCCTGAGTATAGCGTCATCGATGACATCTGTCGGCTTCATGGTCTTGAAGCGCGCGACATCGCTCGCTCCGAGCTCGACACCTTTCTCCTGCAGCTGCCTCATAAGGACCTCAGTCACCCAGCGCTCGCGCTCCTCAGGATTCATGTTCTTCTCGAGCTGCGCTGCCGTGTCCTTGAGTTTCGTGATATCACGCAAATTGTTGTAGAGGTTCTCGACATTGCGACCGTAGTAGAGCGACTGGCCGCGCAGCTGCGCCTTGTTCGTCTCTATCTTCTGACGGTACAGGTACTCCTCCGGCTCCCAGTCCGTACCATTACGCTCGTTGTACTTATTCGTACGATCCTGGATAGTCTGCCAGTCGACCTTCTGCGTGTCGAACTGCCGCGTCTTGGGGTCGATGAACGGCACCAGCTTATCGAACGCGTCCTTCTGGTAGAAATCGACATATTTCCCCTCGATGTCAACGTGATCGTCCTTGCCAATTCTCTTCCCGCCCATTTCCTTGCCCACGATCTTGACGCCGTACATCTTCTCGTAGTCTGTGGCGGTCATGTACTTTATCTCCTGAACAGTCTCACCTGTGCGCACGCCCGATGCCTGGATGGGCTGCCCCGTACGGGTATCGAGGAGGTACTTGAGCAGGTTGGCTTTCTTGGGATCGAGGTCGTCGGGAGAATTGTCGAAGAACATGCCGGCCCACTTGCCCTCCTTGTTCCACTTCGCGTCTGCGATGTTGCGGTTGAACTCCTGACTCCAGAGGTCGACGCCACCGCCACCGCTCACGTCTGCCGCGAAGCGTATCGCGTCGCGGACCTTGTTCTTGTCAGCCTCGCGACGCTCGTCGCTGATGCGCCCGCTCTGCGGGTCAAAGCCTGCGAGGCCGCTGATGAGTGAAGGCGATATCTCGACGCCAATGAGCTCTACGCCGGTGGCTTTCGCCTTTTCCTTGAGCGCTTGACGGACATCTTTGCCGAAACTGCTCACGCCGCTGCTGATGCCGCCTCTGCCGCCGGAGATCACGAACTGGACCTTCTTGGTGCCGAACTTGATATTGTTCTCCAGGTTCTGCAGGATGTTGCCCTGTCCGGCGTCGATAGAGGTGGTGCCAAGCTCACCGATAGGAATCATCGGTTCCTCTATGTCGAACTCATGGTCCTCTGCTGGGTCGAGCGGCTTGATAGGCTCCTCCTTGAACCGGTCCATCGCCGGCGCGTACCCGCTCATGAATTCTACCATTGTGTTCTCCTGTGCACCGCGGCCATGTGGTTAGGTCTTGTTTCGCAGTTCCACTGTCGGCTCATCTGCGACTCGCCGTCGGAACTGCTCAGCCTCATGCCAAGGCGGTGTTGATTGTACTGTAAGCACGATTCCGTTATGAACATATCCCTTACCATGCAGGCATGCCGTGCGATTTCTTGAAGTTCTTGTATATCTGGAACGCAGCTCCTGCTGCTTTCTTGGCTTGACCGCTGTCGCCACGCGTGTCTTTCTTCTTATCTTCTTTGATAGTCAGGCCTTCGAATGGCATGGTCGCCATCTCCTTGAAGCCCTTGTAGAGGGCGGTGAACGGCTCGAAAAAATCAACGGACGGCGGCTTCTCTTGCTTCTCCTCCTTAAGGCCGGGAATCTTACCGACGTCCTCGCCTGCGTCCTTGAGGTACAGCATGAGCTCATCACCGAGCGCGTCCATCGCGTCCTTCACTGACTGGTCCACCATGCCGATGAGCTCAAGCGTCTCCTTCTCGCGGAACTTCAGGTACTCCTGGACGTCCTCCTCGCTCCAGCCATAGCAACGCAGGGATATCTCTATCTTACCAACGTGGACTGCGCCGCGGTTCTGGTAGCTGTCTGCCTGGAACTGGAGCTGCGGTTTGACGCGATAGGTGAATGTCGCGAGAATCGTAGGTACTGCTTTTTCGGTGTTCAGCTTGCCATCTTTCGTCGGCACGGCCTGGCGCGCGAGGAACTCTATCTCCATCATCGCAGTCTCGAAGCTGCTGATGAGCTCGGGGTTACGGTCGTACTTATCTGGCGACTGAAGCTTCTGGACGTTACGCAGGTACGGCTTCACCCAAGAGATGTACATTCTGACGACAGCCCAGTGCTGGCGCAGGTAGCGCAGTGTGAACTTCTCGCGCGAGAGGAGCTCTTTGTAGGTCTCCTTCTTCCAGGCCATGTAGGATGCGAGCTTTCGCTTGAGGACTTCTTTGACCTTGGTATTGAACTCCTTTGCCTTGTCCTCGACGACCTTATCGACATCCTCGTCGTCTTTCACATAGATGCTGAAGAACAGGTCTGGAAGCGTGCCGAAGCCGAGCTGTTGCGCCATCACGTAGATGTTCGCTCCGCCCTTCGTACCACCCTCAACCAGGTCCACCCAGTATCCCTTGAGCGCGATGTCGCTCGCCTGCTTGCCTTCGGCCGATTCCTTGTAGAGGCGCAGGCGCTCGCGAAGGATCCTTATCTCGCGCACGATCTGGAAGAGCTGCTTGGTCATCTGGCCAATGGTGGCGAGGTACTGCGAGGCCTTGTCCTGCTGTATGCTCTTGCGCTGCTCGGTCAATCCCCAGAAGCTGCTGTTCTCGCTTGAGCTGAACGTATCCACGGTCTTGATGATATCGCCGAAGCCGAAATCCTGGCGTGCGGCATTGAATATCCAGAAGTACATGTTCTCGATACTCGCCTGCTGGCTCTCGTAGATGATGCGGTAGCGGCGCAGGGGTTGTGGGAAACCGGTCTTAACATATGCACCATATGCTGTGGAGTGGAACTCCTCGGCAACCTCCTCCTTAAATCCCACATCCTTCAGAGAAGCAATCTCCTCTACCTTGTCCGCCATCAGTCAATCATCCTCGTCAAGACTATTTAAATAGTTTGCCTCGGGAGAAGATATGGGACACAGAAGAGATGGGACTGATAGATGGGACTGCAAGATATCTGGAGCGCGAACCGCAATCGCCGAAGGATTACTTGTAGAGCACGATGACGTGACCTACCTGCTCGACGAGTGTCGAGTTAGTGCGGGAAGCAAGGTCCTCCGCCATCCTGACGCGGTCTGATTTAGATGCGCCTTCAGGCAGGGCAGAGCTGAGGAGTTTGATCTTGATGAGGCGTTTCTGCTCAAGCTCGCGATCGATGAGGTCTATGGTGCCATCGGTGATGCCGTTCTTTCCTACCTGCAGCACTGCAGAGAGGCCTTTGGCCTGACTGCGCAACGCGAGCTTCTGCTTCATCTGCATCATAATCTCGCGGACAATCACAACCTATATAAATGTTCACTCGGGGCGTCAAACCATCTCCGGTGGTGCATGGAACCTGTAGTAGTGACGTTCGGATTGATGATTATAGCCGCCTCCGCGGTCGCTCTGCTCGCGCATCGTTTGAAGCAGCCGCTGCTTCTCGGATATGTCCTCGCAGGCATACTGCTCGGCCCGGCAATCACCGGTCTGGTCGATAACCCCGCCCCCCTCCTCGGCCTCGTCACGGATCTCGGCCTCATCTTCCTCATGTTCATCATCGGCCTCGAGCTCGACCTCACCAAGATCAAGGACGTGGGAAGAACGAGCGCGATGATTGGAATCCTACAAGTCACCATCGTGACCATAGTCGCCGCTACCGCGACCTCGTTCTTCGGCATAGGGCTCATCCAGGGCATCTACCTCGGGCTCGCAGCCAGCTTCTCCTCCACGCTCGTCGTTGTGAACATCCTGACGCAGACGAAGGAAATCAACTCCCTGCATGGCGAGCTCGTGCTCGGCATCCTAGTCGCGCAGGACATGCTCGCAGTCATAGGGCTCTCGCTCCTCGGGACACTCAAGGGCGGCAGCGAATCCATCATCGACACCGCGCTCCGCCTCGCGCACATCACGCTTCCAAGCGGCGGACTCATTGAAAGCTTACTGCTGATCGCCAATCTTACGCTCTTCGCGCTCGTCACGTACCTCTTCTTCAAGCACATCATGCCGCGCGTTTTCAAGGAGGCTATCGCCTCCGCAGAGCTCCTCTTCATCGTATCGCTCGCCATCGTCCTCGTGCTGTCCGTGGTGGCCAACCTCTTTGCATTCAGCGTCGCGGTTGGAGCGTTCCTCGCCGGCATCGCCCTCTCGACAGCAGTCTATAGCCATGAGATCATGGGCCGCGTGAAGCCAATCAAGGATTTTTTCCTGCTGCTGTTCTTCGTATCGCTCGGGATGCAGATCATGTTCGATGACGTCGCTACGCAGGTGCCTATCGTCCTCATCATACTCGCCGGGACGATGCTGCTCAAGCCGGTCGTGACGTTCTTCGTCTGCAAAGCGTTCCGCTACAACAACCGCACGAGCTTCTTCACCGCGCTCCATCTTGCCCAAGCCTCCGAGTTCGGACTCATCCTGATCGCTGTGGGCATCACGCAAGGCACGCTTCCCGCATCCATGCTCACAGGCGTCGTGCTCGTCACCATTGTGACTATGGTCATGACAGCGTACCTCATAAGGTATGATGAGCGTATCTACCAAGTCTTCAAGCCATTGATCGAGCCGCTCGATATCCTCTTCGGCTCGCGTCCTGAGGAGCATCGCAACGTGCCGGAGAAGTACAAACCGCAGGTTATCATCATCGGCGTCAACGCCTTGACATCCGAAGCTGTCGAGACCCTGCACGGCAAGAAACGCATCCTCGTCATCGACTACAACCCGCAGAAGATAATCACCTACAAGAAACGCGGTGTCCCCACCATCTGCGCCGATGCGCTGAGCGTGGACCTGTACAAGGATATCGATTTCACGAAGGCCGAGACGGTCGTCAGCGTCGTGCACGAGCTCGCGAGCAACCAGTTCATCCTGAAGAAGGTGCACGAAGCTAGCAAAGGCGGAACGCGCATCTCCACAATCATGAGCGCGTCCACAGAGGACGTCGGCAAGAAGCTCTACCGTTCAGGCGCGACTCTCGTCCTCATGCCTGATGTCATGGGCCGCAGGATGCTCTCGGAGATTGTGGCTGCGGGCGACCCCGCCACCATCAGGAACATCGGCAAGGTGTACTACGAAGAGCTCCACAAGAACTTCGTGTTCATCAGGGAGATCTAATTGGGAGAACTCGAGATAACAAAAGAATTGAAGGGAGATTTAGGAGAAATCTATTTCGAGCATTATTGCCAACAACACCAATATGCCTACATCACACTTGAAGATATTTACAATACCCTTACTCCAAAAAACATACTTTGCTTCAAACACGGGTGGCATAGAATCTATGTACCGATTCCTGAAGAAATAAGAGAAGAAATCGTACAAACATGTCAGCCACGCAACTCTCCTAATGCACCTGCATTTGTATTCGATTATCTTACAGTTTCTCTGTATAACTATAC
>DAGG01000035.1:0-26090 GCA_002498125.1 Candidatus Woesearchaeota archaeon UBA525
CAGAGACACGTACAGAGAACGAAGGCGATGATAGTGCCCTTCGTGTACGCACTGAAACCCGCACAGAGTACAAGGATGGGATGCTGACTGTGCGTGAGGAGCGCCGCGTCGAGTTCGACGGCCTGCGCGAGCAGATCAAACTACGCATGCAGAACGGCACGAACGTGACTGTGCGTGAGCTCGTCGAGTACCGCAAGGGCGTGCTCGAGCAGGTCAAGGAGCGCCGCGAGGATCTGCGCGAAGATCGCAAGGAGTTCATGGAGCAGGCACGCGAGCGTGTCAAAGAGGAGCGCAAGGAGCTCGATGAGCTCCGTGGCAAGTACTCTGAGCGCCGCGATGGGTTCATCGAGGCCCGTGAGAAGCTCAAGGATGATTGTGAGTCGCCTCGCAGTGACGAGTGCAAGACCGCACGCCAGGAGTTGAACGTAGAGGCCAAGGGCTTCATGGGCAACGCCGCTGAGCAGATGCTCCGCATCATCGAGACGCTGAAGGTCCGCGTTGAGGCGAACACCGCAATCGGCGATGAGACGGCTGCTGACGTGATCGCGCAGCTCGACACCCGTGCGCTCGCGATAGAGCAGGCACAGGCGAAGATCGATGCAATCAACGGAACAGACATCAACACGACGAAGCAGGCGGCCGATGAGCTGCGCACCGCATGGAGCGAGGCGCGTGTCTCGATCCGCCTTGCTGAAGGCCTGCTGACGCATGCGAAGTTCCAGGACTTCCTTGACCAGCTCGAGCGCATGGAGACGCGCTTCACAGAGGCGCGTGACCGACTTGCCGCAGAGGGCAAGGATGTGACGCAGCTCGACGCTGACATCGCAGCGTTCAGCGCGAAGATCGATGTCGCGACCGAGAGCTATGTGAGCGCACGCGACTCCTATGTGAGCGCTATGGCGACTGCCAAGACAGAAGCTGACGCGAACGCGCTCTTGAAGTCGACGCGCGACCAGCTCAAGGCATCACATGAGGATGTAAAGGAGGCACGGGATGACCTGCGTGAGATTATCAAGGACATCCGCGCGCTCAGCCCGGAGGTATTTGTAGAGACTGCTGTCAAGCTGAAAGAGGACCGTGAGGCCGAGGTGGAGCTGGAGGTGGAAGCATGAGGACGCTCATCGTTTTCCTCCTCATCGCAGCACTCGTCATGACTGCCTGCGGCAGTGAGCCTCAGGTCCAGGGCGAGCAGAACCTGGCCGGCGACGCGGCAGACATGGAAGCTGTGTTCGATGACTTCGACAGTTCGTTCGAGTCAACGAGCGATCTCGACACGCTAGGACAGGATCTCGTCCTGCCATGAGTCTTGACTCCTTCTTTTTCTTGACTCCTTTTCTTCCTTGACTCCTTATTTTTCCCGCTCGCTTGTTAAGCGACCCCGGGGCATCTGATGGGCTATCGGCACGTCCGCCTCCCCAACGTTTCTGTGGACGGCCACATCTTCCCCAGGATGGTGCTATCGATGCGGTGTCATGACGCACAGTTCTGCAATAATCCTTTGGTATCCTCAGTACTCAACAACCTTTATTAACGGCCCAGCCACCCACTCGGTCATGGAGAAATACGACGTGATCATCATCGGCGCAGGCAGCGCAGGCATGGCTGCCGGCATCTACGCGCAGCGCTTCGGCCTGAAGACGCTCATCATCGGCAAGGTAGTGGGCGGACTGCTCAACCTCTCACACAACGTAGAGAACTACCCTGGTTACAAGAGCATTCCAGGTCTTGACCTCATGATGAAGTTCAAAGAGCACTGCGACAACCTCCAGATACCATTCAACGAGGAGTGGGTGGAGCGCGTCGAGAAGCACGACTACGAGGATCCGCAGAAGGCGTGGTTCGAACTGATAACGAAGGACGGCGACGACAAAGAGCAGCGCTACGCAGCACGCACCGTCATATTCACCATGGGCACGAAGCACAAGACGCTCGGCAGCCCCGGCGAGGAACAGCTCTCAGGTAAGGGCGTCAGCTACTGCGCGACATGCGATGCGGCATTCTTCAAGAATGTCCCAGTCATCGTCGTCGGTGGCGGGGACTCCGCTGCCCAGGCAGGCGACCTCCTCTCACAGTTCGCATCGCACGTATACATCTCAGTGCGACGTGACCACATGCGGGCAGAGCCGATCAACCTCAAGCGCCTCGAGCAGAACCCGAAGGTCACAATCCTCTACAACATGGAAATCAAGGAGATCCTCGGCCAAACCCAGGTCGAGGCCGTCCGCCTCAGCCGCCCGCACGAGGACGGTGAACTCCTCAAGGTAGAGGGCGTCTTCGTTGAGATCGGGCACGACATCCAGTCAGGCATCGCCGAGGCCGTAGGTGTCAAGCTCAACGACCACAAGGAGATCATCATTGACGGCGATTCGCAGACGAACATCCGCGGAGTGTACGCTGCAGGTGATGTCGGCAACCGCCGCTACAAGCAAGCGCTCACTGGAGCGGCTGAAGGCGCGGTCGCAGCGTTCTCCGCATACGCGCTCATCAAGAAACTTGATTCTGGAGAGAAGGCAGATATAGGGTACTGAGATATGAACGGTTTCAGCGATTATGGCCTGCGAAAAAATTAAATACTCGTGTATCGCTCTCAGTGGTATGTCACAGAGTGATTGCTTTTGGCAGTAGGCCTGGCTTCTCATCACTCTACAGTCTGAACCGTTGGCCGTGAGGCCGCACGCTCCTCAACTCTATCAACGACAGATCCACAGGAGATGATACTATGCATGATTCAAGACTATCCGATATAGATGTAAGACTCATCAATGACCCGAGACGGAGCGAGGAAGCGCAGAGGCTGCTTCCGGTGCTGGCCGCCATCGCAAGGAACGGATTTGGGACCGCCATGACTGCAGAGGATGTGCAGACGCACGTCACTGGAGTGGACCGGTTGTACCTCATCAGGGAACGAGAAAACATTGTAGGGTTCTCTTCCTATGATCAACATGACGATGTCCTATACCTCAACGGAATCGTAGTCCATCGTGACTGCCAGAAGAGAGGCATCTTTGGTCATGTGAACAGTATCGCCTTGCGCGATGCCTACCCTGCGCACTTCGCCATGCGGACGCAGAATCCTGTTGTCTATGGAGCGACGAAGAAGATAGTGAGGGAGATATATCCCCGAGAGCCGCTCCTCCCTCCAAAGCATATCCTGGAGATCGCGCGCCGGTATGGCGGCGGACAAATGGAGGAGGATACGTTCGTCATCAGGGGGTGCTATGGCACCTCGCTCTATGATAGAATACCCGCCCACGAAGACAGGCGATTGTTCGACAACGTGCTCAAGCTCGACTATGGGCGCGGCGACGCAGTCATCATCGTAGGTGTGCTATGACTATCGCGATCATCGGTTGCCTGCACGGCAACGAGGTTCTTGGCAAGCGAGTCATAGAGTTTCTGCGAGATAGGATCGACGCTAGATTCATCATCGCGAACCCGCCCGCAGTTGAGAAAGGGGTGCGGTTCATCGGCACGGACATGAATAGGAGTTTCCCAGGCAATCCGCAGGGTTCGCAAGAGGAGACTCTCGCTCATGCATTGCTCGCAAAGCTGGAAGGCATCGAGTTCGTCATCGATATCCATTCCACCACTGCAGTCACAGAGGGTTTCGTAATAGCGGTCGAGCGTTCTCCGCAGGCGTTGATTGATGCCGTGCCTCTGAACAAGGTCGTGCTGATGCCGCGTGCATTCGCTTCAGGTAAATCGCTCATCGATCATATCCCTGGCGTTTCCCTTGAGTTCCATGAGGGTATCGACCCCGCTTCTGTCGCCAACGTGGTCGCCGAGACAGTCGCCAATATGGTCTCATCCAGAACCGTCGTCAAGGAAATGTATGTAGGCAAGCGCATGCTTCAAGGGGATGCAATCTTCGAGAATTTCAAGCAAGTTCCTGGCACAGGGTTATACGCAATACTTTCAGGAGAGAAGGCGTATCATGGGACCTGCATCCTCTGTGAGCGGGTCAGTCATTGAACGCGCACGCCACTGGAGAACTCGGCTTTTTAAACCATCCTCTTGGTTTTGCGTCCCCTCTTGAGCCATTCACCAGAAAGCTTTAAAACACTCCGTCGAGGCCATGGTTGTAGGTGGTGAAATGAAAGTCACGTTCCAGGAACACGATATCTTCAGCGCGAGGGCGGATGGCATCCTCCTCTTCACATATGAGGAGGGCAGCGACGCAGAGAGCCGTCTCAAGACCAAGCTCGGCGGCACCGTCGCGGTCGCGCGCGAGCGCAAGGAGTTCGAGGGCAAGGCTAAGCAGGTGCTCATCGAGCGCCAGCCAGGGACGCCGCGCTTCTACGTGCTTATCGGCATGGGCAAGCGCGCCAGCGTGAACGCTGACACGCTGCGCGCAGGCGCAGGTCTTGGCGCAGAGACGCTACGCGCGATGGGTGCGAAGACCATCGCCATCGGACTGCCGCCCGAAATCGAGCCCGCATCGGCAGGCCAGGCGGCAGCAGAGGGTGCGCTTTTGCGCACGTACCAGTTCACGCAGTACCGGACGCAGAAGCTCGATGAGATTAGGCGCATCGAGAGCGTCATCATCATGGGTGACATGAAGGCAGCGGCAGGAGTAGAACGCGGTCGCATCATCGCTGAGTCGTGCAACATGGTGCGCGACCTGCAGAACACACCGAGTATCGACATGACTCCGCAGGTAGTTGCCGAGCGTGCTGCGCGCCTTGCGAAGGAGGAGCGCTTCACATGTGCAATCCTCGATCGTGCGAAGCTCGCCAAGCAGGGCTATGGCGGCATACTCTCCGTCGGCAAGGGAAGCAGCCACGAGCCGCGCCTCGTCACTATCGAGTACGCGCCCAAGGGGGCCAAGCGCACGATAGCAGTCGTTGGCAAAGGTGTTACGTTCGACACTGGTGGCATTAGTATCAAGCCCAGCCCGAAGATGGCGGAGATGAAGTTCGACATGAGCGGAGCCGCGAACGTGCTCGGCATCATGCGTAACGCGAGCCGCCTCAAGCTGCCGGTGCGTGTCATCGGCGTGCTGTGCCTCGCCGAGAACATGCCTGACGGCAACTCGTACAAGCCTGGCGACATCGTGCGCACCAAATCCGGCAAGACCATCGAGATCGATAACACTGACGCGGAAGGCCGCGTCGTGCTTGCCGATGGTCTCTACCATGCGACAACGTTCAAGCCCGACCTCATCATCGACATGGCAACACTCACTGGCGCGTGCGTCGTCACGTTTGGCGACGTCACTGCGGCAGTGTTGGGCAACGACCAGCCTTCCATCGACAGCATCATTGCTGCGAGCAGTACCTGCGGCGAGAAGGTCTGGCAGCTACCGCTCTGGGACGAGTACGCAGAGGATATCAAGTCGCAGATAGCGGACATGAAGAACATGGGCATGCCGCAGATGGCAGGATCCATCGCCGGCGCGATGCTCCTCAAGGAGTTCGTTGGCACCACGCCGTGGGTGCACCTCGACATTGCAGGTGTCGCGTATGCGCAAGGTCGCGAGCGCTACTTCACGCCTTATGGCGGGACAGCGTTCGGTGTGCGTCTAGTTACTGAATTCCTGGAGGGGTACCGTGGATAAGGATATAGAGGAACTCATCAAGGGATGGACAGTCGAGTGCTACGGGAACAAGCACCTCGTCATCGCGCCGTCAGGCAGCGTCTACACTTCTGTACACTACAAGGACGGCATCAACGTCAGTCCGCACGAGTGCGACCATTTCTCATCAGAACGCTTGCTCGCGGAGGAGCAGGATGCGGTGCGCATCATCCAGGAATTCGCCCACGAGCTCTGCGAGCGGTACGGAATCATACGTCGGGCATGATGCCGAGCGACTTGAGAACTGGCTCGTAGAAAATGACTCCGTAGCCACGGGTAGCGAACCCCTGCGCCTGCTTGTACGATTCCACGGCAAAGTACGGGAGTGTGCCGTTGCGCAGGAGCGATGTGCACGCGTCACTGAATCCTCTGGCGTGAGAGAACGGCTGCGCCACATGGTGGTAGCCGCGCAGCAGCATGACTGCCTGTCCAGGGTTCTTGTCCCAGGAGCCGAGCATGTCTATGATGTATTTCCTGCGCTCGCGCAGTCCTGCTGCGTGGTGTAGCACCTCTACGCAGTACGGCAAGTCGTCATTGATAGTGATCTTGAGCAGGTCCTTGCTCTTGCGCCGGAGGTCTGTGAGAGCGGCTTTGGCCTTGAGTGCGCTCCCAAAAACCGAGAGCGTCGGTGCGATGATGGTGCTGTTGATGGCTTCAGTGATTCCTTCGCGTGTCATCGGCACTCCTGGTGGCAGGAACGCCTCAAGCCCTATATCCTGCACCAGGAATCCACCCATCGGACTGCCGAGGCGAAAATGGTTTATATATATCTTGCGCGCAGATGTGGCAAGGGGTCTTGATACCTCCTAAATTCGGGAATCTCGGTACTTTTATAAGCGTCTGGAGGGTCTTCTTACTCAAGGACCTGTAGCTCAGCTTGGATAGAGCATTAGCCTTCTAAGCTAAGGGTCGAGGGTTCAAATCCCTCCAGGTCCGTTTTCTCTTTTAAAATGCTGCTCGTACTTGAGCAGTTTATACGGATTGGAGAACCCGATTATCTGCAAGTACTTCGTGATGCGACGCTTGCCGTTGACTGTCACTCGATAGAGAGTGTATGTTTTATCCCGTTTTTCATAGTAATTGGATTCTCTATGCGTGAAGTTCTCGATATCTAATTCTCTCAGCAGCAAAGCGCAATCATAGACCAGTCCCTTCGATTTGAACCCTCCCTGCAGTACGGGGTATGGTTTAGGCTTGTGCTTCACAGTCAGGCAGAAATCTGCATCGCAATCCGCGTAGAAAGGCGGCTTTTATCTGGACGTCCCCGTTCATGATAGGTACGGGCACTCTGATGCTATTTTTGTTCTGTGGTATGCCGACGATATCGTGTAGAAAAAGATACAATGCTTTTGAGGCGAATCTGAGACCCATGACATTGGTGTATTTCATCGGGCGATGGTTGAACTTCACTCCGAACACAGTATAGATCAGGTCATTCACATAGCCTGTGTAGTATGATTTTTCCTTGAGATTCCCGGCGATGAGGATTTCGTAGTGTACATATCCGTAGGAGTCTTTCTTGGACTTGTACAACCCTACATGGCCATCGCCAACCATTATTCCTATAAATTCGGCTAGTTGAGGAGTGAGTTGAGAAGGTATTTTCAACCCGCGCCCGATATCATGTTTGCTATACTGGATTGGGGAGAGCTCGAAGCGGAATACCATCCTAGGGCGCAGGGAGAGGCCCTTATGAGGGTTATCCGGCTCTGTCCAGTGGCCGTCGAAACGCTTTTAAAAGACCGTCGAGTCTCCAAGTCATACCGTGCGCCTGTAGCCAAGCGGTAAGGCAGTCGCCTGCAGAGCGACCATCCCCGGTTCAAATCCGGGCAGGCGCTTATTTTAGTTCCGGTTCAAACTTGGCGTCCGAAAGGAGGCCAAGTGCGGAGCGTGAGCGACCGCATCCGGGCAGGCGCTTTTCTATGATTATCCCCCAATACGCTAAGGAAGCCGCGCGCAAGGCGCTGGTGCTCAGGGAAGGGTTCCCGAAACCACCAGGTCTTACAAGAGAGGAGGCTGCCCGCATTGGTATCAATAGTGGTGTCGAGCGCGCAAAGCAGCTCATCAGGGAACGGGAACTGGGCGAGTACGACCTGATGAGCATGCGAAGGTTCTATGCGCGCTTTCGGAACTACCATACTCCGCGTGCAGAGGTCGCCATCATGCTCTGGGGCGGTCGTCGCTTCCTCGAGAGGATATCGAAGCGATAAATCTCCATTGCGTTTTCCGCGAACAGTCCTTATAATCCTCTCCGAGGAATGTTTTCCTGAGGTGAGATAATGTCGGACGTAGAGATAAAGGATCATGTGAAGAACCATCTCTTCTGGGATAGTAGGGTTGATGCTTCTGATGTCCAGGTGGAGGTGAAGAACGGTCACGTGACGCTCAAGGGGACTGTTCCGAGCTATCGCGGTAAAATAGCGGCAGAAGATATCGCGATGATCAAGGGCGTCACTGTCATTGACAACATGCTCGATGTGCGCTTCGCGCAAGAGGACGTGCCGAAGAACGAGGAGTTGAAAACTGTGGTGGAGGCCGTGCTCCGTTCGAGCCCGGACATAGATGCCAATAAGCTCGCAGTCACAGTACAGGGGAGTGAGGTCGCGCTCACAGGCACGACAGAATCATTCTGGCAGCGCAGGACTGCAGAGGAGATTGTGTTCAACGTGCTCGGCGTGACGAAGCTCACGAGCACGATAAGCATCGAGCCGGCAACGCCACCGCAGGACAAGTCCATCGAGCAGGATGTGAAATCCGCGCTCGAGCGCAACTCGCATATCGACTCGAGTGAGGTGAACGTGAAGGTCGAGGAAGGAGTTGTCACCTTGAGCGGCAAGGTCGAGGACTGGCTCGCGAGACGCGAGGCCATCGATGCAGCATGTCTCACTGCCGGGGTGCGTGGAGTACAGGATAGGATGTCGGTGACTGCTGACTGAAGGCCGGTAACTTCATAAATCCCTTCTCCAGACAACAAGGGTATGAGGTGGGTCCTGCTCCTTCTGGTTTTGGTCGCTGCGATGCCTTCATATGGCGCTACGCTCGTTGATGGATCTTCTGGTGAGGAGATATCGGTGGCTGTCGTCACGGTTGTTTCCGGGAGCGAGACTACTGATGTGCTCGTCATGCCTGGACAGGAGTTCGAGTTCTCATCTCGTAAGCAGATTGTGCTGCTCGTGCGCTCGAACTTCAGTGAATCATACACCCACTACGCGCAGTTGCCTGCAGGAAGCACGCCGAAGACTATCATTGTGCATCCAGGTACCCTTCTCATCGGCCAGGTACGCACGACGCAGGACAACCTTCTCGCGCATGTGCCTGTGAGTATCTCCTGTCCGTCCTACGCTGCGCAGATAGAGACTGATGACGTCGGGATGTTCCGCATCGCTTTGCCTGCCGATGAGTGCTTGCTCGCCGCAGAGGCGAAAGGATCCATCGGATCCACAACAGTTGCTCTGGAGCAGGGTGTGCCTGCATCGGCCACGATAATTGTGGACTATGAGATCAGCGGAGTGGTCGTGCCTTCCCGTTCGTTCCCATTACTGTTGATCTTGACCATCCTTTTCGGTCTCGCTGTCGCGGGTTTCATACTGTGGCGGTGGCCAAGTGGCGATTTCACTGCTGAGCGCGTCAAAAATGTGCTCAAAGGCAAGGAGGCCACCATTGTCGATGCGCTCATCGCACGCGGCGGGAAGGCGACGCTCTCCCATCTGCGTTCAGACCTGCGCATCCCCCGCACTTCGCTCTTGCGTACGCTGCACGGTCTTGAGCAGCGCAATGTGCTCATCAAGAGAGAGGAGCATGGAAAAGTAATTATAGCGCTTCTTAAGTGATTAGAATCTTCTTCTGTCCTTTTGGACATATTTGGATAATCATTCTTAATTTTTTGCCTTATCGGAGGATGATTTTAGCTTATTCTGCTTGTCTGTCCGCCATGGGCTTAAATACTCTCTAGGCCATTCAGTATGCATCGGGGTTACCCGGAGGGATAGCAATGAAGAAACTATGGATCATCACACTCCTGCTCATCATGCCCCTGCTCGCGTCAGCGGAGATCATCCATGACACGTTGGCGGAAGGAAGCACGAAGACCTACACTATAGATGGCGTTAGCCATGAGGTCACGCTCGTTTTCGTGAGCGACCCGAACTCATACGACTCAACCAGACCGGCGGAGACCAAACTCATCGTTGACGGCATCCTCACCAACCCCTTGTCCAACGGAGAGAGTGAGACGCTCCGCAACGGCCTGACTGTGAAGATACGTGACGTACTCGTCAATGCCCGTGAAGGTGTGACCTCGTTCTCGATTGATTCCGGTGTCAATGCGCCAGCGCCAACGGCGCAACCTGCAGTTGTCGAAGGCACGCTCCGCGAAGGGCAGTACCAGACCTATAGGTTTGATGGTGTCGATTATGAGATCACTGCAGTATACATCAGTGACGTTAATGCCCCGACCCCCAACGCCGCTAAGCTTAGTGTGAATGGAGAGCTGACGACTGCGTTCCAGGCAGGAATCGGTAAGACCATCTCTGAAGGCGGCCCAGTCCTCATGGTGACAAATGTGTATACGCTCAGCGGCGATCGCTACGTGAGCTTCAAGCTCCAGTCGACTACTGTGCCTTACTATCCAGAGTATGCTACCCCTGGCAGCATTAGGGATACGCTCCGTGTCGGAGAGACGAAGACATACACGCTGAGTGGCGTGGACTATGAGCTGACTCTCGTGTTCCTCGGTGAGACTGTCGCGGGACACCGCGGAGCTGCGAAGTTCAGCCTCAATGGAGAGCTTACTGACGCGCTCGATGTGAGTGAGAACGAAGCCCTATCCGGCGGAGCTGTGATGATCACAGTGCACGACATCCTTTCGAACGCGGAGGGAGGATCGGCTGGCTTCGAGCTGCGCACAGGCAGGTTCCAAACTACGCCTCCGCAGTACGATGGCTTGCCTGATACCATGTCTGAGGGCGAGACGAAGACCTATACGCTGGGCGGCCGTGACTATGAAGTCACGCTCGCATATGTGAGCGATCTGTCCAGCGGCACTGCTCCGCAGGCGAAGTTCAGCGTGAACGGAGAGCTTACCCAAGCTATCCGTGAAGGCAGCAGCGGTGCTGCGGCCGGTGCGAAGATAGTGGTGCGCGAGATCCTCGTGCATCAGCGCAACGGCATGGTGGCGTTCACGCTCTACGGTGGACAGTCTGTTCCGCCTACTGGAGTGTCTCCTCCTGACGCGAACAAACTCGTGGTCGGCGAGACCCGCACGTTCACTGTTGATGGCCACGACTACGAGATTACCCTCAAGAGCCTGAGCCCACCTTATGCTGGTGACACTCGCTACATTGCGACAATCAGCGTGAACGGCCAGCAGGCAGGAATGACGCAGGGCGATTACACCCTCAATGGACTGCGCATCGTCATCAATAGCGTGGTGTACGATATGCGCAACGGATATATCACCTTCACGCTGCGTGGCGCAGACGTTCAGCCTGTGCCGCAGGTAGTGTCCGATAGGTACATCATCGTGGTGGGTAAGTACGCTCCGACAGATGATGTGGTGACCTCGGTGAATATCGCGAAACGCCTGCAGGATAAAGGGCGGATAGGTAGTACTGGTATCGCAGTGCTCGATGAACAGTTCCAGCAGCGCTACCACACTGTGCCTGATGACGTCGTCATCTTCCTCATCAGAGGGAAGACTGTGCACATCATTGTAGGTGAGACTGCGCGCACTGAGCTCGTCAATGGCGCCGCGGATATCCAGCAGTACCTGCAGCAGAATGGCTACTCTGTGAAGGTGGTCATCTCCAAGGACGTGAGCATGCGCCTCTTCGACCCTTCGATATCAGGAGGTCCTGACGATAGGACTGGCCCGGGAAGTGACGGCTCTGCAGACGGATCTGGTACGGGGCCCGATGGCTCTTGGCCACGGCCGCCGAGCGTCTCCCCGACTGCTTGCGATTCTGGTTGCTTCGTGAACGAGCGCTGCATGCCTATCGGTACGCGCATCGCCAATGGCGGAGCGCAGTACTGCTCAGTCGAAGGCCAGATGAAGGTGCAGGTCACAGACGGCAACGCATGCCAGAACAACTACGAGTGCGTCAGCAACCAGTGCCTGAACGCGCAGTGCGCGAGCCTCGAGAAAGAGCTTCGCGAGACGCGCAGTATGCTTCAGGGATTCATGGAGTGGTGGCGCACCCTCTTCGGTTAGGATTTTTTTCTTATCCTTTTCTGTTTTTCTTTTCCTTCCCTAGGAACTCCGCTGCCTTTTTCGCGTTCTCTATCCCGTTCCACAACGCGACTGATGCGCCGGGACTGGGGGTGATGTCGAAGATGGCGTTGTCGCCGAAGACCTTGGCGTCGCCGAACTCCAGGCTCTTCTTTCGCGTGTCGACAAGCTGCGGACGCAACCCGCCAAGGCGCCTGCCAAACCTTATTTGTGAGAACTTCACTTTCGGTACTATCTTACGCACGTTTTGCTTCATGAAGAAGTAGGTGCCGATGTACGGGATGTCGTAGAGCACGTTGTTCAGGATATAGCGCAGCAGTATCGGATCACTGATGATGTTGATGAGACTCAGCGTCGCGTCCATACGGAACCGGAACAGGCGCAGGAAGTCAAGGACAGAGCCGTAATGGTAGCGCTCTGTCATGGGCAGGACCTTCGCTGTAGGGCCAAATCTTGTTTCATGGGGATTGACTACGTCAGGGTCGCCGTGGACAGCGGCGAATGGGAGTTTCTTCGCCTGCACAGTGTACACCTTGCCCTTGAGCAGTGATGGTGCGGTGTAGAAGCTGCCCGCGACTGGTAAGAGTATCCAGTGCTTGGCATACCCTGCCCTGTGAGCGAAGAGTAGGCTGTCTGCTCCTGTCGCGACGATGACGACGCGGGCGCGCAGGCCTTCCTTACCGCGCTTGACCACCCACCACTTGCCTTCGCGCTTGAGCGACCATACCTTCATACCGAAGTAGGTATCGTGCTTCCTTGAGTGCTGCTCGTATGATTCCGCGAGCCTGCCGAAGTCGACATTGTAGCCGTCAGGGGACATGAGCGCAATGATTGGCTCCTTCGGGTCCCTACCTTCTATCACCTTGGGTTCAATCTTCGCGATTTGGCCGGGGTCGAGCTTGCGCAGCTTCGGATAGATGGACTTGATCTCCTTGTAACGCTTCTCGAGAGCCGCGACTTCCTCCTTGCCGACGCCGATCACCATCTTGTGCGACTTTGTGAACAGGCGCTCGCTCTTATGCGCCTCGAGGTACTTGCGTGTCAATTCAGTTTTGGCGTTCACTGACCTTGAGCGCTCTGCAGTGTAGTTCGTCTCGATATCGCCGAAGTGTAATGTCTGGCTGTTCTGGTCCTTGTCAGTGTTCAGCTGTGCAAGTCGGCGGTACTTTTCGATGATCGCGATGCGCTTGATGCTCGTGTAGTGTGTGAGCGCGTAGAGTGTGGCAGTGCCGGTGATGCCGCCGCCGATGATGACTACGTCGTAATCCTTCATGTTCCGAGGCAAGCGGAGGTGGTTTAAAAAATCTCTCGCTTTCCGCAAAGAAACGTCTTATACCCCCCAGCAGCAGCCCCTCCATGGACTTTACCCGTAAGGCAGCTATCGCCGCAGGGATCTCTGTGCTCTTCGTCGCGCTTGCGCTCGCAGCATGGGAGCTCGCTCATATCATCCTCCTGCTCTTCGCAGGCATCCTCTTCGCAGTCTTCCTGCGTAGTGTCGCATCGGCCCTGAGCAAGGCCACAGGTATCCCTATCTACTGGTGCCTGATCATCGTGGTTGTTGTCGGCGCGTTACTCACAGCGGTCGCCATATGGTGGGCTGGACCGAAGGTAGCGGAGCAGGTGGATGCGCTCTCCAAAGAGGTGCCGGTGCTGATCAAGCAGCTGCGCCTGACGCTCGGCAAGTACTCCTGGGGGCAGTTCCTCTTGATGCAGATGGGCGATTTGGAGTTTGGGGGCGACAGTCGCGCGCTCTTTACCGATGTCAAGGATTTCATCTCAGGAATCGCCATCGGCATTACCGGCATATTCGTCATCTTATTCACCGGGTTCTACATGGCACTCTACCCGCAAAGCTATATCCGCGGAGCGCTCTACCTCGTGCCCGACCGTCGCCATAAGGATGCGCGGCAGTTCTTCGATACCGTCTATGTGCAGCTGCAGCGCTGGCTGGTCGGCCGGGTTATCTCCATGACTGCGGTCGCTATACTCACCGGTATCGCCCTGGCAGTTCTCGGCGTGCCTATGCTCTTCCTGCTTGCGCTCCTCGCTGGCCTCTTTGACTTTATCCCGAACATCGGTCCTTTCATCGCTGCGGTGCCGGCGGTGCTTGTCGCACTCACCATCAGCCCGCAGCTCGCACTGTATGTCATCGCAGTCTACGCTATCGTGCAGCTCATCGAGAACTATCTGCTATCGCCCATCATCGAGCGCCGTGCGGTCAAGTTGCCGCCAGCATTCGTCATCGTTGTGCAGCTCATGATGGGTGTACTCTTCGGCCTGATCGGCCTCTTTGTCGCCACGCCTATCGCCGTCGTGATCGTGGTATTTGTGAGGATGTTCCGAGGAGGATCGGCTCCTCCGCGTGGATCTCGTGCAAGTCGGGGTGGTTGAACCTGAACCTGTAGATACCGTTTTCTTCGCACACTGTGCCCTTGAGCTTGTGGATTGAGGAATGATCGAAGTGCATGACTGCGAGCGGGTTGTAGGCGTAGGCTCCACGCCAGGTCCTGCTGCTTGAAATCAGATAGCGTCGGTATCTGGCTGTCCACGTCGCTCTGAACGCATCGCCGTAGAGGCGTGACTCGTCGACCTCAGTCCATCCGTCGAACAGGATGGCGGCGTCATGGCCTCTGATGATGCTGTTGATAATCTCGACGGTATCCGGAGATGAGAGCGCATGGCCATCCCCGTAGCCCTGCTCCTGTAGGTAGATATGCAAGCCCTGTTCCACAAGGGGGCGGGCGTGTTCTTCTTTAAATCCCTATTCCTAGATTACTGCTTTTCCAGGATGCCTTTGACCGTCATGCCCTCACGGTCGGGTTGTGGCGGTCCTCAGTTGTTCCCGCAGAACCGCTTCATCCTCCGGATTGGTGAGCCCTACTGGTATATCATCCGTTGGGAGGATTCTCATCTGCAGGCCGCGTTCAGTGATGAATTCTGAGATGCTTACCGGCAGGAGGAACTCCGTCGTAGGATCATCGGGATGTTCCTTGAGGAATCGTTGGAAGGTCTCCTCGATGAACGAGAAGAACGCCGGCTGCACACCGAAGAGGTTCATCGATACGAGCTCGTCGCCGGCGAACTTCGATGGGATGTCGGCGCGCGAGATGTTGAATGTTTCCGTAATCCTGTTGAGTGTGCTGTCATCGTTCACAGTGATGATTCCGCGGTTCACCGTGCCATTCTCGGGGAGGCAGTTTTTCAGCTTGTATCCTGGCATGCAGTAGCCATTCTCTGCTTTGAGGTACTGCGCGACTGCAGCGAGTGTCCTCTCACCGTAGAGATCATCGCTGTTGAGCACGACGAACTGCTCGTTCACGAGCTCTTTCGCCGAGAGCAGCGCATGAGATGTACCGAAGGGCTTCTTCCTGTGTGTTGGTGTCTTCTGCAGGCAGTACGCAATTGGTATGCCGTCGAAAGAGTTGCCTACCGCATCTTTGATTGGTTGTACCGTCGTGTCACTTGCGATGATGACGATGTTGTTGAAGCCAGCAGTCTTCGCTTGCCTCATCGAGATTTCGAGCATCGTCTCGTCTTTTTTTCCGATACGAGCTAAGGCCTTGATTCTTCCGCCAAATCTTGATGATGCGCCCGCAGCGAGGTAGATGAGTGTGACCATGGTGCAGCGACCCGGATATCTTATATAAACGGGCGTTGTGGAAAACGCGACACTGAACCTTTATAAGCTTGCTGTATCCCCTGGAGTACATGCCGGTTATCGTCTACAAACCAGAGCGGAAAGTCATCGTCGATGGCGTGCAGAGGACCATCGCAAAGCACGAGCAGTGGTTCGTGCGCGATACCTCGCGTGACTTTCACGCCGCAGGCATCATCATCCGTAAGGAGCAGCTCAAGCCCGGCCGCGTGAAAATAGGGAACAACGAGTTCATCATCATCGCCGCATCGTTTCTCGACCAGTACAAGGGCATCAGGCGCGAGGCGCAGATCATCACGCGCAAGGACCTCGGCTTCATCATCGGCTTCTGTGGTCTCACAAAGGACAGTGTCGTGGTGGAGAGCGGCGTCGGTTCAGGCGCTGCGACAATTCTCTTCGCTAAGCTCTGCAAGAAGGTGCATAGCTTCGAGATAGAGCAGAAGAACATCGAAGTGGCGCAGGAGAACATGAAGCGTCTCGGTGTCAAGAATGCAGTGGTCAAGAAGGCCGACTTCTACGATGTCAAGGCTGTGAAGGCGAAAAACGCTGACATCGTGCTCCTTGACTTGCCTGAGCCGTGGAAGGCGCTTGATACTGCACGAAAGTGCGCGAAGCTCGGGGGATACATCGTCGCCTACACGCCGAGCATCACGCAGGCAGCGAAATTCGTCAGTTCACTGTCCGAGGGTATGTTGCACGAGCGTACGACTGAGATAATAGACCGTGACTGGCGCATCAAGGGCGATGCTGTGCGGCCAGTGACTGCTGATATCGGACACACAGCATTCCTCACTATTGTGAGAAGGATACTGTAGCTCTAGATAATCTTCGTGATGCTTGGCTTACGTGCCATGCTCCTCACTGTGGTCCAGTAGAACTCCTTGAGCTTCTTGACTGCGGGGTTCTGCTCATTGAGATGGTACATCTTCGCTTTGCCGACCTTTCTCGTCAGTACAACGATGCCGTGCTTCTCCAGGTCCTTCCAGAGCAGCTTGATTGTGGAGTAGCTGACGCCGGAGAGTGCGGCGATGTCGGTAAGTGAGTAGTCGAAATCGTCGTGGACAACGAGGAAGTCCAGTACGCGCAGGAGCGGTGGGTCTCCGAACGCCTTGAGGAACAGTGACTGCTTGGCCATGCTCTGAGGAGTATCTTGATAATTAAAAATATTGTCTTTCATTGGCTTAAAATATTAATTTTCTTTCCGGTGGATTCCGGAGCATTCTCGGAAACGGGCGGAGAGGACTCTTGAATTCATCAGTCCGCCCTCTCGTATGGCTGAACGGATGATCCGCAGGCATATCTTGAAGAAACTCTACGCCTATGGCGCGTTCCGTCATGGCCATATGCTCGGGGAACGATTGTGGCGTGGCATCCCTGCGCACCACCGCGGGCTGGCGAAGAGTGTCCTCGCAGAGCTCGTGAGAGAACGCGTGGTGCTGGAGTATCCGACACTGCACGGTGCAGCATATCAGTTGAACATAGAGAAACTTGATTCGATAGAGCGAGAGCTGTTCTAGGCTATCTTCGTGATGTCGTAAGGCTTGCGTTCCTTCTCATTCACTATTATCCTGTCCAGGATGTCGCGGTCGACAGGCAGCGTCTTCGCGAACGCCCGGTCATCAGGATGGTCGTGCATCGCTGAGGAGATGAGCACTTCGTTGCGCACTATGGAGAATAACGTCCCGTCTATCCTTGCCTGTCTTGTCGTGAACGTTTCGAGTGGGTAGGATGCCTGCGCCAGGTTGCCGTCGATTACCCGGCGCATCCCTTCGTGACGTAGAGGAAGGACATCGATGTCAGTCTCTCCGTTGCGCAGGAGATAGATGCTGCCTTTGCGATAGCACTCGTAGCCGAAGGCTGAGAACTCATCGATGAGCCGTGTCATGCTCTCATTGAAGACGAAGATGTTGAGATCCTTGTGTTCGCGTGTCCACTGTCCGCGCAGGCCATCGTACGCGACGCCGCCGGTGACGAAGTACTGCATGTGTGCATCATGCAGGTCATGAATCGTCTTACGGAACCCGCCCTGCGTGAGCATGGAACCCGGTAATCTGGATGACTTATTAAGTGTTCGCAAACATATTTATTCATCGTGCCGTTCCATATTGCTGATGGAGAAACTTGTCGAGAAGGTGAGCGGCCTCTGGACGGCGATTGGTGCACAGGAGGATCCTATAATCGCGACGAGGCGGTTCGCGCAATGGTACAGCACGCCGAAGCGCCACTACCATAACCTCGGGCATGTCCTCGACTGCCTCGAGATGCTGCGCCGCTTCCGCTACGCTGCACAGGAGGAGTGTCTCATAGAGACCGCGATATGGTTCCACGACTGCATCTATGACACCTCGCGCCATGATAACGAGGAGCGCAGCGCAGAAGTCACGTACAACACCCTTCTCGACGCCAGTGTCGATGAAGGCTTCAGCCGCGGCGTGGCCAGTATGGTGCTCGCGACAAAACGCCATCTCTCCCCAAATCCTGATACGCGCCTGCTCATCGATATTGATCTCTCCATCCTGGGCAGGCCGTGGAAGGAGTTCGACATGTACGAGCGTAAGATCCGCCTCGAGTACAGGCAATACTCCGACGCAGAATACGCGGCCGGGCGCAAGGCTGCGCTGGAATCGTTCATCGACAATGGAAGCAGGCCTAGCATCTACCTCACGAAACAGTTCAGGTCCGTCTTCGAGAGCACAGCGCTTGAGAACATCGCACGCAGCATCGCGCGGCTCTGAATTATTTATTGTACTTGCGCCAGACGAAGATCTCGTACATGAGGTAGGAGAATCCGAATGCGAACAGGACGCCGGTGATGCCCGTCGCCGCACTCTGCATGAGGAGCGCGTAGACTGTCGCTTGGAGACGCTCCATGAGCCAGCCGATGAGGAAGATTGCGACGATGAACATGAGAAAGCCGAACAGGCGCCGCCTAATCACCGACTTCTGCGCGAAGCCGAAGCGCAGTCCGCCCTTCTGGAGCCGTCCTCTCATCCATCCGCCCATGACGAGCATGATGATCGTGCTGATAGTGATCGCCAGGATGAACATGACGTACGCGAGTGAGAAGGAGAATGGAGGGAGTGAAGTCGCCATCGCTCTCGCCTATGCTCGCTTGTTTTTAAGGCTTCTGGGATTGCTGTAACAGACGGCGAGATGTTCCTTGACGCCGGGGTTTTCGCACTCATAGAGATTGGTGCGCTGCCGTCCAACGCGCTGGTTCTCCTGCAGTTCTCGTCTGAGTGTATCGGGAGTGATGATCCTCGTCGGGAACAGGTCTGCGCCCTGCGCCCAGTCGGTGTTGTATTTCCACTTTCCCGTGCGCAGCTCGGCGCTCACTCTCGGTGTCTTGCTTTTCCATAGCTGCTGCGCTGTCGGATCGGCGATGATCACTCCAGGTTTCCCGGCATGGATGACAGGAATCAATGCGTAGCAATGATTCGCGTCATGGTTGTTGGCGAACAGCGTGTTGCTGTAGCCGTGATGGAGTAGGTTCACGAAAAGATTTATGCTCGACATTCCGCAGCAGTAGTCGGGAAAGCTGCCCTTGAAGTTCTCCTTGATTCCAATGATGTAGTGCGCGAAGCAAAGGTCATGCACATCCCTGAGGACTGGGAGGGGGTCGTCGATCACGAGCGCATGTGGGCCTTGCAGCGTCAGGCGCTCAAGATCCTCGTTGTCGAACTTGCCCACTCTTGAGATCAGCGGGATGCGTTTTTGCGCACGTGCCAATGCCTTGTCGGTGATGTAGCTCTTGTGCAGCGTGAGGTCTACTCCGAACATGTCGCTCGCGCGTCGTTCCTCTGCGCGGGAATCAAGCCTGACCACTCCCATGATTTGCAGGAAGAGGGAATCCGGTTAAAAGCTTTACTCAGATCTATTTCTTCTTTACGACGAAGAACGCGTGGTCCTTCTCAAAGGGGTCGAGTTCGCGGTAGTCCACGATGACGATGCCGGGAATCCCCTCGAGTTCCTTCTTGATATCCTTGAATATCTCCTTGGGATAGCGGAGCACGTCGATGCTGCGCGCCTTGACTGCGAGCATGCCGAAGCCGCCCTGCTTGAGGTAGAGGTCTACGTTCTTCAGGAATATCCCGACCTGGTTGCGCTGCGCGATATCCTGGAATACCGCGTCCACTGCTGTCACGCGCCATGCAAAGCTCTCAGGGTTTGATGCGTCAGCGAGCAGGGGAATCATGTTCTCGCGCACTTCGCAAACGAACATGAGGTCGCGCACGACGCGAGGAGCGACGTCGAGACAGAAGACAATCCCGTCCTTGCCGACCATGTCGCTCACGAAGCTCGGCGTGTAGCCGTGGCTCGCGCCGAGGTAGAGGATAGTATCACCCTCCTTGATGCCGAACTGCTGGCATCCGCGCGCGAGTGCCGCTCCGAGCTTGCTGTGACGCGGGTCGAGTTCGCGGTACTCAACGCCGTTATCTGTAATCAGGAATTCCTGGTCGAAGAAGGTCTTGCCAGGGCTTAGGTTGCGCGTGTAGATGCGCGGCTGCTTGCCTTCGAAGATGAAGGTGTTCGGCAGCGGCGTCGGTGTGAGTGCCATGCACCAGAGGGAGCTGGAGGGATTTAAGAATGTATGCTAGGCCGCCTTACGTAACTGCTGCTCGAGTGTGTCGGCGGCCTTGATGAAGGCTTTTGCTCCCCAGCTGAAGCCGTACCCCTGGCCGCTGAGCAACCCACCCTCGAGAGGCACGAGTTTGCCGTGGTGGTATCTGAGGATCTCCGGGGATCGGTACTCGACGAGCGGGTGGCCAATCTGCTCGAGCAGCATCGCCGCGAACTCCTTGTCCACGTAGCTTGCCGCCTCTGCGGCGACCGCCTGGTTCCACGGGAGGCATATCTCGCCTGAGAGGTAGTGTTCCATCACCCAGCGCCGTAGCAATTTCATGTCGCCCTTGGGCAGCTGCGGTGTGTGCAGGGGCATGTATCTATGCGCTGCATGTGCGCGCTTGAAGTTATCGATGATGCGCGCGCTCTTGTCGGCATCAGCGATGCCGTAGATGATGGCGCGGCTATTTGCGAGTACGCTCATGGTTTCGCGTAACGGGTCGATGGCGAAGATGTAGTGCCCGCGCCTTTCATCCCAGAACACCTCGTTGATGGTATCGCGGAGTATGTCTGCGCGACTGCGCAGGTCGGTCGCCTCTTCTATGCGGCCGAGGGAATCCTTCATGTCGGCCATGCGAGAGTACATGTGCTGTAGGTCCATCTGCTGTTCAGCGAGGAATGCGTCCAGGTGCAGGTGGTCGTTCCATCCGCCATGCGGCGGGTGGCGCAGCAGTCCGCCGTGGAGCTGGCCGTCGAGGTATGATATTGCCTTGTCCGCGTACGGTTCGTAGAGGGTGGCGAACGCAGGGTCACGTAGCGAGCCTTCGGCGAGCGCGATGAGCACGATAGCATAGGTGTCTACTGGGTGCGAACGCGGCCCGAAGAGCTTCCTGCCGACGAAATTGTTCCATGTGCCGGTGTACCATTCTGGCTTGAAGTACCCTTCGCGTTTTGGCGAGTGGCCGAAGAATCGGCGACGGAATGAATCGATGTTGCGGGTCATCGGTGTAACATTCGAGAGTCTGCGCGGCAGCCTGCCGTCCTCTGATTGGTTCTCGAGTGTCGCGGCAAGCGATCCGTAGAATGCCTCAGGCGCGATTGTGAGGAGCACCTCTGGGTCGCGCAGCACATCGCGTGGCCAGGTGTCCTTGAACTTTGTGGCTGCGGCGACGAGGAGCGGTGCAGTCTTGACCTCCTTGCCTGAGCTGTATGGCAGGGAGTGGATGTTGCCGAGGAGGGTGCTGACCGCGACGTTCCGTGCTTGAGATATCACCACGACGATACTGTCGGTTCAGGGGATTTTAAACCTTCGCCTTAAATCGACTTGGCTTCGACCTGAGCATAGAGCGCATCGCCGATGAATTCGCCTTTGAAGAAGTCCACTTTCGCAGCGATGCTGATCTTGTCGGCCAGCGTCCGCGCGACCTTGCCGCGGTTCTCACGCTTGGCGCGTTGCAGCAGGATGTGGTTGAAGATGATGCCGTGCTTGGGCGGTTTCGCGCGGCGGTTGCGCAGGTGGCGGAAGAGCGCAGTCTCTGCTCCGAGGAGCTGCACTGTGCTCGCAGGCATCCGGCTCAGGCGCTGCAGGCTGCCAGCCATCGCCATGAGCTTCGCTCCTATCGTCGCCCCGGCGACGCGCTTCACATTAGGCGCCTGTTCCTGCATCGCGGTCTCGAGATAATCCACGAGCTTGTCGCGCTGCATGTAGAGCGCGTGTACAGTGCGCGTCTCGTCATCGATGATCTTCAGGTCTATGTCTGTGAGTTCGCCGCCCATCGTGCCTTCTGCTCGCTCTTTCTTCGCGAGCACTGCCTCGACGAATGCGCGGTGGTCGTGGTTCGCGTGCTCAAGTTCTGGATCGTGCAGCGCGTACCACTCGCGCAGTCTCTTCACGAGCGCGTTGACGACCTTGTCAACCTCTTCTATCGCATTGCTCGCGTTGACGATGAGTAGGTCAGGTTTGACGCTCTCGCGCAGCTGCTGCTTCGTGAGCTCCATATTCTTCTCACGCAGGAGCTTGCGGTCTGTGCTGCGCAGCGCCCGTAATGTCTCGCGCAGCGGTTCCGCCATTTCGCTCCCGCCGATATGGGTGACCATGTGGCGCAGGGAGGGGCGGTCATTTATAAAATCTCCTCGTCCCTCAAGCTCGCGCCCAGGAGACGCTTAAAACTTCCTGCTTTCGTCTCTCTTGTGTGCGCGTTGGAGATGATTTTTCTCTTCTTTACCGTGATACGAAGTGCGTCGCGCAATCAGAATCTTTATATGGGAGTTGAAGCGTGTAGTGTTTGTGGGTGAAGGTGGGTGGAATCATCTTTCACACACAGGCGTCGCTTGGGTGGCGGAGAAGAGATTATCTCGTTCTCACAACCCCCAAAGTCCTCAGGACAGTCATCCAGGCGCGCCATGTTCTACGCAATCAGGCGTAGCTCTGTAATGGCCTCAAATGGCCTCTCGTAGGTTTTCTGAGGATAACTATTTAACTCCCTCCTCACGAGGCTCGTGCATGGATGCGAAAGAGGATAAGAGCAAGGATCCCGGCTCTCGGGCAATAGGCTTGCTGCGTCGGATCGTGAAGTGGCTGCGCTCGAAACTCAAGCACCTCACTATAGGCACAGCGCTCATCATCCTTGTTGTCATCGGTTTCTTTGCATGGCTCTCGCTCTACTTCTACGTTGGGGATGACCTCATCCTCGACCTCAATGTCGAACAGACATCGTTCCACATCACGAACGTGGATACTGCCCAGGCACGCGTCGACGTGAAAGCGACAGGCCAGCTCTTCTGCATGACAGAATGTCGCATCGCGCTCATGGATGCGGGCTCGCGTGACATCACAGTAGAGTCATTCAACCTCTCGCGTGATGGCGAGCGCACGTTCACCTATGCGCTCGAGCCTGGCCGTGTGGGTTCGGGGCAGTCACTCTATTCAGTCGTCGCGTCATGCCGCAACGTCAAGTCGCTCTTGTGCCCGACGCTCGCGCCCGATCGGCGCAAGACCGCACTGCTCACTGTGAACTACCGCCTCGCGGCGGACGAGGAGCAGGTCAAGCCGCTCCTGCGCTCGCAGATAGAAAGTATGCTCATTGCGCTGCGCGAAGCCGATACGCACCTGCTCACCATAAATGGCATCATCGGCGAGAACCCTCGATTGCACGCCGGGTCGCTCCTAGCGAACATCACCGTTTTGCAGCAGCAGCATACAGATACCAATCTGTTCCTTGAGGGAGCGCGCTTGCTTTGGGCAGACCAGTCTTATTTGTCGCTCGCTGCGCTTATGGACGAGGCGAACGTGACGAACCAATCAGTATCGCGCCTCGCTGATGCTTCTGCGGCGGTTGAGCGCGAGATCCTCGCGCTGCCGGCTACGCATAATGGCCTGCGTGACCGCGTCGCTGCTGCGCGCGCATGGACGGGTGCTGTTCTCCTTCGTCATGCTGCGATATCTGCCGATCCTGCGCTCGCCGCCGTCATTGGAGATGCGCTCGTATCTGCTGACAACGCGACGATCATGTACGCGAGCGACCGGTTTTTGAGCTACAGCCACCTTGCGCAAGCTGCTGCTGATGTTGAGCGCAATATCACTATGCTGGACACCGCGATGGCTTCGCGGCTCGTGGCCGTGGTCGCCTCCGGCAACGCGCTCGTGACGCAGGAACGCATGGCAGCGTGCATGGGCAATGTTTCCTGCAACCTCAGCGGCGTCGTGCCTGCTTCGTACGCCAATCTGACCTCTGTCTGCGATGACTTGAACATGAGCGTGCAGCCAGGCGTGGACACGACCGACTTCCTCGCGCTCTACTGCGTCGACCGCACGCCTCCATCTCCTGTTATGACTAATCTCGCGCCGCTCATTCTCACCATGCCGAACGTGACGAGCTCCATTGATGTCGTGCTCCAGGACCATGCGCAGCTCTGCTGCGTCTTCGGCGAGTGCAGGTCCTGCTGCAACACTGCTGCCTGCAAGAGCGACCCCTCGACCTACCCCGTGCTCTTCGTGCATGGTCACGCGTTCAACAGCTTCAACAGCCCAGAGTACTCGCTCGGTGGCTACTTCACAAAAATCCAGCAGCGACTCCAGAAGGACGGCTACGTGGACGCGGGGATACTGACGCCCACATCATCAGTGTCTGAGGTTGAGCCTGGTGAATGGGGTCTCTCAGGTAGGCCGGTGACTGCCCGCGTCACATATTACTACAACTTCTACCGTAGCGGCGAGGATTATATCATCGTCACGCAGAAGTCGGAGAACATCGAGACCTATGCTCTCAGGCTCAATGAGATTATCAACCTCGTCAAGCACCACACCGGCAAGGAGAAGGTGGACATCGTCGCGCACAGCATGGGTGGGCTCGTGGTGCGCCGCTACATGCAGCTCTTCGGCGAGGAGAGCATCGGGACAGTGATCATGGTAGGGACTCCGAACCACGGCATCACCGACAGGACCCTGCGATTGTGCCCTGTCTTCGGCGAGAGCAAGGAGTGCACCGACATGTCGCAGGGCAGCGTGTTCATGCGCAAGATCAATGACCCGTCAAACGTGCCTGCTGTGCGCATGGTGACCATCGCCGGCAAGGGCTGCGCTGTCGGCACAGAGGATGGCGATGGTGTGGTCGCTGCATCCAGCGTACCGCTTGATACTGCTGTCAACCACGAGGTCGAAGGGGTATGCGATGATTTCTTCAAGTCGGAGCTGCACACTGAGATGCTCAACATCGACCGCTACCCGCAGGTGTATGAGTTCATCCGCGAAGAGCTCGCTCGCTGAATACTGTTTCTTGGCATATCTGTTCTCCTGGCAATTGCCTGCCGCTAAGCATATATATCCGAAGTGACGTCCTCAGGCCGATGGGTGTAAGATATTTCACTTCCAAGATAGAGGTATTCACTCCTGATGACCTCAATTCCCTCGACCTGGAGCGGATTGCAGGATTCATCACCAGGACCCGTACTGGGTCAGAGGCGGGTATCGAGCGCAATGGTAAGCAGCAGGGGTACTTTATCGGACAACGGCATAATAGCCGGATTATCGAGCAGTTCACCCGCATAGGCGAGTTCTATGATCGCATCAAGTTCCTCGAAAGCCTCATCCTTGAGCCTACGGAGTTCAGTAGGATCGAGCGCATCCTTGAGCATGACGGCTATGCGGGCAAGCACCTTCCTGAGAAGATCGAGATACTCTGCGAGTACAACGGCTACTTCCGCCAAGGGTGCCATGACCAGACAAAGAATTTCTATGAGCGGCTCATGTATCTCAAGACGCGCGACTATATTGATTCGTTCCTAGGCCCAGCCGAGCAGGCGTTGGACAATGCTCCGCCTCACGGGCCTGCGGACCTTTCTCGGGGCCTCTGAGCGCCTGGTGCGCAAGAACACGCGCAGCTTCTCCTCAGCGCGTGGGTCGTCGAACTTCGCCTCATCAGTCCTGAACTCCTTCGTGTGGCTGTGCGTGCGACTTGATGAGTGGTTGAACTTGTGCTTCTTGTGCAGCATCTCGTGATGCATCACGTAATCCAGGAGGTGTTCGTCGTCGCGTAGCACCTGGCTGATGAGGATGGTGTCTGTCGCGTACGTGTACGTGCCCAGGAGTGTCGTGCTCTGGCGGCCCCATACAAGGTTGGGCTGTGAGAGTATGCCTGCGAAGTATATGTCGTTCACGCGCTGGAAGCTGGCCTCTAGGACTGGGTCTGACATGGTCACTGGTGCAAGGTCGCTCATCTTCTTGAGGAAGCCGTGGTACATGTCTATCTTGTCAGAATGGTGCTTGGTCTTGTTCAGCTTGTTCAGGAGGAACTGCATCACGCCGACCTGGATCTCAGGTTCCATGTCCTCGAACTTGCGGCTGAGGCGGAAGGTGACGGTTCTAGCTGTCTTGCGGACCGTGGCATTGTAGCCGGTGATGCGGCCGTGGTACTTGACCTCTATCTCGCGGTCAGGTTCCTTGCCGTACAGTTCCACATATGCTTGTTGTCCCAGGCTCATCTCACACCGTTTTGGTGGAAGCGGAAACCATGTTTAAGAAGGTTGCCTTGAAAGGAGAAGAAACCGCTCCTGGACTGCGGAATCCGCTAAAT
>DAGG01000035.1:26218-33795 GCA_002498125.1 Candidatus Woesearchaeota archaeon UBA525
TTTAAATATCCCCTCGGTGTCCATCAGCCTATGTCCAATATCGGCGTTGATGACTACAAGGTCGACGCTGTGCAGCGCCACAAGCTCAAGCAGTTCCTCAAGACTCTTGAGAAGGTCCGTGGCCGCGGCACAGAGCTCGTCACTGTCTACGTGCCAGCAGGCTATGACCTGAACAAAGTCATAGGTCAGCTCCAGGAGGAGCAAGGCACTGCCGTGAACATCAAGAGCAAGCAGACGCGCACGAGCGTCATTGACGCACTGGAGAAGATGATCATTCACCTGCGCGGCATCGGGAAGAACCCGCCGCACGGCCTTGCTGCGTTTTCTGGCAATATCGCTGAGCGCGAGGGCCAGTCCGATGTCAAGGTGTGGAGCATCGAGCCGCCGGTCCCTAACTCGCAGAGACTCTATAGGTGCGACAAGGAGTTCATCCTTGATCCGATACGTGCCATTGTTGAGCACGAGAACACCTATGGACTGGTCGTGCTGGATAGACGCGATGGCATGGTCGGCTTGCTCAAGGGCAAGACCATCATCCCCTTGGTCCAGACGCACTCCGAGGTTCCTGGTAAGCACAAGAGCGGGGGACAGAGTGCTGTTCGTTTCGAACGACTGCGTGAAGGCGCGACCATTGAGCACTTCAAGAAGATAGCTGACTACATGAAGGACCAATTCCTGCCGATCATCGGCGAGATCAAAGGCATCATCCTCGGTGGTCCTGGCGTGACCGTCAACCTGTTCATGCAGGGCGATTACGTGACTGGCGACGTGAAGAAGAAGATCCTCGGGACGAAAGACCTGTCCTATACTGGCGACTTCGGCATGGAGGAGCTCGTTGAGAAATCAGAGGATTTACTGGCTGCTGAAGAGATAGCGGATGAGAAGAAGATCATGGCTAAGTTCTTCTTTGAATTATCAAAGGATACAGGGTTAGCTGCTTACGGTAAGGCTGAGGTCCTCAAGTACATCGCCTACGGCGCTGTCGATACGGTTTTATTGTCTGAGGCGCTCGAGGACGGGGTTGTTGAGGAGTTCGAGGTCGAGGCTGAGAAGATGGGAACGAAGATCACGCTGATCTCCGTCGAGACGCGCGAAGGCCTGCAGCTCAAGGAGATGGGCAAGATAGCAGCGCTCTTGAGATATCCGATGCAGGCGCACTAGGAGTTCTAACTATTAAGTTCTCAAGTCATCTCTCTTTTAGCTACTTATGTTAGGCGAAATAGCAATTGAGATTTTTTTTGTAAACTTCACTTTAGTAGATCCATTACCTACTAGTTTAGGAACATCGGCTGCCTTGGCGTAAATCTGAGCGGCGAGTGTTTCAAGCGCAGCGCAGAAACGAGGCGAGCCGCGAAACCCTACGAAAACGTACGCGTTTTCGGGGTTCCGGAAACGATGTTTCCGAGAACAATGCTGCACGCAGTACGAACGCCGCAGCGAACAGTAAGTGACGCCGGAATCTTCTCCTTTTCCCCAAATCGATTTTATATCCTGTCCGTTTCCCGTCGAGAGCATGGAAACCGGACTATGCTATGAGATAGAGGAGCATGATGCAGAGGTGCATATCCGCGTGGACCTGCCCGAAGGCGCGGAGGACGTGGATGTGGACGTCGTGAAGGACGGACTCCTCATCAAGGTCAGCGAGAACGAATCGATGTTCTGCTTCGTGCCATTGCCTGCGGGACTTGACCTTGAGCAGATAGGAGCCCTGGCACACGATACCCACCTCGAACTCGTGATACCCCGAACCATCTAGGAGCTAATCGGCAAGAGCAAGGTCTCTCTGCTGCGTTTTTCTCGAAGACCGTTTATAACGGATGCATCTTCTCTCGCGGGCGGAGGTGAAAGTATGGACAGGATAGAGGAAGGACGCGATGCTGTCATCGTGAGTCTTGAGGATGCGCCAGAGGATGTGACTATTGACGTGCATGACCGGGCCATCGACATCTACGCAGTGAGCGAGAACCTGCTTGAAGCAGAGGATACGGTCTACGTGGAGGAGGCGAAATTCCACCACATCGACCTGCCAGCAGACCTGGACCTCGATGGCATCAGCTGCTCGTACCACAACGGCCGGCTGGAGATCACCATCCCGCGCGTCGGAGCGCCGGGTGGTCTCGGGGCTGACCTGACTGATGTGTCTGCGCCAGAGGGTGCTGTCGGTTTCGCGAGCGTGGAGGACAGGCCTGATGAGGTCGTGGTGCACATGGACATCGAGGATGCAGATCCTGAACGCGTGACCATCGACGTCCGCGAGGACGGTATGGACATCGTCGCTTCCATGACCGAGAGCATCGAGCTCGAGGAGGCCGTTATTGAAGAGTATGGTGTCATCCACCGCCACGTGGACTTGCCGCCAGGCCTTGATACTGACGCGATGAGCTTCTCCTACGAGGACGGTCATCTCGATATCAGCCTGCCGAGGATGCAATGATGGGAACCGAGGACAGCGTCACAACTATAGAGGAGCGCGAGGACTCATACGTCATCCATGTGGAGCTCAAGGATGCGACAGAGGATGATGTGAGCATGGATGTCGATGAGGACGGCATCAGCGTCGTTGTCGCTGGCGAGGCTTACGCCATGATCGCCCTACCTGATGATGCGGACGTGGATAACATCACATCGACTATCGAGCAGGACCACATCGACATTTTCGTGCCGAAGGTGGCGGCGCATGGTTAGTGATCGGCGCGGTGGGAGACTAGGGCCCGTGCCTCGCAAGGCGGTGCATGACATCACCCGCCTTGATGAGACTCCTGAAGGGCTGCGTATCCATGTGGAGACGCCGCCGGTGAATCCTGACGCGGTCATTGTGGACGCCACAGGGGGTGTGATAGAGGTCATCCTGCCCCTTGGCGGGGAGCGCGGCGTCTTCTGCTCCGTCGATGTGCCTCTGGGCTTTGACGCGACTAGGATATCGCACACAGTAGTCCCAGGACACCTGGAGATATTCCTGCCGAGGGTTTAGAACCCGAAGATTGCGCGCAGGCCGGTGATGATGAAGTTCACGCCCCACGCTATCGTGATGAGGCCCAGGATGGTCGTGAGCACCTGGACGAAGCTCTCGCTCACCCACCTCATGGCGTGGTGCGCGAAGAGGAAGAGTACTGCTGTTGCTGCCACCACTGTGAAGAACGCCCCGGCGGTCTTCGCCATGCCAAAGTCGCTCACTGCAATGATGATGGCAGTGATAGTGGCAGGTCCTGTGATGAGCGGTGTGGCGATGATCGCAGCGATGCCGCTTGAGCCCTTCTCTGTTGTGTCAGCGAGGCTGTAGCCCATGGCCATCTTCAGTCCGAGGAGGCCGAGGATGATGCCGCCGGCGATGCGGAAGTGGTCAATATCCGTGTTTAGGAAGATGAGTAGTCCCTCGCCTAGTAAGAGGACTGCAAGGCCGATGCCGCTTGCGACAGCGATGGCCAGCGTTGCTATCCTGAAGCGCTCCTTCTCCTCGAGCTTCTTCGTGGCCGCCACGTACACCGAGAAACTCGCGAGCGGGTCGATGATCACGAAGAACAGGATGAGCAGCTGCAGGAAGGTCTCCATTGGAGGTTTTCCAGGCACTACGGGTTAAAAAGGTATCTGCAGGAACTCTTTTGCAGTCAGGATGCGGATTCCTTGGTAGGAGTCCATTTCCAGGAGCGCATTGTCTCCTGAGATGATGAACTGTGCTTCTGCTGCCACTGCGCACTCGAGGAACTTATTGTCATCGGAGTCGCTGCAGGCGGTGATGCGCTCTCTGGGGTAAACGATTTTCGTATGTTCTTCATATTGGCGCAGTAGTGAGAATCTGCGGTGCTCGCACATAATGCCCCGCACCTCCTTCAAGACTGCTTCGGAAGCGTAGTTCTGCACTTCGCCTCTTATCATCAAATCCACAATGATGGCGCACGTTCGGTCAGGATGGAATGCTGCGGAGAGGAGGACGTTAGTGTCGAGCACTACTCTTGGCGCGGTATTCCCTGATAGCACGATCAATCTCTTCAGAGCTCATCTTAGGTGTCTTTCGCCTGATTTTCCAGAATTCCTCTATGTCCTGCCGGATTTTATCTGTGTCAACCTTCTTGATGACAATCTGATCGCCGATACGGGTAATCGCTAGCTGCGTGTCTTCGTCTATGGATAATTCGTTTCTCAATGATTTCGGGATGACTAATTGTCCCTTGGTGGAGAGCTTCACGATATCCATGTAAGAAAGTAAGAAGTTCTTACTTATATGGTTTTTGCTTTTCGTCCTTTTGCAGCAGCTCTGCTGTTGTCAACACGGGTACTCCGCAGCCTTTCAATCGCTTGTCATTGCTCCATACAGGGCAGCCGAGCTGCAGCGCGAGCGCTATGTACTGTGTATCTTTCGCGTCGGGCGTGATTCCTTCGGCTTTCTGGAGGTATCCTGCTGTCGGCTGGGTGATCTTGAGGATGCCTCGTATCCGTTCCATAAATTCTGCGATATTCGTACGATGCGTCTTCTCAAGTATCTCGTGCTGGTGGAGGTCGTACTCCTCGTATACAAATTGAGGCACGAAGAGTTCCAGACGGCTGTTGCAGAGGAGTTCAGCAGTGACGCCATCGCGTATTAGGCCTGCGAACAGCACGTTGGCATCGACTACGAGTTTCACCGGGGGACTGTTGGTCCTGTCCTCTTATGGATTCACTTCTTCAGGCCGTAGAGTTTCTGGTATCGCTCGCCGGATTTCCGGCTCACTTGCCGTCCTAACCGGATAGCGTCCTCTTCCGTCATCGTGCTGTCCTTCGTGAACTCCTTGAAGAACTCGATGTCGCTCAGTTGTTTTTCGAAGGCGTGCCTTGCGACAGCGCTCCAGTTGATGATCTCATGCTTCTCCATACGACGCTTGAGGTCATCAGGGACTTGGATAGTGACTGTGGGCATGGTACACAGTAAACTGTGTAAATATATAAATGTTGTGGGCACCCTATTCCGTCGATATCCAAAACAATTATATATGCATTGCATATACATCACATATATGATGATTACTTTGAATCTCGAAGATGAGTTCCTCAAGCAGATAGATAAGACTGTGAAGGTCCATAACTACGCCAACAGGACTGAGCTCATCCGGGAAGCGCTACGGGACAAGCTCGTCGAGGTACAACAACGGCAGATCATGGCGGCAATCAAGGCCGTCCAGAAGGCGAACAAGACGCACGTGACGAAAGAGGAGTACGAAGCCGTTCGCAAACAGGGGTACTGGGGCATGCCTCCCTCAGAGGAGCTCTTCAGGCGTGTAGGACTTGGCGATGTCAGAAAGCGCTGAGAACCCCTTGTCTCTCGTCACCAGTACGCAATCGTGATTCCTGGCGAGGATGGCATGGGAACTATCTGCCAACGATGTTCCTCGTTCCCGGGATATGCGCAACGCTTCTTGCCGCTCCGACACATCTATCGTAACCCGTTCACATCTGAAGGGCGCAAAGAGTGCCGTGAGTTGCGACCCTGAGAATTTCCGCAACTCCCAGAGAAGGATGTCGGAGACGACAATGCTTCCATTAACCATGATGTTCAAGAGCAGCTTCGCGGCAGCTTTCCACCCCGGGCGCTTCTCGATAATGTCTATCCAGATGTTCGTATCGAGATAAAGCCGCATCTCGGAACTGGATGGCGTATGTTCAAATACGCTGCGCGGGACTGTTCAGTGTTACCGGACGGTTTATGGTTTTTCTTCGCATATTCACTTGAACTCCTTAGTATGTTCTTCTCTCATGAGGATTTACTTAGACACTAATGTCATCATGGACCTCCTCCTAGGCCGTGATTCGGCAGCGTACCAGTTAGTGATCAAGATATGCTCTGAACAGCACGAGGTCATCATCTCTTCCCTTGTCGTCGCTGAACTGGAGAGGAACGGTTTGTCTGCTGAAGGTTTCATCGCCCTGCTCTGCAGCAATACGATTGTGATCACGTGTTCTCCAGATGAGCATGATCGTATGGAGGCAAGGCAATTGCCGACGCACTTCGCCGACGCCCTGCACTACGTGCTTGCCTGCCGCTATGGGGCGGATTACTTAGTGACGAAGAACATCAAGGACTTTCCTTTTGATAATATCCGGAGGCCTGATGAATTATGATGTCAAAAGGTAACATTTATAATTCGGGTTGTGTTGGTGATGGTATGGCGAACACCCTCATCAGCCTGCGGATATCCAAAGACTTGCTCAAGGAGAGCGAAGCGATGGCCAAGGTCGCGGGGTTCTCCAATACCCAGGAGTTCATCAGGGACGCCATCCGCAAGCAGGTCGAGGAGCGGCGGCAGCGAATTATCGAAGACGTCGGCAGGCTCTACGGCTCGGCCAAAAGAGGTACTGAACTCACTCCTGCTGCACGCGACGAGCTGGCACGGCAGGTCGTGGAAGATTATGCGGTCCTTAAACGCAAGCTCGACGCGATGGTCGCCTCGGCCAAGAAAGTGAAGCCGCGTTCCATGACACCTGCTGAGCGGGACAGGCTTGCTCGTGAGTTCATGGCTCGAGGAGGCTGACTCGGCAATTCCTTTTCCGAAGGTGTTCAGGAGTTCCTCACCTATTATCCGCAGATAATCTTAACTGGTGATATTTTGTCACCGCTTCCATCCCCGACGTTCACTGTCCTCGGAGAACTTACGGTTTCCTTCTCATCACTATATCTTTCTCTTTGTAGCATGCATCTCTCGGCAGGTATGCGAGCACGTAGATCGTATCATCGATTATGGTGAAGAATAGCCTGTGATCTCCGACTCTGAGCTTCCTGATGCCGGCCCAGCCTTGTACTTGCTGCGTCTTCGTGTACACCCTATCGAGAACTCTTTCGAGCGCTGCCTGTGCGCGGTTGTACTCCGCTCCCGCTTCCCCCGCCGCTTCTCTTTGCCACAGCACTTGCATGCTCCCGTGCCTCCTCTACGCTGAGCGCACCCTTCAACTGCTTCAGCCGTTGCACCATGAGGAGGTTCAGGCTATCCCGCATCACTCCTTCATCGTCAGCGCCTTGGCCGAGCGTGTCGATCATGCGCCGGATGACTGCATCCAGCGGTTCCTGCGGGACCACTTTGAGCTTCTCGAGCGTATCCCTGGTTTCGGTACTCACGCGTATCGTCGTCTGGCTCACGTATACACCAATATACGGGTGTATGCACTACCTTATATGTTTTGTCATATCCCTTTGTGAGATAAAGGTTATCTGGCTTTGTCCAGTGTTCTCGGAAGAATCACGGTTCTAAGAGTTTTTCCGCCGCGCTGAGGCCATGCATGAGGAAGGTGTCCATGGCGTTCAATATTTCCTTGCAGTGGGTCTTCCCACCGCAGCACTCTGGCTCTAGGGCTATGGTGATGATTTTTGCTTTGTCCCAGAGGGGTTTGAGGGATTGTAATTGGAGCATCAGGTCTTCCTGATGCCGCGGGTAGACCTGTTGGTTGCGGTAGGTGAAGAAGTCCAGGTCGATGTCTAAAATGAAGTCGTCTGGGATAGGATGGGTTCTCAGATGGTCTTTGAGGGTTTGGAGTGATTCCGTCTGGTGGAGGTGGAAGTGGTGGTCCTGGACGATGAGGCACTCCGGGGTGGTTTCTCCGTAATCCTTGCAATG
>DAGG01000004.1 GCA_002498125.1 Candidatus Woesearchaeota archaeon UBA525
AGCGATCTGACCCTTACAGCCTCGCCTTCCAGCAGTTCCTCACCACAGGCATCCTCTCTCTTCTCATCGCCCTCATAGCAAGCCAACCCCTAGGAACCACCACGACAACCTGGTACATCATCCTCTTCCTTGCAGTATTCCCCACAGCACTGGCCTTCCTCATCCAGGCAATAGCCCAGCAGCACACAGGACCTGTCAAGGTAGCCCTCATCTTCGCATTAGAACCGGTCTTCGCAGCAGTCTTCGCCTGGACAGTAGGAGGAGAACTATTCACAATCAAGACCATAATAGGCGGACTCCTCATAGTAGCGGCAATGATCATCGCTGAGCTGCCCGAAACCTCTCCGGTCAAGGACCGCAAACTGATTTGAATCCATATTCCCTTCTCTACGCAGCATACACAAAGTAAACATTTTTATCCATTATGGATAAAATTTAAATAATCTGGAGCATCCATGGATTTCGAAGGAGAGATCCTGCGCAGGCTTTTGCGCAGGCGGGCGATAGGCGCACGGCACTACCGTATCGACACCTTCCTCAGGATGGGATGGAAGCCGCACGAGAAGGAACGGGTGCATGAAGCATTAGACTCCCTCATACGGCAAGGGCTTGTGCGCTGGTACCACAGGCATAAGGAATCGATACAGCTCACTGAAGAAGGGATGAGAGAGGCAAAATCTCGAGGTGAATGACATGGACAGTTTATTCGTCGAGTACCTGGGCAGCATCCCCACTATCAAGACGCTCGACTTCCTCATGGAGAACAAGAGGACGAGCTGGACGCTTAAGGAGATATCAGACCAAGCGAGCATCGCCTACCCGAGCCTCAAACTCGTCATGCCGAGACTCTTGGCGCGCAAGATCGTCTTCGTGGAACGCGATCTCGGCAAGGTGAAACTCTACAAGCTCAATGAGCAGAACGCTGTAGTGAAGCAGCTCCTCGCGCTCGATAAAGAGATCGTCAGACAAGAGACCGGAGTGAAGCGATCGATCATCGCAGAGCTTCCGAGGTAGTATGGAAAAAGTAGCGGTACGTACAGGTACTAACGCGTGCACCTCAAGGTACACTGACCTGTACGAATTACCCGCTATAGGTAACTAACGAGGGGAAGTTTATAAATTTTAGGTCTGGTTGTCCTATGTGTTGTTCTGAGAGGGCATACTCATTTTGTTGACGCCAACAAATCGATAGGGGTGCGGAGCAGTCTATTATCGCAGAACTTCCGGATTAGTACGCAAAGTCGTGATGGTCCAGCGCCACTAAGTACAATACCTCCTCTTCCACCCGGTAAACCAGCACGTAGCTGCCGAAATGCACCCTGCGAAAACCCTTCATTCGCCCGCGCAGCGGCTTGTAGTGGTATGGATTCTTCAGGATCTCAGGGACTTTCTGTTCGATGCGGTGGTGAAGCACCGGATTCCTTACTGCAAGCCTCGCGTACTCCTTATAGAACTCAGGTTCGTACTCGACGCGCATTCACTTGCGCTTCTTGTGCGCCTTCATGAACTCTTCTGCCTCTTTCCTGGAACCCTTCCGGAGGAGTCCGGACCAATGCGTGAATTCCTCAGGAGTCATGCTATATCCTTTCCCGCTCTTCATCTCATTGAAAATCCGCTCGTAGCGTGGCAGGTTATCCATGAACCACTTGTCCCGCAATGCCTGGAGCAGGTACTCCTGCACTGAGCGATACCCTTCAGTTTTCGCCTTCCTCTTTGCCGTGGAGAGCATACCGTCGGGGATGGTCAAGCTAATCTGCGCCATGAAGGTAAGTATTTTTTCGTACTTTAAAATACTTCCTTTTACGTCGTTGAGTCTAATCGCAGAGCTTCCGGAGAAACCACTGGCCCTCAACGCAAAGCGTATTTAAGGAAGAGATACTTCGCATCGCATCATGGACAAGCGCCTCATCGCTGCAGGCATAATTCTCATCATAGTTCTCGTGTACGTGGCATTGTACGCCTACTCTCTCTCCAAGGTCGAGGTCAGGAACGTCCAGGTCGACAGCCTCAGGGATGTCACGCCCTCAGGATTCACGCTGAGCGGCGCTGTGGAGGTCTACAACGGCGGCATCGTCCCGGTACGCATCGACGCCATCACCTACAACGTCACCCTGTCCAAGAACAGCCAACACTTAACCACAGGCACTATTGCCGGCGCAAAGATAGGCCCGAAGCAAACAGCGCAGTACCGGTTCAACAACACCATCAATTGGGTGCCGAGTGCAGCCTTCGCCTACGAGATCATCACTGGCGGTGACACCGACGCGATCATGCAGGGGACGGTCTCCATCAACTCCCTCATGGAGGTGCCCTTCGAGCGGCGCATCGATTTGGGCGAGTACCTCAAGCAGTTCATGGGCAACTCCCTGGGCGCCGCAGTGGACACTATCAAGGGATGGTTCAGTTGACAAGACCGTTCAAAAGGAATGGTTTCTCCGCATCTGGGCAGTCGTGAACACAGGGATAATGTCTTGCTTGCGAAAATGCGCATCGTCAGACCAGATTGCGCAGGAGTGTGCCAGGGCGCAAGCGATGTACGCCACGTCGTCGATATCGATATGGCCGATGATTGCTATGGCTTCCTTCTTGTAGGGCTTGAGATCCTCTGTTGGGATGAATGATATCCTCCTGAGGAGCTCCCTCTCCGAGACATCGAAACGAGGATTCCCAGATTTCTCCTTGAGATAATCTCTATGCTTCTCGAACTCTTCGAGCAGGAATTCTGGGGCGATAAGACCGTCGAGCGAGAGGATGAGCTTGCGGGTGAGTCCGTCACTGAGAAGTGCGGCGAACAGGACGTTTGCGTCGAGGATAATCTTCACCCAGGAAGCGTTCCGCCATGGCTTTATTGACCTTTTTCCCGAGTTTCCGGACATCTGCCGGCGTGAGTTTGCTGTTCTTGAAAGCATCATCCATCCAGCGCAGCTTCTCCTCGCGTTCTATCCGTTCGGTTATCGCCTTGCGTGCCACTTCGCTCCAGCGCACCTCTGAGTGCTTGCGCATCTTCGCGTGGATATCGTCGGGAATCGACAATGTCATGTTCGCCATTAGGAGGGGTATGTGTTATCACATATTTATGTGTTTCGAGAATATCATGCAGGTACGGGATAGTGGTAGATGAATAACGCAGGAGACGTGTCAGAAGCCCTTACACTTACTCCTTCGTCATGAAGTGCGC
>DAGG01000007.1:0-6088 GCA_002498125.1 Candidatus Woesearchaeota archaeon UBA525
CAAAGCGACGTGCCGCGAAAGTTCCATTACCCTCCTATCGAGAGAATAATTAAAGCGAACAAGTTCGTACTCGAATACTTTCGTTCAAAAAAAGGCGATCGACACGAACTACGCAGCTACAGGAAGCTCAAAACGGCTCTGGAAGCGTGTAAACGCACACGAGGCGACGTATATCTCAAGGCGGCCATTCTTCTCAAAGCACTCGTCAAAGCACACGCGTTCGCCAGCGGCAATCGTCGATGCGCAGTATTCATAACCAAAGAGTTCGTAATCCGTAACAAAGGAAAATTTGCGATTCCCGACAAGCCCTCGAACGCCAACCCATTGCTCGGGATAAGAGAAGATTTTTATAACTTGGAAGAAATCGAGAACTGGATTAAAAATGGTGAAATCCATGAATTCAAACGTTCAGCTCACCCCGGAAGAAATCGAGTCATTTAAGACGATTGCCAAGGGACACGAGAAACTGCTCATGGCTATCGCCAAACTATAGTTTTCTCACGCGCGTTCTCAACTCATCGCGGCGAAGTAGACTTCTTGCAGCGGCGTAGCATTGTAGAGCACAAAGGTCTCCACGAGCGCACCGATGATGAACACACCAATGGCTGCAATGAAAAGCCAATAGTTGTACTGGAAGACGTGGATGTCAGAATCTTCAAGGAGGAAGCCGACGCCGTAGAGCGCGAGGAGCGCGACAGTCAGGTCGAATACCCCTAAGCCGATAGGCCCCAGCGCGAAGCCAGCCACTTTGTGCAAGAGCATGAAGAATATGGCTGCGCAGACGAAGTAGATGACGAAGGTCCTGATCTCATCGAGCTTGTCGACGAGGTCGGACATAATGCCGCCGCTAAGGGCGGCCAGGATGTACGCTCCACCCTCGAGGATGAGGTGCGGCAACGTGATGAGCACGATGATGAGGAGCATGAAGAGCGCGCTCTCGCCAGTGTGCGCCCCGGCCATGAATGCGCGGTAGCCGAAGATCGTACCCCAAGCGCTCGCGTTCCACGCGATGAAGAATACCGCGCCGTCACCAGCGATGAGCGCTATGGTGAACGTGGCAAGGAGTACCCACCAGTTGTTCAGGAGTATCGCCGTGAACGTGCCGATGTCGAACACCGCGCCACCGCGGACGCTCTCGAGACTGAGCTGCTCGCGGAAGACCACGCCGACCTCATAGCCGAAGTACGGCGCGAGGAAGGAGTAGGCCATGTACGCGAGGTAGATACCCATGAAAATGAAGAAGTATATCTGGATAACATCAGCATTATCACGCAGGAGATTGAGGAATCCTTTGCGTTTCTCCCGTTTCTCCTGGTACTCCTCACGACGGAGGATGGTGCTGAAGTACGGGATGAGGAAGATACTCACGAAAATAACGCTCACGATGCCGCTGTTCGCGGGGAAGAGGAAACGCGCTATGATGATGGAGATGGTTGAGTAGATGATTGCGAGAAAGAACGCAGTCCACTCCTTACGCTCAAGGAGCCCGTCAGGGAAGAGGTGCTCGAATACCACGCACGGGCCGCACAGAGGCAGGTATGTAAATATGCGTCACTACGACAGAGAAGAAAAAGATTAGAAAAAGAAAATCAGTAGACTGCCCAGTCCTCCTCGTCAAAGCCCTCAGGCAGCTCGTACTCGCCGTCAGCAGGGAAGGTGCCGCCGCCAGGGTTGAAAGCCGGCATATCTCGCGGCTCTGCCGGCAGCACGAAGTCGCTATCAGGCACGCTCGTCGATACACTCGTCGCAATCATCTCGCTGCTGCCTTGAGCATCAGTCGTCTTGGAGTAGAGCGGGATGCCCTCCTTGCTCAGGCAGTAGTCAGAGGTACCGTCAGTATACGTAATCCTGAAGCATGACGCTACCTTGCCCGCGATGGTGCGCGGCGGGAGAATGCTCACATCGACATCCTCCTCAGTCTCGTTGAAGATCTCCGTGTCGATGACCTTCTCAGCCACCTCAGACTCCTCGTCGTTGCCGGTGAGGCTCATGCACTGCCATTCGTCTTGCTTGAAGCAAGTGGTATACTCGTCACTGACCATGTACGTACGCATCTCCTGGCCTTCTGCAGAGATGTCCATGCGAACCTTGTCAGCTCCCTTGAAGTACTGCGTCATGGTGCTGCGCTGCTGCGTGCCGTCATAGTTGACGAAGATGTCGTACGTCGCCTTGTACGTCGTCCCTTCGTACTTCTCGAAGAGGTCGTCGAGCTCCGATTTCGCGTCGCTCGTCGGCTGCACAGCAGGGGCGTCTCCAGGAAGATCGGTGTCTCCAGGCTCTGTCGTTGGCCCGCACGCGACGAGCAAGAGAAGGATTGCGATGGTTGCGATGGTTCTCATAGCAACGAGCCATGTATAAGGCATATAAAAATTCGATTGGAGAAAAGGAACAGGTTCAGGATACGAGCCTACGCTCGTGCACTCGCTAGTCTCGTTTCTAACGAGCCTATCCGGATTCGAACCGGGGTTCTGTCGCCACGCTCCGAACTCCGGTTCGAAAAGTAAGAACGAGCCTATCCGGATTCGAACCGGAGTTTTGGGGTGTCTTCGGCAACGATGAAGACCTCGCTCCAATCGCCGCCGCCGAAGCCCCACGTCCTGTCCAGGCTAGACGATAGGCCCTTGGTGCTCAAGAACGAAGAGCCTTATTTAAAACTGTCAGCTGAAGATGCCTCTGTAAGAAGGATTGAGCCACGGCCCTGCAAGCTTACGGCAACGCAGACGGCGTTTCCCGATGACGAGGAACGATTCTGGCTGGACACCGAAGTTGTAGTAGAAGAACTTCACTGCGCGCTCGAGTCCTTTTAGCTCGCGATCAACCACCGGAGAAGCGTCAGAAGTGATTACGCCGAGCACGCGCAAATCGTCAGTGCCATAGAACACATTATCCACCACCGTCAGCGGCCAACGACGGACCTCATTATAGAGCCGATGCTGGATACGATCACACAAGGGTAGCTCCACTTCGTTGTACGGCTGCAGCCCTTCAGGGAAACCGACGATATCCGGTGAGAGCGCAATCATGCTCTCGAGCAGATCGTGCCGGAAGTTGCGTTTCTCTCCAGGGAGATCAGAAGGCTTGTTCGTATGTTCCTCGAGGAAAGAATGCAGATCATGATCGCCCCTGCGTCGATAGTGCAGTACCTGTGCCGGCACACCCGCGTAATCCCCCATGCAGAAGGCATCGGCACATTATTTTTAAGAAAGACGGCAAATAATCGTCAGAACGGCCTGGATTGACAGATGATACTATAACCGGTTGAGGTCTAGCCCGTACTGCTCGAGGACATCGCCGAAGCGGCGCAGGTCATTGCGTGCGACCTCGGCAGGGCTGAGCAGACGTTTGGAGCCGGTCTGGGGCGCGTAGTGCAGCAGTGCCTCGTGTACACTATACCACTTGTGCACATCCGACCAATCGGAGAGTATGCCGAGACGTTTGCATCGCTCGACGAAATCCTCTGCTGACGGTGTCAGGTAGCCTGCGTAGAGATGTTTGACTGCGTGCTCGTTGATATGCGAGAGGTGCCGTTCGCCGCTTTCGAGTACGACGCGCATCGCGTCGCCGATGTACCCGGCGAGCTCGTAATCAGGCATAGGGCCATTGCCTTCTCCGACGTGACGCTCGAGCGCCATCAGGCCGACGTGATCCATGCTCCAAGTCATATGGCGGTACACGTCGCGCATGAGCGCTGCTGCTTTGCACTCGAGCATCTTCGCAGCACCGCGCTTGCCGTCGCGGTAGAACGGCGATTCGAGCAGGCGCTCGTAGGAATGCCACGACTCCTTGCGCAGCATTTCGTACTCCTCGCCGAGGAGCGTTCGTGCCGAGATCTTCGGCAGGAGATGCACCGACACTGTTGGGTGGCGTGCGTTGAGCGCGAGCTCATGTGTGATGAGCTCGATGTTATTCGACCTGTAGGCCATCGAGCGCGCGATTCTACGTGCGCCGCCGTTCTTCGGCTCGTCGATGAGTGGGTAGAAGCTGATGCTCGTAGGCACGAACATGACATCCTCATCTATCACGTGCGGCGACTGACGCAAGTACTCCTCCTTCCAACCAGTGATGCCGTTTTGCCGTGCGAGCGACCAGAAGGCGTCATCGCCCCAGTTACGCGCTGCTCTGAGCGCATCGCGCAGTATCTGCGCGCGGGCGCCGATGACGAGCGCGCCGGTCTTCACTTCATGGTGCCCGTGGTCGCGGTTGTGGCCTGCCTCCATGAAGAGGACGTGGTCGATACCTGCGGCTGCGCTCGCGGAGAGACGCCCGACTGTTCCCATGCCGACGGCCTCTGCGCCGACTGATGAGAGCCACGGGGCGAGTTTCATCCATGTCGGGCTTGTCGGGAAGCGGAACGGGAAAGTCTCATCGAGCGTCTCGTGCGTGTAGCCGCGCACACGTGTCGCGATTGCCCACGGCACGAGAAATGTTTCAAGTGCTGTGTAGTGCGGCGGAAGGTAAAGCGCTCCGCGCTCGATTTCATGGTTCATGTTCTCGAAGTCGAGTGTCATGTCCTGCTCGACGTGCTGCTCCATCCACGCGTTGGCGCGTTGCAGCGCAGATGCGCTGATCCCAGTCTGCGGGCTTGCCGTGTGTGCTTGAGAAGGTAAGATGAGGTCCTGTTCCAATGCCGACACTGCTGACTCCCAACAGCAACTCTTCCGACGCCGCATATATACTTTCTTCTCGGAAACAGGAAGAATCATACTTTTTCATACCGGATTATGGATATCTGCGTGGATAGGAAATATTATTAACAACAGCCTATCCTGCGAACACATGGCAAACGACCTCTGGGATACCATCGATAAAGCCGCTGCGGAAGTGGAGACGTGGCCCCAATGGAAGCGAAACTACAGGGTAGCGCCTGACGCTCCGGCACAGTATGCCACGAAGCCCGTCATGCCAGTTACGAGTGACCTCTGGACAACCATCGATAAAGCCGCTGCGGAAGTCGAGAAATGGCCGAAATGGAAGCGGGATTATCGTGTCGCTGAACGCGATTAGTCTTCTTTGTGCTGCGGCCACATATCCTCGATCCCTCGGACCTCGTTTCAGCCCGTCACTGTCAAAACTCGCTACCGCTCGTTTTGTCGCCGGGCTTCAGACCCATGCCAACGCAGCACTTTAGTTGACTTACTAATCAGTTACTGGATTCAACAGGAGAAACGAGCGATACGTAACCCGAACTTAGAGATGATGATATAGAACTCGACTCAAGACTGTGTCTTCTCGAGGGTGATGTCGATGGTGCTGACGCGGACGTCCTTACCTTCCTTGTTCTTGAATTCCTCGGAGGCTATCTGGATATCCTTGATCTTGACCTGTCCCTGGAGAAAACGGTTGCGCACCACCTCGACGACGTCGACTGCGCGTGAGATGAACTTGCCGCGCGCCTTGACGATAACTTCAGTGGCGCCTTGCGTAGTGAACTGTATTACAACGCCTGTCACGTAGTTCATGAAGGGCTTCTCGCCCACGAAGATGCTGTTGTCCTCGTTCACCGTCGTCGCCTTCGGCCCGGCCTACTCGCCGAGCTCCTTATGCCTCTTCGCCTTACGCGTCAGGAAGCCTGCAAGCACGTTGCGGAGCTTCTTGGAACGTACCTGGGCGTGGCCCATGACCTTCTGCTTATTCACGTTGAAGTCCGTCGTGTACTCCTTTGCGTGGAGCGCGAAGAGATCGTTACCCTTTGATTTAATCTGCTGCGTCTTGATTCGACCCATACTAGTATCACCGTATAGGTAGAAGAAGCAGGATATGCTTTATAAAGATATTGGTTTGTAGAGATGCTCTTCTCGACGAGAAGAGCTGCTGCGCCCGGCGTATATAAACGCCAGCTGCACTTCCGACGCCGCGAGAGCCCAGGAATCTAGCGGGCAGAAAGCTCCGCCAGGACCTGCGCGATGAGCTGCGCTGTGCGTGCATCAGCAGGCGCGCCACAGACGATCTCCACAGAGACGAGCGTCCTGATCAGTCGCAGACGCTGCACGATATAGAGGATCTCTCGGGCAGTGAGCCCGCCTGAAGGCCCGTCAAGCGGAGCAAAGGCGGGGTCAACAACATCCATGCGGAGCATGACGTGGAAGTG
>DAGG01000007.1:6154-24280 GCA_002498125.1 Candidatus Woesearchaeota archaeon UBA525
CCATAGACCTGGACGCGGTGCGAGCGCGCGTAGTCGCGCTCTTCGATGCTCCATTGGCGCACGCCGAATGCTGCGACGTGCGCGTCATCGAGCACACGCTCGGCGATGAGTCGCCGCAGCTCGCCCTTGGCCTCAAGACCGCAGCTTGCGCTGAGCACAAGCACACCGCCTTCAGGGTAGCGGTCAGTGAACAGCCTGCTCTCACCGGAATCCCCCGTCGTGAGGACTGCACGCATGCCGCTGCGCAGCCCAATCTCGTTCCCGCTCTCGTCGAGATGCATCTTGCGCAAGCGTTCGAGAACCATAGAGAAGAGCTGCGTCTCCTCAGGCACGATGAGTTCCATACTAAGGCAGAACACTGCACGGTTTAAATTTCTCGCGTAAGGATTTAATAAGGCGTCAGCCCGCAAAGCATTCATGACAAGAGTAACCCAGGTACCAGCAGCGAGCACAGGTAAGAGCGCGGTCGCTCCGCGCGTGCTCATCTTCTCACAGCACGACACCTCCCGTATCAAGGCACTGCTACGAAAGAACAGCATCCCCGTCGTCACGCGCGACCCTGACGCCATCATCTGCTACGGCGGCGACGGGACATACCTGCTCGCAGAGCACAATCATCCCGGCGTGCCCAAAGCGATAGTGCGCAAGAGCGAGGTGAAGAGGAAGAGCCTCACCCCTGCGCAAGCAATCACTGCGCTCAAGCGCTGGCCAAGCAGGACAGAGGAGCGCATGAAGCTCGACGTCACAGTCAAGAAGGCCCGTGGCCGGGCAATCAAACTTGTGCCAGCGGCGAATGATGTCATCATCCGCAATGAGCGGCAGCTGCGAGCGCTACGCTTCAACATCTACGTCGACGGCAGGAAAGTCACTACTGATGAGATCGGCGACGGGGTAGTCATATCGACACCGGCGGGATCCGGCGGGTACTACCAGAGCATCACGCGGCAGACATTCAGCTGCGGCATAGGGATTGCGTTCAACAACATCGTCAGGAGCCGCGCGGCACTCATAACTGCAGAGGATAGCGTAATCGAGGTGCACATCAGGCGCAGTGTAGCACTCCTCTCATCAGACGTCGAACCGCTCACCCGCCTCGATGCGGGAGATAGCGTCATCATCCGACGGAGCGCACAGAAAGCACGGATCATCTTGCCTTGAGCGGATATCCCGATAGGAAAGCTCACTTGTGCAGCTTGAGCAACTGCTTCTCGAGATAACGCGCGACGACATCATCGATGTAGCCGAGATCGCGCGAGAGACGGATGAGCACACCCAGCCTCTGCGCGCCAGGACCAGAGTTATCAGCGAGCAGCAGGCCCAGGGCCGTGCGCTGAATATCCTCGCCAATCACGCGGTTCTCATCGACCACCATCTCAGAGAGCGGGAACAAGTCGAGGATGAAGTCATATGCTGCGCGCTCCATACCTGAAAGGACGCCGGCAAGGTTCAAGACAGCATCGGCGCGAGACCCGGAAGATGTTCAGAGCGCGTCGATTATCTTCTGGACGCACGCTCCGGTATCGCGCCGTATCTCACTCCCGGCGATGCGCATGACGCGCCACCCCTTGATTCGCAAGAACTCATCGCGACGCGCGTCACGCTGACGCTGCGCAGGACTGTTGTGGTACCGCCAACCGTCGCACTCCACCGCAAGCATGGATGCGGGGAACGCGAAGTCGATACTCGTCCGCGAGACGCGGTGCTCCCTCTTGTACGCGATGCCTCTGCGGTCGAGCTCTGATGCGAGCATACGCTCCAGTGGCGATTCCGTCGTAGAATCACGCTCCCTGATACGGTGTTCACTCACACTCACTTGAGCGCGGAGCCACAACCAGCGCAGGGATGCGATGATGAGCGCCACGAGCGCGACGGATATGGTGATGGCGACGGCAGGGAAGAGCCATGAGGGAGAGAGCAGCGCGAGCGCTGCCAAAATCAACCACACCAACCAGAACAACAAGAGCCGCATACACCTGCTAAACCAGAGAGCTACTTAAGCGTTGCTAACGCACCGTCTGCCTGATGAGTTGCGCTATATCACGCGGTGTCGACACCGCTTTGTTGAGGTAGGCGTGGATCCCGAGTTCGACCCCTTCATTCAACCGCAGTGTCGGCGACGCCGTCAGGATTACCACCTTGGATTCGCATCCCTTCGCGCGTATCTCGCGCAGCATCGTGATGCCGTCGACGCCCGGCATGAGGATGTCGAGGAGTATCACGTCAGGATTACGCTCGAGGGCCTGCTTCATGCCTTGCCCGCCATCGGTCGCTGTCAGCACATCGAACCCTTCCTTTCGCAGGACGTCTCCGTATAACGTCAGGATATCATGCTCGTCTTCGACGATGAGCACTGAAATCTTACTTGACTTTACCATCTTGTGCCTCCGGAAGCTCTATCGTGAATGTCGATCCCTTCCCCTCTTCACTTTGCATACTGATGCGGCCTCTCAGACGCTGGATAATCTGCTTAGTGATGTACAACCCAAGACCGCTGCCACGCGTCTGGACATTGACTGCGTTCGGGGCGCGGTAGAACTTCGTGAACAGCCGCTCTTGCGCGTCTGCAGCAATCCCTATGCCAGTATCAGCTATGGAGCAGCGGACGACGCCAGGTCCTTGCTCAACTGTCACGGTGACCGACCCCCTCTTCGTGTACTTCATCGCGTTGAGGATGAGGTTCTCTAAAGCGCGCTGCAGCATGAGCTTGTCCACGAACACGGGCTTTGTCCGGTAAGGCGGTTTCGGGATGCTCACCTGCAGCGTCGAGAACTCTTTCTTGTGATTGCGTACAACGATTGCGATGACCTCTTCCATCTGCACTGGCGCTGGGTCCACCATCTCTTGGTGATCTGCGACAGACGCCTCGAGCAGGTCCTCAAGCAGATGTCCGAGACGGTCCGATGCGCGGTAGGCGGCTTCGATGTAGGAGCGCGCCTGCTTATTCACCTTCCCAGCGTAGCCGTCGAGGATCGAGGACAGATTCGACTTCACTATGCTCAGTGGCGTGCGCAAGTCGTGCGATGCTATGAAGATGACCTCATCCTTGAGCGCGTCAACTTTCTGGAGTTCAGACAGTGCCTTTTGCAACTCCTTCTCTTTCCCATCACGTTCATTGAGTAGTGCAAGGATACGCAGCTTCATGCGGTGCAGGAAGTAGGCGATGACTATTATGACGGTAATGATGAAGAACTCCACTGGTAGCGGCGCGACATCCAGCCACAGGAGCACCGCAATGCCGAAGAGCTGAATGAGGAGCGCAGCCATCGAGCTCATGAACAGCGTGAAGACGAGAATGATCACGAACAATGAGACGAGGAGGACAAACTTATCCACTTCCACGGAGTACGGGCCTTTAGAAGGGAAGAAGAATACCCACCATGCGACCAGCAGAGCTGTGACCAGGAGCGAGAACACTATGAGTGTGATGTCGCGCCGTGGCGACGTGAAGCCGCGCCACGAAGAATCTATTATCCTACTCATCTGCTCACCTCCAACCTTGCGAAGAGCGCCGAGAGGTCGAATGGCTTTGCGAGATATTCCACGTCGAGTGTCTGCGCAAGCTCACGGGTCTCAGTAGATGCGCTCATGAGGATGATCCTAATCGCCGCGCTGTCCGGGTTATCGCGCAGCTTGCGCAGCACTGCCGCTCCGTCCATGCCCGGCATGTAGTAGTCGAGTAGGATGATGTCTGCCTGCAGGTTGTCGAAAGGCACTGAAGAAGGGTTCGCGTAGAGGGTAACATCATGTCCGCGGTCCTCTAGTGCGAGACGCAGCGAGAAACCGATTGCCTCATCGTCTTCTATGATCACTACGCGCATCATGATGCCTCCGCCACTGGCAGCGTTATCGTGAACACCGATCCTGCCCCGGACTCTGATTTAACTCCCAGCACCCCGCCGTGCGCCTTGACGAGCTCAGATGAGATGAACAACCCTACACCGAGGCCTCCGATACGCGTGGTCGCAGCTTGCGGTGCGCGGTAGTACCTGTCGAATATCATCTCTTGCTGCTCCGGGGCGATGCCGATGCCGCGATCCTGGATGTCGATGCTGATGTCCTGGCCGGTCGCGTGCATCGCGATATCGATGACAGACCCTTCCGAAGAGTACTTCACTGCGTTCGTGATGAGGTTCGTGAGCACCTGCTCGAAGCGGAGCTCGTCCAGCTTCACCTTGCTCGTGAGATCCTGGAGCTTCAGGTTGATGCGATGCGTCGGGAAGCTCACGGACATGCGCTCCACCACGTCAGCGATGATGGGCCCTATGGGCAAGACGCGGAAATGGTACTCCAACCTGCCCTGGTTCATCCTGTTAATATCGAGCAGGTCGTTGATGATGAGCGCAAGCCTGTCGACCTGCTTCACCGAAAGGCGCATGTATTCCTGGTTCTTCTTGAAGTCGAACCGTTCTGGGTTCTCCATACGTCGCTCAAGGGACTGCAGGAAAGCCTTGATGGAGGTGACAGGCGTCTTGAGCTCGTGGCTCGCGATACTTAGAAAGTCGTCGCGGAGCATGAGCGCTGACTGGATCTCTTCGTACAGCACTGCGTTGTCGAACGACAGCGCAACCCGGCGGCAGAGATCCTTCAGGAAGGATAGATCCTCCTCATTGTAGTTCCTGCCTGACTCTGCCATAGAGAAGGACATTACGCCTAACGTTTTCCCCCTGGATATCAATGGGATGATTATCACAGACCGAAGCCCGCTCTCCCTCATTACCTGCGCGTGCTCCGTGTCCTGTATAGCTGAATCGATGACGTCGTCAGTTACGTGCGGCACGAACTCTGGTTCCCCTGTCCTCAATACCTTAGCGATCCCTCTAGGCGCATCGGGATTGAAAGGATATCTCTCATGCAGCTCGTAGGCGTACGCCACCTTAATGGGATCGAGGTGCTTGACTGCGACACGTTTGAACGTGCCCTTGTCCAGCAGGTCCACAGTCACCCGGTCCGCCATCGTTGGCACAATCGCGTCAGCGAACTTGCGGAGGCGTTCTGTCGCATCGAGCGGTTGGTCGAGGAGTTCTGAGATGGTAGCGATGAAACGCATGCGCTTCTCCTCAGCCTCCATATCGTCTCTCCTTTTCTTCTCTGCGGTGACATCGAGCCCGAAGCTCAGCAAGGACTGCAGACGGCCATGCTCGTCGTGTAGCGCGGAGTTGTACCACTGGCATTCGATGACTGAACCATCCTTGTGGTAGTTCCTGTTCCTATTCACGAACCGCACAGTGTTACCAGTGGTGACGCCCTCTATGCTACGGATAACGTGGGTCGCATCATAGTCGTGGATCAGACGAGCCTCCGAGAGGGTCTTGCCGATCATCTCTTCAGCGGTGAACCCGAATATGCGTTCAGCATCGCCACTCCATCGCAATATGGTGAGATCGGGAGTCAACTCCAAGACTGCGAGCGGCGTGTTCTCGAGGTGCTCCTGAAGTCTGAGGGAGAGCGCTTCGGATTCCTCCTCAGCCTGTTTACGTTCTGTGATATCGTTGTGGATCGCGATGTACCGTTCCGGCAAGCCGTTCTGACCTATGGATGGCACGATTGTCGTGTCGACCCAATAGAACGACCCGTTCTTGCGGCGGTTACGTATCTCGCCGCGCCACACATCGCCTTTCACGATTGTCCTATACATATCCTGGAAGAACTCCTTGGAGTGAAGATGGCTGTTGAGGATGCGGTGGTTCTCTCCTATGAGCTCTTCACGCGAGTAACCGCTGATCTCGCAGAACTTGTCGTTGACATAGGTTATGGTGCCATCGGCATCGGCGATGGCGACGATAGATGACCTGTCTAGCGCGTACTTCTGGAACTCGAGCTCTCTTTCAGTCTGCTTGAACACGTGGATGTCTGTCGTTGTTCCGAACCATTTGATCACGAGCCCATCGTCATCCTTTATCGGCACTCCTCTGCTGAGCATCCAGCGGTACTCACCATCCTTGTTCCTGATCCTATGCTCTATCTCGTACACTGTGCCAGTGCCCACTGCCTCAGTCCATACGTCAATCGTCGCTTGGCTATCTTCAAGATGCACTACAGGCGCCCATCCTTCACCATGACCGCCTGTTCTCTTGATACCGGTGAACTCCTCCCAACGCGCATTGAAGTAGTCGATCTTGCCGTCAGGCTCGGCAGTCCACACTATCTGCGGCATCGCTTCAGTCATGGTGTGGAACTGCTCCTCGCTCTCGCGCAGCACTTCCTGTATGAGATGATGCTCGTGGACATCACTCATCGAGCATGCCCAGAGTGCGATGTCGCCTTTATCATTGAGTATCGGCATCATACGGGCCGCGTGCCAGCGATACTCGCCATCTGCTCGCATGATGCGGAAATCGCCTTCGAACCACTCTCCAGCCTCTACACTCTTCGCCCACTTCTCGCGCCATACACCGACGTCCTCTGGGTGCAGCAGCGCCCCCCAATCGACCATATTGGTCTCCTTATGGCTCAGGCCCGTGTACTCGTACCAGTACTGGTTAGCGAAATCTATGGTGCCGTCGATCTTAGCAGTCAAGATGATCGTAGGCAAGATGGCTGCGAGCGGGAAACGTCCCTGATCAGGATCAAGTACAGGAGGATGGGCGCCGACTGGCTGCGCGAGCGCGATATTCGCGATATGGTCCTTGAAATCAATGGGTCGCGTCATCACCTCTGCATACATCGTCGTTCCATCGCCTTTGCGGACTCGCCATATGCCAAGCGATGCGTATGGCGCAAGGTCCGGCACTGGGCTGAAGCCTGCTTTTCGCAGGACGCGCATCTTGAGGAGATCCTTTTGCTCCTCGTCAGCGAGGAGATCGGTGATGTGCATGCGCAGGAGCTCTTCGCGAGTCCTGCCGTAGAGCTGCAAGGCAGCATTGTTCACCGCGAGGATCTCAAGCGTCTCGCGGTCGAATATCCAGCTCGCTTGCGGTGCCTGCTCGAAGAGCGTCTTGTAATCAGCATCGTCCTGCATGCGCATGCCGCGTTTCATGAAGATGTTCTGCCTGCCGATCTTCTGGAACTTTATGCGCTCGGCATGGGCGAGGCCGAGGAGGTTGAGCTGAGCAGTCTGCCAGGCGATGTCCAGGGCTTTCGCCACCTGGTCTGTGGTAACAGGAGCCTTATTGCTCCTGACGTATTCGAGAATCCGCTCCTGGATCTGGCGTGACATGGTAGTTTTTCTTCTACCACCCACAACACCTCTGCTTGAGGTAACGTCCCAGTTCATATAAACATAACGATTTCATTGAGAAGTCCCTCAGTTTACTACCTTATTATCTGACGATACAAAAATATTTCACGAGTTTTCTCTTTTTCCGCGAAGAATACCCTCATAGTTGCGGAATGAGCAAATTTCCTCCAATATCTTTGCGGAAAAGAACAAAATATCTATGAATCTTACCACTAATTAGGGACGATGATGAGAAGCATTTTTAAAGGAGACTACTCTCCCCCACCACATGCACATACCGACGGCACCTAATACAGTCCTCTGGGTAGAGGACGATATCAACGGGCCAATCTGGGGAAGGATGCTTAAGAAGTACGGGTACACTGCAGAAGTAGTGCCGACAGTCGCAGAAGGTCTGCGCAGCATAGAGCATCTATACGATAACCACGGGAAATTCCATAATATCCTCCTGCTCGATATGGGGGTACCAATAGGTGAATGGCCGGCGGACACGCCCTTACGCATCGACGGCGTACGCATGAAATACCCGACGATAAATCTCGTCGACGTGTACAGGCAGAGATACGGGATAGAACCCATAGTTGGCGCATTCACAGGAGAGAGCCAGAAGCACAACCGCAACATAGAGCTCGAACAAGAGCTGCTTGATGTGGGATTCAGGTTCCTGATCGAAAAGGCGGGGAAGACCGGGACCTTCTCCGACCTCCCGAGAATGTTCAACCGACTCCTCACACCACTCGTAGAGCCTGTGGGCATGAACATCCTCCTAGGAGGACCTTATGCGAGCGGCAAGACAAACCTCTCGCTCTACCTCAACTCCATGCATCGCGTAGTACCAACACCCCCTGGCGAAAAGACAGGCAGCAGCCCATTCATCCTCCGTAAGCTCAGCTCTAATCCGCACTCGAAGAATCGCTCGATCACGGCCAAGGACTCGCACAACGAAGCGTTCTACACGCCAGGACTGCACAAGATCAGGCCGCAACTCCAAGCGCTAGACAAAGAAGAACTCATTGTCCATTACATCAACCGCGAAGGAGAGAGCTACGACTACATATACATCGTGAAAAAAGAAGGTGGGAAGCGACTCATTGATCTTCTTGCGCACATCGATGTCGAGTACTACGACAAGCAACTCGTCTCGTTCGAAGAGCTAATGAACCTGAACATAGACTTCATCACGAGCACAGCGAACATCGAAGCGGCCAGCAAGATTATAGAGTACTGCAGGGACCTCAAAGGATGCACCTTACCTGTGCGCATGCACATCGCCTCTTCCCGCCTCATGAAGCAGTTCGCCGGCAGGGAGAGGTTCTCGCCTGAGACTGCAGAGGCACTCGGCTCAGAGAAATTCCATTACTCCACGTGCGCTTCACGACGCAACATGCTCCTGAACCTGGAGCAGAAATCCTATGAGAAAGCTTTGACACACAACGAAAAACTCACCGATATCGGCATCAAGGCATCAGAGCTCTACCACCTCAACACCAGATGGGAGTCCACTTTCCGCCACTGGTACAGGTTCGATGTGAACGACTACTTCAACGAGGCCTGCCGTCTCGAGGACAAGATCATGGACCTGAGGAGAGATGCTCGCGATGACTAACGTCGATGCAGTGGTGCTGGACCTGGAAGGAGTCTACTTCGAGCACGGCGATCAGCGGTTCATCGATTTCCTCACAGGCTACGGCCATTCGAGAGAAAAGGTCATCCAAGTGTACAAGAGACACAACAAGGTGCACCTGCACAAGAGAGGAGAGGAAAGCAGCGAGAGCTTCTGGGACCACATAATCAGAAACCTCGAACTCCGCGGAGAGACCAAAGAATCACTCCTGGAAAAGATGGCGGAGCAGTACGAGGAGAACCTGTCCCTCATCGAGTGGACGCAAAGTCTCAGGAAGCAAGGCAAGATCATCGCCGCATGCTCAAACACCTATATCGACCGCGTAGAGAAGCTGCAGGAGAAGTTCGACTTCCTGCGCAACTTCGACCACACGGTGTTCTCATACGAACCAGATGTCAGGACTCTCAAGCCCAACCCCTACATCTTCCACATCCTCGCCTACAGGCTCAATCTGCCGCCGGAGAGGATATTCATGACCGATGACAGACTCGATAACGTGCACGCACTAGACAGCCTCGGGTTCAAGTCTGCGCTGTACAAATCAGTGCCTGAATTGATCCAGGAGTACGAGGAACTAACAAGATGAGCCACGCAGAGAAGACAGGCAAGGTAAGCACCGTCGATATCAATGTATCGAATCTCGACAGGGCGAGCATCCTGCACGCCATCAGGGGAGCATATCGTCTCGGAGGAAGGATTATCAAGGTAACCTACCGCAACACCGACACCCCACACCTGCGCAAGGACAAACACCTGCCTGTGCAGGAGGTCATACGAGAAGAGGCATCGAAGCTCATCGGTGCGGAGATCGTCAGCTTAGAGAAGCACCATACAACTATCAGGGTCAAGAACACAGAGAGGATTGATGGTTACCGCCTCATCACCACGAGCCTACGCAGGACTGTGCAGATGCACGAAGAACTCATGCTGCTCTTCCAAGGCCACCTCTACAACGCTCCGATGCTGGAGGAGAACCATAATGCGATCACGCGGATTGTCAGCTATGGCATCAGAGAGATGAACACGACTTCTGCCAAGGAGAACAGCACCTACACCCAGGCGCTCGGGCTCATAGACAAGATGGCGGACCTCATGAAGTACGCCGGCAGGGACTACCTGAGATTCCCACACCCCCTCAGCCAGACTGCAGTGAAGCTATCGCAGGAGGTGCACACCTGCCTCATCCTCGCCGAACAGGCGTACGCCAAGCCCTCCACTGGCAACATCGCTTCATTCTCCCTGCGAAGGGACGATCTTAAGCGCCGCCTCCAGAGCGTCGTTGGCGAGCTCGAAGGACGTGAGGCCTACCTGCTCGGCCAGACCGTTGGCATCGTCGAACTTCTCGTTGACCTAGTCCAGCTCCGCATGCTCCTCCACTACCAGAAGGAAAGCGTGAAGAAGACCGCCTGATTTTTCTCCGAAACAGTAAATAGCCTTTATCTAATCCTGAAGCCTCCTCATATCATCTACGCGTGTGAGGTGAGTTACGTGAGATTACCCCTATTAGTTGGCCTGATGATTTCAGGATTCCTCCTCTTAGGGCTGGCGATTGCAGAGACGAACACCAGCCTCAACGAAACTGTGAATGATACTGTTAATGTGACGATTAATGAGACAATCGTCAATGAGACTGATCTGAACACCACAGAAGATAACCTCGAGACCGACGGTGATCTCAATGAGAGCACTGAAGTCAACGAGACAGTGACCGAGACAGTGACTACTACTACGTTCGAGACGACATCCGACACTGCGTCCATCACCATTAAGGATTGGTACCCGCAGATCGGCGCATACGTGTTCGAGTGCAACACTCCAGGCTTCACTCCTACGAGCTATGACTGGTTCTACGGAGACGGAGAGAAGCTGCTTGACTCGCCACACCAGAACGTGTTCCACACGTACCTGCAGAACGGCGATTACGACGTGACGTGCGTCGCGAGGAGCGGCGACAGGACCGCAGAGGCGACTCTGAGGGTGAGTGTGAACGACATACCGTTCGTGAACGCCTGCAGCCCGCTCCAGAACACCCCTGCGACATGCGAGGGAGGAACTGTGACACAGCAGGAGCTCGGAGAGAGCTGCCGCACCATCATCTGCGAGGGTGACGGAAACAGGCTGAGCGTGCTGGCCTGTGACAAGCCAAGCGCGGACAACCCCTTGTACTTCGACATGTACAAGAAATCCGAGACCGGCGGCGGCCTCCAGGTATGCATCAGCGGCACCTGCATCGGCGAGAATGGTTTCGCCCGCAGCCCGATCATGGCCTGCCAGGCAGGCAACGACACCGAGCCAGTCAGCGACGTGATACCGATTGAGACGCCGAATGGCACTGAGCTCGAAGGAATACACGTCATGACTCACCTCTGTGACGCCGACATGACGCGCGAGGAGCTGCAGGACATGAATTCGACCGAACGCGAGATTGCGTGCCCAACAACCCTTCCCTTCGGAGAAACCTTCGAAGGCATCAACGCAGGCAACACAGCATTCGAGATCATCCTCACTGACGTGAATAACACGGAGTATGATCTCAACGACGCCACGTTGATGCGCGAATCGATATGCGAGCCTGAGCTCGGCATAGATATCGACGACAATGGGACGTTGAACAACGAGACGTGCCTAGACACCTCGCACTACCGCTTCACCGGCATCTACGGAGATGTGGAAGTGATCGAAATCCCTGCGCCTAACACGACTTTCGGAGCAGCTGAAGTGATTAGCACCTCAGACGTTGTCGGAGTCGAGAACGGCGTTGTGCTGCTTGATATCAGCGAGGGCGACTACGCGATGGTCCACCTGTACAACTTCAGGGAGATCATTGTTAACGACACCAATGGCACGAACGAGACAAACCAGACGGGCAACGAGACGAACCAGACCGGCAACGCTGAGTTCGGGACCCTAGTCATCATGAAGCACGTCTGCGGTGCAGACGTGAACAGCGTCAACGACTTCGATGCCCTCGGGGATTTCTCGGACAAGCTCGCGGCTTGCCCGGTGACGGTCCTTCCCGGCGACACGCCGAGCGGAGCAGTAGGAGCCGATGCCAGCGACTTCGCGTTCTCAGTCTATGACCTGACGGACACGCCGAAGGCAATTGCTGACGCTGTCTTCGTGCAGAATCAGCTGTGCGAGGATGACTTAGCTACAGATGTCGACGGCGACGGCACCATCGAGCAGGACGCTTGCTTCGACGCGTCGAGCTACAGGTTCGATAACGTGATGCGTGGTAACGTCATCGTAGTGGAGACCGCTGCTTCGGGAACGAGGTTCGGCGACATCGAGTTCACTCCGGCAGTTCTCGGCGTGAACAATGATGAAGAGACTGTGATGCTCATCACCGATGGCACTGTACAGCTCGACACGAGCCTTGATGATGACAGTACGACTGTGCTGCACGTCTTCAACTTCGTCGAGTGATCCTTTTTTTTGAGTGATTCCTTTTTTTCATTTTTTTCCTTTACGCCTAACGTTTCTCCGTTTCAAGAAAATTTTCCGCCTCTTGTTTGAAGAATCCTCGACGACAGTTTATGAAGGGAACTGCGAGTTTCACACGCAGAGGTGAGCATGGAGAGGACACTACTGATTCTGATGTGCGTAGCACTGGCAGCATGCGCGCAGGAGATATCCCCTGTGGACGAGTCACTGACTGAGGCCTCGCTACAGAGCCTGGAACAGTACCAGAAGGGCAGCAGCTATGCGCTGAACTGTGGCGTCGCCGGCTTTGAACCGAACAACTACGCATGGGACTTTGGCGACGGCACGAAAAGGACGACTGAGTACCCTGGTGTGGCGCATACCTACCGGGAGAGCGGCACGTACTTCGTCACCTGCGAAGCCACTGATGACACTATACGCGTGCTCTCCAACATGACGCTCACCGTTACTGTCGACGAAATATTCGAGGACGGCATTGAGATCCAGGAACCTACCGATATCCTCAGCGACTTCGAGAAGCTCACGGATATGGATGATATCGCACTCCAAGTATCTGATATACCAGATGGTCTGCCGGACATCGACTGGGACGATGACCTCGGCGGCAATGAGCTGGATTTCGGAGCTGATGATTTCACGCTCAGTCCCGGCAGCGATGCGGGTACAGGGACTGGAAGCATAGCGAACCACAGCACTACGACCAGCAACACCACAACCAATACTACGACCGACACCACAGCCAACATCACGACCAGCCCTACTCATGGACTTAATGATCTAGATTTCGAGGTGCCCACCATCCCGGACATCACAGACACGGCGAACACCACAGTGAACACGACGAACATAACTATCAAGACGAAAAAAATGAACACCACGCGCACCACTTACTTGCCGCCGGTGAACACATCCATCAATGCGACCGACGTTGTGAACAACACCGATGACGAAGAGATCGATGGCTTCATCGACGATCCTGTCGATCCCCTCCCTCAGATAATCCATGGAGAAGAGGATGACGAAGAGAAAAATGACAATGACCTAGAGGAAAAAGAACTAGTGGATATGGAGAATGATAAGAAATACAAGATACCTGCGTTCATCGATTCGCTGCTAGGCTGAACTCGATGATCGTCTTCCAACCGTCATCTTCACGCCTGGCAACGCCAATGGACGCAACAGGCCACTCCCGGCCCGCCAACTCCTCACCCACACGTACACGCTCAGCCTTGACCTTTGCCATGCTCACATGCGGATTGAACTTCTCGCCATAGAACGATGACCCGTACTTGCGCCAGATAGCGTCCTGGCGGTCGCCTTCGCGGTAATCGCCCCAGTCGATGAACTCACGCAAAGCCTCTATGACCTCCTTATGGAGATTCTGGAAACCAGGACCGGAGAGCTTGAGGACAAAGATGTTCTTCCTACCACCATTGTCAGAGAAAAGGTCGAAGCCACCAGTCGTGAGCATGAAAGGCGCCATATTGGCCGCAATGTCACGCACTGCTGCGATGATACCTGCTTCATCCTCATGATGGGCGTGGAGACCCATAATCGTGCAGTGCGGTGACAGCATGAGTGGTCTGATGACATCAGGTCCTATGGACTCAAGGTAATCCTCGAGCTCCTGAGCAAGCTCCTGAGGGGGCTTGATATCGATACGGTACCGCATGGATGACCTCACGTAGAGCGGGGTTTATAGGTGTTGCGGCCAAGAGAAAGCTTGTCGCTCAGCAAGGCTTAAAATCCCCTTGGTTTCCCTTGGTGGATGGCTGATATCAGCATCAAGGTCTGCGAGCACAACTGCAACCCTGAAGCAGGGACAGCACGCTCGCGTCTTGAGATCCTGCGCGCGTACGTCGCAGGGGATAGGAGATACGCTGTTACGGGCGTCCAATGCCTTGGCGGGTGCATGTTCGGCCACAGCGTGAAAGTGGAGACTGGCGACAAATACGCGTTCTTCGTCGACAGGACCTACTGCCTAGACTCCTTCACGAAACATCCGGAGGATCCTCTGGAGATTATCGACAATCTCAAAGCCTATCTCAAGAAGAAGCCGCGGTGAGGGGTCTACCCTTCCACGATATCGTCCAGCGTCATGATATAGCTTTCGTCGCTGACCTTGCTGAAGAACACGGCCTTCTGGTCGTAATAGCGCAGCGTGAACGCGCCAATACTACGGATCACCTCCACAGGGCAGCGGATCCTGACAGGTATCATCTCCTCAACATACAATCCGCTGTCGCCCACCCACTGACCCCTGGCCTTCTTGAAGATAGTGAGGCCGCCCGTGAGCTCGCGCACCGCAGCATCCCATTTCTTATGGTAGTCATCGGCATAGCGCTCGCCCTGGTTCGAGGCGACAGGCACGTAAATCTCCCAGAGCGGAAGGTTGTCCATGATTGAGGAGAGCGACAGCTAAGATAAATTGATTTCGGAGAAAAGGTAAAAAAATAAGGAGTTATCCCGGATCGCTCCGGTCCCTCAATCCTTACGGAAAGAGGAAAATGAACCATACAGAGGAAAGTGACGTCACTTGTTGGAACCCTTAGGAAAATTGTAACGAACGATTGGTAATCGCGGACTGAACAGCTCGTTACCTTGCTGCTTACATCCCGATCCCATCAACCCGGTCTTATTCCGGCGTTCTAGCGTCTCTTTTCGAGGCGGGTTTCATACTTAGATGCTTTCAGTATTTATCCCTTCACGCGTGGCTGCCCGGCCTGCCTTCCCAGACAACCGGTAGACTAGAGGCGTGGAGTCATCGTTCCTCTCGTACTAAATGATCCTTCCCCTCAGACGCTTTGCAGGTCCAGTAGATATCATACCAACTGCCTCGCAGCGTTGTGAACCCAGCTCACGATCCCTTTTAATGGGTGAACACCCCCACCCTTGGCCGCTTCTGCACGGCCAGGATAGGAAGAGCCGACATCGATGTAGCAAGCCGCGCCGTCGATATGAGCTCTCGGGCGCGACAACTCTGTTATCCCCGGAGTAACTTTTCGGTCACACCTAGCCCCCAACCAAGAGAGCTAAGGGATCGCTAGGCCCAGGTTTCCCTACTGAGATCTGTCACATTGGGATCCCAGTTAGGCCGGCTTTTGCCCTTGCACTCTACACCGGATTTCTGACCCGGTTGAGCCGACCATTGGGCGCCATTGATACAGTTTCAACGGCGTTCCGCCCCAGACAAACTGTCCACCTACTGGTGTCCCCGCTTGCGCGGGTGAGTGGCGTAAACATCGAAGAGAAGTGTTACATCGTTGAGTACACGGCGACTGGCGTCGCCGCTTTGACCTCTCCTTCTTACTCTATACAACAACATTCACGTCACAGCAACAGGCTACAGTAAAGTTTCACGGGGTCTTCGCTTCCCACTGGACCACTCTGGCGTGTGCACCAGAAACGGATGTTCGGAGGGACGTAGATAGGGACAGTGGAGATCTCATTACGCCATTCATGCAGGCCGTCAATCAAACGGCAAGGCATTTCGCTCAGCCTTTTAGTAAAGTCTGGCCAAAACTGTGCGTTTCGCTTACGCTCAAGCGCACCAACCTGACTCACTGAAAGTTCTGTTGCTTCAGTCGTAATGGACTTACTGACCAAATTACTTTGGCGAGAACTCATTTCTGAATTCCTCTCATAGTCGCCTATGAGTTCGGACTATATCTTGCGTCGCGAGCGACGCTCTGGCATGTAGTCTCTGAGGATTCCTGTCCTAGAACAGGTCTTTCCTGCTGATTGTCTCTCCACAAGGATTTTCAGGGTTCGCCACTGAGTCGCCTCAATGGTAGCCTACCTTGCTTCTTCGAGATGTTCCAGCATATGGCCAGATTCATCTATGTTCGTTGCCGAACCAGATGTGCCAGAAACTGTTCGTTTCTGAGCATGTATCCCGCTTTTCGCGGCGTTCCTGTTTAACTATTGGCTTACGTACGGGACTTAAGGCAGCTTGCCCACCTTAAGAGAGTTATAGTTACCCCCGCCGTTTACCAGCCCTTAGCTCCGTTGGACCGGAGTTTTAGGTACTGACACTGGGCAGACGTCACCGACTATACACACCATTACTGGCTCGCAGTCGGCTACGTTTTTGTTAAACAGTTGGACCTCCTTTGTAATTGCACCCTACAGATGCACGCGTGCGCGCACAGACGTAGGGACCCCTTATACCGAAGATACGGGGCTAATATGCCGAGTTCCCTTACCTACTTTTTCCCTTCACACCTTAGGCTTCTCACCTAGGGGCACCAGTGCTGGTTCTGGGTACGAATATCTTTGATCTCTGCTGTGTCTCTTTTCAGAGGCTCCAGGCATCAGCGGAATGGACCAGAGGTCCACGATTCTTCGCATTACTCTCGTTCTCATCATAACGATACTCCCGAGACTTGCACGAATTACCACGGCCGGGAGGCCGTGTCCACCTAGCCTAAAACGTCGAAACACAACCTTGTGTCGCCACGTATACAAAGATAGTTCCGGAATATTAACCGGATGCCCTTTCGCGCTACACAGGATTTCCCTGCTCGCTTAGGATCGACTAACCCTCAACCGATCTACGTTGTTGAGGAACCCTTGCCCTTTCGGCGATGCGGATTCTCACCGCACTCTGATCTTACTCCCACCAGGATTCTTATTACCGCACGGTCCACACAACCTCTCGGTCGTGCTTCTTCCCAAGCGGTACACCAGCCTACCACACAACTTGCGTTGGTCTATGGTATCGGTAATCCATTTAGCCCCGTCCATTTTGGGCGCTAGCACCCTTGACAAGTAAGCTGTTACGCACTTTTTAACGGATTGCTGCTTCTGAGCATACCGCCTCGCTGTCTATGGATGCTAACAACCTTCACCCTTTCACACTTAATGGATATTGAGGGACCTTAACCATAGTTTGGGTTGTTCCCCTTTCCTTGCCCACCCTTACGGCGGACAGGCGTCTCCAGGCTTCTACGCTCGTACAAGGTTCGGAGTTTGACAAGGGGCCGAGGGCTTGCGCCCCCTAAACCCCCAATCAGTAACTCTACACTTGTACGCAGCATCAGCCCAGGCTTGACTACGGCCAACTTCGGCTGGAACCAGCTATCACCACTCTCGATTGGCTTTTTACCCCTAGCCCGAGGTTAAAAGAACCTATGCATAGAGAACCTCTACAGGCCTCCACGGCGTTTTACCGCCGCTTCACCTTACCCCGGGTTAGATCGAGTGGCTTCGGGTCGTACGCAAGTGACTCATCGCGCTTTCACACGATGCTCCTCGTAAACTGCGAGCGATTGGTTTCCCTTCGGCTTCCCGGATTACTGCGGTTAGCCTCGCCACGCACGTACACTCCCTGGCACGTTATTCAAAACGGACGATGCACGACCGAAGCCGCGCATCTTTCTATAACTAGACGATTTCACGCGCTTTTAACTCTCCGTGAAGAGTTCTTTTCAGCGTTCCCTCGCGGTACTGGGTTCGCTATCGGACTCACGACGTATTTAGGGTTGGAGGTAGTTGTCCCCCAGATTCACACGCCATACCCAAGGCGCGCTATTCAGGATACCTTCACATCTTCTCTACCTTTGACCACGGGGCTGTCACCCTCTCTGGCACCACGTTCCAGTGGACTTTGTCTCGGTAAAGTAGGACTAAAAGAAGGTCCTTCAACACCACATTTCCGACGCCTTTCGGCGCAGGATTCGGTTTGCCCTTTGCTGTTTTCGGTCGCTCTTACTCACAGCATCCCAATTGGTTTCTTTTCCTGCCGGTACTGAGACGTTTCAGTTCCCGGCGTTTGCTGTCCTCACGGACTCGAAGGAGAAGTCTCATTGAGAGATCTCCGGATCAACCCCCACGTGCGGGTCCCCGGAGCTTATCGCAGCTTGTCACGTCCTTCTTCGCC
>DAGG01000005.1 GCA_002498125.1 Candidatus Woesearchaeota archaeon UBA525
TTTATATACCCTCAAGAGCGGTTGCTGTCCTATGCGGTGGCAGATCCTCTTCGTACTTCTCATCCTCCTTCCGGGAGTGTCAGCGACCTGGTACTATGGCGGCGACACTTTCACGATCGACGGTACGGTCTACAGCGTCGGCGCGTTTGCCGACTACAACAAGGTCCTCCTTGGTGTGGGCAGCAGGTCGCATGTCATCATGCTCGGCGAGTGCGCCAAGGAAGGCCTCTCTGAGTACTGCTATGTCCGCAGCGCCTACCCGAGCGATGACACGCACATCAAGTACGCGGCAGGCAACAAGCTCTACGGCTTCGACCTCAGTATCAGCACAGTCAAGCCCGCCGTAGGCATCTCTAGGACCTCATCCACAGCAAGCCCGCGTATCGGCGACGATGTCCTCATTACAGTCACGGTCGAGAACACTGGCGACTACTCCATACAGAACTTCCGCTACACCGAGCCGGTCCCTGAAGGCATGCGCCTCGTGAGCGGTACGTCGCTCGGCAGCAGCGTCCTCCAGGAGTACAAAACGGTCGCGCCAGATGACAAGCGGGTGTTCTCCTACACGCTGCGGCCGATAGACTACGTTGACGCCAAGCTCAACCCAAATATCACTTACACTTTCGAAGGCAAGGAGTTCTTCCCCTCGCTCGCGCCGCTCACGTTCTTCGTCGAGACGCCGCTCGTCATCGCAAGGGGAGTCCCCTCCACGATCCCTTTGGGTGGTCAGGGCACGTACACCGTCAATGTCAGCAACAGGGACAAATCCGAGCCCATGACTGTTAAGGTCAGCATGCAGATGCCAAAGGAGCTCAAGCAGATGGGCATCACAGGTCTCACGCCGGGCAGCAACAACACCTACTTGGCGGAGTTCGAACTTGAGCCACAGACCAACGCAACAGTGAGCTACGCGTTCTACGCGCCTATTGTCGGGACGTACCGCATACCGCTCGACATCACCGGCACAGTCCACGGCACTACTTTCACGAGGCACTACGAGGAGAGCGTGACTGCCAAGGCTGACAAGCTCGCGCCGAGCATCAAGCTCTCAAGCTCCAAGCTAGCTTATGTCGCCGGCGACCCGCTCACGATATCATGCATACTCGAGAACGTCAATGACGCCGTCACCTTCAAGACCATCGCAGGAACGCTTTCGGCGCCAGGCCTCTTCGAGGCTGAAGACTTCAAGCACGAGGCGTTCGGGCCGAAGAGGAAGCTCACCGAGGCAGAGGTTGTGGCAGTCATCCCGCAGGTCGAGGAGGCGAAGGTGTTCACTATCATCTGCAAGGGCCAGTATGCCACGCCCGCAGGAGAGATCTTCGAGTACGAGACGAGCAAAGGCATCACCGTGAACCCGCTTAGGGAAGCGGTCAAGGTGACGCGCAGCATCCAGCCGTCAGTCTTCGGACCTGGCATGAACATCACCATCAGGGTCTCTGGCCAGAACGTCTACGGCCAGTACGCCACCTTCACAGCCACAGACATGTATCCTCCACAGCTCGCGCGCGTCGGCGGCCTCTCATTCGCCGAGACATCGCTCGAGCGTGACCAGAGCAAGGAGCTTTACACCTACCAGCTCGAGATTCCGCAGAACTACACTGGAGCGTTCAACATCACCACGAGCATCCTGCTCAAGGGCGAGGTCTCGCCAGTGAAGACCGTGCTGCCTGTCTATGTCAACGTGACGCCGCCAGAGGATACTGTTGCTGAGGAGAATGGCGAGAACCGCCAGGACGGCGGGAGCGAGGGTTCTGAGGAGTTGAGGAAGAAGGGCTTCTTCGCAAGGACCTGGGCTTTCTTGAAAGAGATGTTCACATAATCTAGAACTCTATAGTGCGCCCTTTATCGAATCCTATAGCGAAATCTATATAAGTCCTATGGTATCTATGGATTCCATGGCTACGACTATATCCATATCTGAGGATATGAAGGAGAAGCTCAAGGATCTCGGCAGGGCCGGCGATTCCTACGAGGACGTCATCAGGAGGATGTACGAGGTCACGAGAAAGCACATCCTGCTCGCTTATCTCTACGACGAGTCTGATTCGGTGAGCATTGACAAGGCGATTGCTGAAGCGAGGAAGCGATGGCCAGAGTCATCATAACGAACTCTTTGAAAGAGGAGATGCTGCGCAAGTTCAAGTCCCGTGCAGCAGGTTTTTTCCAGCAGTTCAAATCCCTCGAAGACCATCCTCAGAAAGGCAAGGCGATGGGGCAGTTCGGTGGCATCGTCATCAAGGAACTCAAGTGCGATACGCACAGGTTCTACTTCATCACCGACGGCCACGTCCTCAAGTTCGGCTCACCTGAAGAGCTTGCGAGACTCCTCATCAAGTTCGTGCGGCTCTCAGGAAAGAATGATCAGCAGAAGGTGATTGATGAAATCAAAGACGTGCTCAGCACCCTCGGGTTCGACCGGTTCTAGACTGTCGCCTTGAAGATGTTGTGTTTGTCGCGGACGATCTTTGCCTTGATATCTTTACCCAACTGTAGCTTGTGCGCATCGCGGCCGACGATAGTGATGCACCTTCCCTCGGCGACAGCAACGATTTCCCCAGGGTAGCGTGCCGGGAGCATGATTTTCATCTTCACGACCTGGTTCTTCCTGAATGGCTTAGGGGGCTCTGGCTCATCGTAGATGTGGAAGTCCTCGTTTGCAACGTGCGTCAGGTTCACGCCGTACTTCTCCTCTATCGGCTTCAGCATAGCGAAGAACTCCTCGAAGGAACGTGCCTTCATCGGCGTCCTGCCCTTCTGGTACTCGAGGTAGTTCTGCATCCCGATGGTCGGGAATTCCGACTTGAGCTTCATGCCGAGCTTCACTAATCCTTCGACCTGGTCGTCGTTCTGGCCAGGGATGATGGTCGGCGCGAGAAGCACCGCTATCTTGCCCTGGCTGTACTCGATCATCTTGAGCACGCGTTCAAGCGGATACTTCCTGCCTGCTATCTCGTCGGCTTTCTCCTGCTCGAGCGCGTTAAGCGAGAGGTTGATTCGCGTCAATCCTGCTTCTGCCAGGTCATCGATCAGTTTCTCAGTGAGGAACGATCCGTTTGTGTTCACGCTGATGACGCCGGTGTTCGGGATGGCGCGCAGTCCGCGCACGAGCTCGACCATCTTCGGGTAGAGGAACGGCTCGCCCTGCGGTCCGATGTTGAACTCGACCGGGTGTGTCTTGCCCTTGGCAAGCTTCGCCGCTTCCTCGACCAGGTACTCGCACTCGACGATGTAGTCGTGCGTCTTGTCGTTCTTCCCCTCGTCGACGCTGCAGTAGTTGCACTGGAAGTTGCAGCCGGTGAGCGGCTTGACCTCGATGATGTTCGTGCCGCGGTCGATGAGGCCGAACTCGTTCGTGCCGATAAGCGGTATGCCGCTCTGGCGGTGGATGTAGATGGTCGGCTTGTCGTAGTTGATGTGGTGGAGTCTGTTGAACCCTTCGGCCAATATGGGATCGAAGCGCTTCCAGGCGTGGTCCTCATCCACTCCGGAGAAGTGCAGCTCCCCGTCCTTGACCTCAAAGGGTGCGATGCGCTGTAGTGCTTCTGCTGGGATGTCGAACCAGTACCTGCCGAGGAAGAGCCCGCGGACTGCCGAGTCCTTTTGCTGGAACTTGATGTCCTGGAAGCTCACTACTGCCTGCTCCATCCGTCGAAGAAGTCCCGTCTTGCTTATAAAGATGCGGCTGAGGTCAACCAGTTATATTTACAATATAGAAAGTATTTTCTGCTTTGATTCCCATCAGATGTTTTTTTATAGTGCTGCATGATAGTGCAGTAGGAGGGGAAAATGTCCGAGGTACCGATCACGTATGAACAGCTCTTCGACACGCTGCGCCGTGAGAAGAGCCGCGACGAGCTGCAGAAGCTCGACAAGGACTTCTACGATAAGGTCCGCATCTTCCTCTCAGTGAAGCAGGACACGATTCGCAGCGAGGTCGCGCAAAGTATGCACTCGCTTGCAGTCCAGCGCGCGCAGATCGAATACCAGAACGTGAAGAAGATAATCAAGGAGCTCTACGAGCGCCGGGAGCGTAAGCTCATCACGCTCGCTATGCACCGCACGAGGACAGAGGCCGCGGTCATCGACCACGACCTACTCCTCCCTGAGGAGCGGATGTTCCTCGAAGCCATCGTGCACCTCCTCGTGCAGAACCGCGAACAGATACTCTCAGCCATAGAGAGCCGCGATCCCATCGTGGTCACGCCGCGGCTCTCGCAATCACTGGCGCAGCCGACGAGCTACGACCAGGACATGCCGCGGCCCTCACCAGGATCCACGGAGGTCAAGGTCAAGCCTGCAACTGAGAAAGGCGTTGAGGTCGATTCTGGCGACACGTACTCCGACATGGCTGAGGAAGGTGTCGAAGTGCGCTTCGTCGCGCCCGTCCCGAAATTTGTTGGCAAGGACCTGCGCGTGTTCGGCCCGTATGAAGAAGGGCAGACCGCTGTGCTCCCTGAGGAGATCGCTGCAATCCTCGTCAAGAAAGGACGGGCGCAGGAGATGAATTCTATTCCTGAGGACTGAACTTTCCGCTGCGGCTTCATGTTCTCATCCTTCGAACATTGTTTCGGGCCAGCACCGTCGGATTCGGCATACGCCTCATCCGTCGCTGGCCCTCAGAATTGTTTTCATGCAGCTCTTGTGCATTTGTTGAGGCCTTCTCTTACTCAGCACGTCTTCGTGAAGACCTTGGCCGTATCCTTGCCGCGAGTGTAGCTCACTTCAAGAACATCACCTGCATCGCAGAACTCATTGAAGTCGAAGCGGCACACGATGTTGTAGCCGATGTCGCCAGGCAGCGGGCACCCTTGCTGCACGACCTCGCGGTTGAAGGTGAATGTGAAGTTCGAGCTCGCGTATGCCGCCCTGTTGATGTTCTTAATCACGAGGAACCCTTGCGTGCCCTTGCGCGTATCAGGCTGGCTGAAGTCGTCCTGCTTGAAGTCCTTAGCCATGAGAAGTGGCTCGAGGCACTTCCCTGTGCCGGCGATGTCAGACTTGCTAGCCATGCAAGCACCGCCTTGGAGGCGGATGAGGTCGATGACCATGCCGTTCACGGTCTTGGCCTCGTCGAGCTGCGCCTTGGTGACCTGCGATTGCGTGTAGAAAACAAAGGTCGTTCCCGCGAGCAGGACTACGAGGAAGACCAGGATGATCTTCACCATGTCGGCCTTGTGCGGAGCCTGGTCGTCCATAGGTCCCCTTTCCGACTGGACGTTTTTAAATGCTTCGGGAGAAGAGCGTGCGCAATGCTTGCTGCACAGACTCGTGCGTTGCTTCATCGATCGCTGCGATGGTCTTGATGGCGAGCGTCTTCTTGATCTTCACTATCGATTCCGCTCGTATTGCTGAAGCGGAGTGTAGTGTGCCGCGCTTGAGGTTCCGGGAGCTGATATTGATTCTGTATTTCGCTCTGCTGGTGTTCGTGGTAATGGCGCACACGACAATATCCTCTCCGCTGTTGAACTCATCGTTGGAGATGATGAGTGCGGGCCGTACTTTCTCTCCTGTGAGGTCTGAGAATGGGAATGGTAGGAGGATGATATCGCGCTGCCTCATAGGTACTTCTTCCATTCCTTCTCGTCGTCAGGATTGTCCCATGCGTCCTTGAGCGATTGCTCGGAGAGCGCGGTCCATCCTTTCGCGTCGAGGAACTCCTCCACTGTCTCCTCTTTCCTGAGGATGAGCGTGTCCCCACGTTGCACGAGGATAAGTCTCATCCCTTCCTTGAGCTGGAGCTGCTTGCGGACACGTTCAGGGATGACTATTTGCCCTCTGCTGGAGATGTGGAGGATTTCCATAAGTATTTGCTTATTAGTAAGTATTAACTTATTTATATCGTTTCCCATACTGCCATGATGCGCACGATATTCAATTGATTGTTTGTTCACGGCACGAAAACCTGCCGGTAGAGGCCGGAACATGGCTGCCTGGCTTTCGTCGAGAACCGCGCGTCTTTGCGGACGCCAAGCCCCAGAAAGCTTTATAAACGGTTCCCAGTTCTCGGCATGCAGGTGAACATTCATGAACGTTCCTAAGCAGAAGAAGAGGCATTGCCCGACGTGCAAGAAGCACACGCTGCAGAAAGTCGCCCAGAATAAGGCGAGGAGCCGTTCGAGCTCCCACCCGCTCTCGCGCGGCAGCAATACCCGCATCTACTTGCGCGGACAGCGTAGCGGGCATGGTAACCTCGGTCGCTACAGCAAGCCGCCCAAGCCGAAGATGACGGGTAAGAAGATGAGCAAGAAGACAGACTTCCGCTTCACCTGCCCAGTGTGCAACAAGACAACCATGCAGAAAGAAGGCTTCAGAGCCAAGAAGGTAGAGCTCGTATGAAACGCAACCCTGAATCAAAATTCGTCAAGCTGCGCTGCCCTAAGTGCAAGAACGAGCAGATCACGTTCGGCAAGGTATCCAGTGCTATCAACTGCCACGTGTGCCAGGAGCCACTTGCTCAGAGCACCGGCGGCAAGACGCGTTTCATCACGCAGCCGCTCGAGCAGCTCGAGTGAGGATTTTCTTCATAAAATTTTTAAAGTTCCCTCTTTCCTTGTGTCTCTGTGAAAACAGCGATATCTTTTTTCCTCGCGCTACTCCTGATGGGGTGTGCGCAGGCGCCGACTGAACCGTCACCAGACCCGGTCCAGACTCGTGATCTGCCGGACTCGTTCACTATCAGCTTCGGATGGGACGCTGACAGCAGCGGCGGGACGAGACGCGGGAGCGGGACCTACACATACGAAGGCGACACCCTCACGGCGGGAAAGAGGTATGAGTACTACAGCAACTCTATGGGCACCACTTCGTGCAATCAGACGTGGGTTAGGCAACAGTGGATTGCTGATGTTCCTTGCAACATGACGAATACGGTGATGGTGCAGGCTGAGACGCGTGCAGGCGTCGAGATGCTGATTGCCAATGGTATGCTGACTCCATCAGGCAAGTGCGGTCGGGGCAGCTACTGCTATACCCTCTCGTAATCTCCTGGTCTTCTCGATATCCTTTTAAAGCCCGCCCTATTCTTCATCTTCTATGCGCTACAAGAAACACGGATGGCCTCAAGAGGATGAGATTGTCCTCTGCACAGTCACAAACGTGCAGTACAACAGCGTCTTCTGCACGCTCGATGAGTACGACCAGAACGGCAAGCCGCCCAGCGGCATGATTCACATCAGCGAGGTCTCGGCAGGACGTATCAGGAACATCCGCGAGTTCGTGTCAGAAGGCAAGAAGGTCGCATGTAAGATCCTCAAGGTGGACCGCGAGCGCGGACACATAGACCTCTCCCTGCGTCGCGTTGGCGAAGGCCAGCGCCGCGACAAGAACCTTACTCTCAAGCAGGAGCAGAAGGCAGAGAACATCCTTGAGCACCTCGCGAAGGAGCACAAGAAGGACCCTGCTGAGTTCTACGACCAGGTCGCTCCGGCGATCCTCGAGCACTATGAGTATATCTTCATGGCCTTCGAGGACATCGTCGAGGACAAGTTCAGCTTGAAGGACACGTCGCTCGACGCTAAAATTGCGAAGATGATTGAGGACACGGTCAAGGAGAAGATCAAACCCAAGCAGGTGCAGATTGAGGGCATCTTCTCCATTACTACCTACGCTGAGAACGGCGTCGCCAAGGTGCGCGATGCGCTCATCAAGGCGAGCGAAGCCGCGAACAAGTCAGACATCCGCTACCTCGGTGCGGGCAAGTACAAGATCACTGTCATCGCCGAAGAGTTCAAGGACGCAGAGAAGCTCCTGAAATCAGCGACCGACGCGTTCGACAAGTCATTCAAGGGCGACGCGTTCGCCGAGGTTGGATTCGAGCGCATCGAAGTCAAGAAGTGAACATGAGCGAGATCCTTAAGTGCCAGAAGTGCTCTTCTTACGGCCTGGACGCGGCGTGCCCTTGTGGTGGATTGCGTATAACAGTGAATCCGCCAAAGTACTCTCCCGAGGACAAGTATGCGTCATATAGGAGAAAGTATAAGGAGCAGATGAAGGATTGACCGCGTTTAGCTTCTTTCTATGTCCTTAATGACTTGTTCGATGTCCTTCTCCTCGAGCCGCCTGTACGCCGCGTTCACGACGATCGACGCGATGCACGGGACGCACTCTGCCGTGTGGCGCTGGTACATCTCCCGGTCTTTCTCTTCCCACTTCGGAGGGTAGTTTTTCTGGACATCGGCGAGGTAGAGATGGTCGTTGACAATCCGCTGCTGCTCTTGCTGCGGCAGCGCACGGTACTTCTCCTCAGTCCATGCGATGAGGGAGATTAGCGGAAGCTTCATCTGCGCTCCTTCGCTTCGCTCACCAGTTCAGTGATGAATGCGTCTACCGCTTTCTCACCGAGGATTTCGTTCTCGCGTGTTCTTACGTTGACTGTGCCGGCGTCGACCTCGCGGTCGCCGACGATGAGGATGTAATTCACCTTCTCGAGCTGCGCCTCGCGCACTTTCTTGTTCGTGGTGAGCGGCCTGTCATCGAGCGTGGCGCGAAGCCCCGCCTCCTTCATCTTGCGCACAACATTCTCGCTGAACGCGTTGTGGCGGTCAGCGATGGGCAGTACGCGCACCTGTTCTGGCGAGAGCCACAATGGGAACTTGCCTGCGAAGTGCTCGATCATGATGCCGAAAAATCTCTCGAGCGATCCGAGGATGGCGCGGTGGATCATCACCGGCGTGTGCTTCTGGCCGTCGGCGCCTTCGTAGGTCGCTTCAAAGCGCAGCGGCATCTGGAAATCGACCTGGATCGTCGCGCACTGGAAGCTGCGTCCGAGCGCGTCTTTGACGTGGATATCGATCTTCGGGCCGTAGAACGCGCCGTCGCCCTCATTGATCCTGTATGGTATCGCAAGGTTGTCAAGGACTGCCGCGAGTGTTGCCTCTGCCTTGTTCCACAACGCGATGTCGCCAAGGAACTTCTCAGGCCTCGTGCTGAGTTCGACGCGGTATTCCATCCGGAAGACTTCCTTGTAGATAAAGTTCACGAATTCCAGCACGTCCTGCAGCTCCTCCTCGAGCTGCTCCGGCGTGCAGATGATGTGCGCGTCGTCCTGGCTGAACTTGCGTACGCGCGTCAGGCCTGAGAGCGTACCGCTCATCTCGTTGCGGTGGAGCACTGCGAAATCCGCAATGCGTAGTGGCAAATCGCGGTAGCTGTGCGACTCGTTCTTGTAGATCAGCATGTGCGAGGGGCAGTTCATCGGCTTGATGCTGAAGTCGCGCCCTTCGACCTGGAGCAGGAACATGTTCTCTTTGTAGTGCTCCCAGTGGCCTGAGGTTTCCCACAGCGACTTCTCGTACAGCAGCGGCGTGATGACCTCAGTATATCCGCGCTTGCGATACTCCTCGCGGATAAGGTTCAGCAGCTCATTGTAGATGACCGCTCCCTTTGGTAGGAAGAATGGGGATCCGGGGCTGTACTCGTGGAACATGAGCAGGCCGAGTTCTCTGCCGAGCTTCCTATGGTCGCGCTTCTCTGCCTCCTCCGTCATCTTGAGGTGCTCTTCGAGTTCGCTCTTCTTGGCAAAGCATAGTCCGTAGATGCGCGTGAGCTGCTTGTTCTTCGCGTCGCCGCGCCAGTAGGCCTTCGCTATCTTCGTGAGCTTGAACGCCTCGATGTGGCCGGTGTGCGGGCAGTGCGGTCCGCGGCATAGGTCGTGGTACTCTCCCTGGGCGTAGTTCGAGAGGCCCTTCTCTGCGTGCTCCTTGATCAGCTCGATCTTGTACTGATTGTCCTTGTAATCGGCGATGGCCTCCTCTTCCGAGGTGTAGTCCTTGCGTACTGTCGGGAGCTTCTCCTTCACTATCTTACGCATCTCCTCCTCGATCTTCGGCAGGTCCTCATCTGTGATCTCGAGGTTATCGAAGTCGAAGAAGAACCCGTTCTCGATGACTGGGCCGATGGTTTGGAGCGCGTGAGGGTGCAGGCGCTTGACTGCCTGGGAGAGTACGTGAGCGCATGAGTGGCGTACGACCTCTATCCCTGCCTGTTCCTTAGGCGTGAGTAGTTTGAGCGTCGTGTTCTCCGTGATGGGCCTGTCCATATCTATGAGCTTGTCATTGGCCTGAGCCGCTACGCAGACGCGCGCGAGACCCTCGGAGATGTCCTTCGCTACCTGCGCTGGAATGACTCCTGCCTCGTACTTCTTCGTGCTCCCATCAGGGAAGGTTATGAGGACGCTTGCCATGTCTCTGGAGCACTACGGCTGGTTTAAAAGCGTTGTGCCGTTTCCGCCTGCTTGGAGCTATTCGCATACGAAAGGCACGAACGGATAAAGTAACTACTAATAAGTAGTTAACTTTAGAAATATTTATAAAGGAGAGTATCTGTAAAGGGAGTATGAACCTACGTAACTATGCATTGGGGTTGGGAATGGCAGTAGCGCTCGCAATCCCTGCATATGCGGGCGAGAAGGAGGCCATGGCACTACGCAATGCGCCACCTATTGCGGCATACGAGGAACAGGTGAATGAAACGAACGCCGCACGCGGCGTGAAGCTCGCTCAACAGGAATCATACATCGGACGCATCCAGCGCACCATGCGCTGGTCGCCGCTCATCGAAGCGGTCGAGAAGCGCTACGACGCAGACAAGGGAACGCTCGCCGCCGTCGTCATGAACGAGAGCTACGGCAACCCCGTAATGCCCAACTCAAGAGGCGACGGAGGTCTTGGTCTCGTGCACTTCCAGCCCCCGACGGCAAGAGCGTATGGCTTGAAGATCCATGGCAAGACGACTGGGGCCTACAAGGATCACAAGAACGGCAAATCCATCGAGCAGATGCTCAAGAACTGCCAGTACAGCGTGCCGTGCGCGGCACAGTACGACGATCGCGCGCACCTCTTGCGCAACCTCGACGCGACCATGCGCCTCATCCGCGAGGGACGCGAGCGCCACGGCAGCTGGGACGCAGGCATCAGGTACATCAACTGGCCCGCAGGCAAGAACTACGTGAACCGCATCAAGGACTTCCGCGCGAAGTACAATAGTTCCACATGGCGCGACAAGGCAGAGCGCGACTTCGAGCAGCGCAACAAGATGGACTTCGATGACTACCTCGACCTTTCGCAAGACCGCATGGTCAACTGGGGTCTTGACGAGTACAAGCAGCTCGGCAAAGTTCCTGCGAATGCAAAGGCGCAAGCTATCCTTGCCGCGAACAAGGGCAAGACTGCGCCCGTTGCTGCGAAGAAGGACAAGGCGATCGCCAAGGTCCTTCCTGAGGACAGGACGGGTGACGGCATTAAGAGTTGGATAATCAGCAAGATCAATGGACAATGAGGGGAGAACAATGGCACTGAATGAAATCGTAAATGCAACGCAACCGTACCTCACATCGGTCGGTCTGGGCACTGTAGCCGCTGCCGGTACGCACGTGGCTGTGTCGGGCGTGGCGGGAGCGGTGGACCGCACCAGGACTGCCTTTGACTACATGAGGAGTAGGAGAGTCGGGCTGGTCGCAGCGGCGGTCGGTGTTGGCACAGCGGTATGGCTCCACGATAGCGGCATCAATCATGACGCGGCTTTTCCGACGGTGATGCAGTATCTCGGTGCAACCATGAGCGGCGCAGGTATTGGCGCGGCATCACGCCTCGGCGCGACTGCACGTGATGGAGCAATCCGTGTCGCTATCGCAGCACCTGCGGCGTACGGCGTGGCGCAGCTGCTCTCCAGCTACTTCAACTGATTCCTTTTTTCAAATCTCTATTCTCCGGCATATCCCTGCCATAACTCATTTAAACACTATTTTGGCTTCACTGTCTCGTGGGGTTGGAGCATCTTTTGGGATCTGTGGGTGTAGGTGCCAGTGTGGCGTTCACTGTGCAGGGTGTCGGGTATGCTCACCGCGCATTGATGCGCCGGCTGGACCGCCACTCAGATATCAGCACCGCATATGCGTGTAGTGCCATCGCGGGCGTGATGGCCACCGGCATGCTCTTGCCGCTCTCCTCCTCGCTGCCCGAAGTCATGATTGCGCTTGGGACCTCTACCGATACGGCAGTCTCGTTATCGAACACGATGGCGAACATTGGAGCGATGAGCATCGTCAATACTATCACCGGTGCTGCCGGCGCAGTCGTCGGCTACTGCAGCGGTGTAGTGGCGCAGCGGCGGCTCTATGGTGCGCGCGTCCTTGAGCACATCAAGACCGGCGCGTTCGTGGGCGCTGCTTCTGGCGGCGTCACATCCATGGCAGTCCTCTATGCTGCTTCCTTCGTCCCATGAGAGAACCCTTAAAAACAGCAGTGCGTTCTGGTATGGTATGCGCATCGTCATAGACACACGCAAGACTGTCGAGCAGAACGCGGCCAGCTACTTCGAGCACGGCAAGAAGCTGAAGAAGAAGCTCGAAGGAGCGCGCAGGGCGCTCGAGATGGCGCAATCGAGGATTGCTGGACTTGCCGAGGAGACGGTGAAAGAGGCCAAGGCTCCCAAGGAGCAGCGCAAACTCGAGTGGTACGAGAAGCTCCGCTGGTTCATATCATCGGACGGCATCCTCTGCATTGGCGGCCGTGACTCGACCACGAACGAGGTCGTCGTGAAGAAGCATGCTGACAAGGGCGACATCGTGTTGCACACCGACATGGCTGGTGCGCCGTTCGTCGTGGTCAAGGCCGGCGTGCCTGAGGTGCCCATGACGACGATAGAGGAGGCGGGCCAGTTCTGCGCGGCATATAGCCGCGCGTGGAAGCTGGGCCTAGCGAGCGTCGAGGTGTTCTATGTGACTCCCGACCAGCTGAGCAAGACGCCGAACCCTGGCGAGTTCCTACCTAAGGGTGCGTTCGTCGTCCGTGGACAGGTCAAGTACGTCCAGCCGCCAGTGGAGATAGCGATAGGCAAGATGCCAGATGGGCGTGTTATGGCTGGGGCACAGTCTGCTGTGCTCAAGAGCTGCGGCAGGGGCTATGTGCTCGTGCCGGGGAATGAGAAGACGTCTGATGTGGCCAAGCACCTCGCGCAGCTCCTAGAGGCAGATGTGGACGACCTCGTTCCGCTCATCCCTGCCGGGGGCGTGAAGCTCGGCAAAGAGATCAAGGCGCGGACCGCTTCGCGGTAATTCTTGGGCTGGAACGTTTTCGATTGCGCCGCGGCAGTATATCCTCGGTCCCTCGGACATTGTTTCGGCTCCGCAATGTCTCCTTCGGCTGATGCCTCGGAGTCGCGGAGCCTCAGAATTATTCTAGGTACTCTTTTGACTAAGATATTGACTGAGAATCCTGAGAACTACGCTTTCACTTTACGCTTCTGCACTGAGTACTTGA
>DAGG01000028.1 GCA_002498125.1 Candidatus Woesearchaeota archaeon UBA525
GTGACGAGCAAGCGCATCAGCAACCGCGACAAGGACAAGCCGCGCGTGCTCTATAGCCTGAATGGCGATCTCTCATACCTCATCGCCACGAGCGATAACTTCGTGGACAAGAAGATGCTCAGCCTGACGGAGCGCAACAAGGCGGTGCTCCGTATATGGTTCCTCGATGATCCGCAGGTGCGTTACGCGCTTGAGAAGGCATTCTGGCATATCGAGCCGCAGCTTGAGCGCATCACGAAGCTTAGCTTCGCTGGTGTGCATAAGGGCGTGCCTGTGCTTGAGTACTTGGGAGGGAAGCTTCCTGCGTTCATCGAAGTGGGTGGTCAGTACGGCCGCGTCCAGCTCAAGGCGAGCACGACGCCAAGCGGTCATGTGATCCACGGGAGGTAGTGATGAGTCCTCATCTTCTTCGGACTGTGCAGGCGATATTCCTTCTCCTGCTACTCTCCGGGACTTTGGAGCTGGTCGGCGCAGAGCCGGTGTCGCCCCTTGACATGCAGGTGAAATCATCATCTACGAGGACCATCTCCGGTCTGACGAATGTGAGTGCGCAAGGCGGTAACGTCACTGAGCTGCGCATCGACATGCTCTCCGTCACCAAGACCTGGCAGGGATACTTCGGTAACATCACCGGCAACATCCATCTCGATGATGCTGACAACAACAGTTTCTACGTATGGGGTAATGCGTCGAGCGTGAACGGCGAGATCTACGCGAGCCGCAACAGTTCCCCTGGTTGGTCATCAATCAACTGCACGAACTCCACGCAGGTGGACTTGGAGAACGCATACCTCGGCGTAAGTTCTGGAGATGGTGACAGTGTCACGAACACGTTCTCTGCGACAGCCCACCCCGCGTTCAATGTCGGCCTGCGGCCGATAACGAACGACTCCTGCCTGAGCACCAACATCTATGTGAACGGCACTGCGCAAGGCGATGCCTTCTATCAGATTCTCCTCTCAGACGATGCTGATAGCGTCATATATACGACGATCATAGAGGATGATCAGTACGGTTACAATTCCCGCCTGATGGACTTCCAGCTCATGGTGGGCGAAAACGAGCACGACGGCAATAGCGGCCCGACGCTCTACTACTTCTTCGTCGAGCTGAGCTGAACAGCGCGTTATTTGTGCTAAGAACCATCCTATCCATCTCTTTCTTATCATCTTTTTTTTCTCGTTTTCCTGCACAGCGCTTTCGGTTTGCGAAACAGGACACTTCGCTATTTCACTAAATTCTTAAACAGTGATTCACAATGTTCCAGAGGGAGGGTGTATCTGTTGCTTGATCATCTTCTCCGTCGTCAAACCACTGTTTCATAGATTCGTTAATTAATGGACTACAGTAGTTGCCAAAAGATTTAAATAGTTCTTAAGCTAAGATTGTACTAACATACGAAAGCGTATACTGATGTAATCGTCGAGCGCGACCTCCAATCATCGCATCGATTGCATCAACAAAGTGAACCAGGCGTTCGCAGCGCCGACAGCAACGACAATGACGACTGCTGGGAGATTCCCGGCGCAGAGACAGTAGCGACTACATGGAACACGAAACGCTCTTCACAGCGAGCAAATGGCATATTCTCAAGGCGCTTGAGCTGCAGCCTCGCTCACCGCTCGAGCTCGCCAAAGTCTGCAACACGTCCGTCGCCAATGTGAGCCAGCAGCTGCGCCTCCTAGAGATGGCGGGCCTTGTGACGAGCAAGCGCATCAGCAACCGCGACAAGGACAAGCCCCGCGTGCTCTACAGCCTCAACGGCGACCTCTCATACCTCATCTCGACATCAGGGAACTTCGTCGATAAGAAACTAGTCCATCTCTCTGACTATAACAAGATCATCATGCGCATATGGTTCTTCGAGCGACCTGACATGCGGTACCTCATCGAGAAGGCATTCTGGCGGATTGAGGAGAGACTCGACAAGCTCACATTCCTTGCGTTCAACAAGAGCTCCATGTCGCCTCTTGTGTTCTACTACCGGACGGGAACCAAACTGCAACTCAAGCCTTTCACTCTCGCAGGACGCGACGGAGTCACGCGGCAGATAATCTTCGAGACGGCACTGCCCTCCGCGGAGCAGATGTACGTCCTTCATGATCCACTGGGCATCGCCCAGGAAAAGAAACGTGGTGGTGGAAAATGAGAAGCAATATACAGACCATAATAGGCGCGTTCGCGCTCGGTCTGCTGGCGGTGTCGTTCGCAGCGGCGCTGGCGTACGCAGAGCCGGTGTCGCCGACGTCACTGACGCAATTGAGCTCGACAACGCGGGACCTTTCAACTCTCGCGCAGCAGAGCATCGGCGCTCAGGGCGGAAACGTCACTGAAATCAATATACAGGCACTGACGATAACGAAATCCTGGCAAGGTTACTACGGAGAGGTTACCGGTGTGATCACGCTCCAGGACGGCACGAACAGCACGTTCTACAACTGGTCTGATGCGACGCCGAGCGGCGAAGTGTACGCGACCAGGAGCTCAAGCGTGAGCTGGACAAGCGTGAACTGCTCGACCGCGGCGAACGTGACGAACGAGGAGACCTACCTCGGACAGGCTGCTGCTGACGCAGACAGTGTTTCGAACACCTTCGCAATCGGCACTCACCCGGCATTCGCTGTGGGAGGCAACAGCATCATCGCCAATACTTGCCCGAGGACGTTCGGTTATGTGAACAACAACACCCAGAGCACGGACTTCGCGATGGTTCTCCTGGCGAGCGGCGACAACCGCATCTACACGACCATCATGGAGGACTCAGTCACCGGTTTCGACGGCGAGACCCATGACTTCCAACTGCTTGTGGGTGAGAACGAGAAGAGCGGTAGCATCGGAGCGACTCCGTACTACTTCTTCGTGGAGCTGAGCTAAGACCATGGCAGGACTAGCAGAGGAGCGTGAGAGCATGAAACCACACACGGTGAGGAGAACATCACTTCTCATCGCGCTCCTCTTCCTTGTTTTTTTCCTTTCTTCGCAAGCAGGTTTCAGCGTACCATCTGGTGCAGACATTTCGTTCAACTCTACAGAGTACGGCCCCACAAGACCGCCTGATATGCGCAACGACACTCGCGGCACTATCACGACAGTCATCCTCAATGCGGTCCAGCAGGACCAGCACTGGAAGGCCTACATCGGTAACATCTCTGGCTCCTACAGCCTCGATGATGCTAGTAACTACACGATCTACGACTGGGATCTCACCGGGACTATCACGGGCCAGGTGTACGCCTCGCGCTGGAGTAACGTCAGTTGGAGCTCCATCAGCTGCGCCAGCCATTCACTCATCATCGCAGAGTCAACGTTCCATAACATGACTTCCGCCAAGCCGGATAGGATCAACGCGACCTTCAACTGGTCGATACATAAGGAGTTCCAGGTGGGTGGTAACACTATCCCGCAGAGCACCTGCAACAGCACCGTGACCTACGTCAGCGACACGAGGCAGGTGCCAACGACATCATCTCCTTACCAGGAGGTCCTTGTCATGGACACGACAAATTCCTACCTCATCTATATGACGAGCATCAATGATGGTAGTACAGGCTACAACGATCAGACGAATGATTTCCAACTCATCGTCGCGGAATCCGACATCAAATCCTCCCCGACACCATATTACTTTTACGTCGAGCTCAGATGAATCATGCGCGTCCAGGATAAGACCGGCAGGAGGACCAGGCTTCTCCTAGCACTCGCGCTCCTGATGACGCTCGGAATCCTCGCTCAGTTCTCGCTCGGCGCAGGTCCTGGCCCCAATTACAGGAACTATACCGTTGATACGAGGGTAAACATCACCGGCTCCCCGCCGTACGTTACTGCCGTGACGCTGCAGGATCCCATCACACTCACTCCCGGCAGCCTCACCGAGGTGACTTGCAATGTGAGCATCCGCGACTACAACAGTTTCGGAGAACTCGATACGGTGAACGCCACGCTGTTCGCGGCATCCAGCAACGAGTACTCTGCCGATGACAACAATACACACTACACGAATTCCTCTTGCAATCCCATCTCCGGACAGCAGAGCGGCTACTTCGCCAACTACTCCTGCTCATTCAAGGTGAACTACTACGCGGTCAACGGCACGTGGAACTGCACTGCGCGCGTGAACGACTCGAAGAGCCTTACAGGTTTCGGCACAGACAACACGACGCTCTACCCCCTCTACGCGCTCAATGTGACTGAGATGATCGACTACGGCGACATGATTGCGGGAGAGTACTCTAGCAACAAGACTGCGAATATCACGAACATCGGCAACCTGCCCATCAACATAACTGTCCAAGGATACGGCAATTCGAGTGGAGACGGGCTATCATTCTCCTGTGAGATAGGCAATCTCACTGTGGACCTGCAGCGCTTCGCAGCGAATTCTACAGCAGACTACAATACAAAGCAGGTGTTGTCCAACAGCTATCAGCAGATTGCAGGACTGACAGTCCCCAAGGCGAACGATTCTACTGTGGCGCTGAACACGACATACTGGGAGCTGTACGTCGACCCGGCCCAAGAGGCTTCAGGCCAGTGCAATGGTACTCTGATATTCCAGGCCGAGCCGATGTGAGCGGCCCTACGCAAGTTTTATAAACACACTGTCGTCCTTCCGTGATGGTATGGTGGGCGGGAAATGGTGCATTATCCTCCTGGCGCTCGTGCTCTTGCCGGGATCGTTCGCGATAGATCAGGTCATCGTGAACTCCCAGGATTGGCGCGACGTCTATACTGGCGTACAGTACGCTAACCTCGAGGGGTTGCCGAACAACTTCCTCGTGAGCACCAGGCACTCGACCATCCTCCTCTACTCAATCCCGACGGAACGCAAGAACGTCCTCATCCTCTCAAGCCGCGAGCGGCCCTTTGTCGTGGGTTATCCTGATATCCTGCGGAGCCGCGGTTACACAGAGCCTGAGGAGATACGCTCCAGCAATCTGAACCTCGAGCTCCTGCGACGCCTGGGGAATGTCTCGCGTTTCATCGTGATCGATGACGCTTACGGCTACAACGCGATCAGCGTCGCGCCTTTCTCACAGGTCGATCGGTCGTTCGTCGTCTTCGCGAACAGGGACAACATCGATGATGTGGTCCCGGTGCTCGCGAGCAAGGACCCTTCCAAGGTGCTCATCTACGGCCAGGTCGACCGCGAGGTCAAGGATGCGTTGGCGCAATTCGATCCTGAGACGCTCAACAAGGGTAACAGGTTCGACAACAACATCGAGATAACTAGCCGGTACTTGGAGCTGCGGCCGACGAAACAGGTTATCCTCACGAACGGAGAGTTCATCGAGGCAGGCATCATGTCAGGGTCTGATCCTGTCGTGTTCCTGGGCCGCCAGAACGTGCCTGACTCTGTCCGTTCCTTCATCAGCGAGAGTGATATCGAGGTCGGGATCCTCATCGGCAACGAGCTCGTGAACAGCGCGACCTTCGTCCGCAGGCAGCTCGGCATCAGCGTCTTCGTCAAGTTCGCGCAAGGCGCGCGCCAGCCGACAGGGGCGATCTCGACAGTCGAGGATCTCGATCGTTTCCCCATGCCGCGTTATGACGTGGTGCTGGAGATTACGAGCGTCGTCTACAACAAGGCGACAGGCAGCTTGCAGGTGACGTATCGCAATCCGCGAGGCATCGCCGAATACTTCAAGAGTACCATCACGATCCGCGACGGCACCGATATCAAGGTGACTGGTGATGTCAACCCGCTGTTCTTGGATAAGAACGAGTACAAGACTGTCGTCTACCAGACTGATGTGGACGGCGAGCCGCTCAACCTGCAGTCCTCGTCGCTCTCAGGCGACATATTCACAGTCTATGGCGAGAGCGCCAATAGCCTGGAGAACACGCTCCAGGAGACCTTCGACATAGAGATCATCGATGTCCTCGATGATGCGTACATCAATATCACAGGCCTCCACTACGACACTGTCGCGCAGCGGTTCATGGTGACTATTGAGAACACTGGGCGGGTCGATGCGTATGTGAGCGTTGAGCTCGTGGACCTCATCGTGAACGGCGAGGAGATCACTGTTGGCGGTGATGGTGTGGTGAAGATTGCCGCAGGCAAGGATGCGCAACTGCCCGTTCCTGTCGAGATGGCCGACGCTGATTTTGCGGCAAACCCTTCAATCCGTGTGCGTGCGTACTATGGCCAGCGTGAGCTGTCCCGTATCAAGATAACTGAGCGTACGTTCCCGCTTGAGCTGCGCAGTGACTACGGCAGGTACATCGTCTACGGCGTCGTCGTAATCCTAATATTGCTCCTCTTCTTCCTCGGAACGAAGAAGAAGTGCAAGAAGTGCGGCGTGAAGAATGCGCGCGGACGCAAGACCTGCATCGATTGCGGGCATAGGTTCTGAGCAGATTCTCTTATTTTTTAACTACTAGAAAGTAGTATTTTTAGTAATATTTATAAATCGAACTCACTGTAGAGATAATCATGGGGCTAAAGGAATTGGTGTTGGGCGCTGCTCTCAGCTTGGCTGCCGCGGGGGCGTACGCAGCATGTCCGACGCGCTGCGAGTATCCGCGCATGCTGACATGCACAGATGCTGACATAGAGAAACCCATCTATCGCAAGGTCCATGGCTCCGGTAACGCTGCTGTCGAGACGTTCCAACTCAGGCTCGACCTTACCGATGACCCTTTCTCTCCTGTAGAGCATATCTCTTACGTTCCTGAATTCGACATGGCCGTGGGTATCGAGACGAAGCTGCGCGGCCATGTGCGGGTGACGCTCCGCGTGGATTTCAATGCCGACGGCAGCGTGGACAGGGCGTACCGCCTCAAGCAGGGGTACTTCGAGGCGCGGCGCTTTGCGCACGAGGTCTTCCCGAAACTCCTCTCTGATGCGAAAGCGAGCGGCGATGTTGTCCGCCATATCGAGGATTACCTCTCCGCGCGCGGCGAGAAGACTGACCTTGGTAAGGCGCAGCGGCATTACGACGGGCAGAAGAGCGTCGCTTTTGATCGTCTCTGCCCCGACCTTACAGGTACGCGTTAGTATTCTTAGTGAGACTGACTGTTTATCAACAGTCTGTGGTCTCTGGAGTGCATGGGTGCTGGAAAGGTGGGCATCAACAGGGAGTTCCCTGTGTTCGATGGCAAGCTCGTGATTCGGAAGACTCCTGCGATTATGCTGCTCCGCTGGGAGTCGCGCGATGAGGAGCACTGGGAGGAGATTACTTGGGATTACTCGTCATTGCCTTCTGTGGGGGTCTATGATGGCACGAAAATGTGTGGCGAATGGCGGCCTGTGAAGAAGGTGCCGGAGCATCTCGACCGTTACCTCTCTCGCTTCAGGAACGGGAACAAGTCTATCGAGCAGGCCCTTGACCTCTACGAGCGCGGCAAGGTCTACTGCGAGGCAGAGATATTAGAGGTGGCGAACGGCAGACGTATCAGAGAATCCTATGCGCCGGACCGCTACTTGCCACCGTACTTCTCGAGCGGCGTGTAGCTCTCGAAGTGGCTGATCCATTCGAAATAGGCCTTATCAACGACGTTCGTCTCCGGATCGCGGTGTCCTTCACCGACGATGCCGAGACTCATACCGTAGGAGTTCTTGTACCCTACGACGAGGACTTTGAGCTGTTTGTTGTGTCCTGTCCCTCCCCATGAGATGACGACATCGGCGAGCTCTGCTGCCTGCAGCGGCCCAGTGTGTTCTTCAGGGATGTGCGGTAGGTTCTCAATGGCGTACTTCTTCAGCGCGCCATTGGTGAGCTTCTCGAGTTTGCCGGATTCTTTAGTATCGGTCATTTTTGTCTCTCTTTACACCTAGGCAGGCCCCCGGATTTATAAATGTTGTTACTTACGAGTAATAACAATTAATGGACGAGCCCTGCGCACCTGCGCAGGTGGAGTGGGCAAGTGGAATCATGAAGTGAACTATTTTCTCAGTTCTTGCAGAAACTATAAAACGCGTATGTGTATCTCGGCTGCCATGAAGCTTGGGGCAGCGTTACTAGGTCTTACTGTTCTCGGCTGCGCTACGCAGCGTGCACCGATTCCGCATTACCAGCTCAGCACTGTCGGCCAATACACAGTCTACTCCGGCACCGCCGGCCAGTCCCGCTATACTGTGTACGCGGGACCTGAACAGCCTATCGTCTTCTACGCAGACAAGACCGGCGACGGGTTCGAGCTCGCGACTGACCAGTTCGGTGTCCTGCGCCGCAAGCCGACGAAAGATGAGCTCAAGCGGATCTCCGGCGGCATCGGCCTCGAGATGCTCATCCCGGCCGCCGAGGGCAATGGCCCTCTGGGCTGCATCGACAACCTCGCAGGGTTCACCGCCTGCAGCGATGCCGAGCGCCTCGAAGGCATCATGATACTCCATGACGTCCTGCGTGAGATCCGCAAGGAACAGGGGAATGACTGGTTCTTCAAGACGGGCTGAGTAGAAAAAAGAAAAAAGAGGCCCTAGTTGCTCGTGGCCCGCATTCGGCGGGTTTCCGCGGAGCGGAGGGGTGTGGGGGGAGGGTGGGTGTGTGAGAAATCAGGTTCTAGACCTGAATTTTACGCACAACCAGGGTCTCTCTTTTTTCAACGTGAGGTTTGTTGTTTTCGCCGCGCGTTCGTACGCTCGTCCCTCGCGTTTTTTCGTCGAGGCTGCTGCATGAATCGCAGCCTCTCCTGCTTCTATCGCAAGGCGGCGTTGCCGGCTTCTATTCTTCTTGACGTTGTGTCAAGCACCTTTGTCGCACTGTGAGTGTTATGTGGGGTTCGTGAAGCCCACATTGTGAGCGTAGCGAACTTATTTCCTGATGGGTCGCAGCTGGTAGTCCTTGGGAGGTTTGGTGCGCTCCTGGCTCCACATGAGGCCGACCTTCATCATGTTCTTGCTGAACTTGTCGCTGATCCTGTAGGTCTTCTTGTACAGGTCGTAGTCGATGAGTCCCATGGTTTTCATGGGCGTGAGGATGCGGTCGTAAAACTGTCGCTTGTTGTAGCTGATTGTGATCTCCTTCTTGATGGGGAAGGGTCCTTCTGTTTGGCCGCCAATCTTCGTGCCGTCGTGCAGCGCTGTGGCGAACATGGACATCTCTGTCTTGCCTATCTCGCCGCCGGCCTTCTTCATCTCATCGATGAGCATCTTGGCGACAATCACTTGCTGCTCAGTCGCGAAGACTATCTCGAAGATGTTCTCCGGCATGTTGTACTGATCGAACAGGATGACCATGATGTCACTGGTGGCCGTCTCGCGGCGCTTGTTTGGTGATACTCCTATATTGTGCCCACCAGTATAAAAATGTTTCGGATTAGTATATTATTTACTATACTGGAATCGGGTATTTTCCGAAATATAAGTATTTTTATAAGGCTATAAATAAGGAAGTTTTAAATCCTCAGACTCGCGGAGAAGATGAACTTCAGGACTTATGGAATTTCGGCGACGACTCTACCGGCGGGGCAGCTCTTTTGAGACCACCATCCCTATGCCCTTGTTGCTCGCCCTCGACGAGAGCAAAAAGCACGACGTGGTCTTCCGCTTTGATCCTGAGAAACAGGCATGGGAGGTGCGCTTTGAGGAGCGCAAGGACGCATGAAGCACCACCTCCGCATCGCGCGCTACACGATCATCGGCGGCACAGTGCTCTTCCTTATGGTTGCGCTCATGTTCCTCCAAGGGGACTTCGCAGGTAAGGCCACGACTGGCAATATGGGCTCAAATGTCCGCATCGTCAACTCTACGCCTGTAGAATGCACTTTTTATGCTGAGGTCGGGTACAACCTCGTCTCAGTCTGGTGCCTCCATACTGCAGTGCCCATAACCGACGTGATAGATAACCTGACGGTCCAGGCGATGTACCAGTACGTTCCTGGCGACGTCGACGGCTGGCGTGTGTACAACCCGAACCTGCCATCATATGTCGTGAGCGACCTCCAGTACATGACGAGGCGTGCAGGCTATGTTGCGATCATGGACGCACCGACGAACAAGACGTTCCAGGGCCTGCGCGCTGCATCGACCGACATCCCACTCTTCGGCGGCTGGAACCTTGTCGGCTACCCCTCGAACATCACACGCAGTTCCTTCGACGCGTTCTCCAGCGTCAACTCATCGGTCGACCTCGTCATCGCTTACAACAAGACCGGTGAGGCATTCATCAACTACACAGTTCCCGACGGCAGCGGCGACCTGCAGAACATCGAGCGCAGGAATGGTTACTGGGTGAACACGACTGCAGCGACTAATTGGGTGGTGAACTCATGAGCCGCGGCATCCTCGCACTCATTCTCTTTCTCATACTCTCCGGCACTGCTGCAGCTATACCACTCCTCCCGACAGAATTCTACGGCAATATCACTACACGTGGCCAGCCTATCTTGCCGGGAAGTCTAGTCACTGCGAGATTTGAGAACGCTACTGTTAACCTCTCCTGCGCATCTTTCACTGCAGTGAACAATGGTACCTTTGGCTTGCTCACTTGCAACAGCGATGATCCCTTCACTTCCGGGTACGAAGGGATCCCTGAGGGGGCGGGTATTTCATTCTTCCTCGGCAACCAGCCGACAATGATCATCAGCGGTGATAACACCACTGAAGAGGGCACGTTCAAGTATGTGCGGCTCAGCCACCCGGTCCCTGTCTGCGGTGACAGGTACTGCGACCCGTACTTCGAGACCTTGGCCATGTGTCCTGGCGACTGCCGTGGCAACCTCACCGGCGGTAACGGTACGGGTGGGACTAACGGTACTGGCGGTACCGGTGGAGGTTCGACTGGTGGCGGTGGCGGTGGTGGCGGTGCTGCCGGCGGTGGTGGCGGAGGAGGAGGCGGTGGTGGTGGCGGAAGCACCGGTGGTGCTGCTAGCTCAGCGAGCCCGACGCTCGTCATGCCGGGGATACTCAGTGCTCTTGCCGGCGTCATCAGCATGACTGCGCCGTTCGGCTGCGAGGAGCAGTGGATCTGCACCGCCTGGACCAACTGCACGATAGAAGGACTGCAGACGCGCGACTGCCAGGACAATAACGGTTGCGGCACGAGCAATGACAAGCCTGCACGTGTGCAGGAGTGCATGTACGATCCGACCTGTTACGATCTTATGCAGAACGGCGATGAGACAGGCCTCGATTGCGGCGGCAGCAGATGCGAGCCCTGTCCTGGATGCGATAATGGTGTCAAGGATGAGGATGAGGAGGCAGTCGATTGCGGTGGTTCATGCCGTCCTTGTGACAGTTGCTTCGACGGCCTGCAGGACTATGGCGAGACCGGGGTAGATTGCGGTGGCCCGTGCCCTGCCTGCGTCGAGAGGCAGCCTGCTATCCTCGAGTTCCCGGCCATCATCTGCGAGAAGACTCCTAACCCGTTCTTCAACGACGCGCGATGGTTCATCCTCATCGTGCTGACGCTCATGGTGGTGCGCGCATACGTCTATGTGCAGGAGCTCAAGCGGATCAAGCAGGACCAGCTTCTCGAGGAGTTCAAGCGGGCGCAGGTATACTACGAGAAGCGGCGCGAGATGGTGCTCTTCATCCTTGTCACCATTGCCGTCTCGCTGCTCTCATACATCTACTACTATGAGTTCCTGCTCTGCAAGATAGGCTACGAGTACCTCTGGCTCTACCTGCTCGTGCTCATCATCGTGCCGCTCGTGGTCTACTCGGTGCTGCGCCTCCTCACCTACAGCGACAGTCGCAAGCTCGCTAAGCTCCGCGAGGAGACGAGGACGCACGAGGAGATGCTCGCTGACCTGCTCGCGTTCGAGAACGCTCAGATAGTGGAGATGGAGAAGGACATCGCCAAGCGCATCGAGGAC
>DAGG01000027.1:0-16986 GCA_002498125.1 Candidatus Woesearchaeota archaeon UBA525
AGAGTCAGTACCGGGAATCGAACCCGGGCCTGGGGATATCTGCGATCCGAAGACCGCCACAGTCCCCCGTCCTACCATTAGACGATACCGACTATCGTGAATCACAAACGATTGAGAAAGCCTCAAAACCGTCTGTGACCGGTAACCACAAGGACTCGGAAAGCCTTTATAAAGATTTGCGACAAGGGAAGCGTATGGACCCAGGAGAGAAGATGGATCGCAACGAGATCTGGACTCTCGCAGCCACAGCGTTATTTCTGCTCATGCTCATCATCGCAGCCATAGTCTATGCGGTGGAGTTCTACCATCCTGCACCGAGAGATGTCCTACCGGATTTGCCGACCATCACACCTCAGCAGGCACGTGATGCTGCGGCAGACACGTATCGAGACCCGTTCGCTCCCGACAACACATATCAAGAACCGTACGAACCTTCCTGCCTATCCAACGAGGAGTGTGGCAGCAACACCACCTGCGAGGGCAACCAGATCGTGGGCTACGGCTGCAATGGCATCTGCGTAAGATATGTCTGGAGCACATGCGCTGAAGGCTGCGAAGAGCGCGCAGGATGGGCGGTGTGCACAAGAGGCAAGACCTTGCAGACCACGTCCTGCGAGGACCAGGAATCAGGCATAAATCCCCAAGTCAAGGGGAGGCTCTTCTACTCAGACGGCGGCATCCCGTATCCGCTCGATGACACCTGCCAGGAGAACGTCCTTCGCGACTTCTACTGCGACGGCGACAAGCTGGGCGAAGCCCAATTCCCGTGCACCTCCTGCATCGACGGCACTTGCAAAATAGACACGAGTGCGACGTGCGTGGACACGAATCCGACACGTAACCCTTACATCAAGAGCATGGCGACCTTCATGGGATTCGCGTATGGCGGCGCAGGCAGCTGCTGCGTCGAGGACGAGGGCAGCCATGCATGCAGGCCGCAGAGCGACTACCTCAGGGCTGCCGCTTGCGTCGACAACTCCGCCAGGCATTACGGCGTCGGGTGCAGATGCGTCGATGGCGTCTGCGTGTAGCTGATATCCGCCGAAACCCTTTAGAATCAAACCTCACCAATCCTGTCCATGGGCAAGGTGGTGGACTTCTATAAGACCACGGCGGAGGATATCCAGATAATAGAGGCCTCTGCTGATGATATCCGTCGCGTCGTTGACGCGTACCTCCAGGCACCGACAACAGCTCGCATCAATCACCTCGAGCACCTGGCGATCATCCGCGCCGCAGCCCATCCCGAGGATCCTTCAGCCTGGTACGCCATGGCTGCGGCAGAGACGCTCCTGGGCTTTCAGCCTTACCGCAGCATCGGCATCATGCTCCACCACCGTGATGATGACGCCTACATCCCAGCAGCATTAGCCCTCCTCTTCAAGAACGATGACCGGGGCGAGGATGGCATCGCCTGCATGGAGAGAGTCGTGACAGAGCTCATCACCTACCTGCCTGACCACGAATCAACCCCTCTCTTTCTCAACCTCGCCAATAGGCACTACCTCAAGAACGAACATCTCGAGGAACGCTTAGAGCAAGCGAAAAAAGACATCGAGTTCAACAGGCAGCGAAGGCGGTTCCGTAAACCTTAACAACCGTCAAAGAACCCCAATCCTATGAGAGATCACGTCGCGAAGTTCGGAGGCACATCGCTTGCTACACCGGAGGCTTTCGAACAAGCGTATCAGATTGTCGCCAGTAACTCCGACCTCAAGGCAGTGGTAGTCTCAGCTCCAGGCAAGATCCCTGGCGGGGAGAAGGTTACCGACCTCCTCATCAAGGCAGGCAATACGAAGCTCGCGGGCCAGGAGCCGAATCTGGACGAGATCCTCGGACGCTACAAGGCAATAGCCGACAGCGTCGGCATCACGGACATAATGAGCGAGATAGAGCATGACCTGCGCAAGCGCTTGGATTTCCCTAAGTGCGAGATCTTCCTGAGCAATTTCATCGCTGCTGGCGAGGACAACTGCGCAAAGCTCTTCTCCCAGTACTGCTACGCCAAGGGCCTCAAGGATATCAAATCGCGATACATAGACCCTGTGATGGCGGGCTTCAAGCTGACGCACATCGGAAACGGCATCGGCCGCGTCCATCCAGACGCCTACGCGAAGCTCGCTGAGCTCAAGATATCGAAAAGCCTTATCATCTTCCCAGGATTCTTCGGCGAGTGGGAGTACAGCGTCATCACATTAGCAAGAGGCGGCTCTGATGTCAGCGGCGCAGTACTTGCGAACGCACTCGATGCGAGCATGTACTGGAACTTCACAGACATCGATGGCGTGCGCGCAGCCCACCCGAAGATAGTCCCTGATTCAAGGGTTATCGAGCAGATCACGTATGAGGAGATGCGCGAGCTCTCAGTCGCGGGCTTTGAAGTCCTGCATGAGGATGCTGTCGGTCCGCTCTACAAAAAGGGTATACCGGTGCGCATCAAGTGCACGACAGACCCGTCAGCGCCAGGCACACTCATCACACCAAGCCGCCGCCACGACAGTCGCTCAGCAGTCATCGGCATCGCGTGCCGCCAGGGGTATTCGAGCATCGGCGTGCAGAAGCTACTCATGAACCATGAGGAGGGATTTGGCAACAAGCTCCTTGGCGTACTCGCGGACCACCACATCTCCTATGACCACGACATGGACGCGACAGACTACATCTCGGTGATCATGCGCTCGCAGGAACTGAAGGGCAAGGAGGAGAGCGTGATCAACTCGCTCTACACAGATCTCAAGGTGAACGAGGCGAGCATCCTTGACCGCGGCAACCTGAGCATGGTGCTCGTGGTTGGCCAGGGACTTCCCTACACCCGCCACGCAGCAAGCCGGGCAACGGCAGCACTGGCGCAGGCAGACATCGATGTGCTCGCGCTCAGCTATCCAAGAAATTCCAAGAGCATAGCCATAGGAGTCGATGATAGTGAAGCAGAGCTCGCTGTGCGCGCGCTCTACAACGAGTTCATCTAGGAACGTACTTCTCGCCATCCCACTGGACGTAGCGTTGCGATGCAGGATCGTAGAGTGAGTCTGTGCGGTCGAAGTCAGGGGCCCGCCTCACTGCACGGCGTCTGCCTACGCTCTCACCGACAGGATATCCTGAAGGCAATGGCTGGCCTGTGAGGTACTCGCGCATCGCGAGCGCTACAGGACGCTGCAAAACAGGCCATTGCTTCCATCCATTCTCGGGTGTCGAGTCATCGCGCTGTATCCAGCCGTACGTGTTGTTCAGTCCGGCCTGGATGCGGTAGAAGATGACCTTGTCGATATCGCCGCGCGCCTCGATACCCTTGAGGAATCCGACCTCGCCTTCTGCCTGGCTGCGCATGCTGCCGGGAACGCGCACATCCCCCATCTTGCCCGTCTCTGTGATCCAGACAGGGCGCGTGTCGTCGCGGCGCTTGATGACGTTCATGAACTCATCCACGCGGCGCAGCGCGTGCTCAGGATATCCTGCTGCCCAGTCGTAGCCGTGGAATGATAGGATGTCCCAGTAGTGCCCTTGCTCCTCCCCGAGTATGCGGTCGAGGCTGCCGATGTCATCCATCTCCGGACCGATAATAGATATCTCCGGAGCAATGGATTTCACTGTCTCGTAGAACGGCCTGCCGACCCAGTCCATCGCTGCCTTGAAGTCAGGCGTGAACTCATCGCCGTTCCATGTGCCCCAGGGCCAGAACGTGTTATAGTTGAACTCGTTCATGCCGCCCATGAACTTGACGACATCCTTGTAGCGCTCAGTGACCGCGCCAGTGAAGTCGACGTACGCTCCGACATCGAGCGGCGGCGGTGCTGCGCATCCGGGTTTCGTCCTGTCGAAGCGCACCCCTATGGAGCCATCAGGATTGCGGAACGGGGCGTTGCAGCCGTCGAACCCTTCCCAGACTGGGAACCCACCCGTCGCCCACGCAGGTCCCCACATCGGATTGAGGTAGACTTGGAAGCCTGCGTTGTGCATGCGCTCCATCTCCTTATCCACCTGCCACCAAATACGGTCGCCGCGCCGCGGTTCGACCTTGTGCCAGTAGAGCGTGTAGCGGATCGTGTCTGCGCCAGTGTCCCGCGCTGCCTTGTACGCATCATCCTGGATGAGGCACGGACCATTGTAGCCTCCGAAGGAGCAGATGTTCACGTCGTTGTTCAGCCCGACAGTGACGCGCGGACGCGCACTTTGTGGTTCAAACAGTCCCGATTCAAGCTGCCCAGGCAGCAGTTGCACAGGCAAAGACATATCCAGAGCAGAGAGCGCTCCTACTGCAGTGAGAGATTTCAGTATAGTCCTACGGGATGCCCCAGCCACCTTACCACCGAGTTGAGGGACTCAACACCTGCTTTAAGAAAATGTCGGCGTTTTACTGCTAAGGATGCGAAAGGTTCCAGAAGACTGCTGCGGATTCAGAAGCAGAATATAAAGAGAAAGCGTGCACGCCCGTGCCTGGACGGCCCAACAGCCGTCAGAGGGACACGGGTTTCCCTCCCCTGCGCGACCCGAACTACACGCGTCATTTGCCTTACTGCTGCTCGGTTCCCCGCCTGACAGGATTCAGCTAATGGCACATCAGCACGGACGCAGGATCGACGGTCGACCCGCGACTCTGGCGGCCGAGGGTTACGCCTCGGCACGGGCTTCGACCCCGCCATGACGCCGGTTTGCGGTGACAAGGCACGACGAGCGCCCCAGTCTAGCACCATGGAAAGAACGGTGTTGCGTTTATAAAGATTCGTTCATGCTCGCACCGCAATATTAATAGGGACACATAACCGGGAGTTGCTATGCTCGACCGATCTACACTCTCGCTGCTCGGAGCGAACATCATCACAGTCATCGTGGCCATCTGGCAGGGGTGGAGCCTCGCTCCGCTCATATGGATTTTCTGGGCGCAGAGCGTTATCATCGGCGTCTTCAACTTCATGCGGATAATGAAGTTGAAGGAGTTCACGATCACAGTGCAGGAGCGGCCGAGCAAGAAAGTGCACACCATATTCGACAAGGCACCGCCAGCCAAGGAGGTCCCCATGGATGGGCGCACTGGCCCGGGAAGCGCAACGAAGTGGGTGAACGCGAGATTCTTCGCTGGGAGCTACGGCGTCATCCACCTTGTCTACCTTGCATTTTTACCCTCCCGTGCCCCGCTCACCGGGCAGGAGATAATCAGCGTGTTCGCGCTCACACTCATCTTCCTCGCGAACCACTGGTACTCGTACGTGGAGAACGGGGAGAAGGATGCCGCGGGCAAGCCGAGCCTGACCACGCTCACATTCCTCCCTTACGCCCGCATCTTCCCGATGCACCTCACCATCTTCCTTGGATTCATCCTCTCGTGGAACGTCATCTTCTTCCTCTGCCTCAAGACACTGGCCGACCTCCTCATGCACATCCAAGAGCACAGAGTCGGGCGCAGCGCACCCACACACTAGCGCATCATTTCTGTTGTCATCGGGTTGGAGCAAACTGCGAACTGCAGCATATACTTCTCCGCCATTCAGCCGCCTAAGCTCTCAATAGCCCGCAGCAATTCTTTCACCCCTTCGCGAATGCATATTCCAACCTATACTCCCATTCAGGCAAGTCCTTATAAATTTGTAAAACCCTGATACCACCACTAATTGCGTAGCAATAGCTACCGACACGCTACCCGTAGTGCGTCAGGCGTGGATGGCTGCTGCACACGCTCAACCGATACCTTAATCAAGGGATTACGAGCGCGCTTTGATAGGAGGAAATGAAATGAGCCCAACAGACCAAACGGCAGTGATGCGCAAACGCGGCAAAGGACTCACGATACCAAGGAAGTTCACCACAGAGGACATCGATCCGCTCAGCCTCGTGGAGTACGACAGCAGGTCATCAGTCATCAAGAACCCTGACGGCACCAAGGTCTTCGAGATAACAGACATCGAAGTGCCGGCATCATGGTCACAGGTCGCGACGGACATCCTTGCGCAGAAGTACTTCCGCAAGGCAGGCGTCCCGCAGTACGAAGACGGCAAGCCGCTCCTCGACAAGGACGGCAAGCCAGTAACAGGTCCTGAACGCAGCGTGCGCCAGGTGGTCGAGCGGCTCGCAGGGTGCTGGCGCTACTGGGGCGAGTCCCACAATTACTTCGCCACCAAAAATGACGCGCAAGCCTTCGAGGATGAGCTCAAACACATGCTCGTCCACCAGATTGTCGCTCCCAACTCACCGCAGTGGTTCAACACCGGCCTCGCATGGAAGTACGGGATCACCGGCGGAGCACAAGGCCACTGGTACACCGACGCAATCACTGGCGAGCTCAAGCAGAGCGATGATGCGTACACGCACCCGCAGCCGCACGCATGCTTCATCCAGAGCGTCAAGGACGACCTCGTCAACGAGGGCGGCATCTTCGATCTCGCCACACGCGAAGCGCGCATCTTCAAGTACGGCTCCGGCACAGGGACGAACTTCAGCAACCTCCGTGCTGACGGCGAACGCCTCAGTGGCGGCGGACGCAGCAGCGGACTCATGTCCTGGCTGCGCATCTACGACCGCGCAGCAGGAGCTATCAAGAGTGGGGGCACCACACGCCGTGCGGCAAAGATGGTCTGCCTCGACCTCGATCACCCCGACATCGAGCTATTCGTCGACTGGAAGATGATCGAGGAGCAGAAAGTCGCTGACCTCGTGGCAGGCAGCAAGTCCCTTCACCGCGTGACAGAGGATATCCTCAGCATCGCACGACGCAGCAAGGATTACGATCTCAAGACGAACAGCGAACTGCGCCACGCAGTGAAGCGCGCGATGGACATGAGCATGCCGCTCTCGTACATCAGCCGCACGCTCCAGCTCGCTCAGATGGGCATCACTGACATCCCGACGCCGGTCTTCGACACGCACTTCGAAGGCGAAGCGTATAACACCGTGAGCGGGCAGAACAGCAATAACAGCGTCCGCATCCCGAACAGGTTCTTCTTCGCGCTCCAGAAAGACGACGAGTGGCAGCTCATCAACCGCCTCAACCGCAAGGTGGCAAAGACCATGAAGGCCAAGGAGATGTGGAGCCGCATCTGCATCGCCGCATGGGCGAGCGCCGACCCAGGCGTGCAGTACGACGACACGATCAACGAGTGGCACACCTGCCCAGCGGACGGCCGCATCAACGCGAGCAACCCGTGCTCAGAGTACATGTTCCTGGATGACACCGCGTGCAACCTCGCGAGCATCAACCTCGTGAAGTTCCTCGATGAGAGCAATGACTTCGATGTCGATGCGTACAAGCACGCAAGCCGCCTCTGGACGATAGTCCTCGAGATCAGCGTGCTCATGGCGCAGTTCCCCAGCCGCGAGATAGCGCGTCTCTCCTATGAGTTCCGCACGCTCGGCCTGGGTTACGCCAATCTCGGCACTGTCCTCATGCGCACCGGCATCGCGTACGACAGCGACAAGGGACGGGCCATCGCAGGAGCCCTCACCGCGATCATGTGCGGCGAGTCATACGCGACGAGCGCAGAGATAGCAAAGCACCTCGGAGCATTCCCCGGCTACGAGCGCAACCGCGACAGTATGCTGCGCGTTATACGCAATCACCGCCGCGCGGCGTACAACACCCCAGCACCTGAGTACGAGGACCTCACCATCACACCCATCGGCATCAGCCCCAAGCTCTGCCCGCAAGAGCTCCTCGATGCAGCACGCGACTGCTGGGACCGCGCGCTTGCGCTCGGAGAGGAGCATGGCTACCGCAACGCGCAGGTCACAGTCATCGCACCGACAGGCACAATCGGACTGCTCATGGACTGCGATACGACGGGCGTTGAGCCTGACTTCGCGCTCGTAAAGTTCAAGAAACTCGCGGGCGGCGGATACCTGAAGATAGTAAACCAGAGCGTGCCGACGGCACTACGCACGCTCGGCTACGGCGACGCCGAGATCAAGGAGATCATCGCGTATGCGATAGGTCACGGCACACTCAAGGACTGCCCTGAAATCAACCACGAGACACTCGCGGAGAAGGGATTCACCAAGGAGAAGCTCGCGATGGTCGAGAGCCAACTCCTTGCAACGTTCCAACTCGGCTTCGTGCTCAACAAGCACACGCTCGGCGAAGAGTTCCTGCGATCCATCGGATTCACCGATGAGCAGCTCGTAGACCCGAACCTCGACGTCCTCTCTGCGCTCGGCTTCACCAAACACGAGATCCAGATGGCGAACGACTACGTCTGCGGACGCATGACTGTCGAAGGAGCGCCGCACCTCGCAGAATCAGACTACACTATCTTCGACTGCGCGAACAAGTGCGGCCAATACGGCACGCGATACATCGCGTACGAGGCGCACATCAATATGATGGCGGCTGTGCAGCCGTTCATCAGCGGCGCCATCAGCAAGACTATCAACATGTCCAAAGAGGCGACGATCAGCGACATCTCAGACGCGTACATCCTCGCGTGGAAACTCATGGTAAAGGCTGTCGCGCTCTACCGCGACGGCTGCAAGCTCAGCCAACCGCTCAACGCGACAGCGAGCGACCTTGATGCTGAGCTCTTGCAGCTCCAGCACGACGACATCGATGAGACGCTCACACCTGAGCGCGTCCAGGAGATCTTCGCAGCAGGATACCGCCAGCTCCCCGCCCGCCGTCACGGTTTCACGCAGGAAGCTGACGTCGGAGGCCACCGCGTCGTCATCAAGACCGGCGAGTATGATGACGGCAACGTCGGCGAACTGCACATCGACATGTACAAGGAAGGCGCTTCGTTCCGCGGCCTCATGAACGGCTTCGCTAACGCTGTGAGCATCGGCTTGCAGCATGGCGTACCACTCGACCGCTACGTGGAGGAGTTCACGTTCACGCGCTTCGAACCCGCAGGCATGGTCATCGGCGACCCGCGCATCAAGCAAGCCACATCAGTCATTGATTACGTGTTCCGCGTACTCGGGAGCGAGTACCTCAGTCGTGAGGACCTCGTGCATGTGAAGGACGTGCCGAGGACTGAACCGAGACCTGATCGCAGGCCAGTGCCTGGCGTGAAGACGACGGCAAGCGATGACGCCAAGCGCCAGGGCTTCACGGGCGAGGCGTGCGGCCAGTGCGGCAGCATGAAGGTCAAGCAGAACGGCACCTGCCACCTATGCATCGACTGCGGCACGACAACGGGCTGTAGCTAAGCCTCTCGTTTCTTCTTATCCTAAATCACTTTATATACGCGGTTCCACCTCTCTCCTGCATGGATGTAGGCCTGGACATCGGCGGCACGAAGACGCTCGGCATGCTCCTCGAGGGAGACAGCGTCGTGAAGAAAGGGGCGCCTATGGATACCGGCAGCAACCGGGGCCGCGACCACATCAGGTCGCAGCTCTCGAGCTACATCTCCGATCTCACGCAAGGACGTGAACGTGACATCGAGAGCATCACCTACGCGATCTCAGGACCGAGCGACGGGACCATCGTGACCTCGTGCTTGAACACGCCGGAGTTCGTCAGGTGGGACATGCACGAGACACTTCCGGAACACCTGCAGCATAAGCAGTTCTCGCTCCAGCGCGACAGCACAGCGTTCGCTTACGGCGAATCGCTCCAGCGGCAGGGCCGCGTACTCGGGGTAATCTTCGGCACGGGCGTGAGCGCTTGCATCGTCGACGGCAAGCCGGAGTGTTTCGGTCACAAAGGTCACCGCTGCACCGCAGAAGTCTACAGGGACGGGACACTCGACATCCATGACGTTCATGAGAACCTCGGCGCACGCAACATCATCGCACGCTACGGCCCGCACCTCGACCAGATGTGGACGTCCACCGATGACGCTGCACGAGCGATGCAGGACGGCATCGTAGCGGCCGCAGAGAAGTATCTCAATCACCTCCACCGCATCTTCTCTCCAGATATCACAATCATCGGCGGGGGCCAGAGCAAATCACCGCTCATCGAGCGGCTGCAGCGAATAGTCCCATACACCATCGAGCGCTCCACCGACACCTCCCTCTCGGCAATCATCGGTGGAGTCAACCTTTCACGCCTCGAGCGCGGATTTTATAAATCTCAACATAGGCCGGAACTGTATGTTCCGCAAACCTACGCGCAAGCGAGATAGCCATAAGGGTCAGAACGGCAAGGTCCTCATCGTCGGAGGCTCCAAGGAGTACACCGGCGCGGTAGCGCTCGCAGGCATTGCAGCACTGCGGGCCGGCGCCGATATCGTCACCATCGCGGCTCCGGAAAAAGTCGCATGGGCTATCAACGCCTATTCTCCCGACCTCATCACGCGCAAGCTCAAGGGTGAGCATCTCACGAAGAGCCACCTCAAAGAGATCATTAAGTTGAGCGAAAGCCATGACGTCCTGCTCTTCGGCAACGGCATGGGTACTGAGGAGCGCACCGCGGGGCTGTGCAGGGCGCTCGCGAAGCTGCAGATGAAGAAGGTCATCGATGCCGACGGCATCAAGGCGTTAGACGCAACGGGTCTTCGCGACGCGCTGCTCACGCCGAACAAGAATGAGCTGCGGATATTCCTCGAGAACTCGAAGATAGAGCCAAGTGATGACCCCTATGTGATACGCAGGCGCCTCTTCCCGCACCTCGCGCACAACGTGCTGCTGATCAAAGGCCCGACAGACCATCTCGTGATCAAGGACAACGTCCTGCGGATTAAGGGCGGTAATCCTGGCATGACAAAAGCAGGCACGGGCGACGTGCTCGCGGGGCTGTGCGCAGCATACATCGCGCAAGGGCTCTCCATGGAAAAGGCAGCCGAGAACGCCGCCATCATGTGCAAGCGCATCGGCCGCAGCCTGGGCAAACGCAAGGGCTACACCTACCTAGCCTCCGACATGGCTGAGGAGATAGTCCGGGCGCGCAATCTATAAGAAGGGGGTTGGAATAGCAAGACCATGGTCGAGAGCCGCATCACACACGTGCGCAAGCGTTCTGGAAAGTACGTACTTTTCGACGAGAACAAGATAGTCAGCGCTGTCACGAAAGCCATGGAGGCAGTCGAGGACCGCAATGACAAAGAGGTAGAGCGCATCAAGGAGTACGTCGTAAAGAAGCTGAACGCCGACTTCACCGACCGCCGCCCAACAGTCGAGGACGTGCAAGACCGCGTCGAGCAGGCGCTCATGGAGCTCCAGCACATGAAGGTCGCTAAGGCCTACATCCTTTACCGCCACGAGCGGCAGCAGCTGCGCGAGCAGAAATCGCAACTCATCGGCGGTAAGGTCGACGATATCGACATCAACCTCAACGGCCTGCGCATCATGGAGCAGCGCTACCTCCTGCGCGATGAGGAGGGTAAGATCTCCGAGACCCCGAGCCAGCTCTTCTGGCGCGTCGCGAGCAAGATAGCTATGGCGGAGCACAACTACGGCGGCGACCCCAAGCCCGCAGCGCGGGCATTCTACTCAATGATGAGCCGCCTCGAGTTCCTCCCGTCCAGTCCGATACTCATGAACGTCGGCACGAACCGCCAGCTCTCGGGCTGCGTCGTGCTGCCTGTGGAGGACAGCCTCGACGGCATCTTCCAAGCGCTCTCGAACGCGGTCTCGATGCAGAAGCGCGGCGCAGGCACGGGGTTCTCCTTCTCCCGCCTGCGACCCAAGAACGATACTGTTGCCGGCACGGCAGGAGTGACCACCGGACCACTGCACTTCATGCGCATCTACGAGATGAGCCTGCGCACAATCAAGCAGGCGGGCAAGCGCAACGGCGCGAACATGGCGATTATGCGCGTCGACCACCCTGACATTCTCGATTTCATCAACGCGAAGCTGGACGGGCAAAGCCTCTCGAACTTCAACATCAGCGTCGCCATCACGGACGCATTCATGAAGGCGGTCGAGGAGGACGTCGAGTACGAGCTCATCAATCCCCGCACAGGAAATCCTGGCGGCAAGCTCGCGGCGCGCGTCGTGTTCGACACGATCGTCAGCTCGAGCTGGCGCGTGGGAGACCCGGGCGTGCTCTTCCTCGATCGCATCAACAAGGACAACCCTTGCAGGCATCTCGGAACCATCGAAGCGACGAGTCCATGCGGCGAGCAACCGATGCTCCCGTACCAGAGCTGCAATGAAGGCAGTATCAACCTCGTCGCGTGCGTGAAGACGAAGACCATCGAGGGCAAGATCATCCGCGAGCTTGATTGGGAGCGTTTGCGCAAGATTACGCGCGAGGCAGTGCGATTCCTCGATGACAGCATTGACGTGAACAACTACCCGTTGCCCCAGGTCGAGAAAATGGCGAAGCAGACGCGCAAGATAGGCTTAGGCCTCATGGGTTTCGCTGATCTCCTCTACGAGCTGCACATCCCGTACGCGAGCGAGGAGGCCATCGCGCTCGGCAGCAGGATCGCGAAGACCGTCTATGAGGAGGCGGAGAAGCAATCGCTGCAGCTCGGCGCTGACCGCGGAGTGTTCAAAGCGTTCAAGGGCAGCGAGCACGAGAAGTCAGGCAAGCGCCTGCGCAACAGCAGCCTCATGGGCATCGCTCCCACCGGCACCATCAGCCTGATTGCGAACACATCGGCAGGAATGGAGCCGAACTACGCGCTCTCCTACACGCGCACGATAGCTGAAGGACGAGAGATGCTCTTCACAAACCCATCGTTCGAGCACGTCATGGAGGACTACAACCTCGACGAGGATGTAGTCAAGCACATAGCGCAGCGCGGCATCATCATCGCAACCGACGACGTGCCTGAAGAGGTGCGCCGCGTGCTCACGACATCCCAGCAGATCGGGCCGGAGTGGCACATCCGCATGCAGGCAGCGTTCCAGCAGCATATCGACGGCGCCATCAGCAAGACCATCAACTTCCCCGCTTCGGCGAGCATCAAGGAGATCGGTGATGGCCTCACGCTCGCGTGGAAGTCAGGATGCAAGGGCATTACTGTCTACCGCGATGGCAGCCTGCCTGCGCAGGTCCTGAACATGGGCGGTTCACGATGATATACAATTTCCACGGCAACAGCAAGGGCAAGACGAGCACGGCACTCGGCACAGTGCTGCGCGCGCTCGGCCACGGCCAATCTGTGCGCATCGTGTTCTTCATGAAGCACTGGAACACGAGCGAGACGCAGTTCTTCGAGAAGCTCCAGCGCATCCCGGCGTCTCCGTTTGATATCCAGTTCTACAAGGCAGGGGATGATGACTTCATCTTCAAGGGCAATACCGATATCAGCATGGATGATGCCAAGCGCAAGCTGCAATTCGGCAAGCTCGAGGAGAAAGATGATGAGGACTTGCGCAAGGCACAGATGGGCTACATGAAGGCGCTCAGCTACATCAAGGAGAACCCGTTCCTCGTTGTGTTGGACGAAATTCTGTATGCCGTCGAGTTCAGCCTAGTGGGAGAGCAGCAGGTCCGTCACCTCATCGATACGGCTCGCGAGTTCGGCGTGCACCTCGTCATCACCGGCAAGAACAGCACTGAAGAATTGACGAAACTCTCCGACCTCGCAACAGAGATGCGCAAAGTCAAGCACCCCTTCGACCAGGGAGTATATGCAGTGAAGGGACTGGATTACTAGATTTCTTGTTAAGCGGAATCATCCTTCTGCAAGGCCGCCTTGGGATATATCTGAGGCGCGAACGCTGCGAGATGAAATCGCAGCAGCAAGGTGAGCGCTGAAACAATGTCCGAGGGACCGAGGATATATGGCCGCGGCCAGAACGTATATAATATACACTCCCCGCCAAAGCAGGATGGGCTTGAAGGAACTCGTCAAGAAAGAGGAAGACAGGATCATGCACATGGGCCTTGGATCCATCCTCTGGACCGTCGTCCTCTTCCTGAACATCTCGTTATCGCTCCTCGTCTTCATCGGCTTCGCATTGCTGCTGCTTATGGACGTGGGCAGCATCTGGGCGGACAAGGAACTGCTCGCGATGCTCGGTTACGCCCTCGCAGTCTTCTCCACCGCCACCTGGTCATTCATGAGCAACAGGCTCAGTAGAGTGTGGGGAGTCATCGCGAACTCCTCATTCATCATCGTGCATATCCTCGGGACAAGGTATGATTTCGGCTTCAAGCCGTTCGACATCCATCCTGTGATCATACTCATCTTCTTCGCGCTCTACGGCTGGCACCTGTTCAGCACACGCTCCGAGGCAAGATATTAATAGTCCGCCGCTGCCCGCTCAATTGCCTCCTATGAAGAGGTTATTCCCGTCGGAGAGCAATCTGTGACGAGGGAAACATACTGAGGAGGCACTTTCCCATCACGAGGTTACCGCAGGTCATACCTGCGGTGCAGGAACGGAGTGCTGAGGAGAACGCAGTTCTCCCGGCATAGGGAAAGCTCACTTTCCCTCATGACGGCATTCCCGTCCGAGAGCAATCTGTGACGAGGGAAACATACGGAGGGGACACTACTTCTCCATCACCCACACTTCAATCAGTACTATTTCAATAATAGTATATTACGAATAGAGTCATAACATAGTATATTTCCCATACCCAATAAGTATATAAACATTAATCTTCTAATACTCGTTTAGTACTGATTGCAACGGATCGCCTCTGGAGCGCAGTACAACGACGACAGCGATGCTCCAAACAGCGACGACAGCAAGGACCTTTCCATGAAGATAGTGGAGAACAACGGACAGTATAAGATAACGCTGCCGAAGGACCTCGTCCTCGACAAGGGGTGGAAAGCGGGCGATGAGATTCGCTTCGTAGAGGACACTGAAGGAAGGATCTTCCTGAAGGTCGTCTCTTCGCAGAAGAGCGACGACGGGAGGCACTCCCGGAAATAGTATACAACAGAAGACCAAGAAGTGACTCACATTCACAGAACCAGGTGGTTGGTAAACGACCAGGTTCGTGATTCTTGGGCCGGCCCCCGTATCACCCCCAACAGAACGGGGCCGGCCACCCTTTTCCCGACCACGCACCGGACAATCTAAGCATACGTTTATAAACAAATAATGACTCTTAGCCCGTAGAACAGCAGAATTCTGAGTTTCAGAAGGAGCGTTCCAAGCAAGGACAAGCCTTGCGGAGAAAGAGTATGGCATATGAGAGAGAAGGCGGCTTCAGGCCGCGTGGCGGTAACGGCGGCGGCTTCGGCGGTCCGCGCGAGTTCCACGAGGCAACGTGCAGCGCATGCGGTCAGTCGACCAAGGTGCCGTTCAAGCCGGCAGAAGGCAGGCCAGTGTACTGCCGCGACTGCTACCAGAAGCAGAAGGAACAGCGCTCCTAAAGAGTAGCTCCAGGATTCTTTTCATTTTCGTTTTTCTATATCTTTAAATATCTCCGCCGAGAGGACCACAGACTGTGGTGCGGGCGACACGGTTAATTGCAGCGATGCTTCTCTTAGCGATTTTGCTGCCAATAGTACAAGCGGCATACTTCGACTGCGAGATCAGGACTTCATGCCTCGCCAACGAGACACTCCTTGTCAGGTTGAACTCGAGCGAGCCGAGCACGCCGAACAACAGCCACGCACAGCTCGCGAACTACACAGGCAATGCATACCCTTACGAGGTCTGCTGCAGCACTGATGCATTCAGGACGCTCTCCAATAGCTGCGCAGCAAGCGAGCCGACCACCATACTCAAGCTCTTCGCAGCAACAGACAGCCACGTCCAGGCAGGAAGCCAGTCAGGCTACAGCTGGAACGCCTGCCTCAACGTGACCTCCGGCAACATCACCTGCGAGTATCCTAATGATGCGTGCACGAGCGGGTACAGCGGCATCGTGAGCATCTCATCGAGCGAAGCAGCAGACAATAACCTGACGAACGCGCACGTCGCGGACTTCAATCTCTACAAACGCAAGGTCTGCTGCCAAGTCGGAGCCCAGAACCCACCAGTCGTGGCCTCAGCATCGATATCACCTGAACCCACAGCGACTACGCGCGACGACCTCTCCTGCCTCAACGGCGCAGTGTCCGATCCTGACGGGGACGATGTGACATTGCACTACAACTGGTACAGGAACGGGACATCGATTACTGTGCTGAACCTGCCGATGGACTATGATTCCTCAGCCGGGGTGACGCATGATATCTCGGGATTCGGGAATCACGGGACTGTGAGTAATAGTGCTGGCTTCGTGCCGACGGATTGCGCAGACGGTGGCTGCTTCTCAGGAAATAGTGACAACCAGATTATCACAATGCCTGAATCTCCGCTTTGGAACTTCAGCACAGACGATTTCACGCTTTCGGCATGGCTGAACGCCACACCCACTATGAGTGAAGACATCATTGATTATGAAAACGCGTCAGGCGCAGGCTTTGCCATGGTGGTATCCACGAATACAATAAGATGCCGCATCTCAGACGGCGCCACCATCGTGCAGACGAGCGCGCTTGGCACAGCATTCGCCGGCACTTGGCACCATTTCGTCTGTAAACGGAACAGCACATCACTTGTGCTCTACAAGGACGGCACAGTGCTGAAGAGTGTGAGCACAAACGGCATAAACGTCAGCACTGCTGCCACGCTCACCGTCAGAGTGCAATTTTCAGCGAACAACCTTATCGACGAACTTCTCATCTTCAACCGCTCGCTCTCCGCAGCAGAGGTCGCCACGCTCTACCGCTCCTACAACCAGCAGCTGAACAGCACAGAACTGCGAAGGGCAGACCTCTGGAACTGCAGCATCACTCCAGTAGACTCCACTGGCCTCAACGGCTCGACCAAGTACAGCAGCCAGACCACAATCAGTGGCTCTCCGCCGCTCGATGTCAGCCTGCTCTACCCTGCGAACAACAACCAGAGCGTCTTCGAGCGCTACGTGAACTTCAGCTGGAGCACGGCAGACGAGCGTGACGGCGATGCTGTCACCTACAGCCTCAACCTCACAGTCACGCCAGGCACCTGCTCTGTGCAGACGCAGCTCACCGGCCTCTCCACAACGAACAGGACCTATGGCGAGCTGTGCACAGACCAAACCTACAACTGGACTGTGCGGGCCTGCGACACTGACGGCTGCAGCAGCTGGGCGACCAAGTACAACTTCACCATCGCAAGCGTCCTATCCATAGTCCTGCGGAACAACAACACCGACTTCGGCACGCTCAA
>DAGG01000027.1:17096-110813 GCA_002498125.1 Candidatus Woesearchaeota archaeon UBA525
GCGAATATCACAGTGAACGCGAGCAACAGCCCCTTCACCCTCGCAGCTCTCGGCAGTACGGCATTCCAGTTCAAGGCACGCCAGAACGAGACGAACGCGTACAACACGACAGGCAGCCAGGCGACGTACACGCCGATGGATGCGATACTGAAGAACGTGCTCAAGCAGCTGAACTACAGCGATGCGAGCGACACTGCGTACGTGGACATCAACATCACTGTCCCGGACAGCGAGCCGCCCGGCACGAAGAGCACTGACGTGTTATTCCGCGCGGAGATGAGCTCATGAGAGCGGCATTACTCCTGATGCTCCTGCTCCTCATCCCTGCGGCGCTGGGCCTCGGCGTCTCGCCGGCAAGGATAGTCTTACAACCCACAGATACAGACTTCACGTTCCGTACCATCCCGAGCCAAGGGGAAGAGGGTACTATCGCAGTGCGCGCAGAGGGAGATCTCGCTGACCGCATCACCTTCACCAAGACCGTGCTCGTCCCAGGAGAGGCTATCGAAGGAAAAATTGACATCCCGTCTGACCTCTCGCCCGGCTCCCATAACCAGAACATCGTCATCACATTGAACCAAGGAGGCGCAGGCACTGTCGGTGGAAGGGCAGAGGTGGCAGGATCCCTCGTGGTGCAGGTGCCGTACCCTGAGGAGTACCTCGTTGCAGACTGGAGCGTAGACCGCGACGGCGACACTGCGCTCATCACAGTCACCATCCAGAACCTGGGCAGCAGGATCACCACACCTGAAGTGACAGTGACCATCTCTGACGGCAGTGCCGGGGACATCGTGACCTTCGATGAAACACCTGTGGTACCGGCCTCATTCTCCAAAGTGGAGAGCACCTACAATCTCGGTGCGCGACGTCCGGGAGTGTACACCGCCCAGCTCCTCGTTGAGTATGCTGGTGAGCGCATCACGCAGAGCAGGGAAGAGGCGTTCGGCGAGCCGACCCTCTCACTTGACCAGGTCAGGTACAGGAACGAGGCTGGCGCCATCAAGCCCATCGACATCAGCGGCAGACTCGGCTGGAACCGTCCGGTCGATATCACGGCGATAGTCTATATCGACGGCAATTCTGAACCGGCGCTCAAAGGGGTATTCACTGCAGAAGAGGAGTTCGAGCACAGACTCTACCTTGATACCGCAGTGACGGGCGTTCCGCAGCAGTCTATCCGTATCGTCATCATAGCAGCAGGAGCAGAGGCGAGCCAGGTCCAGCCTCTCGGAATGCAAGCAGAAGAGCAATCCACATGGTGGATACCAGTGGTGGCGGCTTTGACGGTCCTCGCAGTGGTTCTGGGGCTGTTCTGGCGCCGCAAGACGCAAACGTTATAAAACCATTCTGACGGGAGAGGCCTAGGTGGTGTATTGTGGCTGACATGACGAATAAAACGCTTTCCTTCTTCCTCCTCGCAGCGATAGTGGTCTCAGTGTCGGGCTCCTTCATTATCATGTCAGACTCTCCTGGAGGAATCACTGGATTCGCTACGACCGGTACCGGCAAGACGAACTTCAGCATCAACAGCAGCCTCTCAATCATTGTCAACCAGTCGCTCATCCCCTTCGGCGTAGGTCATGTGAACGACACCGCCACATGGAACAGCTGCTTCATGGGCACTAATAACAGCCCACCAAGCCCCACGGTCAGTGGCTGCATCGGATTCAACGCAACAGTCCACACCGCCAATATCACCATCGTCAATGACGGCAACATACTCGCCAACGTGAGCGTACGATTCGATAAGAACGCGACCACCTTCATCGGCGGAACAGCCGCCACACCATACCTCAAATACCGTGTCAGCGACTTCGAATCAGGCAGCTGCGGACAGCTCAGGAACGCAAGCACTGCCGTCTTCAAAGAAGTAGACGATGTCTCAGACACCGCAGCAGGAAGATCAAGGATCTGCAACGCCCTCAAAGCGACACCGGATAGCACAGACAGCATCCAACTTGGCATCTGGGTGAACATCCCCAAGGACGCCATCCCGGGAGAGCACACCAACACGCTCACGTTCACAGCATGCGACGACGCAAGCTGTTGAATCTCATGAGCAGATAGAAACGCATATAAAGCAGCGAGCAGACTGAAAAACCTGTGGTGGGCGGAGTATCCGCTCAAAAGGTGGTCAAATGACTGATATTTCAAATAAAGCACTATCACTTCTCTTGCTGGTCGCGATTGTTGTATCCGTAAGCGGCACCATCATCACGATCGGCAGAGGCGGCGATGAGGGCATCACTGGACGCGCCACTACCGGCACCGGCAAGACGAACTTCAGCATCAACAGCAGCCTCTCAATCATTGTCAACCAGTCGCTCATCCCCTTCGGCGTAGGTCACGTGAACGACACCGCCACATGGAACAGCTGCTTCATGGGCACTAACAACAGCCCACCAAGCCCCACAGTCAGTGGCTGCATCGGATTCAACACCACAGTCCACACCGCCAATATCACCATCGTCAATGACGGCAACATACGATCGCCAACGTGAGCGTACGATTCGATAAGAACGCGACCACCTTCATCGGCGGAACAGCCGCAACACCAAACCTCAAATACCGCGTCAGCGACTTCGAATCAGGCAGCTGCGGAACACTCAGAAACGCAAGCAGCTTCAAAGAAGTAGACGATGTCTCAGACACCGCAGCAGGAAGATCAAGGATCTGCAACACCCTCAAAGCGACACCAGACAGCACAGACAGCATCCAACTAGGCATCTGGATAAACATCCCCAAGGACGCCAACCCAGGAGAGCACACCAACACGCTGACATTCACTGCCTGCGATGATGGCAGCTGCTGAGGGCACTATGGAACAGACACAACCTCCTCAGGCGCTAGGACCGGTCCCGGAAGATATCTCTCCGAAGACCATCCTCGTGCTCGTGGTGCTGACATTGTTCGTCTCTTTCATCGGCGCGTGGGTCAATATCAACGCAGCGATGAACGCGCCGGCGCAGACTTCGATTGAGTCTGCCCAGCAGACAGCGCAAGTCAGCTTCTCCATCATAGGCCAAGAGCCAGGGAAGACAACACAGGCCACCGGCCTTGTGGCGTTTGAGCTCACGGAACCATGAGGAGCCTCCTTTTTCTCTTCCTTCTTCTCTCTCTGATTTCCCTGCCTGTAGTGGAAGCAGTAGGCTTCATGAACCTTCCCGGCCAAAGGGAGTTCATCTTCGAGCCTGGCGGCGAGATTATTATCCCGGTGAGTGTACAAAACGCACGGAACATCGACGTCTTCGCGTACAGCCCGCTCCCGAACAACCCTGAGACCCTTGGGACTCCTGATGATGATAACATTATGGAGTACGTGACTATTGAGGATCCTGCTCCTAACACGAGTTCACGCACCGTCGTCCTCCGCATCAACATGCCAGAACAGCTCAGGCCAGGATACTACTACATCCACCTCATCGCGAAGGATATACCTACAGAAGCGGGAGCGGCAGTGAGTGCTGTAGCTGAGACCCAACTCAGGTTCACCATCTGGGCCCTCAGTCCTGAGAAAGTTGTTGACATCACCGGCGTGAGCGTGCCGCCAATAGCTGAAGGATTAGATGCCAAAGCCACCATCGGCTTCGTGAGCAGGACGCAGCAGGACATCCCTGCAGTATATGCAGAGGCCATCGTCTCCAAGGACGGCCAGGAACTGGCACGGGGTAGGTCCGGGGTCATGACTCTGCCTTCGGCAGCAACAGGGTCCCTGGAGATAGCTCTCCCCGTCGCCCATGTTGCTGGTGGAGAGTACTCTGTGCATACGACGCTCTTTTACGGCGAGCAGAAGGAAGGCCCTGTGGAGACGCTCAAGATTGGGACGTTGCACGTCGGAGTAGAGGAGCACACGCCAGAGCTGGTCTACAACACGACCAACCGCTTCATGCTCAATATCAGCAACCAGTGGAACAGGGAGCTGCAATCAGTCTACGCCCGCGTCCAACTCGGCGGCCAGGTGAAGACCACCGCGAGCCAGCATATCCAACCCTTCGGCAAGACAGAGTACGAGGTGTACTTCGATAGGGACGAGACCATCATGCCTGGCAGTGCGGCAGTGAACGCGACCATCTGGTATAAGGACTATGACCCGCGGACGAAAGAGTACGTCGAGAAGCAAGAGTCCTTCCTCCTACCTGTCGCTGTCGTCTTACCTCCGGTTCCCGAGGATACGGGTCTGGACATGAAGATGGTAGCCATCTACAGCATCATGGGACTGCTCATCATCCTACTTCTCATCGCGCTTGCGATGCTGCTGCGCAGAAGCCCGGCACAGCCTACACAGCAGGCCACTCAGCCGCCAGCCACGCCTCCCGCACAATCGGCTCCGCCACAACAGCAGCCGGCGCAGGTGAAGTGAGATGAAAAAGTTGCCGCCGAAGGTCATGCTCATCATCCTTATCATCGCTGCATCAATAGCAGGCACGCTTGGTGCATACACCTTCTACAGCGAATGGTACGTGCTTGATGTGCAGGAGGTGCCGGTGCGCTTCCAGGTCAGCACAGGCCAGACCATCGGTTTCGCCCTTGATAAGGACGTGCTCGCGTTTGGCAGAATCCCCCCGGGCGGCAAGGCAGAGCGCGGCGCTACCATAGAATCGTACTTGCCGTCAAGAGCAGTCATCACTATGAGCGACAACCTCGCCAGCATCCTCACCACGACCGAGAATAACATTCTGCTTGAGGCCAGAACTCCCCAGCAGATAAATTTCGTGCTATCGATACCTGAGAGCATGGATGCAGGCAACTACACAGGTCAGGTACGCATCACCTACTTCCGCAGGCCGTAGCTTTTATATAATGAGTTCTCGCAGGCTGTGACGGTGCGTGGATGAGAAAGAGCGTCTTGCTTTGGCTATCTGGATTTGGCCTGCTTCTCAGCCTCGTGACGCTCATCGCACAGCTCACACTCCTGGCAGCGGACCCTCTGAGCATGCGGGACGATCCCACTGCAAGAGTGTCTGCCACCGGGAGGACTGAGTTCTGCATCAACGCTGTACCAGTCATCAGTGTCACATGCAACAGCACGATGAGCCAGGATTCGAGTTACTACTGCCTACTCAACGCGACCGACATGCAGGACGACGAGATCATCTTCACCACCAACACGACGGTCTTCAACATCACATCCAACGGCACGATCGCCTTCACCCCGACGAACGATGACGTCGGCAACCATACTGCCATCATCTTCGCGACTGACGACTCGGGTTGCAGACTCAACCAGAGTAATGCGAGCTTCAGCTTCGAGGTCCTCAACATCAACGACCCCCCGTATCTGGCAAAACCCCTCCCTAACGTAAAGGTCGTGGTCAACACCACGCTCTCGGCATTCTTCCTCAGCGACTACTTCATCGATCCCGATGGGGATCCGCTGACCTATACGAGCACCAGCCCTTCACAGATCACCATGACGCTGATGCCAAGCTCAGAGGTCCGCTTCACCAGCAATATCTGCGACATCAGTGACCTCGTGGTGTTCACCGCCACCGACCCCTACAACCTGTCGGCCAACAGCAACCCTGTCGAGGTAGAAATCACCTGCAGCGACCAGAGCGACGGTGATGGAGGAGAAGGAGGAGGAGAGGGAGGGGGAGGCGGTAGCGGCTTTGTGAACCTCTGCCGTCCACGTTGGGAGTGCCAAGAGTGGTATGCTTGCCTACCCAGCGGCATCCAATGGCAGCGTTGCTACGACCTCGCGGGATGCGAGGGAGAACGCCACATCAAACGTGAATGCGTCTATGAAGGCCCACCTCCGGTATGCCAGGAGAACTGGCTATGCGAGGAGTGGGCGAACTGCCTGCCGAACAGCACCCAGTACCGCGCTTGCGAGGACCTTTCAAGCTGCGGCACTACCGCAGTGATGCCGCCCCTTGAGCAAAAATGCGTGTACTACCCGACGTGCAATGACGGCATCCAGAACGGAGATGAGACTGGCATCGATTGCGGCGGCATGTGCGCAGCCTGCGCCCTCGTCCAGAAACCCTCAGTCCTCTCCGGCAGTGTGCTCGCGACATGGCTCATACTCGTCATCATCCTCAGCATCCTCCTCGTTTCAGGCGTGGCGCACTACTACCGCGCGCAGATAGCGCAGATAGTGGCTACGATCGGCTTTATGCTGCGCCATCGTGCCTACAAGGATATCCTGCTCGATGTCGCGCAGCGCAAGTCGTACTTCGAGCGCATCCTCTCCTTCGAGCAGCTCCTCGGCAGTCCCGCTGGCAAGGAGATGAAACCTGAAAGCATCTATGCTACACTCGCGAGCCTGCTGCGTCAGTACTACACCGATGCGCTCGTCGTGCACATCGAGGCCCTCCCTGAGGAAGTGGCGGCACGCTGCAAGGAGATGGGACTGCGGGCAGAGACGACTGCAATTCTCGAGGGAGTGTTCGCCAAGCTCCCGATCATCGAGCAGGAAGAGCTGGACTATGATGAGCCGTTCGTGGTCGCGACGCTCGAGGAGCTGCGTATGCTCGTGTGCCTGACCTCAGACTACAAGACAGAGGAGCTCATGCGACCTGTGGAGGAGCTTCCAGTGAACGAGACCATGAGCTTCTACGACGAGATATTCACTCGTGCAGTGAACTGCCTGCGCGCTGCGCAGTTCAACCAGGATGAGGCCGCAAGGCGCGAGTACATGACAATCCTCTCCCGCTACGATGCGCTCTCTGAGGTCGAGAAGGAGCAGATCTACCCCGAACTCCACTGGACGTTCGAAGCAGTGAAGTTCCAGTCCGAGATAACTGGCGCAAGGGTTGTGAAGAAGCCTGCTGCAACGTAAGCCATTCTCTGCATGCACGATTTTCTTTCCACACCGATTTATAAAACAATAAGCTAAGTAAGTACTCTTATTAACATTAATACACATAACTAAGTTATTTTAACATCCGCCGGCGCCCTCTGCGCCACCGACGACAACATGGGACCGACGACAGGAGCAGACATTCTATGGTGAGCCTGTGGTAAATGTCAACATCGAGATACCTGATGATCTCCACAGGCAGCTGAAGCTCGCGGCAGTCCTCGATGAGACTACAATCAAGCAGCTCGTCACCGACATCCTAGCAGAAGAGGCGAAGCTTGACTAACATCAATATCGAGATACCGGATGATATCTACAGGAAGGTCAAGATAGCCGCAGTCTCATCAGACAAGACCGTCAAGGACTACGTCATCCAGAAACTCGATGTAGGACTAAAGAGCCGAGGGTTCAACAGAACCCCAGAATCTGATATGAAGTCTCGGAGGCGCAAGAGATGAAGCCGAGAAAGGCAGAGCGCCACCTTGGAGCGAAGCGCGAGCGCCGAGGAGAACGAGTTCTCCTGGCCCAGGGAAAGCTTTGCGTTCCCTCACGCCGCGCAGCTCGCAGCGGCAAGGCTGAGACGAGGTTCCGGGGAATGAGGAATACAGACTCCGTGGCGCACAAGAGAGTAGCCACCACCATATTCATCGTCATCATCCTCGCAGCGCTCATCTACACGCTCGACCTCACCGGCCCAACATGGACCCCAACCACCCCCTTCACGAACAACACGCTGAACTGCTCCTGGACCGCAAGCGGCGACACTATCGCGCAGAACATCACAGTGCTACGCAACGGCGCGGTCTTCAGCACGACGTATGAGAACGCGAGCGAAGTCTCCTTGAGCAGCACGACGAGCATCAACGCAGCGAGCACAGCGAAAGGAGAGCTATGGACCTGCCGCATCACGCTCCACAACGGCACCGTGAGCATAGTCCAAGAGACGAACGTCACAATCCTGAATTCGCCGCCCACAATCGAAGGCGGCGACGCCGGTATCTTCAACAGCTCGAACCAGGACGTCGGAACGACAGTCCATATCATGGAAGACACGACGATAATCCTCGACGTGAACGCAACAGACCCGGACGGCGACACAATCACATACCTTGACCCGGTCCCGTCGACCTTCTGCTCGCTCTTGAGCGCGGCAGAAGGCACCTACTCCTGCAGCCCGACACAATCGCAGATCACTGGTAACCAACCGACGCTGCGCAACGTATCGTTCCTGGCGGAGGACGGAGCGAACTTCGGCGGCAGGAAGATCACGTTCAACATCACGCCAGTGAATGACGCGCCAGTGCTCACGTTAGCAGACCAGACAACACCAGTGAACCAGAGCCTGAACTACACGTTCACGGCGACCGATGAGGAGAACAGTTTCCCGCTCACCTATACGCTCACGGCGCCCGCGGAGATAGCGGGCAAGCTATCGCTCACGAAACTCAATACTGACGGCACATCGATGAGCCTCTTCTATAACGCCGCAACGCCCGACTTCACTGACGTAGGGGCGTGGACGGTGGAGATCAACGTCACCGACAACTCATCGACCCTCGGGATAGAGGATAGCAGGAGTATGGCGTACAACATAACGCTCAACATCACAGCAGTGGGAAGATCGCCATACTTCACACTCGTGACCTCAAACGTGTCGAACTCCTCCGGCCCATACAACATCAGCCAGGGGCAGAGCATCCAGATCAACATCAGCGCTAATGACCCTGACGAGAACACGCAAATCACCTTCCTCGTGAACACCAACAGGTTCAATCTCACCACCATCAAGAACACGACCACCGGAGGAGATGCGCGGGCCCAGGTCAACTACACACCGACGAACGACCACGTAGGGCTCTTCAACGTCACGGTGACGATAAGGGACAACGAAAGCATCACGAACACCACCATCTTACAGTTCAACGTCTCGAACATCAACGACATTCCGACAGTCCATGAGATAAGCTACAGCCCGTCGAACACGCAGGACAACCAGAATATGAGCAACCTCACCGCATACGCCAACACGCCCTTCATCTACGATGTCAATGCGACGGACCCTGACACCCCGTACGGCGATACGCTCAACTACTCCGACAACACAACGCTCTTCACAATCAACGCGACCACCGGACGGATCATGTTCACGCCGAGCGATAGCGATGTCGCTGCCGGTGCGTACCACATCAACATCACCGCGACCGACCAGAGCGGAGCGAATTCCAGTAGGACAATTATCCTCACCATCAGGGAGAACAACCCCCCTTACTTCACCGCATCGCTACCGACAATAGGATGCACGACGAAGGCGAACTGCACCTTTGACATCTCCGCCTACGTCGATGATCCTGATGCAGGGGACAGCGTCGCTTCGTACAACATCACCGGCACGCAACCGGATTCGTTCATGTACAACACCTCCACAGGCCTCATCAATTTCACAGTGCTCAAGACCGATGTCGGCAACTACACACTCAGCATCATGATCGAGGATACACACGGAGCGACGAACTCCACAACCGTGAACCTCACGATCGTGAACACGCCAGAGGCGCCGAACCTGACGAGGTACAATTTCAGCGGGATGACCATCGTCGAGACATACCTCTTCACATATGAGCTCCAAGCGACGGATGAGGACTTCCTCGTGCCTTCAGCCATGGAGAACCTGACGTTCGCCACCAATCTCAGCCTCGCCAACAGCCTCACGCCGCTCTCGACCGCGAACACGACGGCTCGCGCGCTCCTATCATTCACGCCAGACCTTGGCGACGCAGGAGACTACTCGATCACAATCAACGTCACGGACGCGCAAGGCCAGGTCTCGCAGCGGGTCGTGAACTTCACGATATATCCTAAAGTCCCTGCGCCTAACATCACCAACATCACCCCGTGGGGACTGCCACCACTCTACACTCTCCAGACGACCTACAACAGCACGCTCGAAGCGCAGCTCGCTGACGGCATCGCTGACGTGACCCTCTCAGAGAACACCACTGCGATCTTCGCGACGATAGTGGTCGATTCCCGTCCGCTGACCTATAACTGGACAGTCAACGGGACAACGGTGAGCACATCGCAGAACTACACCCGTAACTTCGACTACAACTCGGCAGGCAGGTACATCGTGCGACTCAATGTCAGCAACGACCGCTTCGAACACAGCATCTACACATGGGATGCGCGTGTGCAGAACGTGAACAGGCCACCACTCCTCATCAGCTCCCTGAACAGCCCGCTCACAGTGAACGGGACAGTCATGTTCTCCAACTACTTCGTGGAGAGCGGCGGCACAAAGTTCATCGACCCCGACGACGACCTCAACTCGAACTATGAGCTTGACGGCACAGAGACGAACACGCTAACGTTCAGCACGAACTTCACCTGCAACGTAGCGACCTTCACGTTTAGTGGCGCAGATCTCACGGTCAGCGGCGTACAGGTCGGCTCATGCATCGTGGAGTTCATGGCGACAGACAACGGTGGCCTGAGGCTGGGCAGCGATAGCGTGAGCATCAACGTCACAGACATCATCCAAGGAGACACCACAACCACGCCGACATCGAGCGGCGGAGGCGGAGGAAGATCGAGCCCGACATTCATCCCCATATCGCGCGACAAGGAGAAGCCGCAGGCATTCAACCTGATCGCGCCGAAGCTCGTGACGATCCATAACAATAAGAGCCTGGATATCCCCATTATCATCAACAACACATGGAAGGACTCGCTCAAGCTCGTGCAGCTACGCGCCGAGTCGAACGTGTCGAACATGACCCTGCGATTCGACACCGACTTCTTCGAGGAGATCCCTAAGAACGAATCGCGCGAGGTCATCCTAACAATCGAGAACTACCGCTTCGGAAGCAACTACGAAGTGAAGGTCATCGGCAATGTCAGCGATCCCCAGTACGGCGACAGCGCGCTCATCCTGCTCAACAGCATCGAGCAGACGCAGGACGGCAGTGATGCGAACGTACGCGTCACGTTCGCCAATGACCTGGTGAAGGAGCACCCTGAATGCCAGGAGCTCGAAGAGGTGCTCGAGCAAGCCAGGAGCCATATAGACCAAGGCGATTTCGAGCGGGGCAAGCAGCTCGTCGAAGGGGTCATCAACGGGTGCAAATACCTCGTCAGCACACAGACACCAATCAATGAGAAGCCTTCGCGGCTCAATCCCATCATCAACATCGATGACATCTCTGTGAAATCGATGATGCTTGGTGTGCTCGCGTTCGTGGTGCTCTCCAGCATAGCGTTCATCATATATTACCACTACAGCCATAAGCCGGAGGATGACATATGAACCCTCTCTACGCGGCCCTTCCGAGCCGTCATGCCCCCTTCACGAACGAAAGCTTCAAAAGCCGCAACGCTCAAGGGTACAATATGAGACCTCTGCTCCTCCTCCTGCTCCTCGCGGTCGTGGCCAGCGCCTATGCCCTGCCACCCCTAAGCCCGGCATTCCCCTCAGAGTCCTTCCCGACAACTGATTACTCCATGACGTTGATAGTGCCAAAGCTCCCTGGCGGGCACGTGAACTCGACGGTCAGCATCAACTACTCGCACAACGCACCGACAGAACTGCAATGCGCGCTATGGCTCAACAGCAGCGGCTATAGGAACGTCACCATGAAAGGGATGCGCACAGAGACTTATACGCTCGCCAACGGGTCGTATCGTACCAGCGTGGAATGCGGCAATTCGAGCGTGTCCCTGAGCTCAGGGGCTGAGATATTCCGGGTCTCCAACGCCCAGGCTTCTGAACCCGCTTCTAAAGTCACGCTTCGTTACCCGCTCGCGACCGCGGCCCTCAAGCTGAACGTCACTTTCAAGCATAACGCCTCATCGAAAGCAGACTGCGAAATCACCATGGATGACAATGAGCTGAACACCGTGCTTCTGAACCGCAATGATTGGTACACTGAGACATGGACTTTCGATGAAGAGGAAGAGGGGATGCGCACCTTCGCAGTGAGTTGCACGAACGGCACATGGACAGACACAGTGACACGCCAAGTGAACATCACGCAGGAAGAGAGCGCCATCTATGGAATCACCGTAGAGCCGAAGAGCGCGTTCCCTGGATCCAATATCACATTTGAAGCGCAGTTCAACCCCTACAAGGACGTGAGAATCGTCGTCACCAACCCAATCGGGAACAAGGAAACCTTCGATATCACCGTCAGGAGCAGCGGCATCATGGAATTTGAGTACCACATCCGCGTCACCTCGCGTACCGGCGGGTACAGGGTCACTGCGACGGCAGAGGACGGGCAGGTGGAGAACGGCACATTCACAGTCATGGAACGCAAACCCGGCGTATGGCTTGCAGGCAACAAGACGAACGTCACTGCAGGCAACTCGTTCCTGGTGTTTGGGGAGCAATTCCTCCCTGATGACCGCGTGAGATTCACTTTGACAGGTGGAAGCGGCAGCATTGTGAACACCACGACGGCCGATGAGGATGGGGCTTTCGCCTTCCTCTACCCCGGCACGCTAGCGGTCAGGTCTTACAATCTCGTCGCCCGTAGCGACGGAGACACGACGCTCGTGGCATACCTCTCGTTCAATGTGACGCCGAAACCCGTGGTGGTCAACAACACCCCGAAAGTCAATAACACCCCGCCACCTCCTCCGCAGGATGATGATGATTTCGTATCTCCGCCGCCAGTGAATAACCAACCGGATGACGATCTCCTTCCATCACCAAACCCATCACCCAGACCCAACCCTCCTAACCTGGAGGAACCGACAGATATCGATGGCGGCTTCAACTGGATGTGGATAGCCATCCCTGTCGCGATGCTCGTCGTCATCGGCGGCCTAGGCGGATTCCTGGTGTACAACGGCACAATAGACCTCTCCAGCATGGGACTTGGCACTGGCAGTCATGCCAGCGCACCGCTCTCCATACGCCCTTCGCTCATCGACCCTGCTGAGGAGCAGACTATCAAGTCCTTCATCTACGGTGAACGTGGCAAAGGCTTCGATGATCTCACTATCAGGGGATCGCTCGTGGGTAAGGGATGGGACAAGAACGAGGTCGACCGGGTATTCGACGAGATCTACAAGGAGCAGTAGCTCACTTCAGCATTTCTGCCCTGTGCAGGAGATCCCTGTAGGTCTGCTCGATTACCGGGTAGTACTGCGCTTTGCGGCCGTCATCTAGGAGGCCGTACTCCTGCAGAAGTGCATCATACGCCGCCTTAGCCTTTGCCAGGTTGTGGCGGTCAAGCGCGATGTAGCACTGCTCTATGATCGTGTAGATGCGGACATGGTACGCATCATTGCCTTCAGCCACTGGAAGCTCGGCGATGATAGTCTGCGGTTCGGGATCCTTGAACAGGAACATCCGTAGCCGCTCGAAGAAAGGCTTCGCGCCGGTGTGAACTTTGACGAGCTCCTCCACTGCCTGCTTGAAATCGTCGAGTATCTTGACGAGGTCTTCGCGCGTGTAGTGCACTGTTGCATACTCGGCAGCCTCCAGCCGCTCGAGGATGCCGGCGATGATCAGGCGCGTAGAGTTGGAGATGTAGACTTTTTTCAGCTCCTTGCGAAGCTCGGTGATTGTGAACTCGTACCGGCGCTCAAGGAACTCCTTGAAGAATTCGCGGATGACACCATATACTTCGCGATATTCGATGACCGCCTTGCGGCGGATGAAGTCGACCCTACGCAGGGTATCGCGACGCAAATCGCCGAGGCGAGCGGCACGCTGACGCTCCTGTAAGAGGAGGTCCATACGTGCCTTGACCTGCTCACCCTTCGCCATCTCTCACCTCTTGCCATCTCCCCGACTGAGACTATTTAAAAGTTGTTCCTGTGCGAAAAGAGATATTTGCGGTTTCCCCTGTTGTACCCATTACTGAGTGGGACTAGAAACTATTTAAATTCCCTCGACGACAACCGGACCATGGGTGTTGGAGCGCAATCAGCTGTCGTAGATGAGGGCTTCAAGGAACTCCAAGATGAGACATTCCAGCGGAAGGTCACGTTCTACGTCGAACAGTTCGAGCGAGTCAGAAAGGAGATACGCAAGATAGTCGTCGGCCAGGATGAGGTCGTGGGCGCACTCCTCGAGGCGCTCATCGCTAACGGACACGTCCTCGTAGAAGGCATCCCCGGCGTCGGCAAGACGCTCACCATCAGGACGCTCGCTAAGATCACCGGCTGCCAGTTCAGTCGCATCCAATTCACGCCAGACCTGCTGCCCACTGATATCGTCGGCATCACGACCTACGAAGAGGGCAAGGGCTTCTTCACAGTCAAAGGTCCAGTCTTCAGCAACTTCGTCCTAGCGGATGAGATCAACCGTTCACCACCGAAAGTCCAGTCAGCGCTCCTGGAGAGCATGCAGGAGCACCAGGCCACCATCGGCAAGGAGACATTCCAGCTCCCGGCGCCTTTCTTCGTCATGGCGACGCAGAACCCTGTTGAGCAGCTCGGCACGTACAAACTGCCCGAGGCACAGGTGGACCGTTTCCTCTACAAAATCCTCATCAGTTACCCGACGTTCGAGGACGAAGTGAAGATCCTCAACCAAAACATCACAACGCACGAGTTCTCAGACTACGAGCTCACACCCATGCTCTCGCAGGTCGACATCCTGGATGCGCAGAAATTCGTGAAGAAGATCTACACGAACCCAAAGATCGAGCGGTACATCATACGCATCGTCGAAGCGACACGCGACCCGGTCAAATACAACCTCATCCATGGCAAGTACATATCCTTCGGCGCATCGCCTCGTGCAGGAATCAGCCTGCATATCGCCTCCAAGGCACACGCGCTCATGCGTGGACGCGGCTACGTCACACCCGATGACGTGAAGGACGTCGCATACAACGTGCTGCGCCATCGCGTCATGCTCAACTTCGAAGGCGAGGCGGAGGAAATCAAGACCGAGGCTGTCATCAAGGAAATCCTGGACAAGGTCCCGATCATGTGAGGCTCCAATGCCTGTAAAGAAGCTCGATCTCGATCTCATACCCCAGCTGAAGACACAGGAAGTCCGTGCCAAGCGCAAGGTTCTCGCGCGGATGCTTGAGGGCAGCTGGACAGCGCTCCTCAAAGGACGCGGCATGGAATTCGCTGGTTTTCGCAAGTACACGGGAAGCGACGACGCAAGCAAGATTGACTGGGGTGCCAGCTTGCGCGCGAACGAGACGCTCATCCGCGAGTACGAGGAGTACAAGAACGTCAACGTCCTCTTCCTCCTCGATGTGAGCAACACCATGCTCTTCTCGAGCCAGCGCAAACTAAAGGCAGAGTACGCCGCCGAGGTAGTATTCAACCTAGCGGTATCCATCCTCGACAACGGCGACAGCGTAGGATACGCGCTCTTCACAGACCACATCGTGGCCAAGAGCATGCCCTCCATCGGGAAGCAGGCAATCTACGGCCTGGCTAGCTCACTGGAGAACCCCAAGAACTACGGCGGCGAGAAGGACCTCAAAGCGGTCGTCACAGCAGTGGACGTGATGCTCAAGCAGAAGGCACTCATCATCATCGTAAGCGACTTCATCGGCATGCAGGACGGGTGGGAACGGTACATCAGAATGCTCAGCGAGAAATTCGACCTCATCGGCATCATGCTCCGCGACCCACGCGACAAGGCCTTCCCAGATATCGGCAGCCAGATCCTGGTCGAGGACCCATTCAGCGACGAGCGCATCTTCATCGACGTGAAGGACTACAAACCCCTCTTCGAGGAAGCGGTCAGGGAGGAGGAGCTCTACATCAAGGGCGTCTTCGAGGCCGCCAAAGCAGGACTCGTCAGCGTTAGCACCGACAACCCCGACATACTCCGTCCGCTCATCGACTACTTCAAACGCCGCAGCGCGATCATCAGGGCATGACACAATGGTAAGCATAACATTCGAGAATCCTGAGTACCTCTGGTTCCTGTTCGCAATCCCATTCCTCATCGTGACGCACTTCTTCCTCCTGCGCCACACGAAGCGCAAGGCGATGAAGTTCGCGAACTTCGTGGCGCTCAAGCGTATCACCGGCGAGCGGTTCATCACGAAGAATTACACCATACTCATCATCAGGCTCCTCATCATCACCGCCGCCATCCTCGCGGTGTCACAGACCGTCATCTGGTACGAGGGTACGACAAACGAGAACGAGTACGTCATAGCCATAGACACGAGTGCGAGCATGACCACTGAGGACATCCCTCCGACGAGAGTTGAGGCTGCGAAGATATACGCGAAAGAGTTCGTTGACAGCCTCGACTCCAACACCAGGGTAGGCATCATCTCCTTCAGCGGCATCACGTTCATCGAGGAGCCACTCACGCTCAAGCGCGGAGACCTCCACAATTCGCTCGATCGTCTCGACGCGAGCGCAGCAGGGACTGATATCCCTGGCGCAGTAATCACCGCCACGAACGTGCTAGCGTCGAGCGAGCGCGGCAGGGCCATCATACTCCTGACAGACGGCAGCAACACGATCGAGACCTTCGCCAGCCGGGGACTCCAGCGCGCTGCCGGCTACGCGAATGTGCACCGGGTAAAGATATACACCATAGGGATCGGCACTGACACGCAGGTCCCTATCGGCTACCTGCCGCAGTACTACAACGTGAGCGCGACGTACAACGCCGACAACCTCCTCTACCTCTCGAACGAGACCGGCGGCCAGCACTACCAGGCATCAAACCCTGAGGAGCTCTCAGCGGCGTACAAGGATATCAGGGCCTCTGACAAGACGAGCACGCTGCGCATGGACCTGACCGGTGGCCTCATGCTCATCTGCCTCATGCTCATCATGATCGAATGGGGACTGCTGAACACGAGGTTCAGGATGCTGCCTTAGGATTCGCACCATAATCTAATTAAAAGAAGGAGACTTCCAGACACCATGTTCACCCCGTCACCAGGAGATATCCCCTATAAGGCATATATCGCAGTGCTCACCGCCTGGGGACTGGCTGCGCTCGCCAAGATCATCTGGCAGTACTACAAGGGCGAGCCCATCACGTTCTTCACGCTCGGCGGCATGCCGAGCGTCCACGCCTCTCTCGTGGGATCACTCTTCCTCTCAATCTACTACGAAACAGGCTTTAGCATCCTGCTGCTCGCTGTCGGCGTCTTCGGCGGTCTCGTGTTCCGTGACGCATGGGGAGTCCGTTGGGAGGTCTCCAGGCACAGCATCGCGCTCAACAAACTCATGGCCACGAAGGACTATGAGCGGACAGGGCATACAAAACTCGAGGCAGCAGCAGGCATCGTGTTCGGCTTCGTGGTGACTGTCGCTGTGTACGCGATACTGTAAGCCTCACACAGTGATGTTAGAATGCTTCTGGAGGATGGACTGTATCCTATCGACCTCTTGGAAGAACTTCTTGGATCGGTGGTGCTCGAAACGCGGGCGAGGCAGGTCTATCTTGAGTTTCGCTATCACCTGGCCGGGTCTTGGACTCATGATGTAGACCGTGTCGGCAAGGAGGACTGCCTCCTCCACGAGGTGCGTGACAAGGACATAGGTGTCGTTCACGCGCTTCTCCTGCCACAGGTCCAGGAGCTGCCTCCGCAGGTCGAGCGCTGTGATCTCATCGAGCGCGCTGAAAGGCTCATCGAGGAGCAGGACCTCTGGGTTCACTGATAGTGCGCGCGCGATGCCCACGCGCTGCTTCATGCCGCCGGAGAGCTCTCCAGGGTAGTGACGCTCGAAGTTGCGCAGGCCGACACGTGTGAGGAGCTGGTTCGCGATGTGCTCCTTGTGCTGCTCCGGCATCTCTTGCGTGCGCAGAGCAAGTAGGACGTTCTCCTTCACCGTCTTCCATGGCAGCAGCGCGAAGTTCTGGAAGACCATGCTGATACGAGGGTTCGGCTCTGGGATGAACTGGCCGTGGAAGAGCACAGCGCCGGCAGAAGGCTGATCGAGGCCTGCGAGCATACGCAAGAGCGTCGACTTGCCGCAGCCGCTCGGCCCGATGATGGCGACGAACTCACCGGCATCAAAATGCATGCTGACGTTCCTCAGCGCATAGACGTGGCCTGTGTCCCCTGTAAACGTCTTGCTGACGTTGCGCACCTCCATAATCGTGCTCAACAGCCCACCTCTACCGACGCTACGCTCACCATCACTCATCCTCCAGCACGTACTTGGACGCGCGATTTAAAAGCCTTCGCCAGACGAAATGGTTGAGGAGCAGGATGGTCGTCGTCATGACGAACAGGAGCATGAGCAGCGTCGGCGTGTTGCCGACATTGATGGTCGCGTAGTTCATCGCCGACCCAAGACCTGGCGTGCTGTACACTTTACCTGCGTACGTGACATACTCTGACACGATGATTGCGTTCCATCCGCCGCCGAAGGCGAGGATGCTACCAGTGACGAGGGCGGGGAACATGGCTGGCACCAGGATGTTCTTGATGTACGCCACGCCCTCGATATCATAAAGGTCCGCTATCTCGTTGATATCATGCGGCAAGTGCTCGACCGCCTCGATGATGTTGAAGAGCATGTACCACAGCATCCCCGTCATGAGGAGCAGGATGCTCGCCACTGGCATGCCGAGCCATACCGGCACGACCGACACGAGGAGGAGGAAGAGCGTGGGGAAGTAGGCTATCGCAGGGATGCTCTGCATGACGTCGGCTATGGGCATGAGGTAGCGGCGCGTGCGTGGTTTTCGGATGAGGAGGTAGCCCGCGAGCACTGCCAGGATGAAGGCAAAAATGTACGCTAGTGCGATGCGCGAAGCAGAGAGGAGTAGGAATAGGAGGACCTCAAGCGGCGGGTAGATGACGCCCTCTCCCATGGTCCAGGTGATGATGAAGCCGGCGACGAGCGCGATGGCGAGCGCGATGATGTACACTGTCGGGTTGAACTTGAAGAGGTTGAAGAACCACTGGTGCGCATGGCGCCTGTTGAAGTGCACGCGGTGGTGCGGGTGCTGCTCGAGGTGGTGTAGGGGGAGGTCGAATCCCTTCTCATAGCCGAAGTGCAGGTTCAGGAACCTCGCCTGTTTCGAGTTCTGGTCCAGGCGTTTCCAGACCAGGTGGTGTATGGAGAGCACGACTATGGCGATGGTCATGAGCCCTGCGAGGCTCATCCAGAGGTTTGCGTAGTGGAAGCTCGCGAGGTTGAGGTAGTAGCCGAGGCCCTCGAGGTGGTACGTGGTGGTGCCGTAGGTGATGTACTCGCTCGCGATGAGGAAGTACCATCCGCTGCCAAAGGAGAGGATGCTGCCGGCGATGAGTGGTGGGTAGATGCTCGGCAGCACGACGTGCTTGATGTAGGCCATCCTCCGCAGGCCGAAGATCGCCGCCATGTCATGCATGTGCTGCGGTATGGCTTTGACGCCGGCGATGACGCCGAACACGATGCTCCATGCCATGCTCATGAAGAGCGCGATCACTGTCGCTGTCGTCATGCCGAACACCGGCACGATGAAGAGAATGGCGAAGGGGAAGACCGCGAGCACTGGGACTGACTGCGCGATGTCCAGGAGCGGGATGATGATGTCACCTGCGCGCTGATTCATCGCCGCGAAGATGCCTACAGCCAGGCCGAAGGCGAGGCAGATAAAGTAGGTCATGATGAGCCTTGAGAGGCTGGCTATGGCGTAGTAGGGGAGAAGACGCGTCTGCGGGAACTGCCACGCCTTGAAGAGCACGAACGCATAGAGAGCGAGACCTAATAGTATCCAGACTGCCTTCCCACCTCTCATGGGCTTTTTCTACGAGGAGGAGTATATAAAGGTTATTTGAGAGGGAGATGCCCTATAGCATGGAACGCTGCCTTGGAATAGACCTGAGCTGCCGCGACAACGAGGTGCGCAGCATCGAAGTTGACAGTGCGGCAGCGAAACAAGGTTCGAAGGATGCTTTGCGCTCGCAGAGGGCAAAGCTCGGAATGAAATGACGATGAGAATATGTTCCGCAGCGGAAGAGAACACGAAAAAATTAACTAAATCAAGAACACAGAGAGAAAAAGAAAGTTACTTGCCCTTCTTGACCTTGGTCTTCGGCGTCTCAGTCTTCGGCGCCTCAGACTGCGACACGCGCACCTTAGGCAGGGGCACAGGCGAAGGCAGGTTCAGGTCCTTGGCCACGATGAGCGCCTGCAAGTTGCAGCGGTCCAGGACGTGGTTCATGAGCGGCTCTGCCACGACGTTGGGCAGGCGACGCGAGGCTTTCCAGCCAGCGAGGAGCTCGTCGCTCTGCTTGCTGTCCACCAGGACGATAACATCGCCCTCGAACTGGAGCGTAGCGAAGTCAGGAGCATAAGTGCTCGTGAACTGGAACGATACGCGGATCGCGCCCTTAGTCGCGATGCCGAGCTTAGTCTCCGCGACATCCTTGATCGTGATGTTGTTGCTGATATTGATCTGGCCGACGACCGCTTTCTTGCGCTCTGCGCTGATTTTCGTGAAATTGAATCCTACGATGCTCATGTGTTCACCTTCGGTAATACCAACACCCAAGCCACCACAGGGTCATTTATAAACATTGTGGGCGACATTATAAATCAAGTCCTGAAGTTTCAGATTCTGCGAAGCAGGTTTAAAAGGCGCCGAGTGTTGGGCACAGCATGACCAAGCTCAACGTGATAATCTACACTATGCACGACTGCCCGTTCTGCCAGCGTGCGAAGGACATCCTGGATGAGCTGAAAGTCCCCTATGACGAGCGCAATGTCTCTGAGAGCATCAAGTACCGCCAGGATCTCCTCAAGCGCACGAAAGAGGATAAGCTCCCCACGCTCATCATCAATGAGCAGGTGCTCGTGAAACCCGGAGAGGACAAATTACGCGCGACGCTCAACTTTGAGAAGCATCGTTGAGCTCGTAGGCACGCTGAGGCGTGATGTCACGCTTGCGCGCGATATCAGCAACCTCGAGCTGACGTGATACGGGCTCATGCGAGAACCGCTTGAACTGTGCGACATTGTCCTGCAAGTAGTGCGCGAGCTCCTCGCGCTCCTTAGCAGACATCTCCTCATTCTTCACCTTGCGGTCCAGTGAGGACACCATCTCGCCGAGTATCCTCTCATCCACATGCTGGTAGCCGCGGAGCTTGTTGTAGTACAGCGTAGAGAACCTGTCCTCTATCGCCTGCTGTACTTTCTTCCTGCCCATGCGTCCGAGGCTGGCAGGGAAGATTATAAAGGTTCGCAAGGAGGATTTTTAAACGCGCAGCGATGCGGCAGAACATGATCAAGCTGATCTGTCTAGACATCGAAGGTGTCATCATGGACTCGCAGGCATTCTGGCTCCGCCTGCACGAAGCCTACGGAACGCTCGAGCAAGGCAAGGAACTCACCCAGAAGTACGTCAAGACAGACTACGCCAGGCTCGTGGAAGAGGTCGTGGTGAAGCTCTGGAAAGGACGCGATGAGCGAATCTACCACAACCTCGTGCGCTCTATAGAATACAATCCCGGCGCGAAGGAGCTCTTCGAAGAGCTCGACCAGTTCAAGGACGCGCACGGCCACACCATCTCTCGCGCAGCGATCAGCGGCAGCGCCTATGAACTCGCCGACCGCGTGAACAAGGACCACGGCATCACATTCATCTTCGCAAACCAGCTCCTCTTCGAAGATGACAAAGTGAGCGGCAAGTTCAAATGGCCTGTCGGCCATGGCGGTTACACAAAACAGCAGATCATCGAGCAACTCTGCGATGACCTCGAAATACTGCCGAGCGAAGTCCTCGTCATCGGCGACAGCGAAGGCGACATCGAGGCGATGAGGATTGCGGGCGTGAGCATAGCGTTCAATGCAAAGACTGACGATGTGAAAGCGATTGCGACATACACTGTTGACTCGAAAGACCTAACGAATCTCGTGCCTGTGCTGCGGAAGATACGCGAAGAGGCAGGTGTCGGGAGTTCGACAGAGGAACCGGGAAGCACACCGTAAGACTTGCATGCGCCTATCGGGCAGCAGCCATGACACGAGAGAATTCTTCCGTATAACGAGCAACGGTTCCCGCATCCCTGATGATGAGCATGTTCTCATCATTGCGAGTATTAGCCGACGCTGTTGGATTATAGCTACCGGTGATGACTGTCCTGTTGTCAATGATGATCACCTTGTGGTGCATCGTATAGCGGTTGCCATCATTGAATACGTCAAGGCCTGCATCCTGGAGCATGACGTGCTCGCTGTAAGTATCAGACTGCCTGTTCTCCACCACGCCCGATACATCGACGCCACGGTCGGCCGCATCAAGCATCGCCGCCCCAACAGGGTCTGATGTGAACGTGAAGAGCATGAATGAGACGTTGCTACGAGAAGCACGTATTTCGCTCAACATCGCCGCCTCGCATGATTCCTGCGGGCAGAACCGCTGCTCCACCTCAACCCCGCCCAGACGCACGATGCGCGGCGATGGTGGGCGTTTGACGTATGTACTATCGGTGCGCGACGCAAGCTCCTCGTACTCCTGCATGTAGCGCCGCGCCAATGTCGGAGAAACGATGATGACGAGATTATTATCATTGCGCTCGACATCGTTGATGGTCGGATTCATTGAGCCGGTGATGACGGTGTTCCCGATGACGCAGAACTTGTCATGCATGAGCCCCTTCGATGGGACTGATTCCACAGCAAGCCCCTGGACCTTCGCAGCATTGTCCTCGTCGACGAGCACACGCGCATCCTGCGCAGCGAGCGCAGCGATGATCGCCGGATGGTTGAGCTCGTAGAACGCGCAGTACGGCCGCGTCTCGAGCGCTGCGATGAAGACTGCAGCACAGTCAGCGGTCCTGCACATGACCACCTCTACACTACCTTCCTCTTCGATGATCACAGTGCCGAACGCGTCAGGGATGAGGAACACTTTGACTGCGGCGAAGATGACTCCCAGGAGAACCACCGTTCCCATAATGATGAGGACAGTGAGGAGAGGAGAAGGTCCTGGCCGGTGCTCATCTTCCATCTTCTTCATCAGATGAACAGAAACGCAGTGGCTTTAAGTCACTTGCTGTCCTTGCGCAGGAGATCTGCCGCCGCCTTAAGCCTGTCAGCGCTGCGGGCAAGGGAGAGGAACGTCTGCGGCTGCTTCCGGGCGATTCTCGAAAGCATCTCCCGCACATCGTCATGCTCTTCGCGTAAGACGGCAATGCTATGCTGCTGCGCGAACCCGATGATATCATCCTCAGGGATCGTGTTGAGGAGGAACGGTCCTTCCGGCGGATCACACTCCTCCATGAACGATGCGAGGAACGCAGAGCCGTACGCCTCAAGACTCATCAGGCGCACTGAAGGCGCCCCATCCTTGACAGCGAAGTCAGGATGGTCAGCTAACAGGAGCTTCGCAACTGCCATCTGCATCGCGTTACCATCGAGCGAGACGCACTTGGGCACCGCGCGGAGTTCCTGGCGGAAGCGCTGTTTGATATCCATCATCTCCCTGCCACCGAGGCGCTGGAATCGAGGAACGGCGCATAGATACGCGCATCATAGAACTGCAGGTCCATCTCAACAGTCTTGCGCAACGCATCGAGATGTTTCGACGGAGCGATCTTCGCTTCAGCGATGACCGCGTTATGGACTGCTTTGATCGCCACGCCATCAACGAGATGGTACTGGCCCGCGTGGCGGAGTACAGCGATGCGTGTATATGCCGCATCAGCAGGAGTGGCCACGCGTCGTGGAAGCGGAGAAACCACCCCATCCCAGTAGACCACCGGCGATGTCCGTTCGATCCTGTCCTCGAATTTTTCGAAGAACTCCTCTGACTGGCCTAGCGGTAGGAGCACGCGCGTACCGGCCGGTATCGTGATGTCGCCAATATCGATACCCTTTTCCGGATACAGGTTGAAATGCCTGAAGTGGGAGTTGTAGCGCTTGAATTCCTCGTTCGACTTGAAGAACGGACGCAACTCCTTCGCCTTCAAGGAACGCTTGCCCCTGTAATCAATAGTGACCTGGTCTGCCTCGAATATACGCGAGTCATATTGAGTAAGGCGTTCACGCAGGAGCTGCATGATCGAGAGCGTGCGCGGCACATACTTCGCGGATTCTATCTTGAACCCTGTGTCATTGTGCGGCAAGCGCCATCCTACCCTGATCATCCATGAACGCTGCACGAGCGATAGAGGAGCCTCGAAGTCATCATTGGGGTCGCAGAGGATCTCCGGTGTGAAGCCATACTCCGTGGCGATCACTTGCGCGATATCTGAATCGGCCTGTTCTACCTCGGACGTGTAGAGCGCTCGTGACTTCCAGCCGTTGCCTGGCCCGTGATGATACGCACCTAACCCGTCGGTAAGCGATCCCATGATGAATGAGTACTCGCGTACCGTCGGGGCTGACGCGTCGACAGGGAGGAGTGGATGAAAGACCTCGTTGATGTGCGGCCTCGCAGGCTCCTTGAACGATACAATCTTGCGCGTCTTCGTCTTGCCTTTCACCTTGAACTTCTCAGTCCTGACGCTCTTCACCGGCTTCTCTGCGACGAGCCCTTGTCGCTTCGCCTCTTCATAGCCGAGTTGGAACGGCCCTTCGTATCCGAGATGCGAGATGCGGTCGATACTAAAGTCGGTCTCCTGGATGGTGTTGGCCCAGATGAGACCGTCGAGTCCTGCCGCCTCTGACCGCTGCGTAAAATATGTCGCATACGGACGCACACGTTCAATCGCGGCTGCGATAGTATCGGCAGAGCCCACGCGGTAACCGATATCCGCGCGCGTTATCTTGCGCGTAACAGCCTTTCCATCTTCCTCCACAGTGATTCTCTTGTCCCCAAGGTCGTTCACCATACGGTCGAGCAGGCCGCTCGCAGCCACCATCATGAGTTCACGGCGTGTTCCTGTGTCGCTTGTCGTCTCCCATATCACGCGCGCCCTACCTTCTGGGAGCGTGAACTTCGCGATCGGGGTGTCGGAGCCATAGGTGAACACGACCTCATCGCTTCGCACCCGGGCGTTGAGATAGTACTCGAACGCTACGCGCTTCGTGATCTGCGGCATGCGCTCCTCTGTCTCATAGAAGCCGTTCCCGTCGGCGAAGAGTGAATGCTTGAGCGTCGTGGCTTCCGGGCGTGCAGCGATGTGCTCAAGTACAGGTGCGAAGGCAACGGGTTGCTCGATATGGCTCGTGCTGAATTGCCCAAACGCTGTGCGCTGGTTACGTGTCGCTGCAAAAGCAGCGGGTGCGAAGGCGGGAGAGAGCATCGCACCAAGGAGTATCGCTACCAGTGTCCTTTTCCCCATGTATCCTGGCGTGCGCGCGATGTTTAAGAGAGTATCGGATTTTCCCGTCAATAAAAAGCGGAATTTACACAGATGTTCGTCAAACTGAGGTGACGAAAAAACCTATATTCTGTAACCATTGAATAATAGTGTCAAATCAGAAAAGTATAAATACCCCGCATAGAATGCCTAAATTATCAGCTAAAGAGCTGGTTTAACTCACCTCTTTTTCCCGGGAAGGTTCGTTGGAGGGCAACTTCCAACGACCTTTCAGGGCCTTCTGGAATGCCTCAAGAACGACGCTTTCTCATCGCGTACTTCCCCAAGAAGAATATCGCGACACCGGCACCGAAGACAGCGCCGAGACTGAAGAGGATTAATCCCTCGAGCACATGTGGCGGAATGTAGAACCGCTCCTCGCGCGGGAAGTAGATATCGAGATTGGAGAGCTCGAGCGCGTACTCCGAGAACGTCAGCGCACTATATGGATTGTCCTTGCGCAGGTCGCTCGCGTACTGCATGTAACTGTAGCCAAGGATGGGGAAGAAACCCTTATCCTGCTGCTTCTTGAGGATGAAGAGGTCTGCGTCGAGCTTCTGCTGCACGAGCGCATCCACACTGGCGCGGTCGACGGAGATCGCGTTAGCGAGCAGGTTCGCCTGTGCCTTGGATTTAGAAGCGGTGAAGATGCACAGTATCGGCTCGACAGCGGCCAAGCGTTTCGCCTCTTCGAGGAGGGTGTGGCTCTCGAGCACGGCCTGCGGAGCATAGAGTTCCACATAGCTGATGCGCTCCTCTGCCTCGCTGATCTTGCTCAGGCATGCGCGCTGCAGGTAGAGTGGATCAAGCTGCACCGGTGTGCTGTCCATACCGAAGAACGTGCTCCAGCTGTGCGCGCTCAAGAGACGCTCCTGTGCGTACGCGAGAGAGTCACCGTCCGGATTGAGCGCGTCGACGGTATCGAGCAACTGCTGCGCCTCGCGCACGCGTTCCATCACTATGGCATAGGTCTCCAGGTCACCGATGGTCTCGATGGACCGTTCGCGTGTCTGCGTATCGAGCTCCTGCACCTGCACGCGTAATGCACGGTAGAGGTCGTGACGCGTGGTGTTGCTTGTGTTCTGCAGTAAGAGTCGCGCAAGCTCGATGTTCTTGCTGAAGCACAAGGATGCGCGGGAGTATGGGTTGCCGTTCACGTGCTCAATGCGCTGCGTGTAGTTGTTCGTATCATTGTATACTCTACCCATGGCCGCGACATCAGTCTCGAGCTCGGCACTACGGTCGCAGATCTCTGCCGAGATGCCACCCATGCGCTCCGCGTACTCTTGCGGAACGACGAGATCAGGAAGCTCCTTGCGGTAGTCCTTGCCTGTGAACTCGTAGAGCGCCTCCTCGACTGTGCTGACGCGCACAACAGTCACCCGGTCATCGGAGAGCGTTGCGTCCACGCCATTCTGGAGCGGCAGCTGATCAGGCATTGACACATTTGTCGCATTGCTGGTATTGTCGGGGCTGGTCAGCGCGGGGATGAGCACCTTGCTGATGCCGGCGGATCTCGCGCCGCTCACCTTCGCAGTCACACCCGCCACAGGGCCGATGATGCCGCCGCTGTTGATCGTGCCAGTCATGGCAGTCTCCTGATCCAGCGGTTCATTGTCGAGCACGGCGACGGTAAGGACGGTGATGGCTGCTCCTGCGCTCGGCCCGCCGACTATGGCGCTGTTCGCGCGGATAGTGTAGAAGAAGTCGTAGCGGCCGCAGTCGACCTGCAGCATGTCGCACGCTATCTTATTCGCGTAGCGGACGCTCGCCTGCGTGTCGACACGCGTGAGCGGGAAACTATCGATGAATATCGCTCCGTTGCCAGGCCTGACCACGAGGTACAGATCTGCGGTACCACCTCGCAGGGTGCCTTCATCGGCGACAGTGAGAAGCGTGATATGTCCTGATTGCGCGTGCGCTGCAGCTACGAGGATGAGCGACAAGAGAAGGAGCATGGCAAATCGTGCGGCGTCCATCAGCTGCCCTTATTGCGCCCTCGCGCCTCAACCTTGCGCAGCCGCTCGATAACCTTCTCCGCGTCCTTGGAATCGCGATACCCCTTGAGGAAGTGACGGTAGGCGATTGCCAGCACGCGGTGGTGCTTGCTCTCGAGGCTCTGCTTGAAGAGATGTAAGTCCACGGCCTTGTCCTCCTCACGCATCGAGCTGTAGCCCAGGCCGAAATCGATGAACGTGAGGCGGTGCGTCTCCTTGTCATAGATCATGTTGCTCGTGGTGAGGTCGGCATGGATGATGTGCGCCTCGTGGAGCTTTGCGAGCATGCGGCCCACCTGGTGGCAGATGATTGGGTCCTCGTCGAGGACTTCTTTCACAGCCACGCCCTTTATCTCGCTGAGGAGGAGCGTGGTGGCATCGATGGTCCTGACATCAGGCACCTGGACGCCGACAGTTTTCGCCTTCTCCAAAAGGCGCGCCTCATGGCGAGTGCGTGAACGCCGCAGCTCGTCATCGAGCTTCGGGTGGCGATAAGTCTTTGCAGGACGGGACTTAAGGATGCCTTCGGCGGTGCGTGTGAGTACTGCTTCAGCGCCCATGCCGATGAGAGTCATCTCATACCGGGGGGGCCTGAGCTTTTTATGTGTTTGTTAATAAATGTCCAATTTAAAAACATTGAAAAGACAGGAATGCCCTGCGACTACATGACCAAGTACAACGTGCCAATCCGCCGGAAGAAGCAGTTTGCCCGCCTGCTCGAGGAGATTGGCGCAGCACTCGATATCGACACTGCCGCGTATTGGTCCTACAGACATAGTGGCTTATCGTTCTGCAGTGGCCCCTACGAGAGGTGCATCGCACAATACCTTGATCGGTACCGGCATCCGACCCGCATCGAAATCAAGGCCGCACGAGAGGGCCTAGAACTCAAAGTGACAGTGGAAAAGGACAAAGCCTGTATTGAGATAGTCCCCCCATCAAAGGAAGCGGAGAGGATACTGGCGCTCTATACTGCTTTCGTCATCTAGGTCGGCGGCTGCGGAACACCTGTGCTTGCGCAGGTCGTCGCGTGAGGCCTCCGGCACCTCTCGCTCCTGAATCGTTCCAAGGCAGCCAAGCCTTTCAGACGCGGTCCGTACCGTAGGCAGCTTTTTAAATCAAACTCCACTTTCTGACTTTACCCTGTGTCTTAAGCTCCACCGAGACCGCCTCGTGCGGACTGTGAGGGCGCACTCGGTTCCTCAAGAACCGGTGCCGTAGTTCTCACGAACTACGGAGCGAGTACCACAGGGCCCCTTTCCAATCTTGGTGCAAACCGGAGATGTCTTATGGCAATGGTCAATGTCACACCTCGGCGGCCGAGCATCATCGGCGTCTTCATCGGCGCAGCGCTACTCGTCCTAGGAGTCTGGCTGCTCTACACTGAATGGAAGAATCTCCTCCCTCTCCTGAAAATCTTCGGCGGGTTCTTCCTCGTCCTGTTCGGACTCGGCGTGCTCACCGCTTCTGCTGCGAGAAGGTAGTCATCCCCAGCTCCACTTCGGCGGCTCGCCCTTGCGGTAGCAGATAATGAGCAGAATGCCGATGATGAGAGCGATCACTGCCATACCAATATCCGGCCGGTCTTCGAAGTATAGGGCGGAAAGCCCAATTGCTACGACTGCCCCAGCAGTGACGTACCATCCTTCTCTAGTCGCTGGCGTCCATCCCCAGCCATACTTCTTGCGACGGAACCAGAGGTCTGCATCCTGTTTCAGTCTCATGGTTTGCGTATCCTCTTGATATCCCCGCACTTGAGGCAGGCATAGACCACAGAGGCGGGCCGCGTCCTCACGCGCAAGGTCTTTGACGTGAAATAAGAACTGCACTTACGGCAGTGGAGGCGGTTGTACTGCCGCAGCGAGACGCGGTTGCGTGATGCCGCCTTGCGCGCAATCTCCACATAGCGGTCAGCTCTGCACTGATCAGAGTGTGCAGTCTCTGCCGCGAGCGCGAAGAGCTTGTCGATATCCTTGCGCGCAGCACCCTGCTCGACACGTTTCGCTTTGCTGACCATGCGAGCAGTCAGGCGTAGCGCACATAAGAATCTTGCGGACTATCATGGTTGTTCGGGTACCAGAGGTCATAGAGCCGCAAGGACAGCTTCCTCCGGTCACGGACCCACGTCTCATCCAGTCCGTTGAAACCCGGCCGCGCTGACTCGATCGTGCTGTAGAACTCATTCCTGATATTTTCCGGAGCAGTGAAGACATTGAATGCTTCACGCACACCTATCTTCATGCAACCAAACCATCCCTTGCCACGCTCAAGACGCCTGGCACGCGCCAGGAGGAGGTACTCGAGATCGACGTAGGCTGTGCGAGCGATATGGAGACCAGAATCCTGACCGGGGACAGGACCAAAACTGGCTGCGAGGTCAGACTGACGGCTGTACGACAGCACAGGCATCCTGACAGAGTCGTTGACCTGCCACTCGTACTCCTCCATGAGCGGCCCGTCATTGAACCGATGCGGATAGCGCAAATCGAAGCGCTTGACGAGATCTGTCTTGATGATGCCGAGCGCTGCGGCGACGCGCTCCACAGAGAACGGCTCAGCCAGGAGCAAGTCCTTCACATTGAGGAGGTCCTTCGGCTGCAGCCCTTGGATGCGAGGCACAACCAGGTACGGGGGGCTACGCTTTTTATAGGTGATGGCAGCCTTCAGTCTCGCCACTATGGCAAAACCATATAAATGACATGTCGGTGGGAGATGGCATGAGAATCCTCGACCTCATCAGGAGAGCCAAGCCGAACAGGACGCTCGTCTTGGACGCGACTGCGACCCGCCAATGGCCGCAGCAGCTCGTCGAGCACCAGGGTCTGGACGCGGAGTTCAGGCGCTTCGCTGAGGACATCGAGGAGACCAAGGCATCTGTCATCAAGACCGCGCGCCAGCTCACTGACGAGGATGTCCTCGCCGCCATCCCTGACCGTGCGCGGACCATGAACGCGCTCCACGGCAAGGAATACTCATCACGCATCACCAAGCTCATGCAGCATGCATCGTTCACCGACATCTTCAGTTTCGACAAGCAGCAGGACGTCTACTTCGAGGCGGTCAATGAATTCAAGGACCAGACCTCCAAACACACGTCGGTCCTCAAGGAGTTCATGCACGACGAGCTCAAGGCTATCCAGGCACTCCTGCAGCAGCTTGAGGACAAGGTCATCAACTTCACGAAGACGCTCGAAGAGCGGCAGTTCCCAGTGATCAGGAGGATCAATGATGCTGTCATCAAGCTCGACCAGCTCGAGGCGAGACAAGAGAAATGCCATAGGCTGCTCACGAGCCTGGAGCAGGACCTCAAGCGCACGCAGGAGAAACGCCAGAAAATAGAGGACGGCATCAAGGAGCAGCTCGCGTTCGTGCGCAATGAGCAGTCGCTCGCAAGCCTCGACCGCCTTCAGGCACTCGAGCAGGAGCTCCATGACATGGCAGAGCAGTACAGGCAGCTCTCGCAGGAGGTGCATACAGTCTACCGCAAGAACCCGACACTCGAGCTCACCTCCGAGGTGAAACTAGTGGTTGGTGAACTAGGCAAGGACACTCTACAATTCATCAGCGGCAACGCTGAGCAAATCAAGCGCGCCTTCGAAGCGGTGGTCGTACAGTTCGAGGAGGAACGTCCCGCCAATATCCGCACGCTCGTCGAGCGGCTCACGCGCCTGGCAGGCAGCGTCGAGCAGGACTGCCGCAAGGCGCAGACCTCTGCTCCCGACCAGCGCAGCCTGAAGAAGGAGATGATGAAGGACATCGCTGCGCTGCAAGTCTATGACAAGCGGCAGTTCCTCATGCGCGCGCAGGCAGAGGAGGACGCCATCAAGCGCAAAGTGGAGTATCTTCAAGCTGAGGTCGATCCGAACAAGCAGACTGTTCTTGAGAGGGAGATCAAGGACGCAGCGAAATCAATGGGTGCACTCATCAAGGACGAGCCTGTGCCAATCCAAGAAACCGCATAACCATTTAAACAGCACCTTCTTGGCCACATCTATGGCGCGCACCTTCAACGAGTTCATCAGGCTCTTCGGAGTGGATGAGCTACCAGACGCCGAGGCCTTGAAAAGGCCTGGCGCCGAGAAGGATCCCTTCTCGAGCGTAGTAAAGATAGGCAAGAGATACTTCTACGATCCCAAGGGGTTGCTCAAGCTCGCGCAGGAGAAGCACTGGGACGCGTTCAGCGTCGGGCTCTACTTGGGCGAAGAGAAAGGGGATTTCCGCCCGACGAGCGCGCTCATCGACCTTCTCGCTGCGCGCAGTGAGAAGCGTGTCATGGTCGGCAGCAAAGCAGCGTGGCTGTACCTGTGCGGCCGCGATATCCTCATGGACGGCGCGCTGCGCCCAGGAGACTATGTACGCGATGAGCTCGTGTTCGTCGTGGACAGCGAAGGAGAAATCCTCGGCTACGGCCGCATATTCGCGAACTATGACTCGAAGCTGCGCAACAAGATCTACGTCAAACACCAGCTCGACAAGGGCGAGTACCTGCGCAGGGAACGATAATCTGCCACGTAACAAGTTTTTTATGCTCACAGCAGCTCATCTCACCAGGGTGGAGCATGGGGAACCAATCTGTCGATGATCTCGTGGAGGAAGCACTCCATCATCATATCGCGCTCCTGGAGAGCGCAGCGCTCCTGCCTCTGGATAGGGAAGACCGAATCCATCTCTACACCTCTGCTGCGGACTGGAGATGCGACCATGATCCTTACCAGGTCCAATACATCGTGCGTCCTGAAGAAATGAACCTGGAGTATGCAGAGTTTGTCACATCCCAACGCAGGTACAGGACAGTGCATTGGTTCGATATCTCCGCTCTTCGTGACACGCTCAACGTCGGCGGTGGACCTCTTTGGGATGTCCTCTCCCAAGAGGTGAGCGAACCCGTCATCACCAGGCCCTCCCGTAATCTTGAGAAACTCATCCCGGAGCTCCTGCCTGATATCGTCCAGATGGGACTGGACCTATACTGGCAAGACAAGAAGATAGAATGGAGCAAGGCGGTGATTGATGAGCTAGAGAGGAGTAGGAAGCGCAGCGATCGCGTCATCAACATCGCAGAATACAGGAAAAAGCGTTTATGAACGGTCTCCTTTGCGAATCCTGTCGCTACAGCCGATTTAGGGCATACAGTTTCAAGGATTAGTAATATATACCGCGTGGGCATACACACAGTAGATATGGGAAAGCACAAGAGACACAATCAAACGACGCCTCGGTCCAACGACATGCTCAAGCTAGGCATCGGTGTGCTCGGCATCGCCGTGCTCATCGGCACGATATTCTTCATCCGCGCGCAGTTCGACCCAAACCCCGGCTTCGAAAACCAAGCAACCTCAGGCGGAGCGCAGATGCAAGACGGCGCGCAAGTCGTTAATATGGAAGTGACCTCGTTCGACTACCGACCGGCAGACCTGACGGTGAAGCAGGGCGTGCCAGTGAAGTGGGTGATTGATGGCAGCGGAGCGTCAGGTTGCACGCAGTTCCTCATTGCGCGCGACTTCGGCATCAGCCAACGCATCGTACGTGGAGAAAACATCATCGAGTTCACGCCGACACAGAAAGGGACCTTTCCGTTCAGCTGCTCCATGAACATGGCACGCGGCACAATCACGGTCGTATGAGACGCATCATTGCACTAGGACTCCTCATACCGCTCATTCTTGCCTGCTCGCAGCTCCCGCAAGCCCAACCTCCGCAGGAGATTGTCGTGGGAAACGGCGGAACATTGCAACTGTATGCGGCAGAGGTCGAGAAGACCATCGCAGGCAAAGAGCAGCGGATGTACGCGTACAACGGGCAGATACCGGGTCCGCGCATACGGGTCACGCAGGGGTCCGGGATTAAGGTGAATTTCACCAACAGCCTCGACGAGCCTACCACTGTGCACTGGCACGGCTTACGGCATGATGTCAAGGATGACGGTGTACCCATCATCTCGCAGAAGGAGGTGCAGCCAGGAGAGAGCTTCCTCTACAATCTCGATTTCCCTGATGAAGGCATCTTCTGGTACCATCCGCACGTCCGAGAAGACCGCCAGCAAGAGCTGGGTCTCTCCGGCAATATCATCGTGGAGCCCACAGATAATCACTACAGCCAGGTCGAGCACGAGGAATTCCTCGTCCTGGATGATATCTTCCTCGAAAACGGCAAGATTGTCGGATTCGGCGCAGAGCACGCTAACTTCGCGCTTATGGGACGATACGGCAACATCCACCTCGTGAACGGAGAGGAGAAATACTCGCTGGACGTCGCGCAAGGGGACGCTGTACGTTTTTACATCACCGCGGTCTCCAACGTCAGGCCGTTCAACCTGTCGATTGAAGGCGCGACGCTCAAGCTGGTCGGGGGTGACATCGGACGCTATGAACGTGAAGAACTCATCGATAGCGTCATTATCGGACCGGCCGAACGCTATGTTGTCGAAGCGACGTTCAACGAGCCTGGGGCCTTCCGCATCCGTAACGTCAACATGTGGGACAGCTACGATCTTGGCGAGATACGCGTCAAGCAGAGTGGCAAGAGAAGTGAGAGCGCATTGCGCAGATACAAAGACGTCGAGGCGGACATCGCTCAGTACCGCGAGCACTTCGACCGTCGTGTCGATGAGACGCTCCGCCTGAGCGTGGAACTCGAGCATGCAGAGGAGATGCGTAGCCTCACGAACATCGAATGGGAGGATACAATGGTCGAGGAGAACCGCCACTCCACACCTGAGGACGTACGGTGGATATTGCGTGACGAGCAGACTGGAGCTGAGAACATGGACATATCCTACAGGTTCTTGGTAGGCGATGTGAAGAGGATCCGCGTCATCAATGATGCGGAGTCGGCGCATCCCATGCAGCACCTCATCCACATCCACGGGCAGCGATTCCTCATCCTCGAACAGGATGGTATAAGGAACACCAACATGGTATGGAAAGATACGTTCCTCATCCCCACAGGAAGCTATGTTGATATCATCCTGGACGCGAGCAATCCAGGCACGTGGATGACCCACTGCCACATAGCAGAGCACCTAGAAGCGGATATGATGATGACCATGACGGTCGTATGATCATTTCTTGCCGATACTGACGAATGCCCTGGCGCCTATGGCCTGCGGATAGCTCAGGCAGGTAGAACACTTGCGATTAGGAGGGCAGTGCTGCGTCCCTGCGTGCTTCACGCTCCACTGCTCGAGCGGCTCGAGGGCCTCATAGAGCGCCTTGCCTGCCGGCGTCAGCTGGTACCTGCCGCGTTGCTCAACGATGCGCTCCTGCTGCAGGAGCTTGAGCTCACGCGTAAGGATATGGTTCGTGATGAACCGCAGCTCACGCTGCAGGTCCGAAAATCCCATCGGCTCAGACAGTGCCTTGATTATCGGATAGCTCCACTTGCGCGAGAGCACACGGATAGGGTAGAGGCGCGGACACGATCTTGCGTCTTCAGGCATCAAGAAGAGGCAGGAAAAGCGGATTTATAAATGTATCATCAGAGATACGAGATGCTCGATACAAATGCGCGACCACGAGCCATCAAGCATATAAAAGAATAGCGTGTAACGGTAGCATATGCAGGACATCAACCAGAAACTCTTCGGCGCAGTGCTCATAGGACTCGCCCTCATCCTCATGTTCGTCCTCATCTTCGTGAAGATACAGAGCGACAAGGAAGGGGCGTTCCTCTGCCAAATCGTTGCCGAGAGTCCCGACATGAGCATGGCAGACTGCCCTGCACACAACAGCAGCAACTCCTGGCTCATCATGGTCGCCTTTGGAGTGGCATTCCTCATGCTCGGCGCGGGAGCATACCTCTCATTGCAGGGCCCTAAAGAACGCAGGACCAAGAAGCTCGACGAGGAAGAGCAGCGCATCGTCGAAATCCTCAAGCAACGCGAAGGATCCATGTACCAGAGCGACCTCATGAAGGAGCTGGACTATACCAAGGTCCGCATGACCAGGACCCTGGACAAGATGGAGAGCAAGCACATACTCGAGCGCAAGCGGCGCGGGATGACGAACATCATCGTCCTCAAGTAGACACCTCACCTCTTAATCCCGATTTTCTCTCGTTTTTCTCTTGTTTCAAGCGCCTGAAACCCTAGTGAAACTTTTTCTCGTCGAGAAATGAAACTGGTTTCACAGGCACTTAGATATGGTGTTCCGCCTTGAGTCTCTTAAAACACCTGTGAGGTGCGTGTGTGAAAAGAGACAATGCATATACAGTCATCATCGGCCTGATGCTGGCGGCGCTGTTCATCAGCAGCTTCAACATGTATACGTTGAGCAACCTGGAGATGTCCGCCCAGATGTCAGCCACCACAACGACAGGATCAGTGCAGACCGCGCTTGCGCAGTCGCCATCTGACGTGACGCCGAAGGGCGAGCCACGCATCTACGGCAAGGAGCTGGGAGTGGCATATGACCACGTGCACGCCAGCAACCCTAAGCTAGCGGATGCGACCATCAACAAGCTGGCAAAGCTCGATGTGGACATCCAACTCACCGAGGACCAGAAGGCGCGCTACATCAATATCCTCTACAAGATGGATAACGGCATCTCCTGCGAGTACTGCTGCGGAGCTCGTGCCATCATCTTCGAGAACGGCGAGCCTGCGTGCGGATGTGCGCACAGCTATGCGATGCGTGGAGTAGCAAAGTACCTTATCACTGAGCACGGCAGCGAGTTCACCGACGCGCAGATACTAGAAGAAGCCGCGAAATGGAAGACACTCTTCTTCCCGACGCAGTCTGCAGCCAAGGCAGAGATCCTCAAGGCCCAAGGTATCGAGCCGAACTACATCAACATCGGCAGCAACAAGTACCGCGGCATTGAGCAGGGCGCCGGCAGCGGCGGCGGCGGAATGGTAGGAGGATGCTAGGTGATACACATGGATGAAGAACATAAATCCCAGAAGTCCAAGCGCAAGACAGAGAGCTCAGCTCTCTTCTACGTCTTGATAGGCATGGTATGCCTGCTGCTCGTCTTCTCGACGGTGCAGACTGTGCAGATCATGAAGTTCAAGGAGAAAGTGAGCACCGCGAGCAGCGTCACCACTGTGGCGGCAGCAGCGCCAGCAGCGCAAGCGCCGGCACCGAGACCCGCGGCACCGACAATGGTCGGAGGGTGCTAGCATGAAGCGCAACGGCTGGATAGCAACGGCAGCGGTGGCAGTCATCGCTATGGTGCTCATCTGGTTCGCAGTGAGTCCTGCTGAGGCCTCAGTGCTCGACGGCAAATCCGCTGTCGTGCACAAGGGCGACAGCTGCGGCTGCTGCAATGTGTACGTCGGCTATGCAGAGAAGACCATGGCTGTCCAGGTGCTGAACAATGGCGAGGCCATCAAGAACCAGTACAATATCCCGACTGACCTCAGGAGCTGCCACACGACAGTGGTCGATGGCTACTTCGTGGAAGGGCATATGCCCCTTGAGGCGATCGAGAAGCTGGTGACTGAGAAGCCCGACATCGCAGGCATCGCGTTGGCAGGGATGCCGTACGGCAGCCCGGGCATGCCAGGAGCAAAGCAAGGACCGTTCATCGTGTATGCGGTGAACAAGGACGGCACGTACCAGGAGTACATGCGGATATGAGCAGCGGAGAGGAGGGATGAAACCATGAAAGTACCACCAAAAGCGGCATTATTCCCCCTCTCCATCCTTTTTTCCATTCTCTCTTCAATCCAGGTCCACGCCCACTGCCCGCTATGCACTATGGGTGCGGCGGCAGCAGCAGGCGGCGCGATGTGGCTCGGAGTCAGCGGCACCGTGGTCGCACTCTTCATCGGAGCGTTCGCGGTCAGCATGGGATTGTGGATCGGCCGCATAATCAAGAAGCAGTACATCCCGCACCAGACTGCGTGGATAACTCTCGTATCGTTCGCGACGACAGCATTGCCGGTGCTGCCATTCATGATGTCTGGCACACCCGGCGACTACATCCCTATCTTCATCTCATGGGCGGGGGAGTACGGATCGCTCCTGAACAGGACGTACCTCATCAATATCCCCCTCATCGCTACGCTCGTCGGAGCAGGCATAGTGCTCGCGGCACCGTGGATGAGCAGGAAGATTACTGACTTGCGCGGCGAGACCCTGCCATACCAAGGAGTATCGCTCACGCTCATCATCCTCATCATCAGCGCCACGGCGCTCCAACTCATCATATGACCATGGATCCCATACTCATAGCAGTCATCAGCATCACAACGGTATTCGTCGCCATGCTGCTGGTCAAGAAAGCGCTCGAGCGTCTCATCAAGCATCCCCTATGCGCCATATGCGTGGCTGTCAGCGTCACCTGGCTGACGCTGCTTGCGCTCAACATCATCGGAGCCTTCGATGACAAGGTGCTCATAGCGCTCCTCATGGGCCAGACAATCATAGGGCTGTACTACCTCATCGAGCAGAAAGCAGCAGAGCAGCTCATGGTGTTCCGCCTGCCACTCCTGCTCACGCTCACAGCAGCAGGGTACAGCATCATCATAGGCCGGCACTCATATACGACGATGGGATTCCTCGCAGTTGTCTGGGGAGCGTTCCTCGTCATCTTCGCGTTCAAGGACCGCGGCACACGCGCCTGGTTTAACCGGGCAGTGGAGTGCTGCAAGAGGTGGTAGATATGGAATGTTGCGGAAGCGATTGCTGTAAGAACAAGAAGGACAAGAAAGAGAAGAAAGAGGGCTGCTGTGAGAAGTAGCGCCTGGTTCGCCGCATGCGTCGGCATAGCCATCGTCGCGGCAGCGCTGTTCCTCTACACTGAACGGCCTCTCTTCTGGCTCCTGCTCCTGCTATGCCCTGCCATTCACCTATGGATGATGAAGAATATGCACAAGAGCGCGGACAATGATGGGGATAAGGGCGCAAGGAAGGATAAGCGGAGTTGCCACTAATGGACTGCTGCACGAAAAACGGAGAGACGGCGAAACGCAAGAGGCGGGGCGTGAGAGACCATCGACCATTCCTCTGGGGGCTTGGCGCCGCACTCGCCATGCTCGCGTTTTACACCGCGCTCCTGTCCATCCTGAATTCGCCTGTTCACGCGTGGGATGAGTTCGCGAAGATGTGGTACTGGATCACTGCCATCGCTCTCGGCTTCGGCCTGCAGATAGGGATGTACGCGCACATCAAGATAACGCTCAAGCACCGCGAGGGCACCGGCGCTGTCGCGGCCAGCGGCGGGATGTCCGGCGCGGCGATGGCGGCATGCTGCGCGCACCACCTGAGCGAAGTGCTGCCGCTCCTCGGCCTCGCTGCGCTATCGACGTTCCTCGTGCGCTATCAGTCCGCATTCCTCGCTGTAGGTCTTGCGTCTAACATCATCGGCATCATCATCATGCTGACACACATCAAGAAGCACGGCCTGTATGCGCGCGGGGGGCTGCTCGATAGGCTCCTGCGCAAGCAGGACATGCTCCATGCTGCAGCAGCGCTCGCTGTCGGCGCGCTCATCGCGTTCAGCATCATAGGATTCATCTAGGAGGTAACTATGGAAGAGAAGAACCTTGTCATCGGCCTGTGGACCATCATTGGTATCGGCCTCGTTTTCGCTGCGTACCTGCTCTTCGGGAGCCAGGACACAATCGCTGCGAGCAACGTACCGGCGGCAGCGCCAGGGAGCATCGTACGCACAGGCACGACAGATGATGGCGACGTAAGCGTCGACCTGACGCCGCTCGGCATCACCGACGGGCATCTCGTCTTCGATATGGCGATCAACACCCATTCAGTCGACCTGAGCGGCATTGACCTGACGCGCGCTGCGCAGCTTGAGTACAACGGCAAGAAGGTGTACGCTGACGGCGCTCCGCAGTTAGGAGGCCATCACATATACGGCGGGCTCACATTCCCGGTCGAAGGCACGCCCCAGAGCTTCACAGTGACCATCAAGGGCATACCGAAGCAGCAGGAACGGGTCTTCAGGTGGTGATGATGGACTGCTGCAAGCCAAAAGAGACGATGCCAGGACTGAAAGAGGAACCGAAGGAGAACGGCAGCAAGGTGCTCATCGCGGCGTTCCTCATCCTCGTGCTCATCGGAGGGCTGCTGCTCGTCTTCCTCTAACGCGAGGACATTGGAGCACTGAATAGATATTCAATCAATAGTGGGAGGGATAACATGAAGAGAATCGTTTTCGCAATGCTGCTCATCGGCGTGCTCTTGCTCGCTGGGTGCGCACAGAATGATGGACAGCGCAGCAGTGACACATACGCACCGTACCAGAACTCGGTCGGAGGCGGCTGCGGAGTGGCAGCACCTGCGGAGCCAGTAGAAGCAATCACGAGCATCGCAGAAGTGCCTGCAGCATAGGTGAACTAATGTCAAGGAAAGACCGAAAGCGCAGGCAGGAAGAGGAGCGGCAGCGGCTCGCGGAGTCCAACGCACAGGTGCAGGAGCGCATCGTGAAGAGTGCGACTGAGCAAGCGAATGCGAGCAGGCGATGGAAGTGGATTGCCGCAGGCGGTGGAACGCTCATCATCATCCTGACAGTCGTCTTCGTAGTCAACGCCAGGGTGGCTGCGCAGCAGCCAGGCATGTACGACTCGTTCGCACAATGCCTCACAGAGAAGGGCGTGGTCGTCTACGGCGCCCTGGCCACCTGCAAGTACACTCAGGCGCAGGCAAACATGTTCGGGAACTCCTTCAAGTACCTCGACTACCGCGATTACCGCGAGTACGAGGGGCTGCCGAGGATTACCATCACGCCCACATGGCTCATCGATGATCAACGTTACGAGCGTGTGCAGTCCTTCGAGCGACTCTCTGCACTCACAGGATGTCCTGTAAGGTAGAGAGATGGTGAACAGGTGCGATAAGATATGGTGAAAGCATGTTGCCTTATGTGACTATACCATCGTGGAGCATCGGCCCGCTGCACATGAACCTGTACGGCGTGATGTTCGCCAGCGGCGTGTTCGTCGCCGCGCTCCTTGCCGAACGTGAGGCGAAACGGCAAGGCTTCAGTGCCGAGATGGTGCAACAGCTGGTGCTCTGGATGATGCTCGGCATAGTCGTCGGCGCACGGCTATTCTATGTTCTGTTCTACTGGCCCGAGGATCTCCCACGCACGCTCATAGGCACCATCGCAGTCTGGAAGGGAGGTCTTGCTTTCCTGGGGGGCTTCCTCGGAGCGGTCAGCGCGGGGTATCTGTTCACAAGAGCGAAGAAGCTGCCGTTCTGGCGGCTCGCAGACATATTCACCATACCTCTCGTGATAGGACACATCATCGGCAGGATAGGTGACTACCTTACAGGAGCGCATCCTGGCGCGATCACAGATCTCCCCTGGGGCATCCCATTGCATGGAGCGATACGCCACCCGGTGGTCCTCTACGAGATACTCGGGCTTGTCATCATCGTGGCAGCGCTGTTGGTCCTGCGCAAGCGGCTGCGGGGCGATGGTATGCTATTCACGGCATATGTGACACTCTATGCGCTTCAGCGGCTCATCCTCGATGTGTTCAGAATCCCTGCAACCGATCCCCGCTATCTAGGCATGACGCCTACGCAGATGGGCCTGGTCGTAATAGCTGCATTACTCATCATATACCAGTACAGAGGGCGCCGCAAGCAAAGTGCCGGATTCCGCAAGCGAACAGCATAAGAGAAGCATCCTGCTGAAGGAAACATTTATATACATCATATGATTTTATCTTCATATGAAATCTTGTTCATGTATGGGGGGATGCAAGTGCACAAACTGCAGCTGCAAGAGCTACTCGGCAGTTTTTGAGGCACTCGGAAACCAGAACCGACTGCACATCATCAACGCGCTCCGCAAGGAACCGCATAACGTCAGCGAGATCATCGCCAAAACAGGCCTCGAGCAGACGTGCGTATCGCACTGCCTGCGCAAGCTCGAGGAAGGCGGCCTCGTTGATGTAGAACGCCAAGGGAAATTCAGGGTATACACACTCAACAAGAAGACTGTGGAGCCGCTGCTCCAGGCAATAGACCAGCATACGAAGGTGAAGAGATGAAGACGGACATCACAATCAAGGGAATGCACTGCCACAGCTGCGAGATGCTGCTCACCGACGTCCTTTCGGACATCGACGGCGTCGATGAAGCCAAGGTCAGTATCAAGGAAGGGAGAGCAGAGGTCAAGTACGACCCTGCGAAGACCGATGAGGCAAAGATGCGCGCAGCGATAGAGGCTGAAGGTTACACTACGGAGTAAAAATGGTCACTGAACGCATCACCATCCACGGAACGCATTGCAGCTCCTGCGAGAAGACCATCACGAGGACCCTCGCGAAAGAAGGAGTGAAAGTAGAGAGCATCTCGCACAAGACTGGCAAGGCCACGATTACCCACGACAGCATACCGCACGATAGGATAGACGCGATGCTACAGAGCAAAGGATACGGCATCGAAAAGTGCCGCGATGGCACTTGCACCCCAGATGACATGCATAAGCACCAACCACTCTCGGAGAAGACATTCGATACTGAGCGCCGCATCATCACCAACGGCATCCTCGCGCTCATCATTCTCGTCGCTACGCAGATAGGGCTCGTCTACGCGATATACAGCATCATGCCAGGGTACTCGAGCAAGTACATGCTCCCGCTCATCTATATCCCTGTGGCGGTGGTCACGAATCTCGTGGCGCTCTGGCACCAGCGCGCTTACCGCCGCGAGGTCAGCTGCATGACCGGCATGATGATCGGCATGACCATCGGCATGACGAGCGGCTTCGTCATCGGCGGCATCTCGGGACTGATCAACGGCATGTTCACCGGCTCGGTGATCGGCACAGCGATCGGGATAGCGGCAGGAGTCTACGCTGGCAGGTGCTGCGGCACCATGGGCATGATGGAAGGCATGATGGCAGGGCTCATGAGCGGCACCATGGGTGCCATGCTCACCGTCATGATGATCGGAGACCACGTCGAGGCGTTCCTCATCATCCTCATCGCAATTACTATCCTGATCCTCGCGGGACTCATGCGCGTCACAGTAGAGGAGACACGCGGCTCAGAGAATGACGTGAAGCCATGGCCGTTATGGGCGGTGGTAGGAGTAGGGTTCATCGCAATGACAGTGATTAGCGCCGCGATAATGCTCGCGCCAAAGAGCATCTACGGATAAGACGATGGACCATTCAAAGCACCTAGCCAGAGACCACCCTACACCGCCCGCTGAAGACGCTCTCTCTGCAAAGCCGGCAGAACAAAGCAAGGTCACGAAACTCAGCATCGAGGGCATGCACTGTGCGAGCTGCGCGAACATCATCACGAGAGGACTGAGCAAGGTGTCTGGCGTCACGTCAGCAAACGTGAACTACGGCACGCACAAGGCGACAGTCACGCACGACCCCTCGGTCTCCGATGCGCAGCTCATCGCAGCAGTGAAATCGAAAGGGTACGGCGCGAGCACTATAACGGGCGACGAGGACCCTGAACTGCAGCAGAAACGCGAGCGCGCGGAGTACGATGCCCTTAAGCACCTATTCATAATCTCAACGATCTTCGCCACGCCTGCGCTCATCCTCGGCATGCTCTTCATGGAGGACAGTTTCCTCTTCATCGGCTACAGCCTGCCGCACATCGCAATCGTACTCTTCCTGCTCGCGACACCGGTACAGTTCTACGTCGGCGCCATGTTCTACAAGGGCGCATGGGCCGCACTGCGCAATAGCACAGCGAACATGGATTCGCTCATCGCGCTCGGCACGAGCGCCGCATACCTATACAGCGTCTATCTCGTATTCGTCGCAAGGGAGATGACACAGTACTTTGAGATCAGCGCAGTGCTCATCACACTCGTCATCATGGGCAAGCTCCTCGAGAGCAAGGCCAAGGGGAGGACTTCGGAGGCCATCAAGAAGCTCATGGAACTCTCACCGAAGACCGCGACAGTCCTGCGCGACGGACAGGAGATGGTCATCGACATCGATGACGTCAAGCCCGGCGACATCGTGCTCGTCAAGCCCGGTGAGCGCGTTCCTGTCGATGGAATGGTCGTCGAAGGGTCGTCATCTGTTGATGAGAGCATGATCACTGGCGAGAGCATCCCTGTCGAGAAGTTAGAGGGGAGCGAAGTAATCGGCGGCACCATCAACAAGAACGGCAGTCTGAAGTTCAAGGCGACGAAGGTCGGCGCAAACACGACGCTCGCCAATATCGTTAAACTCATCGAGGACGCGCAAGGCCAGAAGGCACCCATTCAGCGTTTCGCCGACTTGATCAGCAGCTACTTCGTACCGATAGTGGTCGTCATTGCGCTCTTGACTTTCAGCACATGGTACTGGATGATCGGCCAACCATTCGGCTTCGCGCTCCAGACCGCTATCGCTGTGCTCGTCATCGCATGCCCCTGCGCGCTCGGCCTCGCCACCCCCACCGCCATCATGGTCGGGACAGGTAAGGGAGCGCAAAACGGCATCCTCATCAAAGGAGGAGAGGCGCTTGAGACTGCGCACAAGGTGCGCGCAATAGTCTTCGACAAGACCGGTACACTCACGGAAGGCAAGCCGCAGGTCACTGACATCGTCCCGCTCCACGGCCTCTCGGAGAAACAATTCCTGCACATCGCTGCGAGCATCGAAAAGCACAGTGAGCACCCGCTCGCAGACGCTATCGTGCGCCATGCGCATGAGCACAAGGTACCGCTCGTCGCAGCGACGCACTTCAAGGCCATCCCTGGTTACGGCATCACCGCAAATGTGGAACACCATACGTTCCATTTCGGTAACCTACGCCTGATGCAACAGCAGAACGTGCACATGGATGAGTCGTTGCAGCAGGTCGCGGATCTTGAGAGCGCAGGCAAGACAGTGATGTTCCTCGCCACAGGCCAAAAACTTGCAGGTATGATCGCTGTTGCCGACACCATCAAGGAGACGACGCCGGCAGCAGTCGCGAAGCTGCGCAAGATGCACGTCGAGGTCTACATGATCACCGGCGATAATCGCAGGACAGCGGAAGCGATAGCGCGCCAGGCGGGCATCAAGGCAGAGAACGTGTTCGCAGAGGTCCTGCCGCAGGACAAAGCAGCGCATGTCGCCAAGCTTCAGGAAGGCGGCCGCAAGGTCGCGATGGTCGGCGATGGCATCAACGATGCTCCAGCTCTCGCCAAGGCCGACATCGGCATCGCGATGGGCAGCGGCACTGACGTCGCGATGGAGACTGGTAATGTGGTGCTCATGCGTAACGACCTCTCGGACGTACCGCGTGCGCTGCGGCTCTCGCGGCTCACAATGAGCAAGATCCGCCAAAACATGTTCTGGGCGCTTATCTACAATATTATTGGCATCCCTATCGCTGCAGGACTGCTCTACTACAGCACCGGCTGGCTGCTCTCGCCGATCCTCGCTGGCGCTGCGATGGCGCTCAGCTCGGTGAGCGTCGTGAGCAACTCGCTGCTGCTGAAGGCAAAGAGACTATAGGAGGACAACATGAAGAACACAGCACTTATCATCGCCGCACTGCTCATGATTATCGGCACCATCGCGTACATAGCGACCGGCGCTTACAAGGCACCGGAGATGGAGAGCCAAGGTCTTACCTTGTTCCCGGATGGGGAAGGAGAGCGGCTCTTTATCATGACCTCGCCTGAGGGACACATCAAGTTCTTCTACGAGAGCGCTGTGCCTATCGGCGAGCCGCGCGAAGGGTCTGCAGATGGTTACAGGACGCAGGATATCGATGGAGTAACGTACCAGCCGGTGCTCATCGGTAGCGCAGAGGCCGCAATGATGCGAGAGGAAAAACTCTTCTCGCAGCCAGGCGACACCATCAGCGGGTTCTTCGGCCAGGACGTCATCGTCGTAGGCGTGCTCGAGGAGACAGGCACATCGCTTGACATGATGCACGTGGTCCTACCTGGAGTGTTCCGTTGAGAGCGCTGGGCGCGGTAATGCTCGCACTGCTACTTACTGCGTGCGCACAAACGCCCGCTGAGCGGCAGCAGGACCTCTCCCCCGAGCAGTTCAGAGAGTACATCTCGAATGACGGCGTCTTCGTCATCGACGTCCACATCCCTGAGCAGCAGCACATCCCCGGCACAGATGCTGTGATTCCGTATAACGAGCTGCGCATGCAATCACGGTCGCTGCCAGATGACCGGGATACCTCTATCGCAATCTACTGCCGAAGCGGCAGCATGAGCGAGGAAGCGATGCAGACGTTCAAGGAAATGGGCTACACCGACGTCGTCCACCTCGAGGGCGGCCTGAACGCCTGGCAGGCGGCAGGTTATGAGGTAAAATGATGTACAGCTACACAAAAGAGAGTGGTAAAAGCTTCGCAGATGCAGAAGCAGCAGTACGTGAAGCGCTCAAGGCGCGTGGATTCGGTGTGATAACTGAGATTGACGCGCAGAGGACGGTGAAGGAGAAGCTCGGTCAGGATATGCTGCCATATAAGATCCTCGGTGCGTGCAATCCGCAATTCGCCCATAAGGCCATGACTGCAGAGCCAGGCATCGGCGTTCTGCTGCCGTGCAACGTGCTCATCCGGGAGGACGCCGGCAAGACAGTCATCTCCTGCATCCTACCGACAGTCCAGCTCGGCAAAGCCGACAACCCGTCACTCCTCTCTATGGCAGAAGATGTGGAGCGTCTCCTCAAGCAAACAGTGGACGAAGCTTCCTGATTTTTTCCTTTTCTCTCAAAGATTCTTTTATATCATCAAGCATGCACTGCTGATGTGAGACCGCACTATCCCGCGTCGCTATTCATCATCTATCTTGTGGTCGCCGCATGGTCTGCGATACGCCCGAATTACTACAACGGCTGGGCTGCGGAGATGGTGCTGCCTGTCGCGTTCGTCGTCGTGCTAGTCGTCACCTACCGGAAGTTCCCGCTCTCACGCATATCCTACACGCTCATCTTCATGTACCTCCTCCTGCACACGATAGGCGCGCACTACACCTACGCGGAAGTCCCGTTCGGGAACTGGTTGCAGGAGGTCTTCAGCCTTGAACGCAACCCGTACGACCGCATCGTGCACTTCAACTTCGGGCTGCTCCTCGCATATCCTGTGCGCGAAGTATTCCTTCGCGTCGCGAGCACACGTGGCGCGTGGGGGTACTGGCTACCGCTCGAGCTCACGCTCGCGTTCTCTGCTATCTATGAGATCATCGAATGGGGTGTGGCGGTGGTGTCGCCCGGCGGAGGGACTGCGTTCCTCGCGACGCAGGGCGATCAGTTCGATGCGCAAAAGGACATGGCCCTCGCAGGACTCGGCGCACTCTTCAGCATGGGAGGGGTGATGGCGTACAACATACGCAACGACCCCTGGTTCATGGAGAACCTGCGCAGGAGCCTGACCATCAAGCGGCATAGGCCACTCGGAGAGGTCCGCCTGCGCGAGATGGTTTCGGAGATGCGGCGCAGACGTAAGGAGAGGAAGCAGAAGTGAATGCAAATGAATGCGAATGAATCATTGATGATGCATCAATGGCACCACGATTAGATATTCCTGCACAGCCGCAGCATGTGCTCCTGCTCGTCGACCTCGACGGCCCAGACCTGGACCTTCCCCTTGGAGAGCTGGACAGGCATCTCCTTCTCGAGCGCCGCTGGGTCGATCTCTATGCCGAACTCCTGCAGATCACGCAGGATACGCTCGCGCATGCGCGGGGCGCGCGGCATCCCGCCTGAGAGCACGATGCAGTCAACTCCACCTAACACTGCGAGGTACGCACCGAGGTACTTGCGCATGCGGTAGGCGAAGAGGTCAAGCGCGAATGCTGCAACCTTATCGCCAGCGCGTTCGCGCTGAAGGAGCTTACGCACGTCCGGCTCGCCGGCGATACCCTTGAGACCGCTCTCCTTCTCGAGCATGTCGAGCACAGCCTCCGGAGTCATGCTGGCGTGATGCGCGAGGTAGATGACCGCCGCAGGGTCGATATCGCCGCTGCGCGTCCCCATGACGAGGCCTTCGAGCGGCGTGAGTCCCATTGATGTGTCAATGCTGCGGCCGTCCTTGATTGCGCATAGGCTCGCGCCGTTTCCCAACTGACAGGTGATGGCGCGAGAGAACTTGCGGCCGGCAAGACGCTCTGCCTCAAGCAGCATCGCTTCGTGCGCGAGACCGTGGAATCCATAGCGGTAGATGCCGTGCTTGCGCGCGACATCGATTGGTATCGCGTAGGTGCGCGCGACCTCCGGCATCTTGCGGTGGAACATAGTGTCGAAGCAGGCGATATGCTTGGCCTCGGTGCTCTGCATGAACGCCTTGATGAGCCCGATGCTCGGCGGGAGATGGAGCGGCGAGAGTGGTATGAGTATCTCGAGTTCCTTGAGGATGTGAGGCGTGACGATGACGGGAGCATCGTGGTACTCGCCGTGCGTCACGCGATGAATGATGCGTGTCGGCCGCACGCTGTCGCAGAGCTTGAGTATGACCTTACCTGCATGGTTGTAAGTCGCGACCTTCTCATCGCAGGTAATCACTTCGCCGCGATGGCGCGCCTCAATCACCGTTTCGCCGCCTATCGCGTCGATGACTCCGTCAAGGAGGATATCATCGTGGCCTCCATGACCGCGTTCGTAAAGGCGGAACTTCACGCTCGAGCTGCCAGCATTCAGGATGAGCGTGGGCTCAATGCCACTTCCAGCCATGGACGCCCTCCGGGTCGCTGCCGTGGCGCAGGATGTATGCCTTGTGCTCAAGGATCTTGCTCTCGTACGTTGCGACCAGGAGCTCTGCCTTGGCGGCGACCTGCGGGTTAACCCTCGCGCCGTGGCGGATGAGGCGCATGGCGAGGTGGTACCTGCTCACGTTGTTGCGGATGAACATGTCGAATGGCGTCGTGGTCGTTCCCTTCTCTATGTAGCCGTATACGTGGAACCGATCGTTCCTCGGCCTGTCGAAGAGTATCTGCTTCACCGCGCCCGGATAGCCGTGGAATGTGAACACGACCTTGCGGTCCAGCGGGAAGAGCATGTTGAATGTCGCCTCGTCCATCGCGTTCGGGTAGAACGGGTTTACGCCCAGGCTATTGAGCTCGCTCACGTTCACGAACTGCACGCGCAGCTCAGGCACCTGGTGGCGGAGCATCATGATTGTCGCGAGCGCCTCCTGCGTCGCGTAGTCCCCGCATGCAGCGAGTACCACGTCAGGATTCTGCGCACTGGCGAAGTCCCAAACGGCTGCACCAGTGAGGCACTGCTCGACTGCCTGCTCATACGTCCGCCACTGGCGAATGAGCTGCTTATCGGCGACGATGACATTCACGCGGTTCGTGCTGCGCAGGCTATGGTCCATCATCGCGAGCGCCATGTTCGCGTCAGCGGGGAAGTACAGCCTGATGTTGTGCTCCTCACGCGCCTTGTTCAGCAGCGTGCTGACGAAGCCGGGGTTCTGGTGGCTGAAACCATTATGGTCCTGTCGCCAGCAAACGCTCGTGAGGATGTAGTTCAAGCTCGGCACTGGGGTGCGCCACTTGCGCTGCTCCGAGAGCTCGATGAACTTGATGTACTGGCTCACCATGCTATCCACGATGGGCAAGAACGCCTCGTAGCTCGGGAATATGCCGTGGCGACCAGTGAGGTTGTACCCCTGGAACCAGGACTGGAGCGTGTGCTCGCTGAGCATCTCCATGACGCGGCCGGTCTGGCCAATCTTCGCGTCCTTGGCATCCTCTGTCGGCCACACGTAGACCTTGTCAGTGATGTCCAGAACAGCGTCGAGCTTGTTGCTCGCGAGTTCGTCAGGGCTGAATATCCTGAAGTTGTGCTTGTCGGCGTTCAGGATGAGGACGTGCTTGAGGTACTGGCCGATGGTCGGTGTGCTCGCGCCGTGGACGCTACCGGGGCGGTCGAGCTTTATCTCAAGGCGGTGCGGGTCAGGCAGCGTGAGCGGGATGCGCATGTTGCCGCCCAGCGCGTTCGGGTTGCTGCCGATGCGCAGGTCACCCATCGGGACGTAATCGAGGAGGTCGGCAGGGATTTTTCCACCTGGGAAGATGTCATGCGGCTTGTAGCTCTTCAGCCATTTCTCCACCTCCTTGAGCGACTCATGGTTTGTCTGGCAGTCCTTGGCCGGCACCTGGTGGCTGCGGAAGCTGCCTTCGACCTTGTGCCCCTCGTGCATCTTGACACCAGTCCATCCTTTTGGCGTGCGCAAGAGAATCACCGGCCACTTCGGGCGCGCGATTGGTTTGCCGCTGCGTGCGGTGTTCTGGATGCGCTTGATGCGCTGGTAGGCATTCTCTATCGCCTCGCCCATCTCCTTGTGGTCCGGGCCGACGAACAATGGCTCATAGCCGTAACCGATGAAGAGGCTCTTCAGCTCCGCATCGCTCATTGTCCCGTACACTGTCGGGTTGCTGATCTTGAATCCGTTGATGTGGACGATAGGCAGCACCGCGCCGTCAATCTTCGGGTTGAGCCATTTGGTGCTATGCCACGCTGTGGCTGTTGGTCCTGTCTCTGCTTCACCGTCACCGACGATGCATGCTGCGATGAGATCAGGATTGTCGAGCACTGCGCCAAAAGCCGTGCCGAGCGAGTAGCCGAGCTCGCCGCCTTCGTGGATGCAGCCCGGGACGCCGGGGTTGAGGTGGCTCGGGAACCCTTCTGGCCAGCAGAACATCTTGATGAGATTGCCCATGCCTGCTTTGTCGTGCGTGAGCTGTGAATAGTAGGGCTGTAGGCTGCCTTCGAGGAAGTTGTTCGCGAGGATCGCAGCGAAGCCGTGGCCTGGTCCTGTGAGGAGGAGCACAGGCTGCTCATGCTTCACGATCATGATGTTCAGGTGGGTGTAGATGAAGTTGATGCCTGGGCACGTGCCCCAGTGGCCGAGGAGGGAATCTTTGATATGGCTTGGCTTGAGCGGCTCTTCAACGAGGAAGTTGTCCTTCAGGTAGATGCTCGCCGCTGCGAGATAATTGGCCGCTGTCCAGTACTTCTGTGCCCAATCGAGCTCCTGCTTAGAGAGAACCAATCCCCTCACCTCACGTCACAAACCCGTGGAGGGCGCTTATAAACCTTTTTGTTACCTGGGAGATACTAAGGAAGAAGGGAAGAGGAACAGACATCAGCGTCGCCTTGGCTCCAATCCGAGGGCGAGCGACGAAACGCGAAGTCGTTTCGACAGTGCTCGCCCGAGACAAGCCACGCAGATGGCCGCGACGCAAGTATGAAAAAGAGGAAGTGAACACTAGTATGATGCGAATCGGAATACTCTTCAGCAGCGGCAAGGACAGCACAACAGTACTATGGAAAGCCAAGGAGCATTACGAAGTCGTCTGCCTCATGTCTATACTCCCCGACAACCCTGATTCATACATGTTCCAAAAGCCACTGAAGGAACTGCTCGAACGGCAAGCAGCATCCCTGCACCTGCCCCTAATCACGCAGCACACCGCTGGCGAGAAAGAGGATGAACTCGCAGAGCTGATACTCCTGCTGCGGCGGGCGAAGGAAGAGCACGGCATCGAGGCAGTAGGTGTCGGCGCGATAGCATCAAGTTACCAGAACGATCGCGTGAAGGCCATCTGTGATGATTTAGGGCTTGAGGTCTACGCTCCGCTGTGGAATGCTGATCCTCAGAAGCACATACGCGAGCTTCTCGCCGCGGGCTTCGACATCCGCATGACGCGCATCGCAGCAGACGGCCTCACTGCCGAGTGGCTCGGCCGGCGCCTGACGCCGGATGACGTGGACCGGCTCGTGCAGCTGCACGAGAAACTAGGACTCAGCGTCGCGGGCGAAGGCGGAGAGTTCGAGACCATAGTCCTCGACGGCCCCATCTTCTCTGAGCCGATTAGCATAGAGTACGAAGTCAAGATGGAATCAGAGAACAGGGGAGAGCTTACTCTAGTCGTCAGGTGATATGCGCTCCAGCGGCGGCAACTCGTAGCGTGGCGCGCCGAAGTGCTGGACGAAGAGCTCTGCATCCACTATCTCTTTCGCAGTCAGGTGATGCAGGTGCAGCGGAAGGTCGGCATCGCCATAGCTTTTCGTTATACGCAAGAAACCGTTCTCAGGAGTCCACAACCCGTCGGATGAGAGGGAGAACTCCACATCTCCGGCATACAGAGTCAATCCTAGGAATTTCTCGACGGAGAGCCGCACGATGTCCTCAGGATGCACAGACCTGCCGCGGTAGGAGATGCCCGGGGGTGCGACATCATATGCCAGGATGGCAGTGAACGGCCTATAGGCGTCGATAGCATCGGAGAAGCGTGCGATCGTATCGATATGAGACGCAGTGCTCTTGCCAGAATCCACGCTCCATCGCGCCCACGGCCTGCTACCATAACCCCACTCCACGGCATGAGGATACTGGCGAGCATACTTAAGCTTGACGCAATGCATTTAAGGAAGCCTTCCTCTTGAAAAGGGAATGACTGAGCGCAGATCCACGGGCGGAAGGAAAGAATTCTCGTACACAGAGGAGGACCTCGAGCGCATCCGCAACACCGATACTCCCCCAACAAAGGAGTTCAAAGAGGAGTACCGTAAGTGGCAGGAGCGCCGCATCGTCGAGCGTGACGTTGAACGCAAGCTCCGCCTGCGACAGCGTAACATGATGATACTCCTCGCATTGCTCTTCGGCATGCTTTTCGTCCTCCTCACCATAAGAGTCCTGTAGAAAGGTTTTTCAAGGAGTCGCGGTTCGCGTGACCCATGGGTGGTAAGTGGGCGGCAGCGTTAGCGTTCTCTCTCTTAGCATGCTCCGGGCCTACGCCGGTGCAGACAGCGCAGATACCAGAACCTACACCGATTAAGAGGGTCTCCCGTCAGGAGCATGAGCGCATGCTCGCCCAGCAGTGCATGGGCGGTTACGAAGCGGTGCGCGCATACCTGCCATCACAAGGACGGTCTGATGATCTCACGATGATAGCGGCGAACGCAGGCCCAACGAGCCAGGTACAGATGAATCCGATACTCCTCGAGAAGACGCTCAGCGAAAACGATGAGCTGAGCATGGACCACTGCCATCCTGGCTTCGAACGCATGCCAATGTTCGCGAACGGCGAACTCGAGCGTCGCGTGGGAGCGGCAGCAGCGCAAGAAGGCATGCCTACTGAGCAGCTCCTGCAGCTGTACAAGACACGCTTCGCATGGAACGACCGCACACCCTCGTACGACGATGTCGGGACTGCGGTCGGACAGGCCATCTGGTTCTACACCCGTCATCCGCAGGGGAGCATCGGCTTTCGCGTCGTGACGGGTGAACCGCAGGATCCGTACGTGACTGAGATTAAGTTCTCGCCTGCGCTCGAGGCGCGCATCCGCCATGCCGCGCGCGACTACTCATCGATGCCTGAGAGCGCGGAGAAAGCGAGGCTCGAGATTGCGCGCAACAACGAGATCAATGCCCTGATGGATGGTGCCATCCAAGGATACGGGCGACTGCAAAACGAGTTCCTCCGCAAGCCTGACCGCTTCCTCGATAATGCCGACGGCATCGTGAAGCAGTGGAATGACTATCTCGTCGAGAAGGAATCGGACATCACGCTAGGCTACAATCAATCGCGTTGAGAACTGATTGCGTCTAACTTCTCAGGCAGCTCGCGCAGTGAATGGATGAGATCCGTGCACTACTCGTTCTGCGTGATGAACATCCGGCAGACCTTGAGGAATATGCCCTCCCTACGTATCCCGCCCCTCGATGATGGCGCGCGGCAAGGATGTGATGAAATGTTCAGTGTAACCGACGAACACCTCGTAGTTCCTGACGTCCGGCGAGAGTACGGCTTTGAACTCCTTGAAGATGCGGTGGAACTCAGAAGTGCTTCCCACGGCGATGTACGCGAGGATGTCCCATGTGCCAACAGTTTTGACGCAGCGAGCGACGGCGGGCGTGGTCCTCACGAACTCAAGCACCCGTTGCTGGTAGCGCTCGTCGAACTGCTTCATCTGGACCGCGATCGTGTACCACTGCCGACCCATGCGCTGCGGATCGGTGATGATGGTGAAGCGCTTGATGATACCGGTTTCCTTGAGGCGCTTGATGCGTTTGATGACCGCGTCAGGACCGATCTCGATACGCTTCGCTATATCGACAGCGCTCGTTCTCGCATCATCAGCGAGGAGGCGCAGTATGGCGAGGTCTGTCGCATCGAAGGACTTCACGGCAGAGGACCGCGCCTTGCCCCACCTCACGACCACGAGCGTGTCCCGCTCCGAGATAATGTCGGAGTACTTGGTGGATATGCGCATGAGGATCGTGTCGAGCTCCTCGAGGTCCTTGGCCAGCAACCTCCACTGCACGTCCCATTTATCATTGTACTCGAGCAGCGCCTCGGTGTTCGGGTGCTGGCGCAGCTCCTGCATGAGCTCCCGCTGCCGTTGCAGGCTCACTTCGTCGAGGACCATGAAGACCTTGCAGACGAAGTAGCCGAAGACACTCCTGTCAATCTCAGCGTAGTGCTTCCTGATGACGCGGAGCTGCTCCATGCGGCGCACCCTATAGGTGACTGTGTCCCTGTTCATCCCCACTCGTTTGGAGAGGCCAGATACCGGCATCCTCGAGTCCTCCCGCAGGAGGGCGAGGAGCTTCATGTCCTTCACATCTAGTTTCACCGGCAGGTCTCCGTCGGGATGCGCAGCGCTTTTAGGCATTGATGCACACTAACCGCCTCAATTATATAAAATTATCTGGAAATACGAATAATACAGTTGAATATTTCTTATATCTCAACACCATCACCTGAATCAAGCGGAGCAAAGGAGACGCAGAAGGCGTCTGCCCGACGCCAAAAACCGCTAATAGTACAGTAACTACTACGAGAGAGTGACATAAGGGAATATTTTTAAATCGAAGGGATACCCCCAGGTGAACGACATGACCTACATGAACAGGTTGAAGGAACGCGCGAAGCAGCTCGCGAACAACGTCCGTCAGAAGGTAGAGGATGAAGGCGGCCTCGGCAACATCGTCGAGAAAACCACCCTCGAACTCAGCGAGAAGGCAGGAAAAGCTGCCGGACACGTGGCCAAAGCGATAGACGGAGCAATCAACTACGAAGGAGACAGCCTCAACCCGAAGGATATCTACAACGCAGGCACTGTCGACGTAGGTGCGACCGCGCAGAAGGCACGCGAGTTCGCAGGCAAAGGCGTAACACACACACGTACAGCCGCAGCGACGATAACTGATAAGGTCAAGACAGCAGCAGAGGACGCGAAACACTACGCATCGGAGGTCAACGGAGCGATCAACGACATCGCGACAGGGCCAGATCACGTCGTGGGCATCGGCAACCGCTTCTACTGGGTCCGCTCGCACAGCAAGCTCGAGATCGGACAGGTGAAGCAGTACCTGACGACAATCTCCGCAGCCATCCCGCCGGCGACGACGGGCAGGCAGGAGGTCCTCACCTTCATCGCCGACAACGCAATCAGCACCGAAGGCAGGCTCTACGATCTCTGGGAGAAGCAGAAGATGCCAGAGCTGAAGGCGCTGACCTATATCGCGAATGCGCGCAACACTCATACATAGTACTAGGATACTAGGAGGAAACAACAATGGCAGAACTCAAAATTCAGAAGGAGATGTCCAAGCTAGAGACGCTCCGCGCGCAGCGCAAGCGCGACCTCTCAGGGGTCTACAGTGGCCTCGACCAGAGGACCAACGACCTGCTCGGCGCACGCAACAAGGAGCAGGCACGCACCACGGCCCAGAGTCATCGCGCGAAGCTGGATGAAGGACTGAGCCACTTCCAGAGCTACAGGCAGGACATCGCGACGCTGAGCGCAGGGCTCCAGGAGAACCTCGAGCTCTACGTTGAGTTTGCGAACAAGTTCGAGAACTACCAGGGCAAAGAGAAGGTCGTGAAGGTCATCGGTATGAAGGGCCTCGCGAACAAGTGGCGCCACCAGCGCATCTCCACACAATCGCCCAAGGAGAACCTGCAGCAGATCGTCGACTACGGCATGCAGCTCGTCCGCGAGCTTGAGGATGTCCGCGAGGAGGCTATCAACCAGTACGAGAGCCTGCAGGGCAGCGTCGACATGATCACTGTGAAGCTTAAGGATTACCAGCCACTCGAGGCAGAGCTCAAGGAGCGCCTCGATGCGATGAAGGCAATCTACGACGAGAAGAACGGGAAGTTCAAGAACGCTTCACCGACGGAGCAAGTCACTCTCGCAGACGAGATGAACAACCTGCACAAGCAGTTGACCACAATCCAGGACGAGTACGACACCGCCCTGACTGTGTACAGCCAGGCGCAGCAGGCGCTCCAGAGCAACATCGAGTCGCGCGACGCGTTCGACCAGATGCAGCGCGACCTCGGACGCCAGGCGAACATGATCCAGGAGAAGCTGGAGAACGTCGTCAAGATCTACGAGGCAGCACCCGAAGCGCTGAAGGTGATGATGAAGACGAAGGGCACGGAGACGCTCGACAAGAGCATCAACTACGCCACAAGTGAGTCCGTGAGGACCATCATCAAGGCAGCCAGCGGAGTCAACGACGCCACCCTCGCACGCGAGGAGATCCAGCTCGTTGACGCTGCTGTAGTGCGTGAGTTCATGGACGAGACCACGCGCCGCAAGAATGACTTCGAGGCCCGCTATCTAGGCATCCGCGAGAAGGCACTGGAGAGCCAGGCCGAGCGCTACGCCGCGAAGTGAGCATCCTATTTTTTTCCTTTCCATCAATGTTAGATAGAAGAATGTGGGAACATGAAAGAACGCATGAGAATCAAAGATAGGCCATACCTCGCCTTCGTTGTGCCTAAACCGCAGGTGACATCGCAGGACGACGGCAAGACGCTCTCTCCTGATGAAACGCTCGAGCACCTGGAGATGATTCTACGGCCGCTGCGCATGCTCCCAAGGTTCGTGTATGAGAAACTGCCGCAGGACGGCGGCGAGAACACCCCGCTGCGCGAGTACATGATCCGTGTGGCGGACACCATCGAGGCCATCGGCATGAAGACACGCATGGAGCTGGAGCTGCCGCGCGACACGCACTTCCCGTGCATGATTGACCCGTCGGCATCAGGCTATCCGCTCTTCGCGCGCGACCTGCGCATGATGGTCACGGACAAGAACCAGGCAGTGGAGCGCCTCTCCGCGATGCGCACCGACAGCATCCTGGTAGAGGACGCGATCCATGCAATCATGCGCGGCAAGTTCCCTGCGGATGCAGTGTATGAGAAGCTTAGACGGGAGTACTTCGGCCATCTGCAGGAACTCGCGATGCCCGAGCCGGTCAGGCTCCACGCCCCGACCTTCGTGAAAGAACAGGGCGCGTTCAGCCACTGGACAATGTCGGCGGAAAGGCTCGACGACCACCATAACATCCCGCGATTCTACACGCTCAGCTACAAGATACCGAACCGCTCCGTGAACAACCCGGCGGTGCACAGCGCGTTCAATGAGCGCGTCGAACGATCCTTCACCGTATCCACGGACCTCGAACTGCAACTCATGGCAGGCGAAGTAGAGAGCATCGAAGGCATCCAGCTGCAGGCGATTGAGCGCTACGACCTCGGCCCGCTATTCAACAGGTTCACTAACAACAGCCCTGAGGTACAGCGCCTCCTCGACGCAGGACGCAAGGACGACACCATCATGGTGTACAAGAAGCAGACAGTGCATCGCAGGGGAGAGACCCCGAAACAGGGCCTCATGGATCGCCTGAACGCATTCCTCAGCGGCGACCACAGCGATGGTATATTCAGCCCTGTCGTGTCATCACCATACTACGCACTCATGCCGCGCCGCCTCATAGAGAAGGTGCACCATCTCGACATAGACCTCGGTCAGAATGTCAGAATGTACGGAATAACAAGCACAGGTGATCTCGTTGACTGAAGCCAATAGCCCTATCGACATCAACCACGAACTCGTGGAGAAGTACCACAAGGAAGTAGAGGAGACTCTCGTCACCTATGACTTCGGCAACAAGCGTCACTCGCTCCCCGAGCTCATGAACAAGATCGACAAGAAAGAGCCCTATGTCATGAGCGACATCGAGCGCGACAGCTACCTCGCGATCCGTGAGGGCATGCAGGTCTTCCGTGCGACAGCGCAGCTCGTCGGCGAGAAGGTCGGACTCAAGGAGAAGCTCGTCAACCTCGGATCGAAGGACCCTGAGCTGCTCAAGCTCAAGGACTTCTGCTACAGCTACGCCACGTTCGTGGCATCGAAGTACGTCGTGAAGAAGCTCGACATGATTGTTGCAGCGAACAACGACGGCGGCATCCCCACCCCTGAGATGGACCTGGCCGCCCTCAAGCTCAACAACACGAGCGCCGAGAGCCTGGCCATGCGCCACCTGCTCGCGCCGGTGTACAAGTCATTACTGGACCATCTCGACGACAAGGACGCAGAGTACGGCCACCCCGTCCAGTTCGCGATGGAGATGCGCGAGGTCTTCACGCAGTACGCGAAGCTCGCGGCGGAGAAAGAGGACCAGTACCCGGACCTCGACCGCCACGTGAAGAACTACCAGTTCCGCGTGCTGGACGACTTCATCGAGCTCAACGGCTTCGAGGACAAGAGTATCCCCGTCGCGAAGAAGCAGCAGGCGGCGAAGCTCACATTCCAGCCCATCAGCCCGAACGAGATCGTCGGCAACAAGATGGCGAAGCGTAAGATTGCGCGTTACATGGACCGCATCGCGCTCTACAACGCCACACAGCAGAACAACCCAATCCTCGACCTGGGAGGCCTCTCGTGGACCAACCTATTCGACGGCCCCCCAGGCACAGGCAAGTCATCCATGTTCCGCATGGCCATGACCATCCTGCAGAAGAGGGCGGAGCAGATCGGACTTCCGTATAACGTCGTGATGGTCGACCAGTCGATTAAGGACGAGTTCTACGGCAAGACAGGTAAGATTCTGCTCAACAGGCTCGAAGTCACTAATGACCCAAAGGCACTGAGCGTCGTAGTGTTTGACGACATCGACCTGCTCACGAGCAAGCGCGACGACGCGCAGGGAGCGGACAACGACGTCAACAACATCATCATGCAATACCTAGATGGCGTCTTCACCGTCCGCCGCGGCAACGTAATCAACTTCGCGGCGACGAACAAGCCGACAGGTCTGGACGACGCGATGCGCAACCGCTTCAACGACCGCCTGCTCATCGATGGCCCGATAACGAAGGAAGACTTCGCTGACCTCCTCGTGCTCCGCCTCGGCAAGCTCCAGAAGAGCGGCCTGGTCACCATGGACATCGGCTACAAGCCGTTCCAGACGCAGGACCAGATGGACGAGCACGGCCACTGGAGCGGCGGCAAGGTCGCCGAGTACATGGCCGAAGAGTTCGAGAAGCGCAAGGACTCGACATTCTTCAATGTCGGAGAGTTCTTCGCTGACCTCAAGAAGAAGAACCCGAAGATCAGCGGACGCTCAGCAAACGCCATCATCGAGGCCATCAAGGAGCGCTCAGCGGACTTCGATATCCCTGATGATTGGTTCGAGAACCGTGCGGCCTTCATCGAGCAGCCGTATGACACGCAGCGGGCGATGCTCAAGGATCTGTACGTAAAGATTGACGGCAGCATCTTCTTCCAGGAAGCCAAGCGCTACTTCGATTCGGAGGAGCGTTATGCGGAGAACGAGGCGAAGAGCGCCGTGGAGAGGAACTACAACGCCCACGCATGGGATGTCCAGGCGAGGATTCAGGTGCTGCGCGACCAGATAGTCGGCGGCGACAAGTCGAACATGGCTGAGCTCGCTGGCCTCGAGGCGCAGATGGAAGCGATCCAACAGGACAGGATAAAGACTGTGAGAGAAGTTGAGAAGCACGCAAAGGAGGAGAAGCGCAGATGAGCCGCACACTGCAAGGCGAACAGATGCTCTTCAAGAGGCTCTTCCCCATCGAGGGTGAGCTCGTGGAGAGCTACAATCGCGCGCTCAGGAAGGTCACCGGTATGGAGACGAAGCTGTCCGCGTTCCATGTGGACCGGCGCGGAAAGTCTCCTGAAATCCAGCGCGAGCTGGGGCCGGACTACCTGCAGGCGGGTCATGCGAGGTACATGATCGTGGTCTCGCCTGAACAGGCAGGTATGGACATCATCCATCCTGAATTCTCGTTCGACGAGACGCTCTTCGAGAATCTGTACCAGAACCACCTCAGCGGTATCAGTATCGTCACGCGCGTAGATGGCCTGTACGGCGAGCTCGAGGACGGGCTGCGCGCCTACTCTGCCGACGATATCACAGGCATCAAGTGGACGAAGACCCGCCTACACACACCATCAGGATTCATCACGAAGGCACGTGAGCTCAAGACGCTCATCGAGCAGCTTGAAACCGATCCCTCCCTCCTCGTGAAGGAGAAGAGTGCTCACCTACGCAAGATGGTCGCGCTCGCCGAGGAGGTCGGAGACATCCGCGGCTACAGCATCACGAACATCAACGCGACGCGCGATGTCGGCAGCTTCAGCACAACGCTGCATGGCGGGATGTATATCATCCGCGACGATGGCAACGGCACGATCAAGCTCAAGCGCCCCGGCCGCAGGGCCACGCGCAGGGAATCAGCAGTGACCGGACGCTCCTACGTCATCAGCGAAGCCGAAGTCTCATCGCCTGGCGTGACGCACATCCCACTCAACGACGGCAAGCAGGTCATTGAGTTCCTCGTGCACAACCATCTCGCAGGCATCGATCCATCGCTCATCCCCGCGAGGCTGACGCAGATGGAAGATCTCATGCTCCTGCAGGCGCAGCACCCTGTAGCCAGGATGAACAAGTATGAGCGCCAGCAGGCGCTCGGCAAGGAACGCATGACACACATGCACCAGGAGCTGCTCGATCTCAACAGGGCAATGGTCTACGGCGACGCGGTCGACCAGTATGATCTGGATGCAGGAGTCGTCGCCGCGCTCCTCACGCCGATAGAAGGCCCGCACGCGGGCGTCGTTTCGACGCTCACCACACACCTGTGGCCCCACGACTACACGCGCATGGCGAAGCACGACCCGTCACGCCTCGAGACGATATTCTCTGGCGCTGACACGAACACTCAAGATTACATCATCAAGAAGCTCAAAGGTGAAGAATATGCCGACTGAACACAATTGGACATATGATATGGCAGGTCACTACGGCGCGGGTATCGTGCTATCGCTCGCCGATTACACAGCATACCGCCTCCGCTCGAAGAGCGAGGACCGCATCGCGCAGAAGAAGCGCTGCCTCGAGAGCATCGAGACCATACTCAATGCGCAGGATATGAAGAACGTCACTGAAGAGACGCCGGCAATCCCGAGCGCCCCGAAGATCGACCGCGAATCCATGCAGTACGCGCTCAATGTCGCGGAGGTCAAGCGCTACCTGACCATGGAGGACATGATCAAGGAGCCTTCGATATTCAAGCGCCTCGGCAACTACTTCCGCAGTGTGCCGCGCCACGAGCTCATCAACCCGCTCAGGTGGACGAACACACTCTACTTCGCGATGACCGCGGAGCTCGCGGAGAATGTTGTGGCCTGGGACTACTACACCAAGACTGTCGGGGACAGCCCGATTGGCGGTCTTGCGCGTAACGTCTACCAGGTGCCTGCATTCTTCGTCGGCCTCCAGACCGGCAAGGCCATCCGAAAGCCAATCGATTGGATGGTGAAGCCCTCCGACGAAAAGAAGGCGGACAGGATGATCAAGGACCTCGTGCTCGATACGCCGATCGTTCAGATCGTGACAGAGTACGAACCGTCGGACAACGTACAACACCAGCTCGACGCGAGAGGCATGAGCTTCAATGCGCTCGCTGCACCGTTCAGCCGCGGCCTCAAGCAGCTCGCCGGCAGCGTGACCGAATACGGCAAGCGCGCTGAGGCAAAACGCAAGGCGGAATCTGACGCGCGCATCAGCGGTTTCGACGATCTCACGAAGGATAGGTGAACAATATGGGCAATGACGTCATGGACAGGCTGAACGCGCACCTGAAGAAGGAACGCAAGCAGCAGGACCTCTCCACCAAGGCAGGCAGGCTGAAGCGGAACCTGAAGAGCTTCGGCAAGAAAGCAGCCATCGGTGCAGCAATCCTCGGGACGCTCGGAGGCATCGGCACCTACTATCTCGGCAAGGATTACGTGACAAAGAGGCAGAACTACCCTATCAGAAGGGTCCTCTACCACACGCAGGAGACCATGAACTTCGCTGGCGGCGAAGAGGAGTTCACATCACGCTACGCCGACCGCCATGAGGAGACGACGATCCAGCGCGGCAGCATGGACGGCACGAAACTCGGCGACCCGCTCGGCTACATGCGTTATACGACAAATGATGAGCTCATGAACTACCGCCTTGAGGACCAGGACAAGAACCAGATCGCGTTCGCGTCAGAGAAGCGCGAGCACCTCCAGGCAGGCCCACGCATAAGCGGCGGCATTGACTTCCAAGAACTCCAGGCGGACCTACTCGTCGGCAAGAAGGGCAAATTCATCACTTACACCTTTATGCCGGAGCGAGGCCTTGAGAACAAGCAGCTCAACTTACTCATGGACGACCACGGGGAGCTGCACCTAATGAACGAACTCGTCACCCGCCGCACGTGGGGGATTGGTTGGCTCAAGGGCGACGTGTTCCGCAGTGGCGCACGCATCAGCGAGTTCGCAGACACGCCGGAGAATAAGAAGATCAGCGCACAGCTCATCGCGGCAATCAAGGACTACAACAGCCATATCACACCATCGCAGCGCCAGCGCGAGAAGCTCGTGTATGAAATGATGTCGCTCAGCGAGAAGCTCGAGCGCGTGCCTGTGAGCGTGAGCCACGAGGACGGCATCATCGACTGGCTTCCACAGGAGTCAACGACGTACCTCTTCAGCGACCCGTCGCTGGCTGAGCGCGCCAGGCTCCTCCTCCCGCAGAACTACAAGGGGACGAACACTCCCCGCATGCCAGAGAATGAATCGTGGAGCGAACTCAAGTCCCACGGCATCAAGGACGGCGAAACCATCAAGCTGCGCGTGGAGAACGACTGGGACTTGTGGCCAGGCAACTACTACGGACTCAACAAGATCGCCTTCGGCAAAGCACCGAACCTGCTTCGCCCCTTTGCGCACTACAACAACGGCGGCTACAGCATCATGGACCGCCGCGGCGAGGTCGCACGCGTGGAGATAAAGGACTTCATCCTATACTACGGCGACGACACCCTGTTCAAGTACTACCTTGACAAGAATGGCGACGGTCGCATCGACGAGAAGAAGGAGCTCATCGGACAGGTGCTCTTCCATATCAGCCAGGACGAGAGGAAGGACCTAGAGGGTGTCATCGGCAAGGGCCATGCAAAGAAGGACGTCACGAAGCGCTACAACTACTCGTTCATGGCAGGCAGTGACTGGGAGACAAGAAATGAGGACTTCTACCTCTGCAACACCATCGAGAGCTTCATGATGAACGAGATCAACCGCGGCTACGGCAAGCACTCGTTCCTCGGCTATGTGAACAATCAGCGTTCGGCCATCATGATGCTCGAGACCAGGAGCCTCCCGAACCTCGCACGTGCGTTGACGAACGAGAGTACGCTCGTGATCAAGGGCGACCACATCGCGCTCATGCGCGCGGCCGGACGCGATTACGTCGACAAACGCGTCGAGTAAATCCTCTTTTTTCACTCTATTTTGACATCTTCTCCACTTTCTCAGGTAGCTCACGCAGTGAATGGATGATGTTCTCGCCGCGTTTCTCTCCAGAACGGTCAATGAGTATCGCTTTCGCACCTGATGCGACCGGGACTGAGAAGTCCGACACAATATCATCGCCGACGTGGAGGATATTATGCGGCTCGGCGCCGAGACGCTCCATGACAAGCCTAAATGCGCTCGGGTCCTTCTTGAGCACGCGCAACTCCGCCGGCGCAGAGACAATCTCTTTGAAGTACTTACGCAAGCCTAGCGCGTCGAGCTTCATATTAAGGAACTTCGGCTCCGAATCTGAGACGATAACAAGACGGTACTCCTTTGAGAGCATCTCGAGCACTGGGATCACATCACTGTACACGAAGATATGATGGCGCATACGCTCCATCAGGCTCTGCCAATCATGCAGCGCAAGACGCTTGAACCACATGTCGATGTCTGTCCAGTTCTTCACGTACTCTATGTAGAGCGCCTTGTAGTACTCAGAGTAGACCTCCTTCTTCGCAGTCTCAAGGTCAACACCGTGCGTATCAGCGTAGAGCTTGGGAATCTCCGTGTTCCAGATGATTTTGTCGAACTGCTTCTCCGCCAGCGTGCCGTCGAGGTCGAAGGAGATGCAGGTGATGGGCATGATAATTAGAATACAAGACAGAGTTATAAACTCTTTCTAGAAAATCTATCAAGAGATTTTATATAGAAATAAATTGGTACGAGACTGATGGTTGATAGAAACAAAGTGGAGACAGTGCTCCGCACCTATGCCGAAGCGTGGATGGAGCAAGACCCGGAGAAAATACTCACGATATTCACTTCTGATGCCACCTACCATGAACGCGTGCTCAAAGAACCGTTCCGAGGACATGCAGAGATCAAGCAGTACTGGCAGAGCAAAGTGGTGGAGGAGCAGAAGGACATCAAGTTCAAACTACTCAACACCTACATCGATGGCGATACCGTGATTGCTGAATGGGATGCAGTGTTCTTCAACAATGCTGAGCAGCAGACCATCCACCTCAGAGAGGTCGCCATCCTTGAATTCCAAGGAGATAAGATATCCTCGCTGCGCGAGTACTGGCATTCTGAGCGGCTATAAGCACCGCCAAGCCCTGGTGCACAAACTCGTTTACGAAACCCATATAAACCCCCTCCCTATTCATTTTTTAAGTCATTTTCCGACGACAAAACGCACCATGGATCCCTCTCAAGAACCGAAGACGCAGCCTGAGCAAGCACCTCCTAAGGACAGCTATGGAGCGAGTTCCATCCAGGTGCTCGAGGGCCTCGCTGCGGTGCGAAAGCGCCCGGGCATGTACATCGGCTCGACGGGAATCCGCGGCTTGCACCATCTCGTCTACGAGCTCGTGGACAACAGCATCGACGAGGCCATGGCAGGCCATTGCAGCAAGATCATTGTCACGCTCCACAGCGACGGCTCGGCCTCTGTCGAGGACAACGGGCGCGGCATCCCGACGGAGATTCACCCGCAGTACGGCGTGAGCGCCGCTGAGGTCGCGCTCACCAAGCTCCACGCTGGCGGCAAGTTCGACAAGAACACCTACAAGGTCTCGGGCGGACTGCACGGCGTCGGCGTGAGCGTCGTCAACGCGCTCTCGGTGAAGATGGAGGTCTGGATCAAACGCGAGGGCAAGACGCACCACCTCACATTCGCACGCGGCGACGCGAAAGGCCACCTCGAAGTGATCGGCACGACGCAGGACCGCGGCACGACAGTGCGCTTCTGGCCTGATGAGGAGATATTCACCGAAACACTCGAATTCCATTTCGATACGCTTCAGCAGCGCCTGCGCGAGCTCGCGTTCCTCAACAAGGCCATCATGATCATCATGCAGGACGAGCGGGAGGGCAAGCAGCACAGGAGCGAGCTCTACTTCGAGGGCGGCATCATCAGCTACGCTGAGTGGCTGAACAAGGGAAAGAAGCCGCTGCACACGCCAATCTACCTCCATAAGGAGAAGGACGGCGTAGATGTCGAGATATCCATGCAGTACACTGACGCTTACGCAGAGAACATCTACAGCTTCGTCAATAACATCAACACCGTCGAGGGAGGAACACACCTCTCAGGATTCAGGACAGCGCTCACACGCACAGTGAATAAGCACGCTGCAGAGCGCAAGCTCTTCGCAAAGGACCTCACGACGCTGCAAGGCGACGATACGACTGAAGGCCTCACGGCCATAGTGAGCGTGAAGGTGCCCGAGCCGCAGTTCGAGGGCCAGACCAAGGCGAAACTCGGCAACAGCAATGTCAAGGGCATCGTCGACACAGTGATGAGCGAGGCGCTCAGCGCGTTCTTCGCCGAGAACCCTGGCGTGGCCAAGGTCATCATCGAGAAGATGGTACAAGCAGCGCTCGCGCGCGAAGCAGCGACGAAGGCACGCGAGATGACGCGCCGCAAGAGCGCGCTCGATTCAGCATCGCTGCCCGGCAAGCTCGCCGACTGCCAGGAGAAGGACCCGGCAAAGTGCGAGCTGTTCATCGTCGAGGGCGACTCGGCAGGCGGTAGTGCAAAGATGGCGCGCTCGCGCGAGTTCCAAGCAATCCTCCCAGTCTTCGGCAAGATACTCAACGTCGAGAAAGCGCGCGTGACCAAGGTACTGGGCAGCGACAAGCTCACCATGATGATCGCCGCGCTCGGCACCAACGTCGGCCCCGAATTTAAGATCGAGAAGCTCCGCTACCACAAGGTCATCCTCATGGCGGATTCCGACGTTGACGGCAGCCACATCACGACGCTCAACCTCACGCTCTTCTACCGCTACCTGCGCCCGATCATCGAGCGCGGCTACCTGTACATCGCGATGCCGCCGCTCTACCTCGTCCGCAAGGCGAAGCAGCGCTGGTATGCGCAGGACGAGAAGGAAAAGGACGCACTCATCGCCAAGCTCGGCGGCATGGATGGAGTGAACATCCAGCGCTACAAGGGTCTGGGCGAGATGAACCCCGAGCAGCTGTGGGAGACCACGATGAACCCCGAGACGCGACGCCTCAAGCAAGTGAGGATCGAGGACGCTCAGAAAGCTGACCAGATGTTCAGCATCCTCATGGGCGATGAGGTCGAGCCTCGCCGCGAGTTCATCGAGCAGAACGCGAAGCTCGTCCAGAACCTGGATATCTGAAAGTATAAAAAGCCGCGTGCGTTCGTCCGATTATGAACCTCCGCAACGTGCATCTGGATGAGCCACTCACCGCCCCAGCGACGGCGTCCGTTATAGAGATTGCTCGCCTGCTACGTGACAAGAAGCGTAGGCACATCTACCTCCTGGACGAGAAGGAATTCCCTATAGGCATCATTAGCATCACCGATATCAACGCTAAGGTCGTTGCTGAAGGGAAGTCTCCTGACGGGCTCGTTGCGACGGACATCATGACAACTCCGCTCCACATGATCGATATCGAGAATGATATCGAGAAGGCGTACTACGAGATGGTCGCCCATGAAACTCTCGCGGTGCCTGTGACTGACAACGGTTTACTCGCGGGAGTTCTCTCATTGAGCGAGGCGCTCAGGCTCATGCTACGAGGAGACGATGGCGCTCGAAGATAAGCTGCGCGTGGCGAAAGCGGCGGGCGGCTTGGCTGCAGCGGTGCTTCCGGCCTTCAAGAGAATCAATCTCGATGAAGAGGTGGAGTACCTCGTCAAGCACAACCCTATCATTGAGGAGTACGTGACGCGGAACCCCGCATACCGCAATGACCTCTTGGAGATCGCTAAGACGCAGTACACCAAGTACCGGCCCTACCTCATCGGCGGCAACATGGTGGATAGCCTCGACAGGATCCTGAGCGCTGGGGGTATGCTCGCCGACGTTGCAGGCATCAGCACAGGAGGGCTCGGTAACGCGCTTTCGCTCGGCGAGGAGGGCGTCGAGATGACGTTCAAGCTGCCGTACATGCTCCTGTATACGCGCACGGGCGACTACGGGGCCATTCCCTACTGGCTCGCGCTCGAAGCGGCATCCACCATCCCGCTGGTTGGCGATGCGATTGACATGACGAATGCGTATAGTAACAGGGCGCACAGGTCATTCAGGAAAAGCATTGAGGAGCAGTTCCTCAGCAAGGTATCGAACGGGAAGAGTAGGACCTCGCACTAGACTGGATATCTGAGCAAGGCTCTCGTCGAGAGATGTTCATCATTGATGCGTACATGAAAGACCATCTCCTCGAGTTCCGCAATCTACGGGATGAGCTCCTAAACGTCTCAAGCGCGCTGCTTAAGCGCCATAGCGCCATATAATACTGCTTTCTCACATACTCTGTCGTGACTATTATAAACCGATTCGCGCCACGAATGGTGGGATGGGGCTTCGTCGATATGTAAACCGCGCCAGCATCGGCATCATCGCCGGTACGGCCATAGCGATTCAGGCATGCGTCTACACTGCGTCCGCGAAGTTCGATGTGACGCCCAAGGCAGTGGTGCAGTACTTCTCGCGTTCCCATCACAAAACGAGCATCAGCGAAGAGCTCCGGCATCCGAAGACTGTGGAGCAGCTCTCCTCGCTTTTCGATTTTAGCAAGAGCATGAATCCTGGAGGACTCGTCTACAGACAGGATGACGGATCCCTGAGGTTCTATCCAATCGTGCCGGAAAAAGCCTTCATCATCGCTGCAGAGAACGAGAGTTTGCAGAGGGCACTCGAGGACGCTTTGAGCCACTCTGATCCGCAAATCGCGTATAGGGAAGCCGAACGCGTCCTCAAAAGCCCCACCGTGAAGGAACGTATGGAGCAGAACTCGCTCAACGCCAATCATCAGAATGGCCTCATCATGCAGAAGTTGGAGAAGGCAATGCAGCAACCGGCACTGGAGCAGAGACTCAAGGATCTTGATGTGCTCACATGGGTCTTTAGCAGTAATGCCTTGACAGAGTATGATGCGTCATTGTCAGATCATCTGTTATTCTATGGCCGCCAGCAGCCCAGTGGACGGTTTGTCGGCGAGTACCATTGCCATGGCCCGACGCAGATAGCTACTGAGGAAGCGAGGGAGGGCAGGCATCTCGTCCTCTACAGGAGCGGGCAGGCATTCCTCATCGAGGAATTGGACCGTGGAGAACACCTGAAGCACATCATTCCTCCACCATTATCAGCCCGCCGCTGATGCGCAATATTTATAAATGAACCACTGATTCTCGACAGTACCCATTTTACAGGCCTGTACCAGCGGGCTTTCCCAAGGGTTGCTCCTGCGGGCAGTGGAAGGTATCTAAGCGAATTACGTGACAGTCCTGACACGCGATGCGTGTCTCATCGAAAAACAATCCGAGGTAAATTCATGGCAGAGAAGCAGGTCAAGACGAAGATCAAGAAGAAGCACTGGGCGCAGATCATCGCGCCGAAACTGTTCGAGAACATGGTGCTCGGTGAAAGCCACATCACTGAGAAGGACCAGATGCTAAACAAGAGCATCACCGCGAACCTTATGGTGCTCACCGACGATCCGCGCAAGCAGGGCTACAGCGTCCGCTTCGACGTGAAAGAGGTCAAGGATGGCAAGGCATACACGCAGGTCGTGGGCATCGAGATGACGCTCTCGGCAGTCAAGCGCCTCGTCAGGCGCGGCCGTGATAAGGTCGATGACAGCTTCATCCTCCGCATCGGCGGTGGTCGCCTCGTACGCATCAAACCGGTCGTTGTCACGAACACAAAAGCATCCAAGGCAGCGCAGACTGAGATCAGGCTCCTGGTTCGCAAGAAACTGCGCGAGATGTACGCGAAGATGCGTTTCGAAGATATCGTCAGGGACATCATCGAGCTCAAGGTGCAGCGCATGCTCAAGGACCTCTGCAGCAAGACGCACCCGGCGCGTTCTGTCGACATCCGCGAGATTACCATCATCTCCAAGGACCGCAAGATGACTGAGGAGATGGAGACACTCCTCGAGCAGGAGGCTGCCGAGGAGGATGCGCGCCGTGCGACGCTCGCGTCCGCTGCAGCAGCGGCGAGTGTCGGCGAGGAGACGGTGGCGGCAGCGCCCCGTAGCCGCAAGCCGCGCAAGAAGGAGCTCGCTCCGCAGGAGATCGAGGAGGCCGAAGAGGCAGGCAAGAGCCGCGCCGATGTCGGTCCCGAAGAGCCTGGCGTATAGGCCAATCCTATCTTTCATTTTTCTCTTTATGTCTCAACTGCAAGATTTGATTCTCCCCGATTTATTTTCTATATAGAAATGGTTGTTCCACTCGACGAAACCGTCGGGATTGCATCCCGGGGTTTCGCGAGCTCCGCTCGCCGAAACGTAGGAAACAAAGTTTCCTGGCTTCGAAAACATGTTCTCGAAACCTTTAAATCCCTCTGCAGGAGAAGAGCAAGTATGGTGGGGCACGCACTCGTTCTTGACTGGCAGAAGAAGCTCGGCTTCAGGAAAGACCCGTTCGATACAGGCATACCACAACCTGTTGCAAGACACATCGTCGGCATGGAGGAGCTACAGGAACGCATGAACCTCTTCCTCATCAAAGACGAGCGTTTCGGGACAGTGCGCGGCGGCAAAGGCATGGGCAAGACCATGTTCCTGCGCTGGGCAGAGCACGAACTCGCTCCGCAGAAGACGCACCTGCAGCACTACATCGACGCATCGAAGTCAGATTCGCGAGAGAGCATCGTCTCGCAGCTACTCAAGGAACGGCTCACATTCATCGAGCGCTTCCGCAAGAAGCCGCTCAAGGCCAGCGCAGAGGAGAAGGAGCGCACGCTCCTGGAGCGTCTCGCTCACGAGGACCGCAATGTCCTCCTCGTGGACAACGCCGGAAGCTTAGGCGAGGAGGAGCTCGGGCTCATCATGATGATCATCGAGCGCACGCCTACGCATGCAATCTTCGCCGATACACGGGAGCGCTTGGCGAAGATGAAGCTGCCGCAGGACAGGTTACAGCTCGAGCTGCCCACATACACGCGGGAGCAGCTCATCGAAATCCTGCAGCGCCGCATCGAGAGCGCTGGCGGCAGAGGGACATACCCATTCAGCGAGCAGGACCTCGCTTCGCTCACAAAACGCATGCCGTCGCCGGCAGACCTGTTCGTGCATGCGCGCGAGCGTGCCATCGAGCTCAGCCTCAAAGCGGCTCCCGCGCCCAAATCAGACTCCAAGTTCCTTAGCATCAAGGTCCAACGGCCTGAACCGGTCGCCGAACCCATCGCTGATGCTGCAGCTCTCTCCGAAGTCGTGAACGCGAAGCCGGAGCCGGCTCCAGCGCCCAAGGCAGTGGAGAAACCGGTCTCCTTGGAAGAGGTGACCGCCTCGCTCAAGCGCCATCCGCGCAAGAAGAAAGAAGCTGTCATGCAGCGCCCAAAGGAGCGTAAAAAGAACGTTCGCAAGACCAAGCACGACAAGCTTGTTGAGAGAATCGCTAAAAGGTGAATTATGGAAGAGATGGAGATCAGCATGAAAATCAAGCCCATCTACCTCGAGCGACTGCTGTACTGGATCATCATCCTCGTGCTTGCAGTGCTGCTCGTGATCGCGTGGGCAGACGATACGGTCACTGATGAGACCGACACTAAGACGGTCGGACAGGAGCAGGGGGCAGGCACAGTGACGCCGCCGGCAGAAGAGACGCCGGTAGCCGAACCTGAAGAGAGCTGCAGCGACGGCTCCAAGAACCAAGATGAAACCGACATCGATTGCGGCGGCGATTGCACGAAGTGCGCGCTCACCAAGGCTTGCGCAGTAAACAGCGATTGCATCAGCGGCATCTGCAGCCAGAACGTCTGCGTCAAGGAAGCCCCGGTCACCTTGAGTGGCAAGATGGAGATGGACGTCACTGCAATCGATAAAACCATTGCAACCAACAACGGTGCAGTAAAAGTGACTGCGCTTACATTCACAGTAAAGAATGGCCTCGAGGACGACTACGACCAACTCCTCGTGAAGGTCTATGTGAAGAACAAGGGAGGCACGAGGTGCTACAACCAGCAGACACCAGGCCTGTGCGATGACTCCTATGCTGAGTTCTTCACCGGCGCAGTCAAAAGCGGCAAGACGCTGACGACTTCCAAGTCGCTAAGCAAGGATGACTATACCTCCAAAGTCGGCAACTTCGTAGTGGATGACACAAGCGCGCCCGCATCGGAGTTCCAGGTCGTAGCCTATGTCTACGACAAGAACGGCAACGAGATTGACGGCAAGAGCATCAGCGACGCCATCGTCGTGAAGGCTTAATCTTTTTCGTACTTTTTTCATATTTTCCTTACTCCTAACATTTGCTAATCCATACTCATTTTTCCTAATTCCAAAAACGCTGCCTTGGCTTGAATCAAAGGGCGCAGCGACTCGGAGGCCACAGGCCGAACGAGACAGTGCTGCGCCCGACTTCACGCTGCACCAGCAGCAAGGCGCCGCAGCAAAAAAGGCCGCGGGTGCATAACCTTTTTCGGGGGTGAACACATGAAGAACCATATCATCGCAGCCGTCGCAGTCGCGATGCTGCTCGTCACTATCGCAAGCGCTCTAGCATTGGTCGCGGGACCATTCACGAGAGAAGAGGCGCTCGCGGCATCGCAGGACCCGCGATTCTACAACGAGCTCGGGTACATGCTCGCGCAGCAAGAAGAGACCGCGGCAGCACAGGATGCCTTCGAGCGCGCAGTCGAGATGGACTCGCAGTATGTCCGCGCCCGCAGCAACCTCGCCACTATCGCGTTCCAGAACGCTGACTACACGACGGCGATTGAGCAGCTGCGTTGGCTGACCAGCGAGTCCCCTGATGCAGGTTACAGCTTCGACCTAGCGCAGAATCTCGTCCACCAAGCGCGCTTCGTAGACCAGGACCTCACCAAACTCGAGGAGGCCGCTGCAATCTTCGAGAGCCTTGGCGACTACCCGAACGCGGCGGAGAATGCGAGAATTGTCAGGAACGTGCTGGGAACAGTCTAATACTATTTTTTCATATTTTTTCTACTTCACACTCATCGAAGCTGTCAGGCAGAGCGTTGAGTAGGCAAGGAACATGTCATCGACACAGTCCTTGACCAGCGCAGGGTTCTCACGCATCTGAGCAGCATTCACCACTGCGCTGCTGAGGTAATAGACTGCTGCGGCAGCAGTAGGCGCACGGGTGAACCAGGTCAAGGTCTTCGCAGTCATGTTCCATGGCTTCTCAGAATCCCGGCAGACATTGCGCATGAGATCGGCGGTGTACGCCACCCCGAACGCCATAATCCCTGCCGGCGTCTCATCCTGCCTCGCGACATAACCGCACATCCCGCCAAAGGCAGCGAAATTCAGCAGGTGGGCGAGGAGGTAGCTCGAGCCCACACGCGCCTCCCATGAGCGCTTCACACCTGAGAACACGCCGATAATCTCGCTGTTGACAGTATTACCCGCACGTACAAAGCCCTCTAAGCCACCCATATGAAAGAATTCCTGAGAACAGTTGATAAGGATTATGGCCTGGATGCGTCACTCTTCAACACCGGTACCCCTCCTGGCGCCATGCATCATACCACTCCGCGCGCCATCGATGTTTAACAGCGAGTTTGGCTAGAGCCGCTTGTGGAAACCTGATCGCTGCATCTCAAACGACGGAAGCACGGGCTTCACATCCGCCATATCGTTGAGCCACAAGGGCACACGATAAGTGTCTGGTCGCACCGGGTCGTTCTTCGCCAGGTAACGGTGTGAAGGTGCGAATCCCATCGTATAGAGAGAGGAAATAACTTCAGGAGAGGAGAGTGGTGCGCCCTCGTTCTTCTGCAGCAGCACAGAGAGGTAGAGCGACTGGCCCTCCGTCGTGTCGAAATCCACGCCATACACCTGCGCCACATTCCCTCCCATCACAGGAGCTGGGAAGGAACTATCTGAGAACAGCCACAGGTGTCGCGATATGCGGTACAAGTCACTATCGCCACCGCCAAGAGTGGCTGCATTGGATGACTGCGGCGAGAGGCCGGCGCGAAAAAGAATCATGCGCACATCATCGAAAGCTGATGGGATAAGCCTCTTGTCATTAGTCTGGAAGTAGCGTTTGTCGAGCTCCATGCGAGAAGGGAGTCTGGTCCTGTTTATTTAGCTTCTCCACGGAGAATGCCCAAAGGCGATGAGCATGTCAAAGCCGAGGTGGCGGACGTGGATGGGCGCGTCGCAGGCGCCAAAGCAGGAGTCTGCCCAGAACACGAGCTGGATACCAGGGCATTCCCGGGCGATGGTCCTCCTGATCTGGTCAGCGTGCGGCTTGAGGCCGTCAGGGAGCTGGATGAGGATCATCTTCGCTTCTTTGGCCTTGATCTCCTTTATGGCGTCATCAAGTTGGAGATCGTAGGTCTCGTTCTCTATGGTGTGCGCCATTGCTTCGGAGAACTCTAGGCCGTTTAAAAAGCTAGTGTAGAACTACCACTTGCAGTTCAGCCAATGGTCCTTCATTTCGAAAGGAGACTCGGCGGGTTCAGGCAGCACGCCGTGTTCTTTCCTGATGAGCCGAGCGGCATATGCACAGGTATCTTCCAAGGTGTTGTGCACCGGGACGTGCGGCAAATCCTGCATTATCCTCCGCTTGATGTAACGGCCTCCGCTGAAGCCATCTTCGATGCCGATAGCGAACCCACGCTCTGCCCAGGTCGGCAAGTGGTGCCTGCGGTACCAGCCGAACCACTCGCCAAGCTCGAAGCGCGAGGTCTGAGCGTACGCCCGGCCGCAGTCATGACGGTCCTCCTTAGCAAGCCACAAGAGAATAGTGCCGTAGTTCGCGGCATCGCGCAGGTGATGCGTCTCCCAGTCCACCTGCTCGTTGTACATCTCATCGCTGAAATCCCCCTTGAATTCCACATCCCTGCGCGGGTTAGCGATGATGAGATTCGGCTCGAGACTGTGGATGATGCCTGCAGCTGTCTGCTGCCAGTTGTCCGCGCCCTGGATAGGACCTGCGAGAAAAACGCTAGGATTGCTGTACTGCCGGTATGATGGAGGCGTCAGCACGATGCCCATACTCTCCCAATCATAACCTAGAATAAAAAGTTATTCACTCATTACTCTTCTTTGGGATCTTCACGATTGTCTTGCAATCCGGGTAGCGGTCGCAACCCAGGAACATGCCGTACATGCTCTTGCGAAGCGCGAGCTTACCCTGGCCGCAATTCGGGCACGGCTTACCCTCGCCAGCCTCTGCCGCGAGTTTCTTCTGCTCCTCGTCTGCCTTGAGCTTGACTGGGCACTGTGGATTGACACACTGGGCTGATGGCCCCTTGCCCTTGCGGATGATTGTGACCTGCGGGAACTGGCAGTGCTCGCAGGGCTTGTCGTTCTTCTGGACCAGGCCGAACTGCGGCAGCGAGAATATCGTGCTGCAGTCAGGGTACTTGTCGCAGCCGATGAAGCGGCGCTTGGTCTTCTTGCTGAACATGATCTTGAGCGTCCCCTCCTTGCACACAGGGCAGGGGGAGAGCGTGCTGACGATGTCCTGCTCCATGCGTCGCGCCTCGATGAGGCCTTCTCCAGTCTTCAGCTCGGTCTTCTTGAACTTCTTCAGGATCTTATCGAGCTCTGTCTTGGCCTCGTCAAGCACCTCATCAGAAGTCTTCTCGTTGCTGCGGATCTGCTCGAGCTCTTCTTCGAAGTGCTGCGTGAGCGCCTCGTCCACTATCTCAGGCGCTGCCTTCTCTAGGATCTCGTAGATTTTCATGCCGAGCTCTGTCGCCTCGAAGCTCCGCTGGCCCTTCACGTAGTTACGGCGCACGAGGGCGTCGATGATCTCAGCACGCGTCGCCTTGGTGCCGAGGCCACGCTTCTCCAGCTCGTTCACGAGCGAGGCGGGCGTGTAGCGGCGCGGCGGCTGCGTCTGCTTTTTGAGCATATGGAGCTTGTCATAGGCAACGGTCTCGTGCTCCTTGAAGCTGGGCAGCTCCTCCTCTTTGAGGTCGACGAACGGGTCGTAGAGCTCGTGCCAGCCGCGCTTGATTGTGCGCGTTCCCTTGGTGATGAAGCGCTCGCCTGCGATGACGATGGACACGGTGTTGGTCTCGCGCACCGCCTCCTCGCCGAACGTGGCCATGAAGCGCTTGACGATGAGCTCGTAAACCTTGGCCTCTCGTCCACTCACGCTCGGGATGAGTCCTGTCGGGAAGATGGCCGGGTGCGCTGGGTCCTCCTTCTTTCCTTCGTTCGGTGTGAGCAAGGATTTATCGAGTAGGAACTCTGCGTTCTTGCTGAAGTGCTCGTGCTTGGCGAGCAGTCCCAGGATTTTGCGATAGCCGATCTTCGGCGGGAGCTTCTGGCTGCTCGTACGCGGGTAGGAGATGTATGCGCCGGTGTAGAGGCTCTGGGCGATGGCGAGTGTGTCCTTGGGGCTGATGCCGAAGGCACGGTATGATTCTGTCTGTAGCGATCCGAGGTCGAATGGTGTCGGGGCTGACTGCTTGAACTCGCGCCGCTCGACGCGGTCGATGACTGCGGGCTTTCCCTTGCACTTCTTGAGTATGTCCTTGGCGGCACTTTCCTTGTCGAAGGAGTCGTTCTCGTGGAGCGCTATCCAGCGCTTGGCGCGGTGCTCGCCAGTGAGCTCAATCTGCCAGTAGTCCTCTGGGATGAATGCCTTGATTTCGCGCTCGCGCTCCACCACTATCTTGAGCGATGGTCCCTGTACGCGGCCGGTGCTGAGGATCATGAAGCTGCCCGCGGTCTTGACGCTGGTCGTGAGTGCGCGGCTTACGTTGATGCCGTAGAACCAATCGAGGATGTGGCGCGTGACGCCGGCGTTCGCCTGTCCCCAGTCGAGGTGGGACTGCTTCTCGCTATAGGCCTCGCGGAGGTCTTCGGCGGTGACTGTGCTGAACTTCATGCGGTTCGCGTCCTTCTGGCCGCAGAGGTGCTTGATGATATTGAGTCCTATGGTCTCGCCTTCGATATCGTAGTCTGTGGCGACCGTGAACTCCTTGGCGCCCTTGGAGAGCTTCTTGAGCGCTGTGGCGTACTTGCGACTGAACGAGGATCCTTTCTCGACATCTGCGGTGAGGTGCCATTCGACATCGTAGCTCGGGTACTTGAAGCTCTTCTCCTTCTCCGCGACAGTGTAGAGGTGTCCTACAGCGCTTGCCACCACGATATCCTTGCCGCTATTGCTGAGTTCATAGAAGTTCACGCCGCTATCAGATTTCTTGAGCGGCTTGCCGTCAGCGAGCGCCTGGGCAATCTTCTCCATCGTGGAGGGCTTCTCGCAGATGATGAGCTCATAGCCAGAACCGGCCGGAGATGCACTGCGGGTGGCTGTCTTCGTCGCTTTCTTCACTGCCTTTTTCGCCATTGTGGACCTAATTCTTTTCTATATACTATAGTGTGCAGGGTGGTAAGGACCCAGTGTGGCTTTAAAAAGGTTTTCTGGCGACCCTGGGAAACCCTCCGGAACAGCCCAATAACTCTTATTACCCCTGCGCCAATAGACCAATAACTGCCAGGATGTCTGAACTACGCCGAGTAGGACATAATCATATCCGTTTCCTTAAATAAGGTTTATATATGCTCATATACGGGTCAGTGCAAGAGGGTTATATTGCACTGGAGTAGCGTACCCGAAGATGTGATGCAGCAATTACGAATTACCCTTCGAGGCGACTGGCAAACGTTACCCAACATCTACCCAGGCAATCCCGGCAGCCTTGGCGCAGTGATGGGGGCGCTACGCGATATAGTACCACGAAATTCTCCGCTTGATCACTACATCAACAGGACTGCGCGAAGGCAGTGGGCAAATCCCGCATCACGCAATCCTGCTCTCGCACTCATCATCCTCAAGGAATCCCCGGAGATTAGGGAGCGCACCTTCCCCGAACACCTGGAGTACGTGCTCAGCAAGGAGATGCTCAGCGCAGCGCAAGCGCCACTGCTCGTCTATGATACATTGAGAGCATTCTACCCAAACAGGCAAGTGCCTGCAAAGCTCAAGGAAATCTACAGCAGGGAGATGGTGAGATCTCTCCTCGAAGACCGCTATCGCAACCACAGTGGTGTCGCTGATGCGTATATGCGCGAACTCTACCCTGCAAGACCACGCCCCGAGCACAGAGGCACAGGCGTGCCTGCTCATGCCTTGCTCAAGTGACCTCTAAATTTAAATACGCCTCGCGTGGTCCCTCATCATCACCTCGGGTCTATGGTTTCGCGAAATCAAGGACCTGAGTAAGGGCCTATGGTGTAGCCTGGTATCACACGAGGTTTGGGACCTCGGAACCGCGGTTCGAATCCGCGTAGGCCCGTCAGGCTTTCAGCCTGACAGAACTCTGCGCTGCGGATTCGAACGTTCGCTCATTTCATTCGCTCGTTCGGCTCCTTTCGGACCCGAACAATCCGCGTAGGGCCGTGAATTTAGTCTTTTCTCCGCAAGCCGATGATATAGAGCACTAGCAGGTTGACTATTGCGACAGCCACCAGTACAATGGTGATGACGCCCGGCACAAGAAATTGCACCCCCCAAGTATTCTCTCCACATTGACTGTCCATGAAAGAGAAACTGAACAGGCCAAGGCCGAAAGCTATCAGGCCGCCGATGATGAACGCAATCAGAAAGCTCCAGTGCTTCCCCCTCGGCTTGAGCGAGTAGAAGGCGATGCTGCCGAGGACCCACATCAAGGGCCACGTGAAAACTACGCCAATGCAGAGAAGATCACTGAAGAACTCTATGTGATCGAGCCACGCCCAAGACACCACCCACAAGAGAATGATAGCTACGAACGTGATGTAGAACCATTGAGTCACTTTACGATTCATACGGCATCACCTCCATAGCACGATATAAAAATATGCTGGTAGAACGAGAACTGTCACGCATCGGCACGGCAGGGAGCAGTTGAGTTAGTCTCGCATCCTAACATAACTGCCTCGTCGGAACTCGTGCCGAACCGAATGCATTTTTCTCGTCGGAGCGCTCGTACGCGCGCGAACGTATGTCCTAGAAGACCTAAAATTACTTAAAAGGACTGGTGTGACCACGATGGTCAAAAGAACCGGCGTGCTGAAGTGCGTCGGGAGGTGACAAAATGTCAGAAGAGAACCAGAATCAGCCAGCACCGGAGACCGAGCAGACTGAGCAGCCTCAGGAAGAGACGCAGGAGGACAGCTCTTCTGAGCAGCCTTCCGAGCCTTCGTCAGAGACGGAAGAGTAAATTTTCTTTACATCCTCTTTTTCAGTTTCTTAAAAAATGTGAAAAAAAATATCACTCTGCACGCGCCTGGAGCGAACCTGTACTGAAGTGAGAGATGCTATCTCCTGCTTTCATGTACTCGATGTTGAATGACGCCCTCATGCGACCGGATTCAAGCGGGCAGCTGAACGATGCCTGCGCAGAACCGCCGTTAGCAATCGGACCGAGGTCAATGGGAACGCCCGCCGGAGCATCGTAGCCGCAGCCGACAGTCATCTTGGCGCTGCTCATGTCCGCGCCAGCATAGTTACTGATACTGATAGTCGCATCGTCACCAGTCACACGGTACTGCGTGCAGCTGAAAGGCGGATTCGTTGTACACTTGTCAGGCAGGAACTTATCAGGTTGGAGGACTCCGAAGTACGCGATCATGCCTACGATCATGAGGAACAGGAAGATGAGGTTGGTGACCAGGCCGATGATGCCAAGCACGAGACCCGCTGTGGCCATGCCATTAGGAGCGATGGCCTTCTGCTTGCGCCAGTAGACTATGGCAAGGATACCGGTCACGAGACCGATAATTGGGACGAGGAGTGCGACGAGACCCATGACAAGACTGATAGTCGCGTTCTTCGTGTCTGGAGTTGCTTGTATAGGTTGTGCCTGAGGGTCTGCCATGGCCTCCATACGGTAGAATCAGTTCTTAAGGTTTTAGCATCTGATAGCCTTCTGGCCACCAGTCGCACATACGATGCGGTCATCAGATACAGAGTAGCTGTCTATCGCAGGGTTATCGACACGCTGCATGCAGCAGAGCCTGCGCGCGGCATCAGCAATCACTGCATCCTGCGCATCTTCACACCTCTCGAGGTCGCTCTTGAGGTTGGCGATATCAGTCCCCAGGCTCTTGATGATGAACTTGCTCTGGTTCGCAGTCTTATTCGCGAGATCGGTCACCGCGATGATCTCTGCACTGCACACAGCGAGCTGACTCTGCGCAGTCTGGGCATCGAGCTTTGCGCTGTCGTACGCCTGCTGCAAGCGGAGGTTCTCATCTGTAAGCTCGCCAATCCGGTCATCACTGTCCACATCAGTCTTATCACCTGAGAACAGCAGCATGAGAATAATAATGATGGCGGCAGCGATAGCGCTGACAATCACAAGCCGCTCCCGCACCCAACGAAGGCCTATTCCCCAATCCATCAGCCTCCACCACACCCAGGGGTTTTTAAACATAGGTGTTCTCTCAGAGGAGAAACAAGATACCGCCTCCGTCGATACCCCACCCAAACCTTTTTAAATCACCTGGCAATCCTCCAACATCTGAGGTCATATGGCAACCAAGAAGACGATCACACGTTTCGGCACACGCTACGGCCGCACGATCAGGGAGCGCCTCGCGACTATCGAGGCAGGCTACCGCGGCAAGCACAAGTGCCCATACTGCAGCTACAATGACGTGACGCGCAAGGCAGCGGGTATCTGGGAGTGCACGAAGTGCGCCACCAAGTTCACATCACGCGCATACCAGCTCACCAAGCCCACTGCGGTGAAGCGCGAGCAGGCAACGGAGGAGTGAGATGTACAAATGCTTCTTCTGCAATAAAGAGCTCAAAGAGGAGAACATCAAGAAGCGCGTCAGGTGCATCTACTGCGGCAGCAAGATTGTCTTCAAAGGACGCACCAGCCCGACGAAAGTCATTGCTAGGTAATCTCCATCATTTTTTACGCTTAACACATCAACAGACGCCAGTGTCGCCGCGACACGCATGAGCGAACATGAAGCTCACAGCAACGATCACCACGGAAGAACCGTACGGCAAGATGCAGAGGCTCTTCGCGTCAGAGCTCGAGCGCAAACACGAGCGGTCCAGCATCACACTGGAGGACGAGGACGGCAACGCATCGTTCCGTATAACAGCCAATGACACCACCGCGCTACGCGCGGCGGTGAACACCGTGACGAGCACGCTCGGAATGCACGAGAAGACGCTTGAGGCGACCAAATGACTGACGATTCTAAGCTCCAACGCATGCAATCAGTAGAGCAAGCACTCCATACCCAGACAGCGCAGCGCGCAGCACACCAATCGCAGATGAACGAGGTAGAGAACGCGACGCGCGAACTCGCTGAAGCGAAGGAGAGCTACCGCATCGTCGGGAACATCATGGTCAAGGCAGCTCCTGAGAAGCTGAAAAGCGAGCTTGAGGAGCGCAAAGCGACGCTGCAGGCGCGCATCAGCGCGATTGAGCGCCAGGAGCAGAAGCTACGCGAGGAGATGCAGCGGCTGCAGAAGGAGATACTGGGGGCGAAAGAATGAAATTCACAAAGGTAGAGATATCGATGAGGATGCTCCAAGAGGATACCAGCACGCCGCGCAGCGTCCGCGAGAAGCTCGGGAACATGATCAACTACCTCAGGACGGCAGAAGATGACAGCACCAAGGTCTCAAACGTCCTCGGCCAGCTCGAAGAGCTCTCAAGCGACGTGAACATCCCACCGTTCGTGCGCACGCAGCTCTTCAGCATCAGCAGCATGCTCGAGCAGATAGAGAACAACTAGCCTCTTGAATTCTCCACTCTTCATGTCCATCGAGCTAGCGACAGAGCAGGATCTTGAGGGGATTATGCAAGCCAACAAAGGGCTCAAATCCATAGAGCACAAGATCCACAATCCCGAGACTGTGAAGCTGCTCATCAGCAATGAACAATTCTATGTCGCAAAAGGCGATGAGGTCTACGGAGCACTATCCCTTGGCGAGAAGGATGAATTCCTCTATATCTACACGCTCTCTGTCCGGGAAGAGCATAAACATAGAGGAGTTGGCACATCTCTCGTCGAATTCGCCATATCCCTGGCCCGCGAGGGGGAGTACCCTGGAGTGAAAGTCTCTTCGCACCACTCCTTCCATGCGAAAGAGTTCTACCTGAAGCACGGTTTTGAGATAGAGAAAGATTACGGGGACGGATACCTCTTCACCATGCAGTTCTAACGCTGCATGAGCTCCATATCGACGACGAGCTCATCCCACCCGACAGACAATAGCTTTTTCCTAATCTCGGTCTCAGACACTCCCTTCGTGCGCTGCGCAATGATGTACTGCCGAAGCGGCAGCATCGGATCGTGTTCTGGCGGACGGCTGTGGCTGGCAGCGCGTTGCTGTTCGCCTTCTGCTTTCACCTCCTCGAGATGCGCAGTCTCCCGTTCCTGGTACTCCTGGTACTGCCTCACGCCAACGCTTGCACCGACACCGACGATGATCAACACGCCGATAACGTAGACCCAACTCGGAATGCTGCTCTTCTTTGGCAGAGGGGCAGATACGAACTCAGCAGGCTTCTCCTCCGCGGGGACAACCGGGACCTCGGTGCTGGCGACAGGAGCTGTGACGGTCTCGCTTGCCGGCGCTCCTTGCGGGGGAGCGCTCAAGCGACCGATGGCGAAGAAGCTGAAGCCAGGCACATATGACATGTAGACATAGTCGTATCCCGTGTCGCCAGTCTTGAGCGCGTCGTACGCCACCCACTTCCCCGACTCTAGGCGGTAAAGCCCGATGTCATCGACAGTGATGCCCCGCTCTTTCATCCATGCTTTAGACACCTTGAACTCAATGATGCGCTGGTCCGTTCCTTCAAGCCCCTGGTGATCGATAGAGAGGTACTTGTAGATTGTGCTCGGCGCGTCAGGAATCGCTGTCGGCTTGCCATTGTGCTGGTTGATTGTCACCTTAGCGGAAGCCACCTCTGATGCGAATCGGAGCGTGATGCTCGTGAACACGAGGTCCTTGGGCACATAGGTGATGGTCTGCCCCGGCTTTATCGCACCCCATACACGCGCATCGCGCTTCTCCACAGCACCAGGGAGCGGCGCTCCACTAGCTCCGCCTCCGCCCGCTCCAGCACTCGAACCCATACTCGGCGAGAGGGTGGTGAAGAACCCTGTCGCTGACGTACCACAGTTGCCCTTGGCGTCGCAGCCAGTGAGGTTGTAGTAGTACGTCGTCTCCTCCTCCAAGTCCGTGAGTGTGATGGTCGTGGAATTCTTCTGCGTCGTATCGCTCTTGGTTGAAGTGAGATTGCCCAACCCTATACCATAACGTACCGCAAAGGTCACTGGCTCGTTTGCGCTGCCGCTGATCTCCGCACGCGTCCTGTCGACAGTGCCGAGCGTGACGCCGGAGATGTTCGGCCTGACCGTGTCGTTGACTGTGATGACACTCCGGTCCACGCTGCTCACACCGAACCTGTTCGTGCAGTTCACGCTGAGGTTGTAGACACCGTCCGTAGCGGAATGATTTGCGTAGTGGCGCAAGGAGTCCCCCTCATCAAAGAAGTCATCAAGGTCAAGCGCTCCGGTCTTGTATGTCGTGCCGACGCTGCCATTCCAAAGGCTGATGTTGTATGCGCAATACGATGTCGTGGATGGGAATGAATCGGTAACATGGATATAGAGCTGCACCACGCTCTGGTTGATAGTGGCAGGAGAGACCATGCCTGTGCTGATGATCGATGGCGCCTGGATGACTTCGATACCATCAGTGCCTGTGAACATGGGCAAGAAGAGCTTGACAGACTCGGATGTGTTCGTGTAGCAGACGTCCGAGAGAGCGATAGGCCCTACCGGCACCGAGCTGCACTCTGGTACGCGAGTCCATATCGGAGGAGTGACATAGTAGAACGACTTGTTCACAGAGGAGAAGTTGAACTCGACACTCACGACCGCATCCACCCCCTGATCGAAGAAGGCTGCCGAAGAGGAGCTGTAGAGGCTCAGCGTCGCGTTCTCTGCGCTGCTCGGCTCAGCCATGATGAAGGAGAACTCCTCATCAGACGCATTCCATCGCAGGCCGAGGCCGTCGAGACCGGAGTGGTTGATAATCGCTCTGAACGGCAATCGGTTGGTGCTGTTTTCGAGGGTAACAATGACATCGACCGTCTTGTTGATGTAGTCAGTAATGCTCGTGATATCCGTGCCGTTCGTCACATTGAAACCCGTGATCATGCCTTTGCCCACATACTGCAATGCTATTGCCGACAGGTTGAGCGGCACATTGGCTACAAGCTCAATATCGACCGTGTCCGAGAACACCGCGGGATCCATGGTCGCATTGATGCTGATGTAGTTCTTTCCCGCCGTGAGGTTGTACACCACTGACGCCGGAACGCTCGAGAGCGAGATCTCGCGGATATCGGAATCCTCCGGGAAGGATATCGCTGTGGATGCGAGCGTGAAGTTCGACAGCACAGTCCAGTTGAATATGAACTCCGTCGAGGAGTCCGTAATGAGCGTGCTGACAACATCATCCCCCAAAGCAGTGACTCCTAATTCATTCAGCACTGCGATGTCGTTGATGCTCAGATTGATAATCTGCGGGCGCTCGTCTGTCGCGTAGTACGCGTAGCTCGCCGATGCATTGTTCCTGGCGTTATCATAGACTGTGAAGTCGATGGTGAGGTTGCCTTCAGGGAGCGGCGCGGTGACGCTGCATGTGCGGTTCTCAGTGTAGTTCGTCCATGAATTGCCGCAAGTGGCGCAGGAGCAGTTGAAGAAGCTAGCGTTCGCAGCATAGCCAATCGTGTAGTTGTCTGCGCCCGTGATGTTCATGACGAAGGAGGAGATATTCACACCGGAGCCGAAGTCGAGTATCGTGAAGACAAACGTCTCGTTCTCGCCGATGTAGGAGTGGTTCGCGGTCCTGATTGTGATATTCGGGCTGGAGTTGCCGATGGTGACCGTCAAGTTCGCAGTCGTGTTCGCGTTACCGACGCTGTCCTCAAGCAGTATCCTGCCCACCAATGCAATGCCCTCGAATGCTCCGGGCACGGTGAATGAGTAGTTGGTCCTGTTGCCTGCGAGGGTGCCGAAGTACGCGGGCGTGATATTGGCGTCGTAGAACGCGCCTGTGGAGTAGTTGTAGACCTGGAGCGCTGCGTAGAGTCCGAGGTTGCCGAGCAGCGCGACATCGCTCCATGTCGCGTTGAACATGATGATGTCTCCTACGACGGCAGAAGTAGCGTTCGTCGCGTTATAGAGGACGAGCGGCGCATAGGCGTCGATGAAGAGCAGGCGGTCGGCCTGTGTCAGATGCTGACCTGTGGAGTACGACGAGTTCAGATTGCCCAGCGTATCGTTGACGCTGATGTTGAGCGCGCACACGCGTTCGGGCTGGCAGTTAAAGTCGCTGAGGTTAAAGACAATGCTGTAGTTGGCGAGTATATCGTTCCCGAGGATGCGCTGCAGCGCCATGCTCGCGGTGCCGTTTGTGATCCGCACGGCCGATATGTTCGTTGCGTCCTGGACACGGATAGTGATGTTCACCGGCGTCGTGCCGTTGGAGGGGTTGCGCAAGGAGAACGCCTCGCCGATGATAGCTGGAGCGGTGTTGTCGATGAGCACAGTCGTGCTCGTCCCATTCCTGTTGCCGACAGCATCACTGATGTTCAGCCAGAGCGAATGGGCGCCGTCAGCCAAATCCGAAGGCGTCTCGAGCGTGATCGTGCCATTGCAGCTATTGGTGAGGTTCGAGTAGTTCACCTGACCGCTGAACGCGCCGCCAGCAATGGTGATGGCGCAGCCTGTGCTGTTCGTCACGTTCGCTCCCGCATCTGAGATGCCGGCGAGGACAGTTATCTGCTGGCCGTCGCGATACGGTCCTGCCGATACTGACAGATTGATGAGCGGCGGGCGGTCATCGACGATGTACGTGACGCGCGTCGCGTTGCTCCCGTTATTGCCGGCGAGGTCGTCTGCCTTGAACGTGATGTTCAGAATGGTCCCGTGAGAGAGGGAGTCGAGCTGCTTTACGCAGAGCGTCGAACCGGCGTACCCCGCTACAGCGGAGAATCCGTCTTCGCTGCTCTGCGAGAAGTAGCAGCCAGAGAGGCCTGAGAGCGCATCTGAGAGGTTGACCCTGAAGAGCGGTGATGCGTTCACGTAGCGCTGGCCTGCGTACGTGACGTTGAGCGCGGCAGTCACGTTCTCTGCGAGCGGCGGAGTGTTATCGATAGTGATGTTGCGCACGTAGAGTGTGACATTGTCTGACGCGTTCGTGCTGTTCACGAGGAGGATGGAGATGTTATACCTGCCGTCGGAGAAGCTGCCGTTGGATGCGTTCCAGGAGAACGTGTACGGCCCCGGCCTATTGACAGTGGTATTGATCGTGCTGTAGACGCCGGTCGCGTTGTTGGTGTTGTTGACGCGGATCGTGATGTTCGCCGTCCCGCCGAAGGCGACGGTGATGGGCAGCTCCTGGCCTGCGACAGCGATTGTATCATCAGCAGGTGAAGAGACAGAGGCTGTCGACGAGATAGCGGCGTAGATGGGTAGGGAGAGTGCGAGCAGGAGCGCTATGATGAACCAGGTCTTTCTCTTCACGCATCCACCCGACGGACTCCGGGAGGAGCGGCCTTTTAAAGCTTACGGACGCCGTCCTCAGAGCGCTGATGATGGACATAGGCGGCTGCCGCTGCGCCTAGGAGCATTATCCCGACCACTCCTGAGAGAGTGGCCTTGACGGGCGCAGGGGATTGGACAATGGGCTCTGCAGCATCGCAGAGGTACTCTGGAGGACAATCCTCTCCGAAGCAGCAGCTCTGGCTGACGACCATGCCGCTGATGCCGGTGCCGAGGAGGTAGACTCCGGCGATGGCGACCATGGCCAAGAGGATGACGCGGTTGTCCATTAGTGAGCACCGCAAGTGCGGGTACAAAAAGCTGCCGATATCATCGCCGAAGCGTCTCGAAGACGTAGCTCGCATCGATGTGCAGGAGACGTTTGACTGTCTGTATCCACAGCGGGCTGAGGAGGAGCGAGACCGTGATCACGCTGATCGCGAACTGGTGGTCGAAGGAGAGTAGGATGCCGGCACTGAAAGCTATTGCCGCCAAGAGGAAGCTGAACTCCCCAATCTGTGAGAGGAGGGCTCCGGCGAAGATGCTCTCGCGCCATGAATCCCCGAGTATGCGCAGGATGAGCGTGTTGAGGAGGGTGTTGAGCAGGAGCACCACTAGTACCGCGCCGATGATGAGGAGCGCGTGCTCACGCAGGAAAACGATATCAAGTAGCGTGCCGATGTAGATGAAGAAGAGTGCGACGAAGATTACGTGGAACGGTCCGAGGCTCTTCGCCACCCAATGCGTCTCCTTGGCTGCTGAGATGATGATGCCTGCCACGAACGCGCCGAGCGCCACGCTGATACTGAATATCCCGGCGAGGAGTGCGAGGCCGAAGCAGAAGGCAAGTGCCACGAACACCTGCAGCTCGTGGTCTCCTCTGATGGCCTTGGCGAAGGGCAGGTGCGCGCGCGGCGAGACCATGAAGTAGATGACGATGCCGATGAGGAGTATACCGCCAGCGAGCTGCAGCCCGAGAGTGTGGAGGTCGAGCCCGTCGCCGCCGGTGAGTTCAAGCAGCATGATCATCGGAATTATCGCGAGGTCCTGCACGAGGAGTATGCCGAGCACGTTCTGGCCGACCTTGGTGTCGAGCTCCTTCCAGTCCTCGAGTATCTTCAGGATGACTGCGGTGCTACTCAGGGATATCATGAAGCCGACGAGCAGGACGCGCTGCAAAGACCAGCCGAACCATGCGTTCGCGAGGAGCACAAGGAGGACGGTGATCACTATCTGCGCCGATGTGCCAAGTATCGCGACACGCCAGTTCGAGACGAGCTTGGGGACCGAGACGTGCATCCCGATGAAGAAAAGCAGGAGGACGATGCCAAGATTCGCTATCTGGGACGCGAGCGGTCCTCCACCAAAACCGAGCGCTCCGAGGATGACCCCGACTACAATATACCCGATCACGTAGGGTTGCTTGAGCAGACGCAGCGTGATGCCTGCCACGAATGCTGCGAGCGTCACGCCCACGATGACCGGGAGTATGGGGTCGATCTCCATCTAAGGTGTGCTTCTCGCCGGCGTCCTCGGGAAGGGGATTGCGTCCTTGATGTTCTCGAGTCCGCACACCCAGCTCACGACGCGCTCCATGCCGAGGCCGAAGCCGCCGTGCGGGACGCTACCGTAACGGCGCGTATCGAGGTAGTAGGAGTAGTCGTCGGGGTTCTCGCCCTGATCTGTGAGCTTGCGCTTGAGGACCTCGATGTCAGTCTCGCGCGCGCTGCCGCCGATAATCTCGCCATAGCCTTCTGGCGCGATGAAGTCGCAGCCCTGCACAACCTCGGGGTGACCAGGCACCTCTCTCATGTAGAAGGCCTTGACGACTGTCGGGTACTCGGACACGATGACTGGCGTGTCGTAGAGCGAACTCAGCTTGTCCTCCTCTATGGTGCGCAGGTCCTTGCCGAAGGGGATGTCGATGCCGAACTTCTCCTTGAGGAGCGCTATCGCCTCCTTATAGGTCATGCGCGGGAAATCCTTCTCGATAGTCGGGCGCAGCTTCTCAGGGTCGCGGCCGAGCGTTTGCAAGTCCTGCAAGTTGCGCTCAAGGACACGCTTGACCATGTGCTTGATGACACCCTCACCCCAGTCCTGGATATCCGTGAACTCTGCCCACGCAGCCTCCATCTCAGCGTGCCAGTACTCCGTCAGGTGACGGCTGGTCTGGGATTTCTCAGCACGGAAGCTCGGCGCTATGGTGTAGAGCTTCTCGTAGCTGAAGATAGCAGGCTCAGCATAGAGCTGCCATGTCTGCGCGAGGTAGGTCTTGCTTTCGAAGTACTTGACCTCAAAGAGCGATGATCCTCCCTCTGCCTGCGTTGCCTGGAATATCGGGCTGTGATACTCGAGGAACCCTTCACTGTCGAAGTACTCGCGGAATGCACGGAACATCGTGGCGCGGATCCGGATGATCGCGTTCATGAAACGCGAGCGCAACCACAGGTGCCTGTTATCGAGGAGGAACTCCTGGCTCTGGTCCTTGGTGATTGGGAACTGATCACTCAAGCCCACGACCTCAAGCTCCTTGACGCTGAGCTCGACCCCTGTCGGAGCGCGCTCATCCGTCTTGAGCGTCCCCTTGACGATGATAGATGCCTCGACCTGGAGCTTCACTGCATCAGCCCAGGTCTTCTCGTCGACTGACTCCTTCTTGATAATCGTCTGGATGATGTTCGTGCCGTCGCGCAGCACGATGAACTTGAACTTGTTGCTCTCCCGCTCGCGGTACACCCAACCGCGCAATGCCGCGTCGCCTTCGCCTTGCTCTATGGCCTGCTGGATTGTGATGAATTCCGACATAGTGATCCTCCAATCAAAGTCTGTTTATCTGGGTTTTGGAAAAAGGACTGAGAACGCTAGCTATTAATGCGCTTGGTGACGAACTTGAAATACGCGTGGTACATGGGATGAGAGGAGAAAGCGCTGTTAATAAAGCTTGCCTCATGCAGGACGTCCTATCTCCACGACTATCGGCTTGACGACAGTCTTCCAGTCCTCGGCGCGCATGCGGATGCTGTGGTGGTGAGAGCCTGCAGAGAAGACGATGTGCTCTCGCGAGAACAAATCCTTGTCGCAGTAGACCGGCATCGGCGGTTCGAAGAGGTTGCCGAATGGCGGGACGCTGCCGACTGTGCAACCGCTCGCCGCAAGCACCTTGTCGGGGTGCGCCAGAGCGATATTCCTTTCGCCCAAGAGCTGTTTGATGACCTTCAAGTCGAGTCTCCGATGACCGTTCACGATGCATTGTACGAGCCCGTTCCCCGCCTGGAGCACGAGCGCCTTGGCCGCCTCCTCGAGGACAGTCCCGCGCACGCGAGCGGCATCATGGCTACTATGGATGTGCTCGTGCGTATAGGTCTCAAACTCCACGCCGTGACCTTTTAGCGTCGCGATGATGCGGCGGTAGCTTTCTGTCTCGTCCATGGATACCTGTCGCTTCCGGCCGATATTAAAAAGTTCTCGCATGGATTCCGTGAAAGTAGGCATAATGCATAAAGCTTCCAGTCCCATTCCAAACGCAAAAGCTATAAGTAAGGAATTCCTTACTAACGCCATGGAAGTGAGGATTGTGAGGATCACGGACAAAGGACAGGTATCTATCCCGGCAAAGATGCAAGAGGCCACGGGGATGGGAAAAGGGGATCAGATCATCATGATTGAGAACAACAATACCATCATCATGAAGAAAATCCAACCCTCTGAGTTCCGCGACCTGATCAAGCACCAGGAGAAAATCGCGGCGAAGCTATGGGGCACGAAGCACGATGACATCTGGGACAAGGTTTGAGCAAGGAGACATCCTCATAGTCCCTTTTCCGTTCTCAGATCTGAGCGCGATCAAGCAACGTCCTGTACTCGTCATGTCGAAAGAGGACCTTAGAGATGATATCATCGCTTGCGGCATCACATCGAACCTGCGCGACAGCGCGAACTCTATTCCCTTAGCCGCCAATAACCTCACTCGAGGCACGCTTCCAGCCACGAGCCGAGTGAAAATAGACAAGATATTCACGCTGGAGAAGAGCATCGTGCGCAAGCGGATTGCAAGAATCAATACAGTCACGATGCAGCGAGCGCGAGAGATGTTCCGGGACTTGGTATGAAGCTCAGAGCTTCTTCAGTGATATCCCGAGCTCATCGAGCTGCTTCCCTGAGACGAATCCTGGCGAGCCGTCCATCGGGCACTCGGCGCTCTTGTTCTTGGGGAACGCGATGTACTCCCTGATATCGGACTCTGCCTCGAGCATGGCGCAGAAGCGATCGAAGCCGATGGCAAATCCGCCGTGCGGGGGAGCACCATACGTGAACGCTTCGAGCAGGAAACCGAACTTCTGCTTCGCCTCATCCTCAGGGATATTCATGGCATGCATGATGTCTCGCTGGATGTCCGGGCGATGCACTCTGATACTGCCTGACGCCATCTCGACTCCGTTCAACACTAGATCGTAACACTGCGCAATGACCTTGCCCGGATCGCTCTTGAGGTACTGGAGGCACTCAGGTTTGGGCATGGTGAACATGTGATGCGCTGGAGTCCAGTCGTTCGCATCCTCATCCCACTCGAAGAGTGGGAAGTCGACGACCCACAGGAAGCTGAGACCCTCGGGGTCGTAGAGCTTAAGGTCACGACCGAGCGTGTTGCGGAGCTTGGCGAGCGCGTCATTGACAATCTTCGGCTTGTCGGCAATGAAGAGTATGGTCTCGCCCTCGCCTGCGCCTGTCGCCTGGATGAGGTTCGCCTGGATCTCGGGCGTGAGGAATTTCGCGATGCCGCCATCCAGCGCGCCGCCTTTGACATTAGTGAACGCAAGACCCTTAGCCTTGCTTGACTTCACAAGTTCCGTATAACTATCAATCTCCTTGCGGACGAGCGACTTTGGTACGACGATGGCCTTAGTCATCGGCGCTTCGCTGAACACCTTGAACTCAGATGAATTCACGATGTACGTGACGTCAATGAGCGGGAGGCCGAAGCGGAGGTCCGGCTTGTCGCAGCCATACTTGTCCATCGCCTCCTGATAAGTCATGCGTGGGAGCGGCCCGATGTTCTTCCCCGTGACCTCCTGGATCACATTGTGGACAAGTATGTCGCCGACAGCGAGGACATCCTCCTGTTCGACGAAACTCATCTCGATATCCACCTGCGTGAACTCGGGCTGGCGGTCGGCGCGCAGGTCCTCGTCGCGCAGGCAGCGCGCGAGCTGGAAGTAGCGGTCGCACCCAGCGACCATGAGGAGCTGCTTGTATATCTGCGGGCTCTGTGGGAGCGCGTAGAACCTGCCGGTATGCACACGGCTAGGCACGACGTAGTCTCGCGCGCCTTCCGGCGTGCTCTTCACGAGCAGTGGCGTCTCTATCTCGAGGAATCCCATCTTGCGCAGGTTCTCACGGAAACTCGCAGCGAGGCGGTCGCGCAAGGCGAGGCGGTGCTGCATGTCCGGCCTGCGCAGGTCGAGGTAGCGGTACTTGAGGCGTATCTCGTCGGTGTTGTCTGCGCCGATCTCGATGGGCAGAGGGTCTGCCGGTCCCAGCACTTCGAATCCTGTCGCGACAATCTCTATCTCGCCAGTAGCGAGGCGCGGGTTCGGTGTCGGCTTGCGCTTAACAGTGCCTGTGACTTTGATGACAGACTCGCGCTTGAGATCCTTGGTGAGCGCTGCGAACTCCTCACCAACGGTTGCCTGCGTGACGCCGTAGCGATCACGGACGTCGATGAAGGTGACTGCGCCATGCGGCCTAATCGCATGCGCCCAGCCGGCTATCGTCACGGTCTTGGCTTCGTCCTGTGCGCGGAGCTCGCCCGCAGTATGGGTCCTGTGCATACATCGGCAGAACCACCGGCGATATTTAAGGGTTCTCTCGTTTCCTGCTGCCTGGACGCTGAATTGACAGAACAGTGACTCCAGCTATTTATAGCGCTCCTTCCCTGGACGCCACGGTGGATAGTGGACTTGAGGAGCTCATAGGAGATATTGTCGCTGCAGGCCTCGTGGTGGCGCAGTCGCTGCACGCTCAGCACGGCGAGAAGATAGGCATCTACTTCATCAGCTATACAGCGCCTGAGATAACCATCTTCACGAGGGAACCTATCGAGGTGCAGGCGTTCCCCGAATACAATATACTGGTTGAGCCCATCAGTCTGGCAAGGGAGCGGTACCAGCAGTGTGCACGACAGGGCAATATCGGCGCATGGCTTGCGTTCGTGCCTTCAGATGATTATCTCATGATGAAGGATGCGAGGGATTGCTGATGGAGGAACCGCACCGGAGATTCATCGAGAAGAGCAAGTCGCTCGCGGAGAGGCTGGATTTCGAATTACCGGACGGCATGAAGGACTGCCTTCTCGGCTACCTCGTGCACTGGACCTCGCAGACCTTCGGCGTCGTGGTGAAGGAAGGCTACGATGCTCCGTTCACATGGCCGATGGAGATGGGCGAAGAGTATGTGAACATCATCCATGAGCGCGATATCAAACGGCTCAAGCCGGGGTACGTGATCATCCAGTGCACGTATCAGCACGAGACTTGACAACATATTTTTATAGGAGCATTCCTTGTGAGAAAGCATGGGGCTGGAACGCGCAGTCGATGAAGGAGTGCGGAATTTCAATAAGGTGAAGAGTGCTATCGAGGAGTTCTACGTCCAGCACCAGGAGGTCATCGACCGCTACGAGATAACTGCCCATCCTGGCATCGCCGCTTCTGCAGGGTACTACATCGCGTTGAACTCCCACATGGGAAAGATCGACTGGGACAGGCTTGGATTGCCTGAGTGCTACCAGGACATTCCTGTTGCTGTGCGGAAGAGATAGGTCACTGGACACACGGTGCCGCGGAGGGCATACTCCCGAATTGTTTCGCATCTCTTGTTGTTGTGACTGGCACTGCGGCCGCAGACTCGTGGATTGTTTCGGACCTCGCCCAACTTCTTCGGCAAGCCTCGAAGTGCTCGGTCCTCAGAATGATGCCAAGGCAGTGGTGAATTACTCCTTCACTTCTCTCGGGTTCAGCGTTAAGTCGTAGAGGACGTTCTCAATCTTCTGCAGGTTGTACTTGATGCTGTCGTACTTCTTACGCAGATCAGAATTCCTGAAGTCGAACTGGACGAACTCGCCGAAGATGGCATCGACGAGGTCACGAACCTTCTGGACTGCTTCTCTGTCACGCTTCGTCGCACGGATGACAGCATAACGCATCAGCTCGCCGGTCAGATCTGAGAGGCCGCCGAGGTACTCCTCTGGCTCGATGCCCTTGATATCCTTGTACGGCAGGAGCGTCCCTGTCTTGAGGAAGTGCAGGAAGGCGCGCGCCTCTGCGTACTCCTCCATGCCTGCTGAGAACCCGCCAGTGCGTAGTGTCGGCTCGTCGGCTATCTCGCCGGAAAGCTTCGCGATGACCTTCTCTGCGTCGCTAAGCTGCGCCTCGGCAGTTGCGGTCTCGCCGCGATGGAGGCTGTATATCGCCTGCTTGCTGAGCTTCGTGATGTCACGGGATTCCTTGATAATCGTGTCCCTGCGACTGTCGTAACGCGCGAGCTCCTCTTTGAGCCTTGCGAACTCCTCCCTGTCAGTGAGATCCATTGGAGAGAGGAAGCTCTGGAGCTTTAAAACTGTTTGCCGAGATTGTAGATGCCTATATTCTCCCACCAGCCAGTATCATCTTTGCGCGCGAGGACGATTTCGCCCGAAGTCCAAGACCCTTCAATATCGATATCCGGCCGCTCCCGGACACGGGCGATGGTGACGTGCGGCCGGTACAGGAATCCTGCGTACGGCGAACCGTACTCAGCGACCATCTGCTGCTGCGACGGCGTGAGCTGAGGGAACCCGGTCTCCTCGACATAGTCCTGCATCATGTTCGCGACGTGCAAGTGGACCGAGAAGAGTTCATCTGTACGCCGCACCTTAGCCACGAGAACATCGTCCTGGTGCGTGGCGTAGTCGGTGAACATGGCAGTGCCTAAGGCGCGTAGCTCGAGAGGCTGGTGGCGCGGCATGGCGCGCTCGAGCTTCCGAAGGATGTTGCGCTCATTTGAAGGACTGGCCTGCATCGTGTAGATGCTCAGGTGCGGCGGGCCTGGAGGAATGGACGTGATGGAGTTGACGATGGAATCGCGGCAGTCCACGACCTTCTTCATGAATTCTGCCGACGGACGAAGATGAATTATGTACCGCACGTGTCACCCACAAGGCGAGGACTCCGCGGAGAGATTTAATGCTTGCGGCAGCAAGCTCCGTCGCGAGTCTCTGACGGTGGCTGGACGACAGCGTCAGAAACTTTTAAATACCCTCTTCTTCAGAGTCCGACGGTATGAGCGTATTCAGGGAGTCGCTAGTGTTCTTCGACCACATCGGGCTCTACGACGTCGTGCTCCCCTTCCTGCTCATCTTCACTATCGTCTTCGGCGTGCTCGAGAAGTCCCGCATCTTCGGGACAGAGGCCGATAAGAAGACGACACGCAAGAACCTGAACGCCATGGTGGCGTTCTGCATCGGCTTCTTCGTCGTGGCGAGCGCGCAGCTCGTGGCGCTCATCAATCAGTTCGTGGCGAACACCGCGCTCGTGCTCGTCATCTTCATCATGCTCCTCATCCTGCTCGGCAGCCTCAAGGCGCAGCAGGGACCGGAAGGCTTCGACTTCCTCAAGGAGTACAAGTGGCTCTTCTGGGTGGCAATCATCGCCATCATGCTCATCTTCCTCAACGGGATGGGATGGCTAGGGCCTGCATGGTTGTA
>DAGG01000027.1:110866-122306 GCA_002498125.1 Candidatus Woesearchaeota archaeon UBA525
GAGGATAGTGATTCGAAATCAAAGGATTAGGTGGTGGACACATGGCACTTGAGAACATCTTCGCACAGCTGGAGAGCATGGGGATAATCGTATTCCTGATCTTCGCGCTCGTATTCACTCTGGTCTTCGCGATCCTGCAGAAGATCAGCCTCTTCGGGGACCCGAAAAAAGATCCCAAGGTCAAGACCTACAACTCGGTGATTGCCCTCGTGATGGCCGCCCTTGTCGTCTTCCCGCACGTGCTGTGGGGCAGCGACAATGTGGAAGTCACGACGCTCTCCAACGGCATGCCTGACGTCGTGAACATCATCGCGAGCTCGCTGCCCAGTGTCGGCATCGTCCTCGTCGCAATCCTCATGGCGCTCCTCATCATCGGCCTCCTGGGTAAGCGTTTCGAGCTCGGCGGCACATCACTGAGCGGCTGGATTGCGCTCGGCGCCTTCGCAGTCGTCCTGTACATCTTCGGCTCATCGGCCGGCTGGTGGAGCGCGCCTGGATTCATGAACTTCCTGCTGTACAATGAAGAACTGACAGCGCTCATCCTGGTCATCCTCGTGTTCGCAATCATCATCTGGTTCGTGACCAAAGAGGACAAACCGGCAAGCGATGAGAACAGCTTGGCAAGGCAGCTGGACAAGATGTTAAAGTAACATGGCTCTTGAAAACACAAGAATGGAGATAGGACCGTGTGTTTTCGGAGCCGCAGGACTCCCCTCAAGAGGTGATTCCTGATGGCGAGCATCCTCGACAGCGGGCTGGTGAACATCTTCGCCAGCATATTCGTGTTCCTGCTCGTGTTCGCACTGGCATGGGGAGCGCTCACGAAGCTCAAGCCGTTCGGGGAAAAGGCCAGCGCCAGTTACTCTATCATCTCGTTCGCGATAGCCATCCTCATGGCCGCAGCGCCGCCGGCACGTAACTTCGTGCTGTTCGTCGCGCCGTGGTACGTGGCGTTCGCGATCGTCCTCTTCTTCATCCTCTTCATCGTCGGAATGTTCGGCCTCTCCGCTGATAAGGACTTCCCGGGCATTATCAGGGACCCGCTCGTCTACACCTGGGTGACCATCATCTGCATTCTGATCTTCATCGCAGGCCTCGCGTTCAGCTTCGGCCAGCAGAGCCTCGAGGCGACGCAGCCAGGCGCAGGCTATCCTGGCCCTGTGGCGAACCCCGGTGACCCGAACCAGGACCCGTACATCGTCGCTCCCGGTGGCCTGAACCCGTATTCGGTCCCGCAACCAGGCCAGCCTGGCAGCACAGCGACGAATAATTTCACGACCAATCTGATCAATACCATGATCCACCCCAAGGTGCTTGGGCTCTTGATAACCTTCATCATCGCGGCTATCGCGGTCTACTTCATCAGCCGTCCTTCGCACGCGTAGGGTTCTCTAGCTGTTTGACTCGTTCAGCAAAAGTAATATAAATTTGGGAAGAAGGTCGCCCCGTGTGGGAGTCGAACCCACTTATCGGCGGCGAACCGATTCCTGCTATCCCAGTAGGAGTTCCTACTTTTCAGGCAGGTGGGACACCGTGTCCCGTACGGGGCTGGTGTCACCTTCTTCCCATAAAGTCAGTTCTAGGGATTACTAAGAAGTCTTCTAGGAACTTTCCGGATGTTTTGCGCGCTGCGGCGGATGCACCGGTGGTCTGTTTCGCGGCTCATCTTGCTGCTGCGGTCTACGACCTTGCAGCATTCGCCGCTCAGACTTACACCAAGGCAGCGCTAGTTGATTTAGTGATTAAGTCTAACAAGTAGAATAAGTCCCGAGTGTACTCTTACGTTAGAACTACTTCTTCGCCGGAGCGTTCCGCTTCATCTGGTCTGCTACACGGCTGAGTTCTGCGACGTTGTCAGTGAAGACCGGGAGGACTTTGCTGAAGACCTTCTCCATGGCCTTGACCTCAGCGCCCACTTCCAGGATGTGCTGGTCGTACTCGCCGACCTTGCCGACAATGGCCTGCTGGAGCTTATCGAAGTTATCCTTGAGGTCGGTCATCTGCTGCTCCATCTTGGTGATGCGGGCCTCGGTGGCCTCCTTCCAGGAGATCACCTTATTGATGTCCGCCATGAGATCGTTCCACTTCTCGTCGATGATTGCCTCGATCATCTCCTCTGTGTCAGAGCCGCCTTCAAATGAGGGCGGGCGCGGCATCATGGGTTCCATACCACGCCTAGCCGCAGGAGGACTATTTAAAGGCTGTGCCCCTGGCCGCGGACCTGCATAGCCCGGCACTGTTGCCGGTGGCTGGACAGCGGACTGGCTGAGCGCGTCGAATATCTGCGTGCTCGTGTAGCCCTGGCGCTGGAGCGTCTGGATGATCTGGTTATTAGAGAGGCCCTGCATCTTCATCTCCTGGATGCGCGTCAGCGGCACATCAGTGGCTGAGAGCGATGGGTTTGCGCCGAACTCAGGCATCAGGAATCCCTCCTAGCGTCATCAATGAGACGCTTGGCCTCTTCACGGGTGAGGAACTGCATCGGCTGCCACAGGTCGAGGTAACGCGCAACAGTGATGAACTCGTGCTTCTGCACGACACTACCGACTTCGCCGGCCATGGCATCGAGCTTAGCATCCATCTCAGTGATCCTTTTTCGCAGATCGACGACCTGGCGAGTCAATACGCGCAGTTCAGACTTCATCTCACGCTCAAAGCTCAGGAGCGACTCCTCAGTGATGTGGTTGCGCTTGGAGAGATTCGCGTAGCGCTCCTCAGCGAGTTTCAGCCTTGTCGCGATGCCGGTGAGCTGAACGCCCGGTGCGGGCATGGCTTGCGCAGGAGATTGTTTCTGCGAAAAGAGCTGTTCTTCCATGTCACCCTCAAGTCTGATGCTGCCGAGCAACATTTAAATACTTTGCCTCGACGATTCAGACGAGGCGGCAGGAGCTGCCGGGGTGGGCATTGGCGAAGGAGAGCTTCTCGAGCGAAGTGGTCCGTGAAGGCAGTGATACTGTCATCAAGGTAGACGCCGCAGGCCTCGCCATCGTCCCAAGCATCGAGGATGAGGAGCTCTTCATGGGGAAGGCCATTGACCTCCTCATCGAGAACCCTGGCGCGACGAAGATCATCTTCATCCAGCAGCGCGACTACGAGTACGAGTACCCACAGGTCAAGCTCCTCGCTGAGATAGCGAGTGTCTACCGCCGCCTGGTCAAGCGTAGCGAGGAGTTCAGCCTCATCAAGCTCAAGTCGCTCGGCATCGATGCGAGCAAGGCGTACACTGAACTACATGATATTATCTACAACCGGCTGAAGAAGGATCCTGCTGGAGCGTTCGTGCTCCTCAAGCGTGCGGTGCGCCGCGAGCGCATGCTTCTGGAGAAGCTTAGCGACGCGCAGGACCGCCGCAGCCAGTACAAGTACATCACACTCCTTGAGAACATCACGGAGGTCATCGAAAAGACGGCGCTCATCCGCCAGCTCCAGCACGAGCTCGCAGGCCTCGAAGTGGGCACCCGTGAGGCGTACTCGAAGGTCTTCTCGCCGAACATCAAGCCTGACTTCATGTTCACGAAGCTCATGGCGAACCTGCCGCACGGTGCGACAGAGATGGCAAGCTACAACGTAGGCAACACTGAGATAGTCATCTTCGAGCTCGATGGCGACATCCAGTACCTCTACCATATCACGCCGCCGGAGTTCAAGCTAGATGAGGCGCGCTATGAGCTCCTGGACCAGGCGCGCAGCATCCTCGCAGAGCACAAGCCTGACCGTAAGGAGTTCACAAACCCTGAGCGCATGCGCGAGGTGTTCACGAACGTCGGGCGCGATCTCCTCGAGGAGCTTGCCGGCATGCGGCAGATGGACCTCACAGAGGCAGAGTTCACCGAGCTCACGCAGATTCTCGTCCGCTACACCGTTGGGTTCGGCCTCATCGAGGTCCTTCTCACTGACGAGAAGGTTCAGGATATCACTATCAACTCGCCGATGGGCCAGATTCCGATGCACCTCGTGCATGAGGAGTTCGGTGAGTGCAAGACGAACATCTTCCCATCGGTCCAGGACGGCGAGACCTGGGCGAGCAAGCTGCGCATCATGAGCGGCAGGCCGCTGGATGAGGCAGACCCGATTCTTGACACCGAGATAGAGATCCCTGGCATCGCGAGTGCGCGTGTCGGTGTCATCGCTCCGCCACTCAACCCAAGCGGCATCGCTTACGCATTCCGTCGCCACCGCGATAGGCCATGGACGCTGCCGCTCTTCATCGAGCGCGGCATGCTCACGCCGCTTGCTGCGGGGCTCCTCAGTTTCATCATCGATGGTAACCGCACGTTGCTCATCGCAGGTACGCGCAGCGCCGGTAAGTCATCGCTCCTCGGCAGCCTCATGGTGGAGATCATGCGGCGCTATCGCATCATCACTATCGAGGATACCCTGGAACTCCCGACGAGCGACCTGCGCGACCTCGGCTACAACATCCAGCCGATGAAGGTGGCGAGCGCGCTCAGCAAGGGACAGTCAGAGGTCCCTGCCGATGAAGGCATCCGCACCACGCTGCGTCTCGGCGACAGCGCGCTCATCGTCGGCGAGGTCAGGAGCACCGAAGCGAAGGCGCTCTATGAGGCCATGCGTGTCGGCGCGCTCGCGAACGTCGTCGCGGGAACAATCCACGGTGATTCACCCTATGGAGTATTTGATCGTGTGGTGAACGACCTCGGCGTTCCACGCACGTCATTCAAGGCGACTGATATCATCATCGTGGCGAACCCAGTGAAGTCTGCTGACGGCATGCACAAGTACCGCCGCATCACGCAGATAACTGAGGTGCGAAAGGAGTGGGAGGACGACCCCGTACGAGAGAACGGTTTCGTGGACCTCATGAAGTACAACGCGCAGACAGATCAGCTCGAGCCGACAGACGCGCTCCTCAACGGCGACTCCGACATCCTCAAGGCCATCGCTGGCAGCGTGAAGGACTGGGCAGGCAACTGGGAGGCGGTGTGGGAGAACGTCCTCCTGCGCGCCAGGATGAAGGAGGCGCTTGTGGCGGCAGCGAAAAACGACAAGCAGCTCCTCGAGGCTCCGTCAGTGATCAGGGCCAATGACATGTTCCACCACATCTCCGAGCGCGTTAAGGACCGCACAGGCAAACTTGATACTGAAGAGATATTCTTCGAGTGGAACGAGTGGCTGCAGCGCCAGCTGCTGCGCAAGGATATGGAGGCGCGCACGCTGCGCGTGAAGTGATGGACGACCTCGCGCGGAAGTACCTCCAGCGGCTCAACCAGGGGTTCACGGCCGAGCCGGAAGGAGAGGTAAGCACGCGCCAGTACAAGGACTTCAAGCAGCAGTACCTCCCTAAGCACCTCTCGCTCTACGAGCAGACGTGTAACTGGAGCGCTGCGATACTGCACGTCTCTCCCGACGCCAAGGAACGTCCCAAGCTCGAGGAGGCCATACGCATCTGCCATCTCGAGACCAAGCCCGAGGGCGTGACGAGTTTCGCGCTTCTCATGCCAATGCTCTTCATGTTCCTCGTCGCAGGAATAGGATTCCTGCTCCCTATCGGCCTCGCTGCTGCCGGTGGCAGCAAGGACGCGTTCGCAGCAGGGTCTATGTTCGTCCTCGTCTTCGCGATCATCGGCGGCGTGAGCATGATCATCCCGCTCCAGCGCCTGCCGTACTACCTCGCGAACAACTGGCGCATGAAGGCGAGCAACCAGATGGTGCTCTGCACCTTCTACATCGTCACGTACATGCGCCACACGAGCAATCTTGAGCTCGCGATAGACTTCTCCGGCGACCACCTCGCGCCGCCGCTCTCCATCGACATGAAGAAGGTAATCTGGGACATCGAGACTGAGCGCTACGGCACGGTCAAGGAGAGCCTTGATGCATACCTCGAGACGTGGAAGGAGTGGAATCCTGAGTTCATCGAGGCCATGCACCTGATCGAGGGTAGCCTGCTCGAGTCGTCGGAGACGCGCCGCGTCGAGCTCCTGGACAAGTCGCTCTCAGTCATGCTCGATGAGACCTATGAGAAGATGCTCCACTACGCGCACAACCTCAAATCGCCGCTCACGACACTGCACATGCTTGGCGTCATCCTCCCGATTCTCGGCCTCGTCATCCTGCCGCTCATGGTCAACTTCATCCCTGAGGTGCGCTGGTACCACATGGCGATTGTGTACAACCTGACCTTGCCGGTACTGGTCTATGCCGTCGCGAAGTCAATCCTGAGCACACGCCCCACGGGGTACGGTAGCGCTGACATCACTGATGTCAACCCTGAGCTCAAGCGGCTGCAGACCATCAATATCCCCTTCGGTGGCGGTGACGAGCTCAGGCTCTCGCCTGCGATGCTTGGCGCGGTCATCATGGTCGCGCTCCTCGCTGTCGCGGCGCTCCCGTTCATCTACCATTCCGTGAGCCCAAACAATGACTGGGTGTTCATCAATGGCGGGTTCCGCGAAGTTGACGTCGGCATGCCGGAGGACTATGAGGATGCCAAGGGGTTCTTCCTCGACTACCGCGCATCAGACCCGAAGGACCCCACATCGCCGAAGACTGTCGGCCCGTTCGGTCTCGGAGCATTGCTGCTCAGCCTCTTCATCCCGCTCGGCTTAGGACTCGGCCTTGGTATCCGCTACGCTATCCGCAGCCGCCAGGTCATGAGAGTGCGTGAGGAGACGCGCAAGCTCGAGCAGGAGTTCGCCTCTGCCCTCTTCCAGCTCGGCAACCGCCTCGCTGACGGCATCCCTGCAGAGATTGCCTTCGCCAAGGTCGCTGATGTCGTGCAAGGCACGCCGACAGGCAAGTTCTTCGATGCAGTCACCTCCAACATCAGCCGCATGGGGATGAGCCTGGAGGATGCGATCTTCGATTCCAAGCAAGGAGCTATCCTGCTCTACCCGAGCAATGTCATCGAGTCCAGCATGAAGGTGCTCATTGAGTCAAACAAGAAGGGGCCGCTCGTGGCGAGCCGTGCGCTCATCAACGTGAGCGAGTACATCAAGCAGATGCATCGCGTTGATGAGCGTCTCAAGGACCTCATGGGCGACGTGATCAGCAGCATGAAGTCGCAGATCGTCTTCCTCACGCCGGTCATCGCCGGCATCGTAATCGGCATCACGAGCATGATAGCATCGATCCTCGGCACGATTGGCTCGCGCCTCTCCGGTCTCCAGGCGCAGGTCGCTGCCGATGGCGGTTCGAATGCCATAGCGAACATCTTCGGCGGCATCGGCATCCCGACATACCACTTCCAGGCGATTGTTGGGTTGTACGTGGTGCAGATTACTTTCATCCTCACTATCATGGTGAACGGGATAGAGAACGGCGTGGATGACGTCGCGGAGCAGGATAGTCTCGGACGGAACCTCCTCACCGCGACCGTGCTCTACGTCATCATCAGCGCTGTGACCATCGTGCTCTTCAGCTTCATCGCAGCGGGGATAAACACTATCTGAGGCGAGGTTCACAAGCATCGTTCCGCAGACAACAATTTATTTTCTATATGGTGTTTAATGTTCCAAAATTAAAACTACTTAAAAGTAGTAAAAATAGAAATATTTTTAAGGCAGAGTATCTATGAATAGAATCATGGGGGGCAACGTATTATTCGGCCAAGGCGAGCTCGCAGACAGCTACGCGCTCATCACACTCTACGATTACATCAAAGAGAGCACAGCTGCCCAATTCGCATTCCCCCCTATACAGGAAAACGATCGGTGCAAGAATGCGCTAGCGGGCGTCCCGAGGTGGGAACTTAACCACAGAGAAGCACAATCTCTCGACCTCATCATCAGCACCGTATCCGATGTGAAACGGGGCGGCACCAAAGCGAAAACGAACGTGGACGTCGATATCGCGATCCTCAAGAACTGCGTGCTGCCGATGCCAGAAAAAGAGAAGGCCGCACTGAGGGAGAAGTACGGTATCGGCAACGAAAGACCTATCGTGGTAGTTGGCTATGCCGATAGCAGCAGAGAGGTAGAGACTCTCGTCAAAAAGCTTTCACGGCACGCGGACCTCTACCTGGTCGGTCCCACATCCCTCAGCGTCATCGGAGCAGAGCACAATGACTCGGTGCACGCAGTACGTACCTGGGGGGTCCTCAAAGATTACTACGCAATAGCCGACCTCGCGATCAACGCCCATAACCTCGAAAAAAACCAGAAGCCGATGCACAACTTCGTCGAAGCAACAGAAGGCGGACCGCTCCTCATGGTGCCACCTGAGAACACGATGCAGTACGGCTACCACACGCTCGTTGACACGAAGGCCATCGTCGAATGCAAGAATCTCGCGGATATAATCAGCAGAGCGAAGCGGATGCTCAAAGAATTCCAGGGCAACGAAGCGCACAACGCCGCAAGGACGGCACACCTCATGCGCACGAGAGAGAACTACCTGCCAGTAATCGAAGCATACATCAGACAGGCGCTAGGCGAAGATATCGCAGTGCCTCAGAGCGATCTGGACGTCGTCAAGTCATACACAGGAACGCGCGTGCGCATCATGCACCCAGAAACAGACTGGGACATCGAGCCATTGGAAGACATGGCAGTGCACTACGGCAGCGTTCCGCTGAGACAGCCTAGGATACAGGAGTCCACGCCAGTCAAGGCATTCTTCACCAGATTATGGGCCGCAATGACACCGGCCGCAATCAAACGCGCGCCCTACAATGAATGCACAGGGATGGTTGAGGAATTCGACATCTAGATATCACGCGACTAGTTTCTGACGGACGTAGCTGATGCGTTCGCGCACACGATCCGAATCATAGGTGTGCTGGTTGAGCGCCGCGAGGCTGTCGATGTACGTCCCGATGTCACGTGCCTTCGTCTGGTTCTTCCGCAGTTTGCTGTAGCGCGAAACGAGGTCCAGTATGCGCTGCGCGCGCATGACGAGGTCTTCTTCAGTCACAGGCAATAGATCATCCGCTCCGAGCACCGGCTTCTTCGTTCCATCAGGGAGCTTGTATGCGTACGGCCCATCCCATCCGTCGCTTGCAGGTATCCCTATCTTCCTACGATACTTCTCCTCGCGATAGTTCTCTTCGTCAAAGAGTTTCTGCTCCTTGAAGCCGATGGCTGAGGCGATTTCCTGGACTTCGCGCTCGCCTGCAGCCACGCCCGCAAGACCTATCTCGCGCGCTACGTATGACGTCGCCGCTATGGTGTAGAGCAATTCTGCTCCACGCTTGTGACGAGTCCAGTCGTCGGAAGAGCACCAGGCGGTGACTCCTCCTTCGATGGTGTCTAAGAACAGCACGTCACCTCTCTTCGTCGGGGAGATGTAGCTGCGCGCCTGGACCACTGGAGCGTAGCCCCGTGCGGTCCGCTTCTCTCCGAAGATCAGCACGCATCCTCCGGCAGCGATGTCCTTGAGATGCCAGTCCACCCTCCTCAGGATATTCGTCAGCTCGCATTCGCGGAATTGACTATTGAGATCCGTCTTGTCAACCCAGCAGTTGTTCACGTGCGCGAAATCGCGCGTCAATGCATCGAGTGTGCAGTCAGCGCGAGTGATTCTGAAGCGGTAATCTTTTGGGAGCTTCTGGGTGAAGAGGTCCTTGATGCAGGAATGCTGGAACTCCTCTGCCTTGACGAGAAGGGATTGCACGCGGGTACGCCTGTCCTTATGGAGCTGCACATCCTTACTGGTGACTGCGTCTTCCATCTCCGCGAGCACGAGCTTGTAAGAGATGCCTCGCATTGAGTCCACTATACTTACGAGCTCCTCATGAGGGATGATGTCGGGCATATCATCTAGTTTCGCTCTGTACTCCGTGCAAAGCTGCTGATGGAGTATCTCTTTCGGCTTGACCTCGATATGCGCGCCTAGCATGCGCCGATAGTCCTTTCCGACCTTGCGCAGGACATGCGGCTCTTTCCCGAAGAACGTCGAGATAGCGTTAAGCCGCATTGCCCACCACAGAGAGTGTCATCATAAGCCCCCGTTAGCTACGATTCAGTGGTCAATTATATTGTTATTGTTTGTAGCACCCGGATGAGAGCACAGCTATGATTGACAGAATGGGACTGGCCGGATTTGAACCAGCGACCTCATGATCTTCAGTCACGCGCTCTCCCGCTGAGCTACAGTCCCCTCGCTACGCTCGGGAACTTACTTTGCCTTGTTCCAACGCAAAGTACAGTCCCTTGTAGTACTGACGAGGACTGGAGAGGCCTTTTTATAGGTTTCTAGAACGTCGTACCTCAGCACCCGTCAGTACCTTTTTAAACTCATTTCTCCAGGAAGAGCTGTATGGCCAAACAGAAGATTCCTGAATCTCATGCTCCAACGCCAGTTCACCCATCGCAGCGCGTCATGCTCGGCGTGCTCGCCGTCGTCGGCCTCCTGTTCATCATCGCAATCGTCATCTCGATGAACAACAAGGATGATAACCTGACCGCATGGGCGACCATCAAGAGCCGTGAGCTGCACAACTTCATGAGCGACTGCAGGTCGACAGGAGGCGTCACAGACGTACGCCCGAACGCCGCACCGATGATCGTGTTCATCTGCGAGTACACCGACCGCACGGTCGAATACACGCTTGAGCCTGGCAAGTGAATCCTCTTCTTCCATAATTTTATAAACAGACGTCCAGTCTGATGCCTTAATGGCAACCGCGCCTCCAGCGACGGCAAAAACGAAGCTCTCAAGCTCCGAATTCCTCCAGGAAGTGGTCTCTTTCGCGCAGCAGAAGGGATTCATCTGGGGTCCTTCGCCTGAGATCTACGGCGGGCTCTCTGGGTTCTATGATTACGGCCCGCTGGGCAAGCTCCTCAAGAACAATGTGGAGCGCACTATCCGCGACACCTTCCAGGTGAACGACTTCTGGGAGGTTGAGTGCCCTACCATCATGCCTGCGAAGGTATGGGAAGCAAGCGGCCACCTGGGCGGCTTTTCTGACCCGCTCATCGTCTGCAGCAAGTGCAAGGCGAACTTCCGCGTGGACAAGCTCCTTGAGGAGCTGTTTCCCGATAAGCACATCAGGCCGGAAGACTACTTGAAGACCATCGAGGCTGAGAGCATCGTCTGCCCGAGCTGCCAGTCGGCATTCGTCAAGGAGATCAAGAAGCACAGCCTCATGATGAAGACTACGGTCGGCATCGATATCACTGCCTACAACAGGCCTGAGACCGCGACCACGACCTACCTCCCGTTTCCCCGCTACTACGAGTTCTTCCGCAAGAAGTTGCCCTTTGGCGTCTTCCAGATAGGAAAAGCCTACCGCAATGAGATATCGCCGCGCCAGTTCGTGCTGCGCATGCGTGAGTTCACGCAGGCAGAGGGCCAGCTGTTCATCTTCGGGGACCAGAAGGCCGGCTTCGAGCAGTTCGAGCGCATCAAGGACGCGACGCTCCCGCTATGGAACTTCAAACTCCAAGAGGCAGAAGATGCGCCGCGCACGATCACTGTCGAGCAAGCCCTCGCTGACGGCGACTTCAAGAACAAGGCATACGCCTACACTGTCTGGCTC
>DAGG01000015.1 GCA_002498125.1 Candidatus Woesearchaeota archaeon UBA525
TACGTTTGCTGCTATCGAAGTGGTCCACGTGCTCTCCTACGTTCATCAAGGCCTCGTCCAAGTAGTAGTAGATCTCATCCACAGTGTTCTCGTCGATACCGTTGCGTAGCGCACCACATAGGCGTTTCAGGAACCTGTGGCGGTGCTCCTCTGAACTATGCACCCAGAACTTGTTCCTCTTCAGCGCGGGATTATGCCCGCTGAGATTTACAGGTTGGCCATAGGGCAAGCTATCCTTGAGCGGATACAGGTCCGTATGCCCTTCCCATTCATCCATAGCGATTGGTAGTGCTTTCAGCCTTTTATATATATTTGATAAATGTGCTAGAATCCTGGAAGCAATCTCAATTCCTGGTGAATATGATCGCGGCGTAGGCGATAGCGTTCTTGTAATCCTTGAGCACGTCGCCAGAAGTGTAGTACTGCTCGAGTGTCACCTTGCATTTCGGCAGCAGGCGCAGGAGCAGCTCTATGGCGGAAGTGCCGTGGTAGTTGAGCACACGGTCCTTCACATAGGCCAGGAATTCGTCAGGGTCCTGCTTGCGGATAATCTCGATAGCGCCGCGATCCATGTCGTAGATATTCCTCTGCACGTCCAGAGAGAACGGGACGTAGTGGAAGAGCGGACCGTAGTGCGTAAGGTCTGTGCTCACGATGAATATTGCCTTGCGTTTGAGGTCCATGAGTGCCTCTTGGATGTCTAACGCTAGACGTTTCACGTCGATGCCTTTGCTGACGAGGACGGGCAGAATCTTCACCTTCTCAATCTCCTGTCTCTTTGCGTGGAGGAGGAAGGGCAGCTGCACCTCAATAACATGGTCTCGGGAGTGAATCTCCTCGTTGACCCCGATAGTCCCCTTTGCGGCGACTGTTTTTGCCAGCTCTTGATCGACCCGCGCGAAGCCGAGCGGCGTATTGAAGGTAGTGACTGAGAGGCCAGTTTCCTGGGAGTGCTGGTTTGTGGCGATGATGATGTACACGTCAGGTGTCGGCGATTCAGCGATTGCCTTGTACGACCAAGCCATGCAGTCGGCGCAGTTCTTGTACGGGGAGTTCGGCGCGATGATGGCAAGCGTCTTCCCCTCTGCTCTTGACAGCGGCAACGCGCCCGGAGCGCGAGGTCCCTCGTAGTGCGCCTCTATCTCATCCTTGAGCAGTTCACCATCACGTTCATAGTACATGCCTGCGGCGATGGCCTCTCGCATGGGTTCGCTTGCGCCGCGGCTGTTTATATTTCCTTTGCTCAGCAGAGGATGCCCTCCTGAAAATTTATAAACTCCCGTGCGGGGAGTGGACTGTATGAGAGGTGAGCGGGCACAGGTGACTCTGTTCTTCATAGTAGGTCTTGTGCTGATATTCACTGTGGCCATAATCTACCTCATGCTGCAATCTGAGGACAATCAGGTTGCGCAGGCAACCATCGACGCATCGACCAATCCGCTCCTGAACAGTTACCTGTCCTCCTGCGTCGATTCAGTCGCTGAAGATCTCCTGCGTAGTGCAGGCAGGAGAGGATCGTTACCTATCGGTGCAGGAGAGGTCGTAGAGTATCCACACACAGATGTTGAACTCGGCAGCGATATCGAGCAAATCATCTACGGTATCACGCGCAATCGCGATGCGAGCATGCTCACGCCTTACAAGCATGATGCGCCGCGTTACCCTGAGTGGGGGTTGAGGCTCTCTAACACAGCGCTCGACATTCCAGGCGCAGAGACTGGGGACTATACCGGCGTAGAGATGCTCAGCTTCCAGGATGGCTACTTCGGTGATGTGCATTTCCCCGCTACCTGCTCGCGTCAAGGCATGAATGCGCCAGGTACAATGAATGCCTGCAGGTACTATCCAGGATCCCCTCCAGGCACGAGCACCGGACGCTCGACGCAGGAACTGATGATTGAGAGCTTCACAGGACGCCTCAAGCCCTGTGTGGATGCTGGCAGGTTCGGCGATACGCTCGGCCGTGAAGTCGAAGAAGTTGGGGTTCCTGTCGTGAACATCACTTTCACTCAGACAGGGACGATTGTCCATGTCGATTACCCCCTCAGGTTCGCCGGAGAGGCCCAGGATACCACCGTTCCCTTCACGAGGACGTACGATGTGCGTTATCTCCCTGTCGCTGAGTTCGCTTATGCTCTTGCCCGCGAGGAGACCCGTAATATCAGTTTCAAGATAGACGAGAGCTCGCACTACGAACGGCTGCCTTCATGGCGAGAAGGATTCCTCGTACTGCGAACGTCATCGGCAGCATCGGCGGCCACTATTCCTGGCAGCGCTCCTATCGAAGCATACCGCTCATCAGAGCTCATCACGATTGTCGATGAGCGTTCACGTATCGCAGGAGCACCGTACCGCTTCAACTTCCTGGTGGAGGACCGTGCTCCGATGATGGATTGGCTGACCGAACAGCAGGCACGCGACTTCCCGGGAGAGTGCCCTGCAAAGGATCCAGATGATAATCCGTTCAGCTGCAGCTGGGATGGTCCCAAAGTGACTGTAAGCACTGACAATGGCGAGAAAGACTGCCTCCAGTTCGATGGAGAGGGTAATCCCGAGTCTGAAGGATATACCTGCTAGTTTTCTCCGACGCGAGTCACCCCAAACTTTATAAATCTCCAGTCGGAAGGCGATACTGGTGTGTGGCATGAGGTCTAGTATCCTGTTCATAGCGGCATTCTTCCTCCTCATATCATTCTCTGTGGAAGCGGCACCATACGAGTACGGCTGCTGCCTTCCGACCAATGACAACTGTATCGCAGGGAGCAATCCTCCATTCGTCATAGAGAGTGCATTCCAACAGGCGTGCGTGGACGCTGAAGACGGCGGCACGCCTCAGTACGCGACAGGGAGTGTCTGCCTCGATAAGTGCTCGCTCGGATGCTCTTGCGCGACAGCGAATGTGGCGGGAAGGGATGTCATCAACAGCACCGAAGACCTTCTGCGCATGACCCGGCACGCGCATGACCAGCGCACGAGCGCCACCGCTACATACCACTGGAAGAGACTCTCGGAATATCCTACCGGCAGCAAGTGCGTCGATATATGTGGCGGCGGAGGATCCAGCTCGACCACGCCACCGGCGCCGTCCTACACTGTGCGCGGCACAGTCAGGAACTCAACAGGTGCGATGCGCGATGTCGCAATCAGCTTCCACACAGGCGGCGAGCAGCCCGTGACAGTAAAGACTGACGTGAGCGGCCAGTACACGACCACGCTTACCGGCGCGAAGAGTTACCTTCTCGTGGCGGTCCCTCCAGCGTCATCTCCTCAGTGCGAGCCCAGGACGCTACCACCATTCACACTCACCAATAACAAGATACAGGATCTCGCGATACAGTGCGCGACCTCAGTAGGATGCACAAACACCAAGCCTTCCATCTCAGTGCCCGCATCGCTGAAAGGCACTGACGGAGCGACCTTCAGCATCACCTATGACGATCGCTGCAACAGCTTTGAGATGTTTGTGCCCTTCAGGTGTGAAGGCGCCAACTGCAACACAGGATGGACCGCACTCCCCTCCTCCGTTGGCAAGACAATTACCGATTCAGGCCTCAAGCCGCAGACCGACTACTGCTACTACGTGCGCGCCACAAACGCGATGGGCTTTATCGAGAGCGACAAGAAATGCTTCAAGACAGGCGACCAGGCATGCATGTCATTACCCCCTAATAGCCCGACAACTTGGTGCGGCACAGCGGGAGGGGTTTCTGCAATCCTCTCATGCGATGACCGGAACCTGCTCGTGACCAACCGCTGCGAGAATAAGGTCTGCATGATAGCAGGATCGACCCCGGCTTGTATCGAGAAAGTTCCTTGCGCCAAGTGCAATGGTCTCCTGGGTCTGTTCGCGAAGATAGGCCTCACCATCCCTGATGGCGGTAAAGAAGAACGTCACGTGACCTGTGGTACCTCTGATGCGTCCCAGTGCTACATGGACCGCGAGACGACCCAGCCGCTTCTCTTCGACGCATACTCCTCGTGCACTGCAATCGATGACTGCGCAGACTACCGTAGTCCCTATGCGTGTTCCAATAACCCCTGCAAGGCAGGATCAGGAACCAGTGCTGCTTGCCAGTGGAAGGAGCTCCAGTCAGAGCTTGGCGGTGGAGTGTGCGTGAGCACGGCGTCTGATGCTGTCCCGCCATGCCGTCAGTGCAATGATTTCTTCGGTACCTGCACCAGGGAGATGTGCGCAGCCATCAGTTCCCAGTGCTACTTCGATGCGCCGACCGATGAAGCCGGCCGACTGTCAAATGGGTTTAGGCCCCAGGGCTGCATACCAATGCAGGAGATGGCGTGCAGGTTCTATGATACACCGACCGACTGCATTGGGCCCAGTGGTGCGGTACGGGCAGCAACCTATGCGATAACCTATGATGGTGAGAAGCGCACCGGCACGACCAATATCCGCACCAACAGCAACGACCTTTTCGGTTTCGGCGCGTGCAGATGGGTAGAGGCAAGCAACAGGTGTATCAAGGATGCAGATAACTTCAGTCCTGACAATGAGGATGATTGCTTCCAGGACGTGCTGACTACAGAGGCCCGCACTATCTGCCTGCGTGATGTCACACCACCAACCACCGAGTTCATCCTCAAGGCAGGCAGCCCTCCGGAGTACGGTTCATCAGAGATCACCACGCTACCGATCCGCGTCATAGATGACTTCACATCGCCGGATAGGATAACCACCTATGCCTGCATAGTGAAGACCGGTTCCTGCTACCCGGACAAGCGCCTAGGGCAGCTCATGATAGCGGATGAGAACGCGGATTACACAATCTACTACTACTCCATAGACGCGCATCACAATTCAGAGGAAGTCAAATCGCAACAGCTGAGGGTGAAGAAAGATGATATCCCCCGGCTGAACGTCGATATCACAGAAAGTGAGAGGTGAGGAGCGTTCTCCTCGTGATATGGAACGCCACAAACTATGGTTATGGGCATTTTTCCTATTGGTACTCTCTCCGCTGGTTTCTGCAGAGATCATAGTCAATCTCGGCGACTACACAGTATCGAATCCAGAGATAACCATCACCGCCTCTGAACCCGTACGCCTCGACATCAAGGCGCTCACCAGTGCCGACTTCAAGACCGTTTATCCTCTCTGTGTAGAACCTGCACCAGGCTCTGCAGTGTACGAGCAGGCATACTCCCTCTTCACCAAGTCAGGAGTCCCGGACGGCTCATGTGATGGAGGGACCACACACTACCTGGCTCCAGGAGACTACCTGCTCAGGCTTGAAGCCACCGACAGGAGCGGCCTGAAAGTCATTTCCCTCGTTCAGTTCCGCATCTTCGGCCTGACCATAACGCAGACCGCACCCGCTTCACTCGTATCGCCGAGCAGCCCTGCGAGCATCACCTTCGTCACTGAGAAATCCAAGCCCGCTGTCGGCAACGACCCCCCAGTGCCCGAGCCTGCCGCTTCAGTCTGTAGATACGGCGCGCAGCTCCCCCAAGGCAAGACGCTTGCCCAGACGAGATTCGAGGATCTGACCGGCCTCGTGAGCAACGGCCAGAAGCTCTCAACACACACCCTCTCCTTCGCAGTTCAAGGGGATATCTACGTCATCTGCAAGGAGGAGGTCACCGCCGGGCAGGATGCCAAGGCAGCCATGCGCCTGCAGTACGATCTCACCCGTCCAGTCATAACCCATACGCTCACGCCACAGCGCGTCACAACGGTGCGGGACGGCAAGGGCCTTGTTCGCGTCACGGCCCAGACCGATGATTCCAGCGCCTGCAGGATCGACGCAGCGAGCGGCTCCACGATGTTCTTCGATGAGTCTTTCGCTGATTACGGGACTTATGCAGTAGCCCATACTACGGAGATCGAATACGATCCTCTCGTCGTAGGTATCGTGGAGAAGAATTTCAGCTACACGCTCTACTGCAGGAATCTCGCTGGCCACTCCAATACTACACAGTTCAATGTCACAGTCAACTTCGCCGATGCAGTGGACCTCCGGATACTTGAGCCTGATGAGCTCATCAATACCCCGGTCATGGACCTCATTGTCCTCCCGACGTTCTACAACCCGGTTAACCCATCCATAAACGAGTGCTATGTCAATGATAATGGTGACAAGCGTCAAACCAATAGGATGACGGAAGGAAGCATCATCGACGAGAACGGCTATGATGCGACAGTGTATTCGGCAAGTTTCTCCTTCGCCGATGACGGTTCCCAAGATGGGAAGAAAGAGTTTGTCGTTGACTGCTACGGCCGTAAGACCGCCAGCGTCACGCACAATGTCACAATTGATAGCATCCGTCCAGCGATGCCATTCGTCAACGCCTCGAGCCTGATCTGTGGCGGCAACATCACAGTGCAGTTCAACAGCACAGACAGAGGTCTTGGGATAGTGGGCTACAACTACACTGCCTATGACGATAACGGCGTCCTCACCACGGGGGTGACAACGCGCACAGGAGTCAGCTTCCGTCCGTCAAGGAGTGTGGAGGGAACGCTCACCTGGGCGGTCTTCGCCATAGACGCAGCCGGAAACAAAGGGCCCATAGGTATGGATTCTGTCGTCGCAGTGAGAGTCGGCGAGGATGAGCAGTGCGGCCTTCCACCATTCATCAGGCTCGTCAGCCCCGAGATGGGCTTTGCGCTGGCGAAACCCTACGACCTGGAGCTCGCGACATCGCGGCCTGCAGTCTGCAGGTATGCATTGCTCAATAGCATACCCTGGTCCAGTCTCACGCCATTCACTGCAAGCAACGCCGGGAAGACTCACGAGAAGACGGGTCTCCAGGACACTGATAAACTCCTCTATGTGACCTGCAACGAGACCGCGGCGAACAGGTTGCACCGCACCGAGGTGCGCATCGGCATCGACAACACCGCGCCCAGGATAAGTCTGGACGATCTCGGCACAAACCCTATCATCGACCAGGCGAACAAGATCATTATCCTCAAGGTACGCACCGATGACCTTACCTACTGCTACGTGGATGGAGAACCTATCACCCAGGGCAAAGATGATGTCCAGGGCACTTACACCCGAGACCACAGCGCAACGCTCGATTACCGTCACATAACCGCCACAGACAGGCAGGTATTCGAACGTACAGTGATGTGCAGGAATCTCGCCATGCTCTCGAACTCCTCTACCTATGAGGCGATAGTGCATCTAGGCAACGATTTTGGCATCGAGGTGCTCTCGCCGCAGCAGTATATCGCCCAGAGCCAGGCGCTCTTGAGCATCAGGCCAAACAAACAGGCAGACTGCGTATGGCGCTTCGCAGGCGGAGAGGAACAGATATTCACGGATGTATCGAACAATATTCACAACGTCACGCTCATCGACCTTGAGGACAAGTCGCATCAGGTGATCATCTCCTGCACTGGTGCTGGTGATGAAGGCACGAGGAGCTGGACGTTCACTGTCGACAGCAGTGTGCCTGGTATCGAGGATCTACGTGGGCCGACCATCCTCTGCCCGGGAGTTACAGCAGTATATCATTTCAACATAACAGGGCTTGATCCCGCACCCGTACTCAGCTACACGCTCACAGCGTCTAATGGCGCAGGAGCGCAGTTCGCCCAGAACACCACCGATGCAGTCATCAGCATCAATACTGCGACCCTGCTCCCGGCCACATATGAACTCGCGATAACGCCCATCAATCGCGCAGGTACGAGAGGCAATGCAGCGACAATATCCCTGGAGGTCAAGAGCAGAACCGCAGCAGCCTGCACTGTGCCTGAGGACCACTGCACAAACAAGGAATTGGATGAGGGCGAGGAGGGTATAGACTGCGGAGGCACATGTCCCAATACTTGCGTTCCATGCGTCGATGACTTGGAGTGCGAGGTGGGAGAGACCTGCGAGAGCAACGTATGCGTTGACGCGGGCTGCTCAGATGACAATCAATGCCGTGACGGAGAGGCCTGCATCGAAGGAGTATGCGCTCTGTCAGGTTGCTTCCCTGAGTGCGGAGAAGGACAGGTCTGCGATAACGAAGCCCACTCCTGCGTTGCTATCATCGACTGCACCACAGAGGCCTGCCCAGCAGGTCTGACCTGCAGCGCAGAGAAGGCGTGTGTCGTTGTACCGCAGTGCTCTGAGACTGTTCCCTGCGAGACTGGCTTCACCTGCGACCAGCAGAACCGCTGCGTCGAGATTCTGGGCTGCGTCGATTCAGCAGATTGTGGAGGACTGGCATGCACTGATGGTCTCTGCGTGCCTAGTGGGACATGTGATACCGCGCTCAGCTGCGAGTCAGGACAGATATGCACATTGAACAGCACCTGCGCGGCAGTCAAGGAGTGTATTGCTACCACGGGATGTCCGAAGGGTTTGACCTGCACAGATGACGGCCTATGCGCTGCAGCAACAGTCTGCAGTCCTGGTGCACCCTGTCCGACACAGGCTTCGGCCTGCACAGAGGCGGGATTCTGCATCGCCATAGAAGGATGCTCGATATCGCTTGACTGCCCTGAAGGGTTATCCTGCATCGATAATAGGTGTGCGCAAGTGCCGCCAACGCCGTCAGGTTGCGTAGATGATACTGGCTGCGGTGAAGGTCAGGAATGCAGTTATGGCATCTGCAGATATCCCCTTTCAGATGAGTGCTCTACGGACGTGCCCTGCCCGACAGGACAGCTATGCTCTTATGGTTCCTGCATCCCTGATTACGGAGACGATGACCCTGATGATCCTGCAGATCCCGATGATACTGAGAGCCATCTCCTAAGCATCCTGCTTATCGCTCTCGGACTCGCCATTATGGGAGGCGCAGGCTACTTCCTCTACCAGCAGAACCAGGAGAAGGAGGCCGACGCTCGCAGGCAAGCGCTCGTTACCCAAGCCCGTCCAGTCCGCCAGCGCCCGGCAGGCCAGATGAGTCCACAGCTCGCAGCGAGCTATGAGCAGAACAAGGAGCAGCGACAGGCTGCACTCCAAGCAGAGTATGAGCGCCGACAATCGGAGAAAGCTAAACGAGAAGCTACATTCCAGGAGTTTGGACAAGCTAAGAAGGATGAAGCAATCAAGACGCAGGCAACGCAGAAAACCGAGAAGCCTAAGGATGAGGCGCCTGATGAGTACGTAGACCTGACAAAGCTGCGCAAGAGTGCAAAAGACTCTGCAAACGTGAGCAAGGGCACTGCTAAGAGCACAGCAAAAGACAAGGATGAGGATGTATTCGATGAGCTGGAGAAGATCGGGAAGTAAGGGACAGATACCGCAGCTCTTCATCGTCCTGATGGCGCTCCTCGTCATCGGCGCGACGCTGTTTCTCGGTCTCAAGATGTTCAATACGCTTAGCAGCGTAGGATGCGAGGCGAATGACGCAGCGTTTGTCCGCGACATCAAGACGCTATTGGATGAGAATGCGGTCTACGGCACGCGTGCGACAGTAACCCTACGCCCCCCATGTGACGCTGTAGCTCTCTGCTTCGTGGATGTTAGGACAGTTGCGGTTCCTCCTGCGGAGTTCAAAGGTAATGACAGTGTCATCACGGCTTCAGTGAAGAGCGGTGTCAAGACCAACATATTCCTCCAGGGCAGGGAGAAGACCGCGCCACAAGGCTTTGATGAGCGCATCATCCTGCATGTTCCTGAGAAAGACTTGTGCGTCCTCGCTGTGGGCGGCAGGTTCTCGTTCCGCGCAGAAGGCCAAGGCCGTACGATAACGGTGTCAATGCCATGAAAGGGCAGCTTGAAGTCTCGTTCCAATGGGTCTATGTACTCATCGCCGGCGGCGCGTTCCTGCTTATGTTCTTCTTCGTATTCAAGTCATGTACTGAATCAGGAGACGAACGTGCACAGGGAATGAGCGTCCGGGCGACCGCCAACGCCATCAGCCTCGCGGCATGGCAGGAGGGCAGCGTGAATTTCACTTTCGCTGCCGATGTCAGCTGCGTGGGTGATGTGCTCACGCTCCAGGCACTGGAGGGGACCGCTAGGTCGCAGCTCGATCAGGTGCCTGCGTTCCTGCCTCCGCGCTTGGCGGGGAAATCCAATGTCGTCACGCGCGAGGTCGCGCTCACGCAAACAGGCGTGCCTTCCATCAGGCTCGGCAATGTCGTCTATGCCCTGGATGAGCGTACGCGCTACTACGTCCAGAGGTCTCATGAGACGCGCCTGAAGCATGTTCTTGGCAACTCGCCGAGCATAATCTATGTTGATAGCTTCAGCAACCTCCAGGTGCCCGGGGGCGTGGAGACTGTGGTGCTGGTAGGAGACAACCTTCCGGCTGTGACGCTCCCGCAGACCAAAGCTAAGGTGTATGGTGTGACGCTCAGCGAGCCGCAAGCCATATTCTACACCGCAAGCAACGATAGATTGGGTTCTCCCAAAGTCGAGTTGTACACCGGTGACTACATGATGGTAGGCGCAGTCGTGGCTGCAAGGCCGCAGACCTACAGGTGTGCCAAGGAGAACTTCGCGCGCCGCACGGGCGCAGTCCTCGGAATATATCATACGAGGAATGAGAATCTCGCAATCGATTTCCAGAATATTCCCGATCCCCGGACTCAAGTATGCATAGAACCTCTCATGCGGGCGAACCTCCTGATTTTCAATCTTATAGACGGCAGGAGCGCACGTCTCGATGATCTTAGCACCGCAACAACTCCTCTTATGACACACCAGCGCACGCTCCAAGGGCTCGGATGCCCGGTGATTGCATGAGGCGCGCATATACTCGCTGCGTTCGTAACGCGCGCTTCGAGAAGCGCGCGCAGCTCCAGAGCATGGAGCCTATCCTCATCGTCATGTTCCTTGCACTCATCATCGGCCTTCTCTTGCTCTTCTCGCTGCGCATCGGCGACAGGGAGGTTGAGGTGACGGCAACTAAGGAGGCGTCGAAGCAGGACCTGCTCCTACTCGGCCGTATCGCGAACCTCCCCGAGCTCTCCTGCCCAAAGTCGGAGAGCGCCAAGACATATTGCATCGATATGTTCAAGGCAGAGGCTTTTCGTCAGCTCATGAAAGATGACGATGTGGCGCGTAGCTCCTATTACCCGCTCCTCGGCGCTTCCGAGATCGCGGTGGAGTGGATTGATATGGACTCCAATGGTGCCTCAATCAACAAGAGCATGGTGCTCTATGATAATCTTAACAGCAGCGGCGTCAGGCCAGCAGTTGCTTACTCAACGATGTACAACCCCGCATCGCCAGGGGCTGCACGCATGTTCGCCACAGTCACAATATACCGGAGGGCAGGATGAGACGAGGGCAGATGGAGATGGTTGGTTTGGTGATGGTGGTGGTCATCATCATCCTCGGCATCGTGCTCTACCTGGCTTTCAGCGACAAGTCGCCATCCCTGACCGGCAAGGCCAAGGATACCCAGACCTATACATCATTCCTCACAGCCCTCTCGGAGACCGACGTGCCTTCCTGCGGCGTGGCGTTCTCGCAAGTGGCAGGAGCGTGCCTTGCAGGAAATCCTTCGCTGTGCGACGGGAAAGATCCGTGCGTTGAAACGCAGAAGGCTATGAGAGAGGTCCTCAGGCACACACTCTACCGCCAAGGTATCAATTACAACCTGAGCCTGGGCAAGGTGGAGAACGTGAGCGGTTGCCTCGCGAATGCGAGTGAGATGTATTCGCCGAGCATTCCTGTGGTGTATCCTGGCGGCGGAGGGAGTGGCAAGCTCACTTTGAGCATATGCCCTTAGTTCGATGAGGAACAGTCCGATAACTATAAGAGGTCGCGGCAGGAAAGGTGGAACAATGAGGAAAGGAGTCATCGACAAGGCTACTATCGTCATCATCCTCGGCACGATCGGTGCCGTGGTGCTGCTCATTGTGGTGTACAGGATTATACGGAGCTCATTGCTATGAACCGTAAAGGTGTATCCCTGGAGGCCGTGCTAGTGACTGTCGCCGTCTTCGTGGTCGTTGCAGTGGTCATGATTTTCGTGTACAAGAAGCTTTTTGACGTGGGCCGAGAGGAGTTCACAGAGGCCCAATGCCAGGCTTCCCTGGACCTGACGCGCAAGTTTGAGCTCTCGCCAGTCTGCATAGTCACGGCCCCTAATCCTGTGGCGATACACTGCGGCAGGGACTTCATCACGATAGAGGATGAGAAGGTAGTGAAGAACGGGGATGACGCGACGAAACGCTATGACGCAGCTTGTCCTGATAAACCCGTCTTCGAATCCAAGGACCGCGAATCGATGGGTTGCGTCGCAGAGAACGTCATCGCAGAGAGTATGCGCCAGTGCTGGCAACAGTTCTACGAGGGCGAGGTGCCGGTCTTCCAGCAGTACGAGTATGATAAGGCCAGCATGACAAATCTCGCAAAATCCCTCGGGGGCGAGAAAGAGATACGCGGCTGCTTCGTCTGCGCTGAGATAGACGTGAAGAAGACTGGCGGCGTCTCGCACTACGGACAGTATCTGAGGACTGCGGAGTTCAGGAAAGGCAAGGAGATGATCACCTACTTCGATTATTTCACGAGCAAGAAGGCGTACTGCGACCCAGAGCTCATCACTCGGGCATCTGGCACCGATTCCTGCTTCGAAGCCATCGCCTTCAACCAGGAGAAGGACGGAGTTCAATGGTCTGTAGCATGGGGATGGCCTCCGGTTAGAAGGGAATATGTCGCCGATGCTCCGTTGGATGAGTGGAGGCTCGCTCCTGGCAAGTATGCGGTAACGTTCGTACGCCGCGGGATGATGACCTGCGACTCCCAAGATGCTGAAGAAGGGCAGAATACCCCTCTTACGCTCACAGTCCAGCTCGTGCCAGCGGAGCGTGTGCCGCAGTTCTGCAACATGGTGTTCGTATGAACCGCAAAGGCGACCACCCTGTCAACTTCGTGCTCATCTTTGTGAGCATGGTGCTTATCCTACTCGTCAGTATACTGGTCTTTATCGGGATAAAGCGTGCGCTCTTCGATGACATTCCTGACGGCGCTTGCGCACGGGAGATCAGGGCGCATGCCACAGCAGTCAAGTTCACAGAAGGCACGGCCGCGCCCACCATTAAGTGCCCTACCCGGGTGCTTAACCTCGATACCCAGGATGAGGTTGTCGTCAATAAGGTCCTGGCTGAGGAGATGAAGCGCTGCTGGGCGCAATGGGGAAGAGGGCAGTACGATCTCTTCGGCAAGGACATAGATTCTCGGGAGGATGGCATGTACTGCCACGTCTGCAGCATGATGTATGTGGAAGGCATCGCTGAGACTACATCATTCCCTGCTTTCCTGGACGCCAACATGGCGACTAAAGACCTTACCTATGCCCAGTACCTCACCGGCGAGACTACTGGCACCTACTTCGATCAGGAGCCGCTCAAGGTGCCTGCGACGATACGCATACCGCTGGACGAGCCTGTAGGCGTCATCTTCTACTATGCGAAGGGGCAGACGGGCACAGAGCGGTTCGTCGCTAAAGTCCTTGGGACGCCGGCGCAAGGCGCCATAAAAGGTGCGGCTGCAGGAGCGAGTGTCGGAGCAGTCACTGTTTTTGGCCTCGGACTCGTTGCAGGAACAGTAGGAGCGCCAGTGGTTATCGGCGGCTTTGCTGCAACAACTATTGTGATGATGACGACCAGTGCCGGCGGAGCGGCAGGGCTCTGGGCGAGCGTCTATGAGGTTCCTCATCTCGATACTATGAGCGGCGTCGTAGCGCGGCCATTGACCTCTGGTCAGATGCTGGGACTCGGCTGCACCTATGCACCTGTCTCGAACTAACCAAAGGAATATAAACGAAGATTCTCGAGGAGATATCATGCGACGCGGCGAGATAGGGGTCATGATGTGGCTGGCACTAGGCCTGATGGTCCTCATTGCAATCATCCTCGTAGTCATGAGCATGAAGGAGAAATCGTTCGGCATCATAGATACCATAAGGGAGGCGCTTTCATGAGGAAAGGCATGGAGATGAGCCTCTTGGTGCAGTTCGCCATCTGGGCAGTCATCCTGCTCGTGGCTTTCTTCATCATCAGGCAGTTCATCGTCGCACCAGCCACAACCATACCTGGCGAAGGCATGCTGACGCCGTAGCGGCTTTCTTGACGGACCACCGTCAGAAACCTTTAAATAGTCACTTCTCGGCGGGAAGAGTACTATGAGGTGGAGTATGAAACGTGGCGAACTCTCCATGGAAGTCATCATCATCGCAGCTATCGCGCTGCTTGTACTCGTGATCTTGAGCATTCTCATCATCCGTGCCGGAACGACGACCGGCGAAGGCTCCGGTTGCGCAGGCGTTGGTGGTATGTGCACTGACGGCACGAGCTGTGACGAAGGTTATGGCAGGAGCTTCAACAGCTGCCCGAGCGGCCAAATCTGCTGCGTCGCAGTGACTGCCAGAGACAACAATTAGTGAGCCGGCATGGCTAGACGAGGCATAGCCGGACCAGCGCTCATCGAGTTGACCCTTGTGGTCCTCATCATCGCTGTCCTGGCTATTATTTTTATCATGAGCAAGACGAGCTTTGTCGACGCTTTCTACTGCACGCAGGACACGGACGAGCTGAGATGTGAGTCCAAAGTAACAGGTTGCGCCGCAGGTCAAGAGCCCTACTACTTCGGCTACCTCGGCTGCGGTAAGGGCAGGATGTGCTGCAAGGTCCTTCCTGTTACAGGTCCTGACGGCAAGCCAATCACTGCGAATGGTGGCAATCAGCAGGAGGGCAGTTTGGCCGAGGTACTCAAGCTCCCACCTACAGAGATAAGGGTGGCTGATCCAACTACGAAGAGCACCATCTCGAGAGGGAGCAGCCTCACGCTCTATCCTGATGAGGAGCGTAAGCTTGACATTACAGTGGATATTCCTACGTGCAAAGACTGTCTCCGCTGGGATGTGGAAGAGATCTACGCGCTCAGTTCCGGGACGCGTTTGAACACAGGGGCGCAAGTTATCAAAGTAGATAACAAGCCGGACAGTGAGCAAAAAATACGTGATGCCCTCAAGCCTATCGATAAGACATACCTGACGGGTCAGTACATCGGGCAGACGATTACCTATACTGTTGTAATCACTCCAATCCAGTTGGTCGATAAGAAGGAGGTCAAAGGCACGTCACAGGTCTTCACCATGAAGTTCAAGGTGACGTCTCCGATCAAGGTCGTCGGTCTCACGAGTAACTGGGAGCAGAAGAAGACCGTCACGGTGTCATGCACATCAGACGTGAAGTGCTCGAACATCACCTATATCATCCAGACTGATGGAGTCTCATGTCCTCCCGCCACTGCTGTCGATTTCTCGAAAGCCAAGTCCTTGCCTTCTAAGTACTGCCGTGTGGAGAACGGCAAATTGACACAGCAGTGCTTTGACGCTTTCAACTCCTGCACTGGCGTCCTCGATGAGCAAGGAGATCCTGCAGCCTTGCAGACACAGTTCGCGATACAGGCCGCAATAAGGAACGGTCTGATTAAACAAAACTACGGCCTCTTCGACCAGTTCGCGCAGCAGGAGCCGACTAGCAGTTCCTACTCTTGCCAGATTGAGACTGGCGTAGATGACGGGACTTACCTCTCCAACCCCAACGATGTCAGGCCCATCGGCGCTACATTCGACATCAGCCGCCAGGTAGGGGTAATTACTCTCGACCGGAACTTCATGAGCGACCGCTACGCGTGCTTCTACGCCCAAGACGCGTTTGTTGTATCGAAGAGATACGTTGCCGGTGCTCCTCAGCAGATCAAAATCGACACTATCCCTCCAGTGGCGAAGATAGTATGGAGACCATCGACGCTTCAGCTAGGATTTGCGTGCGAGGATGACAGGTCCGGCTGCAAGGAGTATTTCTGGACCTCCTATGTGAGTGACATCGCCAAGTTCTTCCCAGCCCTTATGAGCAAGGGCGGCCATAACGCCGCACTCTGGTGCCCCGCATACAAGACCAGCGCAGGCTGGCGCCTGCAGGGCAAGAGCGAAGTCCTCTACAACGGCAACGAGGTGCGTGTGCTCTGCCTGCGTGTCGAGGACAATGCCGGCAATGCCGGAGTCACCAAGGCAACGATATACAACGCTTATGACGCGTTCGCGCAGATACTCGCTGCGCACATGAACTCATGATATTCAGGAACAGGCGCGGACAGATACCTTCGCTCGTGATGAAGATGGCACTCGCTGTCGCCATATTCCTCGTCGTCGTGACCATAGTCGTCGTCTTCAAGAACAGGTTCACTGAGAGCACAGAGGACACTATCTCCTGCGGAGGTCTCGTAGGCACGTTGGGCGGAAAGGATGGTAAATGCATGTCGCAGAAGACGTGTGAAGGCGAACAACCGGATGAAGGATACTACTATCAGTATGTTGGTGAAGGACTGGGCTGTCCGTCGGATAAGGCAGACAAGTACTGTTGTATCCAGGTCTCCGAAGGTAGCAATCCGCTTCGCGCAAGCGAAGTCCGAGCGATGCGCTGCCAATCCATGGAAGCAGGCACATGGGCATACTCGAAGAATGGCGTCGCTTCATGCACTCCACTGCCCGCGACCATAGAGATCGCAGTAGATGAACCTATAACCTTCTACTACAAGCCTAAACCTGAGGATCAGGATAAATGCGGCGTGAAGTTCAGCTTCTCACCTACGTTGATAACCCTTACGAAGATGAGTAGGGACGGATTCTCCTGCTATGGATCAATCAATGAAGGTACTGGTGTCGTCGAGATCACAACAACCATATTGCAGGCGTACGATGCAGCGAATGCCGACAAGAGCCGATTGAACCAGCACCAGATCGCTGATTCGATCCAGTTGATTCCTGGTAGCGCATCAGTCGGGGTCGCCATAAGGAACGTCAATGGCAATACGTTGAAGTACACGTTCTGCTCTGCACAGAGTGAGTTGTACTGCCGTAAGGCATACGTGGGGGAGATGGCTAAAGGAGTATATGATTTTCCCTACACTGACGGGAGCGGCAGGACTTATAAGACGATGATCAGTGGGGAGTGCATTCTCAGGAGCGGTACGAGGGATGTGTGTGATATGCCTCAAAAGCAATCTACGCCGGGCGGAGGTTAAGTGAACCGTCGCGCATCCCTTGAACTGAGCCTCGAAACTGCTATCAAACTTCTTCTGGGCGCGGTCATCATACTCTTCATCATCTACATGAGCTACCTGCTCATCAGCCTTTTCGTGTCAGGTAATAGGGATTACACATCCAAGAGGAATCTGGAGCTGCTCGAGCAGCGGATAGAGACTGCACAAAAGGAAGGGCTGGCGCAGACATCATTGATCATCAGCCTGCCGACAAGGTATGAGCTAAGAGGATTCAGTAGGGGGGAGACCAAGCAGACGGCGAGAGCTGCTGCGAAGGTATGCACTGTTGGCGGCACGAAAGTGGAGCCGAACTCAATAGTCCCCATCAATATCCCCCGTCCGAAGGATTGTGGGGATGACAGCTGCATCTGTGTCTTCAGGCGGAGTCCTGATGTGATGGTGCAACCGCCCGGACAGCAAGCGGAGTACGCATGCAAAGGAGAGACCAAGGATACCTTCAAGCCACTCTCCTGCAAGGCATTCAAGATAGGTACGATTCAGGGCAGGTATGCCCCGCCCACCATAGCTAACGCTACAATTCTCAGCATCACGCTCAGTCCACAGGAGATATCCTTCCGCTCCTCGTAACCTTTATAACCTCTCTCGTCGAGAGTCTCGTCCATGGCAGGTGGGAAGGGTCGGCCCAAGAAGGGCTCTATCATGTCGATGTTCGACACACTCCTGACGCTGCTCTTCCTCGGCATCTTCATCGCGGCAGTGTTCCCCTTCATAGCCAAGAACGCGAACAGCGACGCGTACTTCAGCCGCTTCTATGCAGTGGATCTAGGCACGGGGGCGGAGCTCGTGAACGCCGGCTACGGCGACGTGGTGCTGCGCTATGACAACCTCAAGCCGAACGGCCTGACCTTTTGGCTGGACAACGGCCGCGTCGGTGTAGGGAAGAAGCCTGACGGCATGTTGCTCGCTGATGCTGCCCCGGCATACCTGCTACAGATACCACCAGGCACGTTCATCTCCTATTATGGCGGGGCAGAACGCTACCCCGCAGGACCGAGCGTGATCGAGGCGCCGCTCTTCTTAGTCCTGCGCAAGAACGAAGGCGCGTTCGCAATCACCGAGAGCGAGACGCTCCTAAAGGATTGCCCCGCCTTCAGGCCCATTGTCAAGCGGGAGGATGCGGTCGTGCATCTAGAAGTGGACTCCCCTCTGGATGGTGATGAGCGGCAGATGCGGGGAACATTCTACGCAGCCCTTGACACCATGGGGTTGAAGCATACCGATGAAGATGACAAGGCGAATGTCAGGTTCAAGATCACCAAGCAGGCAGGTAATGCGAATAAGATAGAGTTCGGTCCGACTAGCGTCGACGGCAAGGCGTTCGGGTGCTTGTTCGTGAAACGCCTGGAGGCGATTACGCTTGTGGACTATGAGAGCGAGGATCCTTCGCGCTCCGCAGGCACGTCGCTGCACGCGAGCATCATCGTCACTCACAAGGATCCTATCAGGAATGAGCAGATAGCGCAGGCGCTCGCCAATGCGTTGGCGGTGTACTATTGAGACGCGGCCAGGCTGATTACCTCGAGTGGTTCCCGCGTCTCATCGTGCTCGCTGTCGCTATTGTCGTCATAGCGCTGCTCGTCAGGTATTACTCGAACCGCGATATCGACGCTGCCCAGATGGACCGCGCAGCGCATATCTACCGCATATACTATGATGACATCATCATGTACTCCGATCCCCAGACCAAACGTGTCTACTCTGGCATTGTCGACATGGGGAGTATGGATGAGAAGCGGCTCTCCGATGTGTTCAGCAACTCATCGAGGATAGGCTCCTGCATCACGACAAAGCCTGATCCTGGCTGCGGCATTGCAGAGAAGACCATATGCCAGAACAAAGTGGTGTATGACTTAGGCACCTCCCAGATGGAGGAGACAGGAATCGGAGCAGCAACGCGGGAGGTTGCGACATTCCCTGTCACGCTCAAAGACGGAGAGATGAGATGCACAGGCGTCCTCAGCATCACTGTTGTGAGGATGAACTCATGAACCGCCGGGGATCGCACAATATGTGGATACAGATCTTCGCGATATCTTTCTTCGTCCTCCTCCTCATCTTCGCGATAGTCCTCCTGTCGCTGGACAAGAATAGGGTCGGAGGTCTCAGGGAACAGCTCCCGACAGATCTCGCTAACCAGCATCTCCAGGCATCACTCGTGTCAATCATGCGTCAACCGCACACCACAACTGTCGGTGGGGAACGGACGACCGTGAGCCTCGCGAGCCTCATCTCACTCAACCAGCAAGGAGAGGAGCGTGAAGGGAAATATTCAGGGCTCTACGATGAGCAGATAGCGACGGCGCTGGATTCTTTCTTCTCATCAGCAGGTCTCTATGAGATATCGATAGCATACCCGAACAGGGATGAGCTCATCATCAGGAACGCGGCGATAGCAGAGATGATAGCGAGCGACGTTCGATCCCCGAGACATCTTTCAGAGTACACTGCAACGACGCTCTATTTGCCTGCAGGAGTCGGTAATATCCTCATCACTATCCATACAGTGGATTCTGCCGTCTCGCCGAGTGAGCAGGAGCGCATTGAACGCATGATGACAGAGCGAGAACTGGAGTACCTCCGCCGTGAACGTTCCCAATCACAGGACGCGCGAGAGGCGGAGCAGGAAGCGCTTGAGCAGCAGGCAGAGGAAGGCGGCGAAGCGCAGTGCATATCAGAAGAGCAGAGGCAGGAGCGAATTGAATTGTGCATACGGTACGAGAAAGGGCTGAATGCTAAGGCAAGAGAGACCTGTGAGACGAGGAACCCTCCCTGCTACAACACCGGAGGTTCCTCATGAACCGCAAAGGAGATGCTTTCCTACTCATCCTTGATATCCTATTCCTCGCGGCGATTGTGCTCATCTTCGCCAAGCTCAGCGTCGCGTTCACGCAACAGAACCCTTCGGAGAGCATCGGCACGCGGCAGGCAGCGCTCCTGCACACCTACGCGATGAGCGAGCAGATGCTTCTCTATGTGGATGAGGCTGCGAAATTCGCAGCGTATGAGTCGCTCGCCACGACCATGCGCGACGGGCTCAAGATGCCCGTATCCAAATGCCCCCAGTACGTGACGTACACGCTATGGACTTCACAGGGCGGAGGGTGCATGCCGCAGACAGACCCCGCCTCTCGGACATCAACGTACGGAGCGTTCGAGCGCGCAATGCAGTCCAACCTATGCCGATACCTCCGATACCCAGGATTCCCGGGTTGCATTACCTATGATCTCACGATAACGCCCGGCAACGGTATCTCGATCACCGGCATGGCGCGTGATCGCATCACGCTTCCCATCGTCGCAGCCAAGGACGCGACGCAGCAGCAGATAAGCTCGGTCCTTCTCCAGGAGAATGTCGCGAAGGCTGAGTCTGATTTCAGGCCCGACGCCACTATCCCCGTCACTGTCATCGACACGACGAACCGTAAGCCGCGCACAGCAAAACCCTCTCATATTTTAGTTGTCTCAGGTTTCGCTTCGAAGGAAGAGGCGATCCAGGAGTACACGTATGGATCCAAGAGCGTTCACTACCTCATAGATAGGGAAGGCAGCATCTACCAGCTCGTCCCTGAGGATCAGCGCTCGTTCAGCATGCCGCAGTGCGATGTGAAAGATGCGTCTGCAGGCCAGCGTTGTGAGATTAAGGACATTGAGGATAAGAGTATCTCCATCGCGCTCGTCAATAGCGGCGCGCTCGGGCAACCCGACCAGGCAGGCAAGTGCCAAGACGGGCGTGTCGCGCTCGCGAAGACAGGATGGTGCAAAGGTCCTTGCGAAGGAGTAGACGCTTCTAAGTACACGTTGCGGTGCTGGGAGAGTTATACGCAAGAGCAGGTAATCGCGCTCGAGGGACTTGTTATCGATATAGCGTTCAACAATAATCTTAAACCTGAGAACATCCTCCTAGAGGAACATGTCCAGCATGCAAGCGACAGTCCCGGTCCTGCGCTCTATAAGGAGATTGTCGGGCCTGTACAGCCAGGCACGAACCTCCAGTCACAATGGTACAGTAACCTCATCTCCGATGTTACGACTGCGAAAGCCCAGCGTTCCCAGGAGGATGATGAGTACGAGGCAGCACCGACTCAGTCGACGCAAGGTATTCCCTTTGCCTCATCGGCTTCAGTTGTGCTACCTGTTGATCCAGCAGTCATTTCATCCTGCTTCGGTAGCAGGACGCTCTCAGGCAGCAACGAGCACTTCGGCATCGACTTCGCCATTCCTGTCGGCACGCCGGTACTCGCGATAGCTGACGGCATAGTCCAGCACGCGTGCGAGGACTGGGTTGGAGAATGCGCTTGCTCTTCCCGCAGCGCATCATGTCCTCTCAAGTGCAAGGAAGTATGCAGAGCTGCAGAAGGCCGTCCTCTCTCCAGCCGCGGCTATGGTAATAACGTCCTGATAGACCACGACGGTCAATTCGGATCACACTACAACCATCTCAAGTCCGTGAACGTAAAGCCTGGCGAGACTGTGAAGAAGGGGCAGGTGATAGGACTGAGCGGCAATACCGGCAGTTCGACTGGACCACACCTGCACTTCACAATATTCCAAGGCAAGGTCACGTCACTCGCTAAGCAGGAGGCAGACAACCCGATGTGCATCTTCCCCGACGAACTGTTGCGTACGATGCGCGTCGTCGGATCGAACTGCAAGAAGTACTCGTCAGTATCGCATAGCGACCCGGTCCTTGCCGCTGAATGTGCGGGTGTCCAGCCGCTCGCAAGCGTGCCGGACTGCAGCGTGAACACTCTGCCGTTAAGCGCAGGCGGTGACGCGACTGTCGATGCGACTGTTAAGCGTCTGGAATCGCAGCAGCTCATGCCAGTGGTCGCTGCCGCGGCCAAGGAGTATGATGTAGATGAGAAACTCATCATGGCCATCATCACGCAGGAATCCGCCGGCAAGTCTGACGTCATTTCTCCGACTGGGTGCGCGGGCATTGGACAGTTCTGCTACGGCACAGCGAACAGTGGCGGGTTCAAGAACATATTCGGCGGCGGGTTGCAGGAATGCAAATGTCCAGCGAATCGTCAGAGCCGGGGCCTTGATTGCACCGCAGTGGAGGCGCAGTGCGTGAACGATCCGCGACTCGATCCGCAGAAGAGCATCAGGGCTACGGCGCTGCACTTGCAGGGCGACTCAGCGAGCTTCAAGGGCAAGACAGACCAGGCGCTCTTCGCGATAGCGGCGTACAATGCAGGGCCTGAAGTGGTCCGTCTGGCGATAGCGAAGACAGGCAAGCCTGACCCGCAGTGGCCTGAGGTTGCTGCGGCGCTCGATGCGCAGATCATCCACCAGGCATATTGCGTGAAGAGCAAGAGCATCTGCTCCTACTTCGATACTCCGGACGAGCAGAACCGCAAAGTCAAGGAGGTCCGCGACTACGTCAGCAAGGTAGGTGCTTACTATATCGCGCTCGGCGGCAGCCTCTCATCGGCATTCGGTGACCTTGAGTGCAACAATTTCAATGTCCGCGAGATGGGAAGTTACACATTCACTCCATCGTTCAGCACCACGGTTCCCGACCTACTCACCGCTGTCGAACGCACTACCAAATGGGCGAGCGACACCTACAAGGAATGTGATGGCGCAGGCGGCAAGGATAATGTCGCATGCATTGATGCTCGTATGCAGGAGTTCAACAGGGACTCGGCAGACCTTGAGATAGTCCAGTGTGAGGATACTACGCAGGAGGCGCTCCTCAGCTTGCGTGAGACGATAGCCGATTGTCAGGAGAACCGACAGGATGCTTGCACATGCTCTTGGACTGTGCCGAAACTCGAAGAGCCGATCACCCTACGGTTCCGCTACGATGCAGGCATGGATGTCTCAATTCCCAGCGAACAGGATGATATAGGGGATCTTCCAATAGCATGGCTGCAGGAGGACATGGCTATCATGAGGAGTATCTCTCTAGAGATCAACGATAAGGCAGTGATGACCGTATCCGACCCTGATAGAGAGGATGAGAGGAAGTATGGCATCGTCAATCTAGTGTTCGCCAAGAAGGATGGCAAGCTCATCATACAGACGAAGACACCGCAGCTTCCCGCATGTCAGGAGTACAAGACGACGCATCGCGTCTGCGTGCAAGTCAAGCACCCCATCCCTGTGCTCAGCCAGGGAACGCAGCTTGATACTCCTGAACTCAAGTTCGCATTATGGCTCAATGATTCCTATCCGCCAGAGCCTGTCACGAACGCAATGTTCCAATCCTACATGGGCGTAGCAGCTTTCACGTTCACAGCGAGCGCTAGCGAGGATGTGAGCTACTACAACTACACCTGCAGTGATGGAGTGCAGACACGCCAGGAGATCATCAAGGGAAGAGAAGATGGTAAGACGTGGGCTGGCAATCAGATGCTCGACTGCGCAGGCCAGCCTTTCATGCAGGGACAGCAGTACACGCTCACTGTGACGCCCGTCGACCTGAGCGCGAATCGTGGCCCGGCAGTGACCTGCAAGACCAATGCTGCGATGGATGCGCTCGGCGTGCCGACAGCGACGTGCACGACACAGGACACCACTGGTCAAACCCCGTAAACCCTTATAAATCACGCATTCTTCTGCTCCCCCATGCTCACGTCGATGAAGGTCCCTGTGCAACCCAGAAGGTACCAGGAGACTATCTTCGCCAAGGCAGTGCTCTACGACACCCTTGTGGTGCTGCCCACAGGCCTCGGTAAGACTATGATAGCAGTCATGCTCGCTGTACAACGTCTTCAGCAGTACCCTGGCAGCAAAGTCCTTATCCTCGCGCCTACAAAGCCGTTGGTGCAGCAGCACGAGACCACATTCCGTACGCACCTCAACCTCCCTCCTGAGCGCATGTCGCTCTTCACCGGGGCGGTGAGTCCTGCAAAGCGCGCAGCGCAGTGGAAGGAGAGCGACATCATCTTCGCTACGCCGCAAGGCGTGGAGAATGACGTGCTTGGTGGCAAGATCAAGCTTGACGACGTGTGCCTGCTCGTGGTGGATGAGGCGCACCGCACTGTCGGTGATTACAGTTACGTCTTCCTTGCTAAGCAGTACATGAAGCAGGCGCAGAGGCCGCGCATCCTCGCGCTCACCGCGAGCCCAGGAACTGATCAGGAGACGATCACAGAGGTCTGTAGAAATTTGCACATTGAGGAGATTGAGGTCCGCAGTCAGGACGATCCAGATGTGAGTCCATATGTTCAGGAGATCGACGTCACATGGGTGAAGGTGGACCTACCGCCCGAGTTCCAGGACATCCAGAAGATCCTCAAGTCCTGCTTCCAGCGGCGCCTGGAGCACATCAAAGAGCTCGGCCTGCTTAGCATCCCTGTGAATCAGGTGAACAAGATCACGCTGCTCAAGATGCAGGGAGAGTTCCAGGGATCCATATCGCGCGGCGAGCGAGACATGGAGACCATGAAGGCGATGTCGCTCACCGCAGAGGCACTCAAGATACTGCACGCAGTCGACCTCCTGCAGACGCAAGGGTTGGCCGCGCTGAAGAAGTACACTGATTCGCTCATCGAGGCAGCGCGCAACGGCCAGTCGAAGGCTGTCGTCAACGTCGTGACCGACGTGCAGTGGAAGACTGCGCAGCTCAAAGTCGAGCAGCTCATCGAGAAGAACGTCGAGCACCCCAAGCTCGCTGCGCTGCAGCGCATCATCATCGAGCAGGTGCATGCGCAGAAGGATAGTAAGATCATCATCTTCAACCAGTACCGCGACCAGGCGGTGAAGATCAAGGAGTCATTGCATGCGATTGGCCTGAGCGCGAAGATATTCGTCGGACAGGCGAAGAAGGCAGACACTGGCATGAGCCAGAAGGAGCAGAAAGCGATTCTCGCAGAGTTCGCCAGCGGCGGATTTTCATGCCTCATCGCCACATCGGTCGCAGAGGAGGGACTGGACATCCCGAAGGTGGACCTTGTCGTGTTCTACGAACCAATTCCCTCTGCTATCAGGACAGTGCAGCGTCGTGGCAGGACAGGGCGCGGCGAGAAAGGCAAGGTCATCGTGCTCATGGCGCAAGGGACTCCTGATGTCGGCCACAAGTGGGTAGCGCACCATAAGGAGAAGCGTATGTACCGCGCCATCGCCGAGGTCAAGCGCAACTTCAAGAAGGACATCACTCCGACGGAAGCGAAGGGACAGAAGACCCTGCTGCAGGCGTACTACGCTGAGAAGAAGGAGAAGCAACAGACGCAGACTGCGGCCTTGCGCATCATCAGTGATTATCGCGAGAAGGCAAGCCCGGTCATGAAGGAGCTCGTCGAGCAGGGGGTGCAGCTTGAGCTCAAACAGCTCGGCGTTGGAGACTACCAGCTATCGGACCGTGTCGTTGTAGAGTACAAACAGGTACAGGATTTCGTCGATTCGATGTTAGATGGAAGGCTGCTTGCGCAGCTCAAGGATCTCAAACAGTACACTCGCGCCATCATCCTTGTTGAGGGAGAGCAGGACATCTACTCGGTGCGTAAGGTGCATCCGAACGCTATCCGCGGCATGCTCGCGACCATCGCCGTTTCGTACAATATCCCGCTGCTTTGGTCGCGCACTCCGCGAGAAACCGCGGGTCTGCTCATCGCGCTCGCGAAGCGCGAGCAGGTCGCTGGAGCGGACTTCCAGTTCCATACGGCAAAGCCCCTCACTGACGATGAGGTGCAGGAGTACATTGTCGCTGCGTTCCCAGGTATCGGCAATCAGCTCGCCAAGCCACTCCTCGATCATTTCAACACGATAAAAGATATCGTCAACGCTTCTGAAGAGGATCTGAAGAAGGTTCCGCTGATAGGCGAAAAGAAAGCGAAGCGGATCAAGGACATCTCCGAGCGCGAATATAAAGCCGGGAAATAGCTTTTTATTCTGTTCCGTAACTCCCATGTCCATGGCAGTCGATTTCACGATCCGTTCCATCGATGATACTCGTGATCTCAAACGGCTACGTGCTTTCATCATCACGCAGGCGCTACGGTACCCGCGCCACGAGGAGTGGATAGATAAGGTGTGCATTCCAGAGCTAGAGAGCGGCTGGAAGAGCGCGATCGTCGCCTGGAGCGATGGTAAGGTCATCGGCGATGCCATTTACCAGCCGCACAAGCAGCTGCCGCGTACGCGCGAGCTCAAGAACCTCCGCATCAACCCGGCGTATCGTCGGCGCGACCTCGCGCACTTCCTCATCAGGCAGGTCGAGGAGGAGGACAATGCCGGGTTTGACCGTATCCTGCTCGATGCGCAGCAGCCAGACGTGGTCCAATGGCTGCGTTTCTGCGGCTATCGCACAGTCGCTAACATGCCGCTCTACGACCCGAACGTGGTCGATACAATCATGGTCAAGGAGTTCAAGCCCGATTACAGCTCACCGTTCCATTTATAATCAGGCAACTCCTGTTCTTGCTCTATGGAGCATCTCGCTATACTGGATAAGAAGCGTAAGCTTCTCGCTAAGGTACTCTCTGGGGAGAAGACTGTCGAATCGCGATGGTACATGCAGCGCCGGGCGCCTTGGGGTGTAATCAAGACGGGTGAAACCATCTACTTCAAGGAATCAGGCGGGCCCGTGGTTGTTCGTGCGCGCGTCGCGGGTGTGCTGCAGGAGGAATTGACGCCGGAGAAGGAGGCTGCGCTCGTGCGCAGGTACGGCAAGGCGATAGGATTTTCTGATGACGGGTTGCGTGACTTCATCCCGCGCGGCAAGCGCTACTGCATCCTTGTGTTTCTCGAGGATGTGCAGAGGATCGCGCCATTCGAGATTGACAAGACCGGGTTCGGCCTGATGGCGGCGTGGATCACTGCACCGAGCATAGCGGCACTTCGGAAAAGTTCTTAAGTCCGCAGCCCTGCGACAGTTCCATGCACGAGATCGAAGTTAAGATACTGGAAGTGGATGTGGACGTCGTCGTTAAGAAACTCGAGGCGCTCGGGGCGAAGAAGGTCAGCGACGAGAACATCTCAGCCATTATCTACTCTGGTCCTGGTCTTGGCGAAGGGAAGACCTTGCGGCTGCGCAGGAAAGGCGACGCTGTCGAGTTCTGCTTCAAACGAACGCTCGCGAGTGGCGAAGCTAAATCGGTGGAGGAGACCGAAGTCACTGTGAGCGACTTTGAGACGACGCACCAGATACTCCTCTCGCTCGGGTATACGGAGAAACGCCGTGTAGATAAGCACCGCGTCTCATTCGCTCTTGGCGACGCGCATTATGAATTTGATACCATTTCTTCTCCGGTGAAGTGTCCGACGTACCTCGAGATAGAGGCGCACAGCATTGAGGATCTCAGAGAGTGTGTCGCCAAGATAGGGTTCTCTATGGTTGACACTGTGGACTGGAGTCAATCGAAGGTCGTAGAGCGTTACAGTTGACTACCAGGTGTGCAGTTCAGTCTCGACCCTTCTCGTCCAACCGTGTACAATGGAGATGATGAGCTGCGCGACCTGCTTGCGGTCCTTGACCTCATAGCGGAAGACGTATCCTCCTCCGTCGAGGTTCAGCTGTGTGCGCTTGAGCACGCCTTTCTCATGCAGGCGTTTCACCGAGCGCTGCGCTGTCGTGAGGTTCACGTCGAGGCGCTTCGCGAGATGGTCAGTGGTGACCGGACCGCGCTCAGCTTTGAGCATGTGTTGTAGCAATTTGAAGTCGGACTTGGACAGTCCGAGGCTGCACTTGACTATCTCGTTGATGTTGAAGCGCTTGCAGGCGAAGTCAATCATGTTCTCACCAGTGCTGCTATTTTCTGGAAGTATTTAATTCCTTCTGTGCTGCGGTTTGTCCTTTCGTGCTGCGGCGTTTGCTGCTCACGCAACCATGTTTCGCGTCTCGCACAATCGCTTCACTTCGTTCGCGATACTCGACGCTCAGGTTAGCGCCAAGGCAGCACTCTTTGTTATTTCCTCTACGTTTTCTGCGTCCCTACTTTATCGCTTTCTCGAGCATCTTCACCATGAGGCACCAGTCGGTGAATGCGTACTGGAGCATGTTCAGGCCGACGAACATCGTGAGGAAGAGCCAGTATGGCGAATGGATGTAGCCGAGCAGCGCGCTTGCGAATATCATTGTGCCCGCGATGATGCGGAATGCCTTCTGTCGTCTTGATTGGATATCTCTCATTGTTTACGCTCCTGCAGGTTTTCCTGCTACCTTCTTGCCTGTGGTGCTCTTGTTTGTCTTCCCTTGAGTTGGGTTGTCTTTCTCCATGAGGAAGAAGAATGCCGGCAGGATGATCACACTCACGAAGAGCGCGAAGAATATTCCGATTGCTAGAATCACTCCGAGACTACGCATGCTCGGCATGATGCCGAAGAGGAGAGCGAGGAATCCTGCTATCTCAGCGAGGGCACTGCCGGTCAGGCCGATGATGAGGAACTCCTGGAACTTCGCGATGGCCTCACGACGGGGATACTGGATGAGGAAGTCGTCGTAGAAATGGTAGACGCTATTGATGCCATAGCTGCTGCCGAGCGCCATAATCATCGCCGCCGCCACCATCGTGACCACGTTCAACTCGATGCCGAGGTATCCTGTCACGCCCAGTGCCCAGATGAGTGATAGGAGCATAATCACCATGCTGTAGACCGTCTTCTTGATGTTGAAACGGTAGTGCAAAAGGAGGAATCCTACCATGAGCGCGAAGCTCACGAGTGTGATCTTGAGGAAGTCGCTGATGATGACCTTGAATGTCGCCTGGTCTATGGCGTTGAAGCCGGTGAGCTGCAACTCGAAGCCCGGGTTCTGGGCGTCGAGCGTCTCTTCAGTGAACCTGATGTCATCAATGACCTCTTTTACTGTCGCCGCGGATGCGCCGGTGTCGCTCTTGATCATGATGACCGTCACGCTGCGGTCGGTGTTGACGTACATCGGAGCGCGAGGGTCCTGCTTCGCTGTCGCTATGACTTGGTTGCGCTCAAGCGGTATCTGGCCAGTCCTCTCCTTGATGACGTCGGCGATAGAATCCACCTTGCGGATGTTCTCGATGTCCCGCAGGTGCTGCCCGAGTGAATCGATGTAACGCAGGTTCGCGGGATCGTAGATGTCGCCTTCTGTCGTGAGGACGAGGTAGAGCATGTCCGCTCCGTATTGAGAGCGCATGTCGTTCATGACCTTGACCTCCTCAATGTCCTGTGGTAGGACCTTCTCGAGGCTCGGTTCCACGTTCTGCAGGAGCATCGGGATACCCGGCACCGTTCCGATGGTGATGATGATAGCGAGCAGCACGAACAGCCACGGGTGGTCCGCTTGCGTCTCTCCTATCCTATAGCCTATCCTACGGATCATCATGCTTTCACCTTCGCGTGCTTGCGGTACTTCTTATGGCCGCGATCGGGGCCCTCGAGCTCATCTTCAGTGTCCCTTGCGACATCCCCTGCCGCTGTGAGGATGAGTTCCTTCTCTACGCCAAAGCGCATGTGGTCCTTGAGGAAGTAGATGGCCTTCTCCTCGATGATGAACAGTGCCGGTAGGCCGACGACGCTCAGGAAGAATGCGAGCGTGACTCCCATGGCCATGAGCAGGCCGAAGCGTCCCATTTCAGGCATGTCGCCGAGCAGGAATGCGAGGAACGCGAGCGCGGTCACGATGGTGACTATGGTGAGGACGTAGCCGGTGTTGGCCATAGTCTCCTCGACGCTGTACTCGAGCGTCTCTCCTTTCTTGCGCTCGTACTCGAACTTGTTGCGCAAGTGGATGCTGAAATCGACGCCGATGCCGATGACCATGGCAGCGACGCCGCCAGCAAGTGTGCTGATAGGCAGGCCCATGTAACCCATAAGGCCGTAGAGCCAGATGATCGAGAGGATGATTGTCGCCATGGGTACAAATGCCGCGACGACGCTCGCGAACACGATGGCGACGAGTATGAAGACGAATAGTGCGCTGAGGCGCTCAGTGATCTTGCGATCATGCTCGATGACCTCGCCGAGGCGCTGCTGGATGACTGGTGTGCCGGTGATGGAGATCCTGGCTGCACGAGGACGTCCGACGGCCTCGATGTCCTCCTTGATTGCGTCAGCGAGCAGGCGCATGCTGGTGTCATCAGCGCTCACATCGGTGCTCATGATGATGATCGTGCCTGTCCTGTCGCGGTTCACGAACTCGTCGATCATCGGCTGCAGCCGCGGGTCTGACGCGATAGCATCGTAGTTCTCAGGCGTCACTGTCATGCCGGCTTGCGCTGCGGCCATGTCGATGGCGTCTGAGTAGGCGTACGTTGCGAGGATGGTATCTTCTTCAGCTATGGCTGATTTCAGGTCCTTGACGTAGAGGTAGTACTCATAGCCGAGGATGTCGCTGCGTGGCCTCACCGGTGAATCGGTATCAAGGTCGATGGACACGGCGAGCATGTCCTGCCCCAGACCGTTATCGCGCAGCGTATTGAAGGCTGCGATCTCCTCGATGTCGGTCGGCATCATCTTCTCAAGTGACGCGACTGTGCGCACCTGGGTGACTCCGCCGACGAAGAAAATGGTAATCGCGAGGATCAGCGCCATCGTGAGGAAGGGGTGCTTGACTTGCACGTGCGCGATAGAGCGAAGCAAGTCCTTGTACTTGTTCGGCTTCTCCAGGTCGCGCAGTCGTTTCGTCATCTCAACACCTCAGGATTGCTCTTGTTCCTGTTCACTTCTTCCTCATCATCGACACGCCTGCTCCGATGGCAACGATACCTGCGAAAGCTGCTGCGAACATAGGCCAGCGGTTTTCGCGCTCGCCAACGATATCGATGCTGACTGAATCGGTGTAGGTGTAGACATTATCGTCACCCTCCTCTGAATCGCCCTTTGCTCGGACGAGGACAGTGAATGAGTGCTCTTTCTCTTCAGCGTCGCGGAGCGCGTTCAGTGTGAAGACGGCGGTCGCTGTCTCGCCCGGCATCATACGGCCGAGATAGTCAGAGCGCACATCCATCTCGAACGGCTGGGAGCTCTGCTTGAGAATCCTGATATCGACCGCGTCAGCAGTCTCCTCTCCCTTGTTCTCGACGGTAACGCGGAGCGTGATATCATCGCCGGCGAGACCCGTCCCGTTAGACGCAACAACGACGATATTCGGCTTCTTCTTGATGACGAACGGGAAGCTACTGCTCTTGGTATACTGGTTGTTATCGAGATCCTCGTAGCTGAGGGTGTATCCTATATCGTAGACTCCCTCCTTGATGAAGCGCGCGGTGTCGACGTAGAACGTCACGCTCTGCTCCGCTCCGGCAGCGAGGGTTCCGACGTAGAGATCATTGTTGTTCGTATATGCTGAGCTGATGCCTTCTGGGTAGCGGAGTGTGACACGGATGTTCTTTGCTGTCTTCTCGCCGGTGTTCACGATACTCGTGCTCAGGAGCACTTCTTTGTCGCCGCTGCGCACCTTCTCAGGCATGGAGACGACGTTTGCGATGCTGAGCACAATTCCTTCCTTCTTCACCGGCATGCTGAAGCGCAGGTACTGCGATGATTCGATTGGCTGTCCGTCCCTGTACCACTGCCCTACTATTCTGAGCTCGTAGTTCCCTGCCGGGGCGTCGTCAGCGACCTTGACGCGAAAGCGCTTGTTGAAGTTGTCGCCGCGTGTGATGATCCCCTGGAGGTCGCGGCCTTCGCTGTCTGTTATGCGCACGTAATCGCGTGAGAGATCATCGTCGGGTTCGAGCCTGACTTGGAACGTGTAGTCAGGATTTCCTATCCTGTCGTCTGCGGTGGTGAGCCCCGTGTGGCGGAACTGCGCCACGATGTCGACCTCATCGCCGCTGGCGATGATAGCGGGGTCGAACTGGATGTTGTCCATCTGCAGATCTGCGTAGACAGGGGCTGCGAGCAGGATGGCGATGAATGCGATGATGGAGAGTCTCATTTTGCACCTCATATGTCGGAAATAGTACTTCTATTTTTTTGAAGTACCGTTATAGAATAGAGGTGCTATTTAAGTGGACCGGAGTGCTGCGGCGTAGCGCTCGAGCTTCGCAGTACTGTTCGTTTCCTCGACGAGAATCAATCAGTCATCGCTTCGAGATCCTGGCGCATCAAGTAGTTCGCGAGGCCTTCGATCTGGCGCACGGGCGTCTGGAAGATGAGGAGGCGTAGGCGGTTGTTCACGCGGACGCCGCGTTTCGTCAGCTCACGATAGAAGTACTTGTAGAGCCCCTTGCCGTGGGCATCCAAATCTGTGAGCAGCAGTATCTCCTCCTCGTGCTGGAGATCCTCGACTATCCTGTACATTGGCTTCCCCATAGTAGTGACCTTGTGAAAGCCGAGACGTTCAAGCGCACGCTTGTCATTGGGCCCTTCGACGAGTACCGGCAGGTCCTTCACACTATCCATCTCAGAGTACAGGTCATCTATGTCCATAAGCAACCTCGAGCGAGAACCGCCTAGAAAGCCTGGCCAGCGATTCGTTGGTCAGCGGTATGATATATTCTCTACCGGTTGTTGCTATTTTAATAGTTACTGCTTATCGGTAAATCGTTCATCAAAGATGATGACACCGCTGATTATCGCGATAAGAAAAATATATAAATTTTCTGTTCAGTCATATGAGGATGGAAAAGTTAGACTTGAACATCCC
>DAGG01000021.1:0-1683 GCA_002498125.1 Candidatus Woesearchaeota archaeon UBA525
ACCGCTCTTGAGGGTATATAAAGATTGTTGAGAATAAAAAAAAATGGAAAAAAAGGAACTGTTTGCTAGTGTTAGCTCGGCTTACTGAGCCGGCTTGACACTGATGCTGTTCAGGTCTGCGACAACGACCTCAACCTCGGTACCCTTGAGGTCATAGGTGCTGTATGCAGCGAGCACACGGCTTGCGCCGAGCGTCTCAGTCGCCTCGTAACCGGCAACGAGGATGGCAACCTTGCCATTCTTGTCCCAGCTCTTGATGACTGCCTTACCAGGCTCGAAGTCTGCACCGCACTGCTCCGGGTTGCCCAGAAGCTCTGCAGCGACAGTGTTCGCGCACGGACCGCCGACAACGATGAGGTTGTCAGAGCCAATCGCAGGCGCGTTGCTGTCGAGCACCGCGAGACCGACCGCGATCGGGTTCACGCGCTGCGCGCTGCCTGCACCACCAGCCGAGGCAGTGACATCGCCCAGAGTCACGAAGACCTGTGCGAAGCGCTGTCCGGACGGCACGCTCAAGGTGAGCGTGTTCGGGTCGCTGCTGGTGTCCGGGTTCGTCTCGGTGATGAGGATTCCGTAATCCGTCATACCGACACTCTTCTCGGAGTCGCTCTCGATCTCGTCGAACTGGAAGCCTCTTACAGCACCCGTGCCCGACGAGAGCGGACCAACGTACTTCGACTCGTTGAAGTCGAGGTCAAGGTCCTCACCAGACGCAGATACCGTCCAGTTGAACTTCTCATCAACACCGCTAGTGTCGAACTGGCTCTCAGTCATCAGCGCCTGGAAGTTCTTGTTCGCGTCCCAGCTGATAACAAGTCCGCCCCATGTCGTGACGCTCACAGCCGCATTGTCAGTGAAGACGTTATCGGCGTTCAGGTCCACGAAGAGAGGCGCGTCCCTGAGGTCAGTGTCGTTCACTTCAACAGTGTAGCTCGTACCACCGACATTCAACGTACCACGACGCGTAGTCGTGTCGACAACGGTCCTGATGGTTCCACCGGCGAGGTCTTCGAACTCAAGCGTACGCTTGCTTGAATCGTAGTCCCTGTAGCGGAGGACGTTCGTCACTGCCTTCTCCTGGTCTGCGCGCTCCTTGCTCAGGATGAAGTACTCGTTCACGCCGATGTTGTAGACGTTGCCGATTGTCGTCGTAGTGTTGACGAGCTTACCCTCGGTGTACTCCAGGTCGTAGTCGTTCGCACCGAAGTGGAATGACGTCTTCCCGCTGAGGAAGGGTACGCTGGTGTACTGCTTGCCCTGGATGTTCGTGAAGCTCAGGGTGTACCTGGTGTCGCCGACAGGCGAGAACTTCACATCCGCGGAGTCAACCTCAGTCAAGCCGCCGTAGTACAGGTCGAGTGAGTCGCTGATGAGCAACTCAGGCTCGTCCATGAACTCGCGTGCGCCCTTGCCGGCCGGGATGAAGGCGATACCGCCTGCACCCTCAACACTCTCGAGGCGGACACGGTACTTGATCGAGGTGATCTCGAACCTGTTCGTCGCGGAAGTGAAGCTCGCACCGATGTCAAGCACCTGGCTCTCGGTGCTGTCATCGTTGATTTCGATGCTGCCGTCCTGGAAGTCAGCCAGAGTGTAGTTCGTGTCGGTGAGGACGATCTTGTGCGCGCCGAGGAAGAAGCTTGCGACTCCCTCACGGGCGTTCACGAGAACATCACGGACGCC
>DAGG01000021.1:1808-2005 GCA_002498125.1 Candidatus Woesearchaeota archaeon UBA525
GTTCGGGTCGCTGACGAACACGAGCGTGACTTCGTAGTCAACGCCGTTGATTGTGTACGTCTTCGTCTCGCCCTCACGGAGGGTATCCGGTACGCTGCCGCCCATCAAGGTCATCTCGACCGTATCTGCTGCGGTCGTGACGTCTGCCTTCACGATGGTGAAGTCAGTGCCCATGATGTTGAAGCTGCGGTCCTCGA
>DAGG01000021.1:2057-47730 GCA_002498125.1 Candidatus Woesearchaeota archaeon UBA525
TCACTCTTCAGTCCCTGGTCGAACTGGATCTCCCACTGGAGGAAGGCCTGGTCTGCCGCGTCGATGACGAGGTAGTCTGCCATAACCTCCTTGCGCTCGCCGTCGTTCTTCACGTAGTTAACCGTGATGTTCTGGAGCGGCGTTGTGGAGTCCTGCAGGCGGATGAACTGGGTGTAGCCAGTCGTGCCCTTGCTCGTGGTAATCTTACCACTCTTGAGGCCTGCGAGGTTGTCTGCAGTCACTGACTCAACGACGTTTCCGATCGGCTCACGGAGCTCGAGGCGGTCTGCGCCAGTGCTGAGCTCGAAAGCGTCACCACTGAGGCTGACTGTCGTTGCGCCACCTGCTACAGGAACTGCGCTTACGCTTGCTGCCTGCAGACTTGCTGCGATGTCGATCGAACCGAGAACGTCAGCAGTCGCTGCATTCTCACCTACGACGATTGTACCGTCGAACTGTCCATCGACGATAAAATTCGCCGGATACGTGCTCAAATCGTATGCGAGCGCGCCCATCAGCGATGCACCGCCAATGACTGCGCCGCTACCGAGAGCAACGGCCTTACGCACGATGTTCTTTACTTTCATGTGTAAACACCTCCGTGGTGTTTGGACCTCCGACTCACCTGGTTGATGAGGGGGGAGGGGTTGGTTTTTTTCTTCGTGACTAGCCCTTTGGTGATGTTCGCCTCCCGTAGGACGCGGCACCACCGGTAGTAGCCAAGACGTGAGACCTGATGGGGACCTTTTCTTTTTAAATGTTTCGTGCAAACCAGGCATTTTTTTCCATAGTTGGAACCATAGACCGGATAAGGCCTGAATAGACAGGTTTTAGCCTTTCATAACTAGGGAGTAGCTATGCGAAAATCACCAGTTTCCCGGCCTCTCCCAGCAGGGCCTCCGAGGGAGAAAAAACAGCGTAATATAGTGTATGCTACCAACCCTTGGCCAATGCGGGGAGCAGGATTCGAACCTGCGAAGGCACGAGGCCACCAGGTCCTAAGCCTGGCTCATTTGACCGCTTTGATATCCCCGCGGTAGTGAAGCGTGGCGCTCCGGGCCTATATAATAGTATATCCTTCAAGACTACTCTTATCTACTCCGATAGGCCGCTAAGAACGCATGCAGCACAGTATCGAGTACATCATCAAGAACGCGTACAGCGCGGCGCTGCACGCGCAGAAGCGTCAGGTGATCCTCTCGCCATCCACCATCGCCATCTTCTACGGCTTTCTCAAGGACGCCTACAGGCAAGAACTCAAGCCAGAAACCCGAAAGCAGGCAGTTGTACTCGAAGCCGTCTTGCGGGATCACTCCAAGTACACGAACAGAATGGAGACCTTTTCATCTACATTAAGACTTTGAAATCATGAGAAAAGATTAGGAGGATCTATGCGACTTTCCAGTTGTACGACCTGAGCTTCGCGCTCTTGCCGTAGCCGCAGCTTGCGCACCTGTGCTTGCGCACGTGGTAGGTGTGCTGTGAGCAGCGACGGCACGTGATATGCGTCATCTTGCCGCTCTTCTTGCCCATGCTTGGAGTTCCCTTCATAATTCACCTTACTGCGGACTGATGATCGTTATGGTGTCGCCGCGAATGAAGGCCATGCCGAGCTTGCGCTTCATAGCGCCGTCGACGTACTCTTCAGCCTCCTCGATTACGGTGTTGATGTGGATGTCGAACGCGCGCAGCACACCAACGTAGGTGCGGCCGTTCTTTAGCTCGACAATCACGCGCTTTCCGCGTGCCATGTTCAGTGCATCTAAGGGTCGCGTTGCGTCCATACAATATCACCTATTCTATGAGGACTGCGTTCACTACGCCGTCCTGTCCTGGGCGACTCGTCACGCGGGCCTTGCCCTTGCTCGTGTCGATGACCGTCCCTTTCGTTATGATGTTACGGCGCACGTAGTTGCGGTTCGCCGGGCTCTCTGCCACCATCTTGATGTCAGCAGCCTCGTATTTCTTCGTCTTCGGGTTGAAGACATTGGCAGATGCTACCATGAAGAGGCGCTCCTTCGTGTTGCCGCCCTTGGCGGAGATTGTGCGTTTGCGCGTCTCGCCGATTTTGGTGAGAGATGCTGTGCGGCCGAGCATGTGTGTCCTTTTGGACAGTGTGCTCTTGTAGCGGCCGCCGCTGGCTTTCCTACGTGAACGTGCCTGGATGATGACCATATGAACTGGGCGAACTCTAGTCCATTTATAAAGCTTTTGCAGAGGGAAAGAAAAGGGTATTCAGTGTCGATTCCGGTGGTGCTCATTACAACTAGTCAGTAGTAAAAAAGGATACATTTATATTGTCCTGGTACTCAGTAAGCGTATGGCCGACCACCTCTACGCACTCGCCACCAAAGTCAACAGGCTACAGGAGATTAGGAAGAAGTACAATGAACTCCCCCGGGATCCTGAGAGAGTCATTGAGTTCCTCAGGTTCTCCTACCAGAATCCCAGAGCATTCTTCCCGCAGACGCGACAGCGTAGGCACCGCATGGCGGAGCGAATCTTCCAGCAGGCGAAGAACCTGGACGAGACGAGCGTGAGAAACATCGCTGAACTCGTGCAGACGTTCAGGGACCATAACAAGAAAACAGCGATGTACGGAGGACTCTGGCACGAGACCGAAGCGCAAGGGCCAGTGCACGCGCCTAAGACACAAGACATGATGCTCATCTACGCAACCCAAGGGATTCTCCCCGTCGCAGGCAGGAAGGAGCACGTCTTTACCTACGGGCTGCACCCCATCAATGAGACTATATTCTCAGCCGAGTTCAACCTGGATCTCAGGAACAACGAGCTCAGCAAGCAGTTCGGCATTCCTGTCCGCACATACAAAGGGAATCCTGGAACACTCTGACACCGGCATCAACAATGACCGCCGCTCCGACAGGTAATCTTTAAATACCCTCTTCCCGAGCGCCTGTGAAAGGTGAGCCGTGGGACTGCTGGATAAGCTCCAATTCTGGAAGAAGGATGACTTCACTCCGAGCTACGATGCTCCCCCCGACCTGCCGCCAGAATCGCATGACGTGCTGCAGACACCCGACCCGATGAGGGATCAGTTCACGCCAGCGACGAACGACCCGTTCACGAGCGCTTCGCCTCAATACCCGCAACCGGCGGCGTTCCCGGGCACAGGATCACGCCAACCCCAGCAATCACAGTACGAGGAACCCAGCGTCCATCCTCGGGACGTGGAACTTATACTGGCGAAGCTCGATGCTATCAAGAGCGAGATGGACGCGCTGCACCAGCGCGTCAGGAAGATCGAGCAGTCTGTGGAAGCCCCGGGCCAGAAGGCCAAGTACTGGTGATGTATGGCTGAACTGAAGAAGACCATGGGCTTCTGGATGATATCAGCCATCTCTTTTCTCAGTCTCATCAACACCGGCCTGTTCTTTGGCGTCGCCATCGGCGCGGGCATCGCCGGCGAGAGCAGCATCCTCGCATGGGTAGCGCTCGCGGCATTCAGCATATACGCTGCCATGTGCTTCGCTGAGCTCACGACGATGTTCCCGCGCGCCGGCGGAGTGTACGAGTTCGCGAAGCAGGCCTATGGCAGGTTCACGAGCTTCCTCTTCGGCTGGATAGTCTGGGTGTCAGGCAACATCGCGACCGCACTCTTCATCGTGGCGGCGGTGAACCTCATCACGCTTGAGCCGCTGTACATCGGTGGCGTCACGCTCGGCGTGGCGATGCTCAAGATACTCATCGCCATAGGGATCATTGTAGCGATGAACTACATCGCATACCGCGGCATTGAAGCGAGCGCGAGGCTCATGATGCTCCTCTCGGTCTTCATGTTGATAGTAATCGCGGTCATCATCTGGCCTGGCGCGTTCGCCGTTGATCCTGCGAACCTCACAGGCTTCACGATACAATGGGGCGCCATTCTCATGGCGATATTCTTCCTCTCCGAGACGTTCTACGGCTGGGAGGCGGTGTCATTCATGAGCGAGGAGACAGAGAACCCTGAGAAGGTCATCCCGCGAGCCCTGATCGCGACGAGCGTCTTCGTCGCCCTCATCGCGCTCCTGCTGAGCGCCATAACGATGGGCGTGCTCGGAACAGGAATGGGAGAAGGCGCTACTGCGCCAGTCCTCGAGATGCTCGAGCAGCTGGCGGTCAATCCTGATATCCTCATCATCGTGAACATTGGCATCATCGTCGCGTTCCTGGGTAACGCGAGCGGGAACATCGTCAGCCTGCCGCGCCTGCTCCTCGCGATGTCGCGCGATAAACTCTTCATTGAGCAGTTCAGCGACATCCACCCAGAGCACCAGACGCCGTACAAGGCGATTATCTTCCAGACGCTCATCGCCATAGCCATCGTGCTCATCGCATCAGGCGCTTACCAGACGCTGCTCGAGATGCTCGTGCCGGTAAGTCTCGTCATGTACGCGGGAATGTTCGTGCTCGTGCCGTACTTCCGTATAACAAGACCTGAGCAGCCGCGGCCGTACACGACGCCACTGGGCAAGACAGTGCCGTGGCTCTTCGCGGCATTCTTCCTCGGCCTACTTGTGTACTGGGCATTCGCCTCGCCAAGCGCAGTCACGCAGCTGCGGCTCCTCGCGAGCTTCCTCTTCTTCAGCGTCCCAATCTACCTCATCCTCACGTACTTCTACGATCCCGACCAGCTCATCAACACGATGAATCTCTTCTCAAGGCTCAACCTGTGGCTTGAGGACGTCCTCATCCCGCGGCGGCTGCGCACCGATGTCATCGAGTTCTTCAAGAACGGCAAGGACAAGCATGTGCTCGAGTTCGGCAGCGGTGTAGGCACACTCACGCTCCATCTCGCGGAGCACGTGGGGAAGAAGGGTAAAGTTTACGCCGTGGGACTCAGCGACGGGGACATCAGGATACTGCGCAAGCGCCTCGGCCACCTGGGACATACGCACGTCGAGGTCATCCATGACCCGCACCTCATCAACCGTGTACACCCATCGGTAAAGACCGTCGACATGATTGTAAGCATCGGCCACCTCAGCTACATACAGGACGTGGCGAAAGTACTGCGTGAGATGAACTCCATCCTGCCGCAACGAGGGCACATCTGCTTCATTGAGTACCTCGACCTCTTCTACTTCCTGCCTAACCCCAAGTGGCTCTCAGACCCTGATGAAGTCAAGAGGGTATTCGCGGATGCTGGGTTCACGGTGACGGTGAAGGTCCGCCAGGGATTGCTGTGGAAGTACATGTACATCTACGGGATAAAAGAGAGCAGGAACGTACCGTACATCTAATCATCGAATAAGTGTCCGTCGTTGTCGAAGAAATCTCCGTCGGGAATGCGGTTCCCGTGCACATCATACCGACCGACGCTTGCAGGCGTTCCTGCGTTCCAGTGGAAATCTGCCGGTAGGAGAGTGTATGTCTTCGCACGCAGCTCTTGCGATATGGCGTTGGGGAGATATTTACTCCCTAACGGTTCGAAGTGCGTGAGCTGGAGTATTTTCGAGTCCAGAGACGGAGAGCTATCGAGGATCCGTAGGAGCATCCTTCCTATCCCTTGATTGCGGTACGGCACACGGGTCTCGACGAAGCTGAGACAGTAGTGCCACATAGGAGAGTACCCCTTCACCCAACGCATCATTACCGCTCCCGCCAAGTCATCCTCGACGTACGCCGCAATCATCCGGTGATGCTCGTCATCTGGCACCCCCACGGGCTGCAACTCCATCGGGCCGACCCTTTCCCTATCGTAGCGATCATGCGCCGACCGGCTGAGACCTTCAGGAGAGAGTATCTTGAAGCCTTCAAAAAACCAATAGCACCCCGGCCCTTCTCTCCACAAGGGGATGTCTTTCGCCTGGTCACTGAACTGGGCAAAAGACATTTCTTGAGCAGCAGCGGCCCGACCATCACGCAAAGCGAAGGTTTTCATGATGAGAAAAAGGGACTCGCGTTTATAAAATTTACGAATAATAGTAACTTTTAAGTGGTAACATTTTGCTGTAACCTCTCCACACGTCTTCACGCACCACGTGCCGAAGATTTCAAAGATAACAAATAATTCCGCCTAACGCAGTAACGGCACAGGGATATCGGCCAATGCGAGCGGGCCGCGGTAAGAGCCCGCCATGCGGGATGTCTCCTCGACCCCGAAGAGCGCCTCGAAGAACGTGGCCTCCGGCTCGAAGTAGACCGTGACCGCCTCCTTACCGGTCTGCTCCTCGATGTAGGCGATCGCCGCCTCCTTTCCGCCTAACTCATCGACAAGCCCGAGCTCCTTCGCCTCGACGCCGAGGAAGAACTCGCCTGTCGAGATGCTCGCGACCTGCATCTGCGTGAGGTTGCGGTTCTCGGCGACTGACTCGATGAAGAAGCGATGCACGCGATCGAGCTTCTGCTGCATGAACGCCTCACGCTCAGGTGTGAGGTCAGTGAACGGGTCGCCGATATCCTTGCGCTCACCAGCGACGAGCCTGTTATACGACACGTTCCAGTCATCGATGAACTCGTCGAACTCGAGGTAGGAGCTGATCACACCGACGCTGCCGGTGATGCTCATGCGGTTCGCAACGACATGGTCCGCGCTGCTCGCGATCCAGTAGGCGCCGCTAGCGCCGCTCTCGCGAATCCACGCGACAACTATCTTCTCCTCCGCCACTGCCTGGACCGCCTGTGCGATCTCATCACTCGCCACCGCGCTTCCGCCGGGGCTATTGATCTCGAGGATGACTGCAGTGATGGTCTTATCATCGCGTGCCTCCTCGAGGAGCTCGATCACAGCGGTGCTGCTCGTTCCAAGCTCAGCGAAGAGTCCTCCAGCAGTGTCGGCCATGATGGGGCCGTTTATCCTGATGATAGCGGTATTCGCACCTACGCTTCGCGTGTCGGAGCCGAGGATGAGGGCGATGAGGCTGCCGATGAGCAGGAGCGACACGAGGATGGAGATGCTGACCCAGAGCTTGAGCGCGAATGTCTGTTCTTTCTTCATGTTTCCACCTAGAGTATGATGCTGCGTTGATGCACTGTGCGCGTGTTGCTCACGCGCTCGAGCACACCGCGCTTCCAGAAGAGGATGGCGAGGGGCTCGATGACCCAGAAAAGGATGAATGGGAAGACTGGCAGGATGAAGGAGTTGCGCAGCATGACCGCGCCGATGTGGTCTTTCCCTGAGAGGTGTGTGCGCAGCAGCATCATGCCCGGCGTCTGCCGCAGGAGGTACTCAAAGAGCACGAAGTACGCGTACACGATGAGGAAGAGCGCGATGACTGCTGCCATCTCTCTCCCTGAGTAAGTGATTGCGCTCAACTCCTGGTTTAGGAGCGGCGCAAAGAGCGCGGCGAATGGCGCGGTGACGAAGAGATCGAGTATCGCGATATCCACCAGGAGGCTTCCTAGACGGCGGAGGAATGATGCGTCCTGCACTACCTTCGCGGTGCGAGGAGCTAGGAGCGATGCGAATTTCATGCTTGCGCGATGCGATAGCGCTTTTTAAGGGTTCTGGTGGCTCTCCTCCCATAGCTATATAAACAGAGGGAAGTTTTGCACTCTTAATGGTGCACTACAGAGATCTCACGCCCGAGCAGCAGCAGGCCGAGGACCTCGCGCGCGTGCGCGCGCCCCGCGGTAACGAGATACTCGGCGTGCTAGAAACGCGCAATGGCGCATCACGCTGCACAGTCCGCTGCCTCGATGGCAAGACGCGCATCTGCCGCATCCCTGGACGTCTCAAGCGCAAGCTCTGGGTGCGCGAGAACGACATCGTCCTCGTGGAACCCTGGGAGTTCGAGGGAGACATCAAGGGCGATATCGTCTTCAAGTACAAGCCTATCCAGGTCAACTGGCTCAAGAAGAACGGCCATCTCAGCAAACTCGATGACATGAACGAGTTCTAGGGGAATCTTTTTATCCTGCATGACGCTCCTCGCATCATGAGAGACCACGATACCATCAATGACGCGAGAAACTATGTCACCACGCTACCGCAAGGCACGGATATCTCCGCACTCCTCATCAGCCTGATCGACGCGCCACTACATCCACTTTTCGAAGGGAAGAGGGTGTTGCGCAGGGAGACGCAGAACAGTACATCACTAGGCCCCTCTCCGCGGCGCGGACCGCGCACGTACTACATGTCCTGCAGCAAGGACGATCTCTACGATGCGCTATGCGATGAGAATGTCTCGTCCGTGTTCGGTTCTCTCACTGTCGCGGCTTACGTGATGCCGGCGACGAAGCAGGATTCCTGAACTGCTCAAGCAGCATGATGAGGATGCCGACCACGATCGCGCTATCCGCGATGTTGAAGACCGGCCACCATCCGAGGTCGATGAAGTCGACGACAAAACCCTGCACGCCGCGGTCGAGCAGATTGCCCCAGAGTCCTGCGAGGATGAGCGTGTATGATATCTTCTCGAGGACTGTCCTGAACTGGTCGTAGAAGAACATGAGCAGCCCGAATGCGATGACTGATATCCAGAGGAACGAGATGTTCGCGTTCGCGCCGCTGAAGAGCCCCCAGAGCGTGCCGGTGTTCTGCACGTACGTGAACCAGAGCCACGGGAATATCTTATGCGATTCGCCGGCAGTGTAGTTGCTGACGAAATACCACTTCGTCCACTGGTCGAGGAGGAGCAGTACTGCGAAGAGCGTCCAGCCGTACGGCCAGAAACGGGATTGTCTCGGTTCTTCCTTGACTGCCGTCTTGACTCTTCGTTTCTTCATCACTGTGATATTCTTTACCGAGTTTAAATGCGCTGCGGTGGTCTTCCGTAAAATAGTGCGATGCTCACTTAATAGATTTGAGAATCAAAGAAATGCCGCCTATACCGGTAGGCGGCAGCCCTTTCCCCGATGAACGGAGCGTAGAGCTGACAGCTGTGCCAGGGGGCGCTGCTGCGTGATGAAACCTCTGTTATACTGAGGGGAAAGGGCACCCCTACTTTTATACTTAGCGCTGCGGTGCACACACTCGGGGAACGTTTCGGCGCTCGCACACTTGCTTCGCTATCGCTCGCAAGACTCGCGCCTCAGATTACACACCAAGGCAGCGCAGGAAAAAGAACTCCTAGTTCTCGTAAAAAGAATATGTGAACGTAGAATGCAGAAGATGAAATAATAAGTAAGAGATTGAGAAAAAAGAGTCGGCCTATCTGCTCGCGTCAGCCTGGCGCTCGAGCTCGAGCTTCTTGCTGATCAGCGCGCTGGTCGGGCTGGCCTGGTACGCTGCGATGATCTCATCAGCGAGAGCAGATGCTGCCCCCTTCTTGCTGTTGAAGGTCTTCTGGTACGTGTTCTGGGCCATCAGCTTGAGGACCTGGTCGACGCGACGCTGCGGGCTGGACTCGACTGCCTTCGGGTAGCGCGCTCCACCGTACTCGATCGTGATGATCTCCTCGCGCGGCGCTGCGTTCTCCAGAGCCTTCACAAGGACCTCAACCGGGTTCTTCTTCGTCTTGCGTTCGATAATCGTGAACGCCTCGTAGACGATGTTGTAGACCGTCGATGCCTTGCCAGTAGTCTGGCCGGATGAGATCTTGTGCTTCTTCGCCCTGTGCCCCGGCGTCATGAGACGGTTGATGAGGCGCTCGACGATGGTGATCTTGCTCTTGTAGAACTTGTTGCCTGCGTAGCGGGCGCCTGTCTTCGGCACGATGACCGGCTTGACTGTGATGTAGCGTTCGAGCCCCGGATCCGAGACCACGATACCCTCGCTGGGCCACTTGTTGAATATGAGTACTTCTGCCATTTCTATCGTGGATTTAGGGACCATTTATAAGGCTTTCGGAGAAGATTCAGAGGAGAGACCTGGAGGCAACCTGCTCCTGAACCCGAGGCTCTGTGCCATCTCTTCGAGATAACCAGCAGGACTCTTCCCCTTCATCTTTGCAGCATAGGGGAATGTGAAACGGTTGTGGACAGCCACCTCTCTCCTGAGCAGAGCGTTGATGCTTTCACCATAGAGCCCGCCATTATACATATCGTACACGATGGACTGCACAGTGAGCGGAGTGCCCTGAAGGTAATGCACCATCGTAGGCTGGATATGCGAACTGGCGATGTAGTGCACCTGATAAAGAGGGACGACATCAATCGATCCGGCCGCAGACACCCACTTCGTCGTACCGAACCTGTTCTGCTGCACCTCCCATCCGGGCGGGCTGCTGGCGATGGACGAGACGATCACATCGAGATCGCAGGGCGGCCGCTCAATCCCATAGAGCCCGCTCGCGCACGTGCGGAACACGTACCCGCCGATAATCCAGAGAAGCCCATTCGTGTTCTGGCGTACAATCTCGAGCATGCACTGTGCCTTCTCGTCACGTTCTAGCGCAGCCTTGAACAAAGGAGCGATATCACGAGACACAATCATCGGCTCCTCACGACATACTCCTTCTTCGACAATCCCTGACGACGGGCAAGCCGCTCCAGCGCCCCATCGATGCGCGAGCCGTACTGCGCAGCGCGCTTGGGTCTAAAGGCGAACTCGTGCGGCAGACCGTACTCCACTGCCATCTCCCGCAGGACGTATTTTTTGACGCCATCTTTGATTTTAGGCTCCAGTAGCATGCCGGTACGCAGGACCTGCAGGTCGAGGAATGGCGTAGCAATGCCAACACCCATCGCTGCAGCTATCCGCGTATCGCGGATGAGGTCGCGCTCGCGCATGCAGACCAGCCCGTCCCAGCACTCCTCCTGGACATCGACAGCCTTCCCGTGCCGTTCATAACCAGCGAATATCTCTTCACTGCCAAGGCCGCTGAAGAGCATAGTCACTCCATCTTCTAGAGCGGCATCCGCTGCGGCAACGACCACTGCCCCGACACCGACAGTGATGGGGTTCGCGGCGTCGCCGAGTATGCCTATCGTTCGCACGATAATTCGTTCTGTCTCCTCGAGATTCAGCACCTGTACGCGGCAGTCCCAGCCATAGCGCTCAGCAATCCTCCTCGCCTCAATGACATCTTCGGGCTGTTTCGTCCCCTCATCCTGGAACCCGACAGTGTAACAGATGAACGGTATGCCATTCCTATGCAGGACGAAGGCGATGAGCGTACTGTCCACTCCTCCGGAGAAGAGGACGCCGACACGACCATCACGCGCGCGATCGAGTACAGCACGCTCGAAAACAGCCATCCACTGGGTGCGATCCGGAGCAGCCTCTGCACGCAGACGAGTCACTACCTCCCGCCACTCCTCTGCGCTGATGAGGCCGTTCTCAAGGTAGAGCTCCATGTTGATACGAAACGCAGAGAGGATTTTAATGCTGTCGGCGAAGAAATTATTTAAACTCCACAACTGGAACCCCGGCATACAGGGGGTACACACATGAGAGCAGTATTCGGAATCATATTCTTGCTCGTCCTGCTTGTGGCCTGCGCTGAGAAGCCGGCAGCTATACCGGCGCTCGACGGAGACACAGGACCAGCAGTGGAACAGGATGACACAACGCCACCGCAGGCAGCAGCTGAAGTTAAGCCTGCAGAGGACAAGGAGGACCCTGCAGTCCTCGCGCTCTTCAGCAAACAGCCGCAGGTGAAGAGCTACTCGTTCGACGTCGCGGTGCTGCCTGATCGCAGCAGCAGCCACCAGTACTTCGTCAAGGGCGACAAGGTGAAGATCGAACCTGTAACGCAGCTGTCCTTCTCAGGACAGCCGCTCGAGGTCGTCTACCTCGACAGGACAGCGAAGACCGCCACTGGGTACTGCGTGAGGAGCGGGACATGCAAAAACTTGGAAGGCATGCCGCTCGACTACGATGAGTGGAACATCGTGCTCCCGCAGGAGTGGATCGGACAAATCAAGTACGGCGAGAAGACCGGAACACTGACCTTCTTCAACAAGCAGGTGACGCGCGTCAGGTACCAGGCCGACGGCAAGTACTACGAGGCGTATGTGGACAACTACTACGGCATGCCGCAGCGCGTCGCCATCGCGAGCAATCCTGAGATGAAGACGATTGTCGGCGGCTACGAGTACAGGAACATGGCGTTCAACATGCTCGAGGACTCAGACGTTGTGTTCACGCCGAGAAGCTAAGCATTCCTCTATTTTCTCCTCTATTTCTCATCTCTCACTTCACTGCTATGCGCAGCACGTAGCACTCCTTGATATCCTTGACGGTCACGAAGGTCGAGAGCAGCGACTTCACGTCGGTTTCTGTGAGCGCGGGATCCTGCACCGACGCGTCACTCACGCGCGTCATCTCGAGATCATCCTCTGACTTGACCTTGGAGAGCTTCTGGAAAAGGTACTTGTCCGATAGCTTGATGTTCTCATTCTCGACTGTGAGATAGCCTTTGTCAATGAGCGACTGCATCTCTACAGAACCCAGGAACACCCTGGTGGCGGTCGGCGTAGTGTACGCCATCTGCAGGACCTTAAGCTCCTCCTTAGAGAGGCGCTTGAGGTCGGGGAGTTTCTTCGTGGTGAATGTGTTCACGCTGGTCACGATGCTCCCGTCCAGGCGGCTCACTATGAGCCTGAACTGCTCCGAGCCCTGCGTGCAAGTGACGAGATATGCAGGGACGAGCGCCTGCGTGACAGAGGAGAGTGGTTTGTCCTTGAGCAGCTTATCGAAGATGCCCTTCTGCGGTCGGAACACAGGCATCGGCAACGACAGTCCTTGCCCGGGATTCTCAGGTACTGGTTTCGGCTCGGCCTTCGGAGTAGGCGCCGCCCTGGTAACGAGCTTTGCTTCCGGCTTCGTTAGTTTAGGTCCCTGATCGGTTTTCCGCTCAACACGCTTCGGCGCCCGCTCGATCTCGCTGAAAATATCGATGCTATGGCCGCCGTGTAAGCTGCGGCGTGGTCGGACATTGACGAGGAGCGGCACATCCACTATGCCGGTGACGAGCGCCGTGCCGATAGGTAGGTTCGCTATCTCTTTCTCGGCTTCGGCAGTGAGACCTTCGACCGAAGACGATATCGCCTTGAGGTCGTTCGGGTTCGTGACCTTGAGTATGATCTGTGTCGTGCACTGGCTCACGACCGACTTGTCCAGGCGGGCGGGGCGCTGCGTGATCACGCACAGACCCAGACCGAACTTCCTGCCTTCGGACGCGATGGTGCGGATAGTCTTGCTCGCCGTGGTCTCGCCGAAGCTCCGCTCGGGGCAGAAATTGTGCGCCTCTTCGAGGACGAGGAAGAACGGTGGGAGCGCTCCGCGCTTGCGCATCTCGAAGAGGTCCTTCGTGAGCTTGTACACCATGATGCTCTGAATCTCCGCAGGGATGCCGCGGAAGTTGATGATGCTGCACGTGCCAGGCGCCACTATCTCGTCGTACGGCGTCGGCTCGTTGCTGAATATGTTATAGGTGCGCAGGTGCTCGAGGATGTTGATGAGCCCCCACTTCGCGTTGCTCTCCTCTGCGTTCAGACTCGCGATGACAGCATCGAAGCTCACCTGGTCAATGTTGCGCAGCGCGCTGTAGAGGATTCCTATCTGCGTGCCGGTGAGCTTGGCAGGGATCATCTGCACGAGCTCCTGCTGCGTCATCTTATTGGAGAGCTTGAGCGGCCTGCCGTTCGTGACCGTCGGGTCACCATACTCATTGACCTTGTAGCCTTTAGGCACCATGCCGAAGAACGAGAGCTTGTTGGCATCGCCTGGCTCGGTGTTCGGCTGGCTGAGCGTCGAGTACTCGCCGTGTGGGTCGATGATGACGAGCGGCACGTTGCGCTCGAGCACCTCCTCAATGAGGACGCCAACGCTGTAGGACTTGCCGGCGCCGGACTTCGCAAGGACGGCAACGTGCTTCGTCAGTATCTTGCGCAAATCGAGGCTGACCGGGATATCGCGGCCTTCGAGCTTGCCGAACATCGCGCCGTGCTCGTCACCGAGATTGATGATCGATCGGATGAAGTCATCGTCGGCGCGCAGCACGCGGCTGCCGACGTCGAACGGGATGCGGATGCCCTTGATCGCGCCATCGTCATCACGGTAACCGATGATGCTGCATAGCGCGACAGCGTCCTCGCGTGTCGCTGTGATCTCGATGACCTGGCACAGAACGTCGCCGAAAGCCCGGTGATGGACCTTGAGGTACTCGAAGACTTTCGTCTCGTTCTCGACCTGGAAGGAGAACTCGCGTGTCGTGCTCTTGCCGATGATGGCGCCGAGTACTGTTGCTTCCTGTGCCTGCTGCGCCTCAGTCATCGTCTCACCACCACTGAGGAGAGTATTTAAGATTTTTGCAGTATCTCCCGTCGTAGTTCAGACGGAAGGCACCGGAAAGGATATAAAAGCAGTCCTACCATCCCACCAGAGGTGACAATCATGGCGAAGAAGGCAGAATCAAAGAAGGCATCGGATGGCGATGCATCAAAGGCAGAGCAGATCGGCTTCCACAAGGGTAGTTTGATGACACTCTCCAAGGAGCGCCAGGAGCTCGTCCGCATCCTCAGCATCGTTGAGCAGCTCATGCAGATGCATGCGAGCGCCCTGAACGAAGCAGGAGTGAAGTTGGACCAAGAAGTGCAGGCACCTGCGCCCGCGTCGAAGGCGAAGAAGCCTCCGATTGAGGATATCCTGTAGATGTCCATTGGTCTTTTCTCTTATAAATTCTTATAAATGACGCTGCGTTCCCTAACAGCGATGAACCCGTTCCACCTCGCGCTCGCAGAGCAGGCACCCGGTATGCAGCATGCCATCAGCATGCTCTTCGAACGCCTGCGCAACGGCGAGGATCTCCGCCTGCCTGAGGAGGTTGCGCTGCCGGCAGGCAAGGAGCACCACGAGTACATGTGCGCCAAGGAAGGCCGGCTTGACAGCGCGCTCCTCGCACTCTACGGCAGCAGGATAGCACCTGAGAGTGATCTCGAGCGCATCTTCATCACTGAAGGCATCTGTGATGTGACCGGCCGTGTCGTGAAGCGGCGGACTGTCATCGGCAGAGATGCGCTCGTTCAGGATTTCGAGGATAGGCTCATGAGCCCAAACGAGCGGCTCTCAGACCAGTACCGCCCTCTATGCTTCCTGTGCAAGGACAAGGACGGCCCCACTACTCACCCAACGAACCTGAGCTACACGCGCTACATGGTCAGTACGCTTGTGCCGGCATTCGACAGCGTACACATGAGCGAGATGGAGATAGCGAAACTCGAAGCTGAACTAGACCGCCTGAAAAACAAGCACAAGGGGCGGATTCCCGATAAGGAATTCCACAAGCTCGCAGGACGGATTGAGGGGTGGCAGAAAATCAATGAGGAGTACTGTGATGCGCGGGAGCGACAGCTCGCGATGATGGAGAATGACATCCTGTTCCTCAGTTCACGGGTCAAGGGCAGCATCGCAGAGAAGACCTTGCAGATAGCGACAGGCATGCGCAAGCCCAGCAGCTACAATGTACGCTACAAGGGACAAATCCTCGATCTCTTCGGGACGAAAGTGGTCACGAAAGACGGCTGTCAGGAGAAGGTCGCCGAGTACACAAAGGAGAGGGCGGTGTCGCAGTTCGGCGGCGAATGCATCCTCAATGATATCGGCGAGGTCGTGAAGGGAGGGCACAAGAGCATCAGACTGCTCGCGCGCTACGAAGATTTCCCCATAGAGTTCCAATTCCAGTCCTTCGCCGAGTACGAGGAGGACCGGGCAGACCACAGGAGATACAAGCTCTCGTTCATACAGAAGCAGCGCGAGGCGCGCATGGCAGGAGTCCCTGTCGATGCGCTACGCGCAGAGCTCTACAGGATATTCCACTACACCGGCTAGCGGCAGCGGTTCGCCAGGCGTGTCCTCACTCCGTTCGGGACTCCGCATCTTGCCACTCAGCAGCGTTCGGCACATCGTCACTGCGTTCCGAGCTCCCGATAGGGGTATCGGGAGCATCATCAAAAATCGCTGAGATGTACCTGGTCTTGGGGATGTAGTTGAGGATGAGATTGCCGCCGATCTTGCCGCAGCCGAGGTAATCGAGACCGTGCCGCAGGATGACGTACTCGCCCGACTCCGCCGCCTGCGAAGTGTCGAGCTTGGAGAGCTCAAGCTTCTCACCCTGGAGCCAGACTTGCATCTCGCGCTTGCTGATCTCGAGCACGTTCTTCGTGCACTGCGACCCAATCATCTGCGTTCCCTCGATGGTAAGGCGGATCTTTCCCTCGAAGAGCGTTCCGAAGTAGAGACCCATGCTGTCAACGCGCAACCGACTCAGGTCGAAATCGACGAGGTCGCGGGTGAAAAGGTAGATGCGCTGCTTCTTCTCAGAGAGCATGAAGACCACATCCATCTTGTCCTCGTAGCCGTACTGCTGCAGCAGGAGTTCCCGGATTTCCTTCGTCTCCTTGCTATTGAGTATCTTGAGCTGCTGGACCATAAGACTGAGAACCGAAGGCCGATTTATAAGCCTTCGTGACGCCAGAAACAATAAAAAGGCCACTCCGTCTCCCTGGCCTTATGAGCATCGATGGACTCAAGGCCTTGGTGAACAAAGGAGTGCCTGTATTCACTCAGGACTGGGACCGGCTCGCTGGGGATATCGTGCGCAGCCAATACTTCGCTGTTCGGGCGCAGTTGCCGAACGCAGAGGTCATCTTCCCGAATGACGGCCAACCCACAGGGATAGAGTGGCTCGTCTGCAGCGATGATTTTGGCATCGGTGATGCCCTCAGGCATATCATCTACACTGAATACGAGCGCGGATGCGCGGAGAATAACGGCATCACGAATATCAGGGTGCAGTCAGGGCATCCGTACAGCAACGTGAGCGTCATTCTGCAAGCCGATGATGTGAGAGCGCGATGGGAGGCAATACAAGCCCTCTGCCCGCAGGATATGCATGAGAAGTTCGATATCAGCTCATGGTATGAGATGATGACTTATGATTACTAGCCTATTGCTAGTTTCCGCAAATCTTTAATAGAGCAGGCGCGACCCGCAAAGACATGATTGGAACCTACATTCTACCGATCCTCCTTGCGATGCCGATGAGCCAGCCGTACTATCCGCAGCAGGCGTACCTCCGCAAGGACCAGCAGGTGGGCGCACTCGAGCAGCGGATTTCGGCCGACGCGCGACGACCGGAAAACAAACCGGATAGACTGTACCGGCGCTAGGCGGGTTTTTTAAAGAGTTCTCCCTAAAGTACTATCATGTCACGAGGAGCGAGAGTCAAGGAGCCGCACGAGTTCCCCAGGAGAATGAAGATATTCCTGGCGTTGACCCTCGTCTTGCTCCTGTTCGGCACAGCCGGTTTCAGCATCCTCTCAGAGGCGAGCGTGAGGGAAGCGTCGTTTCGCACGCTCCAGACCCTGGCCTTCATCTTCGAGGATGAAAGCAGCACACTCGAGCGGTCGCTCGAGATATTCCTCGCCATCGTCGGCGTGTTCATCGTCTGGTGGGTGCTGTGGAGTGTCGGGGACATGATCCTCGACGGCAACATGCGAGAATATTTAAGAGGACAATTCCTGAGAAGGAGGATGCTCAAGATGAAAGACCACATCATCATCGTCGGCGGCGGCAGAGTAGGCGAGGAGATCGCGAAGATTCTCATGGAGAAAAAGAAGCAATTCGTCATCATCGATAACGATCCCAAGGCGCTCAAGAACGTCAAGAAGGAATGCAAGGAGTGCCTGATACTGCAAGGCGATGCGCTACAGGAGGACGTGCTGCGGGATGCAGGGGTGACGGTCGCATCGAAGATCGTGTTGACGTTACCGAAGACAGAGGCCAACATCCTGTTGACGGTGAGCGCGAAAGCGCTGAATCCAAATATCGAGGTGCACTCCCGCTGTGAGAACGCGGCGCTTGCCGAGGTGCTCAAGAGAGTGGGTGCGAAGGTCGTCGTCGTCCCAGAAATCGCGGCTGCAAAGATGATGAGCGATCTCGAGTGAACTTACACTCCCCACAGGGGCTGCTCTTTCCTCTTTATCTCGGCTATCTCCTTCATGATGTTCAGCTCATCCTTATTCATGTGCTTGGTGAGCCGCTTGAGCTCGCGGAAGTCATCCTCGGGGATTGCGCTGTAGAGTACATCATGCTCGAAGAGCTGGCGTCCCGCGATGACATTGGGGAGCGCCAGCGCTGCCTGCTCGCCCTTGAGCAGTGTCTGCACCGATTCCTTGTTGCGCTCGATGCTCTTGACTGAAGTGAGCTGCTTCCCCTCCTTGTTCATGAGGGGCATGCCGGCCTTGAGTGTCCCGGCGAGTACCTCGATGCCAGCGACGCACGGATTGGACTGGCGGAAGATGCAGTTCTGGAGCACTTCGACCTTGCAAGGCCTGGTGTACTGGTCAAGCTCCTTTGCCTGTTGCTTCTTCCGCTCGGCCTCCTGCCACTGCTCGAACTCCTCGATGAGACGATAGATGATGTCTGATGTGATGATCCTCACCTTCTCGGTGGACTGCTCGCGCGGTATGTTGAAGCCGAGGATGACTGCGGTGAGCGGATCATTATCCCAATTAGACTCGGCGTCGATGATATCCTTCTTCGTGATTGCGCCAACGCTCGCCTTGCGGACAGGGATCTGCTTGTCCCGTAGCAGCACACCAAGCGCCTCGAGGCTGCCGAGCGTATCGGCTTTAATGACAAGGCCTTCCTTATCCGTCCCCACGAGGACCTCCTCGACCTCGGCCTGAATCTCCGCCGCAATCGCTGCGGCATCCTTTGGTGTCGGAGCTACGCGCAACGGCATGCCTGCTACGACCTTGTCGAGGTCAGGCGCCGCTATCTTGAGCCCTGTAGCGGCAGTCGCCTCCTTGATGCTCTTGAACTTCGATTTCTTGTCGCGCATCTCAGCGAGTGGCTGCGGTTCGAGGAGCGCGCGGACCTTCGCGATGACGGCAGTGTCCATCCCGCCGATGACGATGGTGTCGTTCACCTTAATCGTGCCGTCATACAAGATGACATCGATAGTGATGCCGAAGCCAGTCGTCTCCTTGACCTCGAGTACTGTACCCTTGCCCGGCCCTGACGCTTCTAGCCTGAGGTTCTCCTCGAGGAATCGCTGCGCGAGGCCTGTGAGGACGACGAGCAGCTCGCTGATGCCGTGCTTGTGGAGCGCGCTCGTCGGCACGATGGCGACCTGCTTCGTGAATGACTCTATCCGATCGAATCGCTCCGCCTGGATGTTGAACTTCTCATAGAGCTGACCGACGATTTCGTACATCCTCGTCTCGAATGCGGTGATCCATGCCGGATCCTGCTGCTCGATGTCCTTGAGCACGAGGTCGGACTTCTTCTTGTAGCCGCCGATGACATCGATCTTGTTCGCCGCGATGATGAACGGCGTCTTGTAGTTGCGCAGGATCTCGATGGCCTCGATGGTCTGCGGACGGAAGCCCTCGTTGAGGTCGATGACGACGACGGCGATGTCTGCGAGGTTGCCGCCGCGCTTGCGCAGGTTCGTGAACGCTGCGTGCCCCGGCGTGTCAATGAAGAGCAGGCCGGGAATGGTGAACTGGAGATTCATGGCCTGTAGAAGCGACCCAGTCTTCCTCTTGATCACGTCGAGCGGGATGATGCTGGCGCCGATGGCCTGCGTGATAGCTCCGGCTTCTGTCGCCAGAATGTTCGTATCCCTGATAGCGTCGAGCACGCTCGACTTGCCATGGTCGACGTGACCCATGACACTGACGATAGGGCTGCGGATTGCCATATGACGGAGAAGTTCTTAGGGGATTTAAATAGGTTCGGGCGAGAGTTCTTCAGTCAGCATCGAAAAGCAACGTGAAGCACGTGCTGCCGGGTTTGCTCTCGACCGATATCGTCCCGCCGTTCTGCTCGACGAAGCGCTTCACAGACCACAGGCCGATGCCGTGCTCTTGCGAGGCATCCTGATTCGTGCTTGATCCTCGCTCGAAAAGACGGTCGCGCACCTGCGGGCTGATGCCGACACCGTTATCACTCACGCGGACATACGCCTGACGCATGTTCTTCTCGCGCGCGCCTCTGACAGAGAAAGCGGCACCGGCAATGGTACCTGGAAAGGCGTGGATGAACACATTTTTGATAAGCGGGAACACGGCATTGGTGAAGTAGTCCTGCTGCGTTAGGACTGTGCCGAACTCAGGCTCCGCCATACGGATACGCATCGGCAAGGCGGCGTACTCGCGCCAATAGTCGCGGACCTGGTCACCGAGGTCATACCGATCCTTGCGCGCCTCTGGAGAGAAGTGCAGATTGTATGAACGCAGGACAGTCAAAGAAGCCCTGTCGGCATCGTTGATGAGTTCCTGCTCTTCTCCAACGCCCAAGGACGGCAGCACGTTCCGCAACGGAATCCTAGTGTAGAATTCACACAACGATGAGTAGAGATTATCAGCGGCTGAACGGCCGACGATGCCCTGTTGGCAGGAGTTGAAGAAATTCCTATGGTTGTCGACGAAGACTTGCGCCTTACGGCAGGCATCCGATACGCTGGTTTGCCGCCTTGCAAGCCTGCTCTTTGAGATAATAGAGAGGAAGCCTTCTATGGCGTAGATAGTGCCTAACTCATGCGCGATGAACTCAAAGCGGTACTTATCGCCTTCGGTTAGGAGCGACGTGCACGTATTGTAGATATCGTCACTGCTGAACTGTACTCCGGCCATAGTCCGCCAGAAGTCATCAGAGCATTAAAAATTTTCTCTAACTTAGTGCCTCAGTACCCAAACAGCGTGTTCTGCTTCTGCCCCTTCACCACGTCATCGAACGTCGTATCGTAGAATCCTAGTATCGCGTCAGCGAGCGGCTTGATCTGCTTCTCCACGTAGTGGTCGTAGTCGTACTTCGTCTGTTTGTCAACGAGCTGCAGCGGCTCCGGGCCATCCTCTGTCATGACGTAGTCGATCAGGCTCGAGGTCAGCTTCATCCCTTTCTCCTCGAGCTTACGCGCAGCCTTGACGTGTGGCGGAGTGGTTTTCGTATAACCCTCGAGCTCCTTGCGTATCGCCTTACGGTACACGAGCGCAGTATCGTACTTGCCGTCCCGCAGGTCCTTGACATACTCCCTGATGTAGGTGGCGGGATCCTCTTTCTCGAAAATGAGCCACAATAACCGCTCCTGGAAGTCCTTAGCAAGATCAGTCCAGTCGCGGCGCACGATCTCAAGTCCTGTCACGTCGAGCCGCTCCTTGCCGTCCTCGATGACGAGGCCTGCGTAACGTTTCTTCGCCCCCTCCTCGCTGCCGCGCACGCGCGGCATGATGAAGCGCACGAATATCTTATCAGGCTCTAGGTCTATGGAGTTCTCGCGATGGTACTCCTCCTTGATGTGCTTGGCGAAGAACCTATCAACGTGCTCCTCGATGCGTTCGCTCACCTTCTCTGCTTCCGCATAACTCTTCGCTCCGGCATTCAAGAATATGGAGTCGGTGTCGCCATAGATGACCTCGTAGCCGAGCTCTTCTATCTGCTTGAACGTGAGCTGGATGATGTGCTGGCCAGTCATGGTGATCGCGTTGGCGAGCTCCATGCTGAAGAAACGGCATGCGGGGTTCGCGAGCACGCCGAAGAAGCTGTTCATCGTCGTCTTGATCGCCTGTGATGCGCGCTCGTTCCTGCGCTTCTTCGCCGCATCGCGCGCAGCCCACAGTCGCTCGATGAGCTCTGGCAGTATCGCACTGTCGTTGCGGAACACCGCGCCGTTAGGCGTAATCACCCATTTCTCTTTTGGCTTGCGCTCCGGCGAGCGCTTGCCCTCTTCGAAAGCGAGCGGATCGATATTGAATGTCCTGATGATGCTCGGGTACAGGGACTTGAAGTCCATGACGATGATGAAGTCGTAGATGCCTGGCTTGCTCTCGCGGACATAGCCCCCGGTGATGCCCTCCTCCTTCTCGCTATACGCACCAGATGGTCCGACGAAGCCGCGCTTTCGCAGCTCGCGCAAGTAGACGGAGTCGAAGCTCGCGACAGATCCTTTCACGCGTTCAAGTGGCATGCCTGTGAGCATCGCGCGCTCCAAGGTGATACCGAGAGCGCCGCTCTTCTCGAGTATGCCGAGCACGAGCTGGCTGTCCTTGAGGTTATAGTCGACAAGCTTCTGCGGGTCATCTATGTACGCAGCCACAATCTCCTCGCCCTTATTCCCTTCACCGATGAGCTTGCTTTCGCCTAACAACTCGGCTGCCGCAGTGCCGAGCTTGTAGTCCTCGAGGCGGATGAAGTTAATCTTAAGCAGTACAATTCCATCTAACACTTGCCTTCCAGGGAACTCTGCGGTGCTGTCTTTCATGAAACTCGTCTCGATGCGCAACGTGCAGTCCCAGTCCTGACGTGCCATGCGGAACGGTATCTTGTGCTGTTGGAACTTTTCGCGCAGCACATTGAGATCAAAGCCGATGAGATTCCATCCGGTGATGATGTCCGGGTCTATCCTGGTGATCTCCTTACGGAAGTGCTCAAGAAGCTGTTTCTCATCAGGGAAGCTCTTCGCCTGCTTCAGCGTCCCCTTGTGATTCTTATGCTCGACGATGAATACTTCGTTGACTGCGCAGGCATCATCATTGCACGCGAGGCTGATGCTAAAGAGCTGCTTGGCGTCAGGGCTCGTCTCGATATCTATAGCGAGCGTGCGCAGGACCGGCTGCCAGTCGGCAACCTTGATGACCGGTTCGCGGTAGACGCGGTCCACCCAGTCACTGTCCTCGAAGACCCCTTCGATATCGAGCGTGCGATGGATGTCGTGATCCATGAGGAAGCGTTGCGTGAAGCGGATGTCGGCTTCGTAGCACGGGATCCTGTGCTCTTCGAAGAGCTTACGCAGCACAGGCACGTCCTTGGGGACGCCGAGCACGACGCGGGAGACAGGCTCCTCCTGCATGGTCTTGAGTTTCGTGTCGTGGACCTCGAAAGCGATGGGACTCTTCAACTTGAGCGCTTTATCGGCATCCGAAGTCCTAATGGAGAAGTGCGGCCTGAACTCAGTGATGGTCAGGAACGATTCGCCGTTCTCGAGGCGCCCGAAGAGGTAGACATACGCCTTGTCGCCTTCCATGCGATACGTCTCATCGACGATGAATCCTCTCATGCTACGACGATGATGTCCTGATTTATAAAAGTAGCAAGTGACCGGTACAGAGAGCATAAAAACCACTGGACGTTCCTGTCACGCATGTGGTCGGTGGAGAAGGCTGTGCGTGAGCTTCCGCAGGATATCGCTCGTGCGTTCATGCATGACGCAGGTAACGCGCTCCAGGAACTGCTCGAGCATAGGCTTAAAGTGGTGCTCATCGACGCGCCCGACCCTAGATTCCCCGGCCATAAGGTGCGTGCTGTCGACGACTGCAACCCTGACTGGTACCGTCGACTATATAGGGAAAGGCCTCACTTCAGACGCGACAGGTCCATCGATGCACTCACACGCATCAGGGATGGTCACGATAGGCCGTGGACGCCGCACGGGCGTATCCTCTTTCGGGAGCACACGCACTACGATACATTGTACCGCAATGTCGTACTCGGCCACCTGCTCCACGGACGCATGACGGACGACGGACCGGTCATGCCTGATGGTGCAGTGCGCGCCTACTGGGGACTCGCGGACGATCCATACTTCGCGACGTACTCGTCCTTGAGCCATGCGAGCAGGTCCTCACCGTCATCAGGCGGATCATCGCGGTAGTGGTCAAGCACCTTGTCCAGGCGCCAAACGTTCTTGAAGAACGGCACGTGGCCATACCTGATGCTCAGGTGCTTCCACGCATCATCGAGTGACTCACCGTTATCGAGCAGGACAAGCGCGCTCACGAGGCCAGTCCTATCGGCTCCTGCAAGGCAGTGGATGAGGACGGGCTTTGGCGCTTCGCGTATCGTCTCGATGATATCGATGAGCTGCTCGGGTTTGGGCGTCTTGTACGCGGTCATGGGGAACGAGTAGTGCTCGACACCGTGCTCACGCGCGACAGCCACTTCACGGTCGTACCACCCCGCGCTTTCCCGCGACCCACGCAGGTTCACTATGGACTTGATACCGTAGAGCGCTATGGCATCCTCGAGATCCGCGGCGCTGAGCTGTCGCGAGCGGTACGCTTCGCCAGGGATTACCGGTTGCGGTATGTTCGACAGGTTGCAGCCGAGCAGCGCTGTCAGTGATATTGTAGCGAGAATTCTTTTCAAATGCCCCACCTCAGCATTCCTCACGCATAGGTGTTTAACAATGCGACGGCCGAAGTCAGGAACCATTCATCTAATCGGACAATCTTTAAATAGCCCCCGTCAATCCGATGATGTATGACACGCATAGCTGTTGTCGAGCGGGACAAGTGCAACCAGGAACGCTGCGGAGGCCTCCTGTGCGCGAAGGTCTGCCCGATCAACAAGGCAGGACAGGACTGCGTCTACGAGGGAGATGACAAGAAGGCGCGCATAGACGAAGCGCTGTGCATCGGCTGCAACATTTGCGTCAAGAAGTGCCCGACCGACGCCATTAGCATCATCAATCTGCCTGAGGAATTGAACGATGAGCCCATCCACCGCTATGGCGAGAACCAATTCACGCTCTACAACCTTCCCGTCCCTTTGTTCGGCAAGGTCATTGGCCTCATCGGCCGCAACGGCATCGGTAAATCCACTGCAGTGAAAATCCTCGCCGGCGTCCTCAAGCCTAACTTCGGCGTGCCCGGACAGCACGCGGATATCGAGGCGCTCATCAAGCGCTACAAAGGCAGCGAAGCGCAGGCATTCTTCGAGAAGCTGAAAAACGGCATGATCAAGATAGCATACAAGCCCCAGATGGTCGAACAGATCCCAAAGGCGTTCAAGGGGACTGTGGGCGATCTCTTACGCAAGACGAACGAACGCGGAGATGCCGAGTTCAACCGCATCATCGATATGCTTGAGCTGCGCCACATCATTGACCGCGACATCGGCGTGATCTCTGGCGGAGAACTGCAACGCGCGGCCATCGGAGCGACAGTCCTCAAGGACGCGAACGTCTACTTCTTCGATGAGCCAACATCGTACCTCGACATCAAACAGCGTCTCAAGGTCGCGAAGTTCATCAAGTCGCTCGCGACGCCTGAGAAGGCGGTCATGGTCATCGAGCACGACCTTATCATCCTGGACTACCTCACCGACATGGTGCACCTCGTCTACGGCAAGGAGAACGTGTATGGCATCGTAAGCCAGCCCAAGATGAGCAAATCAGGCATTAACACATACCTCACAGGGTTCCTCCGCGAGGAGAACGTACGCTTCCGCGACATGCCCATAGTGTTCAGCGCAAAACCGCCTTTCGAAGTGGAGCGCGATTCCCTCCTGGTGACATGGCCAACACTTGACGTCAGACACGGGGACTTCCACCTAAGCGCGACGCAAGGCGACATCTTCAAACACGACATCATCGGGATCCTCGGCGAGAACGGCATCGGTAAGACCACGTTCATCAAGCGGCTCGCGGAGATCAGCGCAGAGACCAAGGCCGGCGAGTTGCGCATCGCGTACAAACCACAGCAGATAGCAGTCACTGATCAGCCTGTGAGCGAGGTGCTCGCCGAAGCGATGCAGTATGAGCTGCAGCTCATGAAGCCGCTCGAATTGCACATGCTCATGGAGAAGACACTCTCTGAGCTCTCCGGCGGTCAGCTGCAGCGCGTCATCATCGCAGGAACGCTCGCAAAGGACGCTGATCTGTACCTTCTCGACGAGCCATCAGCGTACCTAGACGTCGAGCAGCGCCTCATCATGAGCAAGGTAATCCGAGACATGATGGACGCCAAGGGCAAAGCTGCACTCGTCATCGACCACGACCTCCTCTTCATCGACTACATCAGCCAGAAGCTCACGGTCTTCGATGGCCAGCCAGGACGCAGCGGCATAGCGCACGGCCCGATGACTATGGAGAAAGGCATGAACATGTTCCTCAAGGATCTCGGGATAACGTTCCGTCGCGATGAGGAGAACCACCGCCCGCGCGCGAACAAGCTCGATTCCCAGATGGACCGCGAGCAGAAGTCGGCAGGGAAGCTGTACTATACCGGCTGAGTTTATATTCTTACCATAGCCTCCTAGTCGCATGAGGTGCAAAAACGAGTACATCCTTCCCGCGGATAGCAGGTTCATCGATGACGTCCTCACCTGGGCATCTCCAGTACATCAAGGTGCGCTCGAATACGCTGTAGATTTCGTCATGAACGAAGGCACCCCTATCCTGGCGGCGTGTGAAGGCATTGTGGCCTATGTGAAACAGGATTCTTCAGTCGGAGGACGTGACTCCTCTTACTGGGACCAGGGCAACCGTATCGTGATCAGACACGCCAATTGCGAGTACAGCGCGTACGAACATCTTACCTACAATAGCGCAAAAGTGATGCTTGGAGACCGTGTGGAAAGAGGGCGGCAGATTGCACTCAGCGGCAATACAGGACTCACGACAGGTCCGCACTTGCATTTCGAAGTGTTCCATCGCCCCTCGAGCGACGACTCTGAGGGTGAGACTTTGAAGGTGAAGTTCAAGGAGCTTAACTATCTCTGCGTCAACATCCGACAAATCATGCTACTGCCTGAATTCAAGATGGTGAAAGGAGGACCGTTTGGAAGCTGAACTCCCAGAACCGTTCGATTCCCAGTACCGGGAGATCATCAAGAAGTTCTCGCAGATGAAGGACACCTACGGCTACTACGATGACGGCAGGCTGCCGCAGGACAACGCCTTCGTCGTGGAGATACTGAAGTTCCTCATCGGTGTGCTTGATCACATGGAGATTAGCTTTGACAAGCTCGACCTCGAGCAATGGGCACTCTTCCTCAACTCTATGCCTGAGGAGTTCAACTACGGTGACCCTGAGCAGAACTACCTCGAGCTCGAAGGCATCGATCTCGTCGCGATACTCCTGAAGTTCGATGAAGAACCCACCATCCTGCAGATCAGCACGATACGTAAGAAGCTCGAGAAGGCACTGCCCAGATTCTCATGAAACGCCCGCCCATCATCATGCGCCACCCGAAGCCTGTCGTGCCGCGGACACTCGTCGCACTCTTCTCGGCCGCACTGGCGTTCCTCATCCTCTACACAGCGCTCATCTCAATACTAGGCAGTGCATCTATGTACGAGCACATCACCGATGCGGTGCTGCAGGAACAGAACAGCGCAGTCCTCGATTACATCACCGGTCCGCTCTTTGCCCAGGACGACCTCACGTTCCTCACTGCGGCTGAGCGCAGCCACATGACGGACGTCAAGCGCATCTTCGATGCGGTGTTCATCATCTCCCTCATCGCCATCGGGCTCATGCTCGGCGTCCTGGGCGTGTTCTCCTATAACAAGTGGTGGGCGTGGCTCGATGAGCTCCTCGGCCGATCACTGCGCGCAGCAGGATGGACCATCCTGGGATTGCTCGTGTTCCTCGCAGGCGCAGCGATCCTGGATTTCACGAAGCTCTGGGCGCTCTTTCATCTCATCGTCTTCCCTCAGGGCAACTGGATGTTCCCTGTCAATAGCACGCTCATCACGCTCTACCCGAACGCGTTTTTTCAGCGCTTTGTGATGCGCTGGCTCGTATCGGTCAGCACATTCGGCGCGGTCGCTGTGATCCTCAGCTATGTACTCGAGCACATGCGCACACACGAGGCGTTCTTCAGTGAGCACCACGCAAAGAAAAAGTCGAGGAAGAGATAACGTTTATAAATAAATCACCACTTCTTAGTAATTACAATGCACATCGTAGAGCGTACTGATGACATCCGTCAAGCGCACGAGATAGTCAAGGACATGGATGACCTGCGGGCGAAGAACCTGACGGACGCGAAGAGCCTTGACCAATACCTGAATCTCACGAACGAACTCGCAGGCCTTGTGAGAGCGAACACTAGCGCGGTAGAGCGCACGAAGCGCATCGGTGCGGCCATCCAGAAAGACAGAGCGCTAATCACATACGATGCGCGCCAGGACACGTACTGGCGTAGGCGCGATCCTGCGCTCATCACAGAGCTCGACCTCCTCACAATCAGCATGATGCAGGAGAACCTGCAGTCCATGGATTCCAAACACCATTTCTTCCAAACGGCGAAATACCTCACAGCACTGCCGCAGCAGAAGGAAATGATCTTCGACTCAATCGTACCAGTCCATAAGGCCGTGACACGCACGCGCCAGGACATATCGAGCAGGATCGGCGATTCTCTCCTCGGCTCCAACTACGAGGTCGTATCCGATGATCGCGTGCAGCTGAGCGTGCGCGGCGATGCGCGATTCGTCCCCGAGCTGATTGCTGAAGCGAGGGATAGGGGCTATGCATCACTCAGCGTCATCGTCGATGCAGCGCAGCGCGAACGCATCAAGGCGCTCGGCGGGCGCGAGGATGACCAACTCAGCACGCCGCTGCCGCGATGGATGACCCGGCTGTACGGCAAATCAAGACTACTGGGCAACATCGTGATGGGCGGCATGCCATACGAGATCCAGTACAGGATGGAGAATGCAACCACAGGGCGCAAGCATTACAGGATGGACCGCGGCCATGGTATCTCGGTCGCCACAGGCTTCGGCCTGGGCGTCGCAGGCACCGTTGCGCTCTCCATCGACCTCGCCAGCGCGAACTACTTATGGCTGATGGCGCCTGTGGCGGTGAACAGTATTATCAGGATGCTCTCGGTGAGTGAAGGCAGTTACGCATACAGCTCAATCTTCACGAAGCCTTTCATGATCCCGCTCGAACGGCGGCTCAAACGCGGCGAGAGGAAATTCCGCTTCGACTTCACGCAGCAGGCCAAACGTTACGACGACACCGCCCTGCGGCAATCATATCTCGCTGCAATGGACTCGCGGTCTACTGACGAGGAACGCGATAGCCTCGCCTGGAAAGCGGGCAACCACCATCAGTTCGGCCAGTCATTCATGCAACGCATGACCACGCTCAACCTCAAGCCCGTGCTGCGCAAGCAGGACAGCGCCGCAACGTGCGCAGAAACGCGCGACATCGGCGGGTACCACAAACACAACATCCTCTTCAGCTACAGCAGCGGCGATTGCATGGTCACCGCTATCACCAGCGACCCACAACCGGGACTCATGGACATCGCGGCCCGCACCCTGGGCCAAGGACTGGATCTCAAGCTGCTCGTGCCGCAGATCGTGACGGCGACGGGTGCCCAATACCTGCGCGCCGAGCGCTCAGAAGGGGATGTTTACGAGGTGAAGCCGTGAGTATCATCGTCCGCAGCAAGGGCACCGGCCTCAAACGCCTCGCGCAAGCAGCCGTCGTCATCGCGGCAGCCTCGATCACCATGCCTGTGGCTTCATGCTTCATCAACGCCTACAATGCCGAGCGCGTGGAGAACAGAACTGCGCGCATCGTCAGCCGCATAGATAGGTATGACGGCAAGGGAGCCCAGCGGCTGATACGCAAGTACAGTGACGACCTCCCGGACGAGACCGAAGCCGCACTCACCAAGATGATCTCCGACAGGAAGAAGGAGGAGACACTCTACCACCAACAACAGGGGGTGCTTGCGCTTATCGACCAGAATAAGTATGACGCCGCGTCAGCCGCATGGCGCAAGATGAAGGCAGCCGGCAGCCACGATGCCGCGACCCTGGATTCCCTCTCAGCGAAGCTGACAGGTATCGCCCCGGCGACGGAGTGGAAGAGAATCAGCGAGCTCAAGGACCACGACGACTGGGCAATGGACTCCAATCGGCATGACGAACTTATGAGATTCACCGAGAACTACAGCGATCCGGCGTACGTGAGCCAGGCGTACAAAGAACTCATCGAGGAACACACCGAACACATGAAGGGCGTGCTCGGATCAAAGAGGGTCGTTGACATAGAGGCCGCAGAGAAGGGTCTTGAGGTCATCGAAGCGCTCTGGAGCAAGGCAAGACAACGCCGCATGCCTGTGCCTGCGAACCTAGGACTGGATGATATTAGCACGACGCTCACGAAGCTCCGCGACAGTGCCGTGCCGAACGCGTACTCCTATTGGACGACACAGCGGAACAACCATGACGCTCCGCGGCTTGATGCTGCCAATTGGCCTTCTGATGAGAGGCAACGCCTGATGCACGCGTACTCCACGATTGGCGACATGAGCGACAAGGCGATTTCGATCTACCGTCTCGTACACATGCCGAATTTGAGTCCGCAGCAGTTCCGTGAACAGCACGTACTGCCATTGATGCAGGGGCGAGACACAGCGGGGCAGATCAGGGAGAAGTTCTCTGCCATGGATGCCGTGGAGCACCTGCGCAGGTACGAGATGACGCCGGCGCAGCGTGTAGCTGTACGCGAGTGGACTCTGAAGGAACGCCAGGCCCGTATCGGCACAAAGGAGCTCAACGCCGCAGAGTACCTGCAGCATCTAGCATTGAAACTCCAGTAGCGTCTTTCTCGAGTACACACCCCAGAAAGCTTTATAAAGGGCTCCCAATCCCTCAATCCTAGGTGTATACATGGGAGATTTCACGCTTAAGAATGCAGGTTCCCTCCAAAGGGGCAACTACGTCATTGTAGACGGCGTCGCGTGCGTCGTGTCCAGCGTCGACATCAGCAAGCCGGGCAAGCACGGCGCCACCAAGGCACGTGTCGAGGCAGCAGGCATCATCGACGGCAAGAAGCGCACCATCCTTGGCCCCGCGGCTGAGAACGTGCAAGTCCCAATCATCGGCAAGAAGAACGCCCAGGTCCTCAGCGTCACCGGCAACAGCGCCAACGTGATGGACATGGAGACCTTCGAGACCTACGATCTCGTGATCCCAGAAGAACTCGCGAATGAGGTTGTTGAAGGCTGCACAGTCCTGTACTGGCAGATCATCAACGACAAGGTCATGAAGCAAGTTATGAAGCAGGCGTAACAATGGCTAAATTCCCTGAAGCAGAAGCAAGGATGTTCAAGAACGTCTTCGTGTGCCGCCGCTGCAAGACCAAGCGCAAGGCACCAGTCCTCAAAGTCCTCGCCGGCAAGATCGCCTGCAGGAACTGCCAGACCCGTAAGCTGCGCACCAAGAGGAAGAAGTAAGCTCACTTCCGTTCGCAACTTTCGCTTCTCACGAACCAAAAGTAAGTTCTTTCCTTTACTCTTTCTACATATTCTTCTACATAATCAACTCAGTCATTTACTCTAACGCTGCAGTCGCTATTCGCTCCGCACTTCGCCTTCTACGAACGCGAAGTGCCTTGGAGTGAATCTGAGGCTTCACGACTTCGAGCGCCAGCGAAGAAGACAGTGCGAAGCCGAAACCGTTGAGAAGCGAAGCTTCTCAGGGTTCCGAAAAGGAACCTTTTCGAGAACAGACCACAAGCAGATGCTCCGCAGCGGGAAAGTTGATAAGTTTCACCAGAATCACCCCTCTATGAAAACCCCTGCGGTAATCATCTTCTTAACCATCTTAGCGGCATGCGCCAATGAATCTCCTCCAAACCAGGTACAGAACGAGAGTCTCTCAAATACAACTCGAACATACGAGCCAAACACCTGCGATTACCAGAAAACCGCTGAACAATGCAACTCCGTTCCGGAGTGCAGTTGGAACCTGTCTCAGATAGGTGCGGGGAATAAGTATCGCTGTTGCAACAGAGATCCTGCGATAGACCCTTGCGACGTAGCCCACGTCCTACCCTTACCAACTCCGCAGTAAGGTTTCGAGAAAAAAATACAAGTTTGTTGTCCAGAACCTTTCCGCCTTTCTTCCCGCCACTGAATTAAATCCTATCAGAAACATTCCTAGCGGAGAGAGTAAGGAGACCGCGGGTCCAGTGCCCTGTAAGGGACTGGTGTCCCAACTTGTCTGAAATGCGGTGCGTTCGTACCGTTTCGGAAAACAAGGAGGTCTTAGCCGACTGACGGGTTCGAATCCCGTACAGGGCGACCTTACTCTCTCCAACTTATTAAATCTTATGAAAAAAAAATAGAAAAATAAGGAGTTCACCAGCGCGCGTAGCCATTCGCTGGTCCGACGCAGTTGCCATCGACGCAGACGTTGGCGTTCCCGTACAGGAACATCTCATGGCCGCCGTCCTTCTCGCAGACCTTGACGCTGTCAGTACTGTACGTCACCGTGCGGCATGCGCCATCGCTCGTGTCGCTGACTGGAGAGCCAGGACCGCGCACGTCAAGCGCGGAGAGGCCTGTTCTGCCGACGCAACTACCATCGATGCATGCGCTAAAAGACGCTGGCGCACGCATGACGAAGAGCCTATCGCGACACTCGAGCACGCGCGCAGGACCGTCGCTTGTGCTGAAATCCATGACACGGCAGACGCCATCAGAGACATCGCGCGTCACTACGCACCCGGGAGCTGTGCACTGCACAGCAGGCACTGGTTGGACTGGCACAGGTTCCTGCACAGGCGGTGTTACAACAGGCGATGTTACTACAGGCGGCTGCACAACAGGCGGCTGCACAACAGGCGGCTGCACAACAGGCGGTTGTACTACTGGCACTGCAGGAGCTGCTCCGAATGCTTCCCAGAGCGGCCTGCGCTGATCAGTGCCTGGCCGTAGCATACTAAAACTCGTCCAGCTCGGCTCGCGGTACGTGAAGAGATACGCGACCGGCGCAGGCGAGTTCTTGATGACGTCCCAGCGCTGCTGGATCTGATCCTTCTGCCACTGCTCATCGTGCTCGATGGAGTCCTCGAGGAGGTCCTCTCCCCACTCGCCGATGTAGCCATTGCTACCGAAGTTCGCAGAGAGTTCCGCCATGTTGTTGCGGAACGCACCGATGTTCTCATACATCATGAAGTAGATCGGCCTGTTCGTGCCACGCCATACATCATTTGCATACCAGAACTCCTCGTAAGAGACCTGGCCGTCGAACACCGCATCGCAGCGGTCCATGAGGACAATAACGCGATCGCGGATATCGGTCCTGCTCATCGATGAGTGCAAGGTAATCTCGTTGCCCACGATGAACTCATCGACCTTACCGTTCATCGCAGAGCATGCGTTGACGACGCGGTTAGCGTAGTCATCCCAGTTGCCTGCATCCAGGCGACGATGGTCAGCGAAGATGTTCACGACCGTATGCATGCCGCGGGTTTCTGCCTGCGCAGCTACCTGCTGCACCCATGGAAGGTTCGCGTTCACGTACGGGTTCAGGTAGAGCTTGACGTTGTTGGATATCGTCTTGATGTTGTCAAAGTCCCGACCAACCTGCTCAATCGATAAGGGATGGTAGGGAAGACCCCAGTCTCCGACTAAGGACTCGGCGTAGTAGTTCACGCCTAGTTCTGCTGCTTGCGCCGAAAAACTAAGGGCTGCAAAGAGAAGGAAAAGCACACCCCAAAATAGGTTCCGTTTGTTCATACTTTCCAACATTCGGCATAGTACATATAGATTGTTTCCGCAATAGAAATCAGGAATTTTGGCTTAGAGGTTCCCTATATATATGCCGGATATACGCCGGAATCATACCTCTTCACACCAATTTCACACTTATAGTTATGCGCAATAAATCCATCGACGATGAAAATCGGAAAAAGAGAATGGATCAGAGTTATATTGAGGAAAAAGAGATGAAACTGTGATGTTGCTATGAAGAATGTATTTAAACTCCTCCTGCGTTTACGACAGAAGAAGGACGGATTTTTGCGTCTCACTGATTGTCCTCGCGGTCCTGGTTATGCTGCACATTCCTGAAGAAACCCATGACTGCATAGCATTCGCGTTTGGTAAGAAAGCTCCTACCCACCATGCGCCGCCATACGAGACGCTGCGTCTCCTTCTGGTCAGCGGTCTTGAAATCCATACTCTCGAGCACGCCATTGATGATAGCGAGGAGCGCGTCATGCTCGCGCTTGTTCATCGGACGGTATGGCAGCGTAATCTTGTTCTCCACACCGCGCAGGAGGCTCAGCTCATAGAGGATGACAGTTACCGATTGCGCGAGGTTCATGCTCGGATTGTCGCGTGATGTAGGGATGGCGAGCGCAAAGTCAGCATTGGATATCATCTCAAGCGACAGGCCTTCACCTTCGGGACCGAACAGGATACCGACACGAGTATTGGAGAGATCGAGCTCTGCGAGGCGCTCCCGGAGTTGCCTCGGCGTGACAGGAGCGCGCGCCATGTTATACGCTGTGCTCGTGCGTCCCTGCGTGGCGATGAGTACATCGAACTCCTTGAGCACGCTGACGTCAGCGATGCGCATCTCCTCAAGCGTCGGCAACCCGTGCTTAGCAAGCCACCGGCTCTTCTCAGTGATCTCGCACTTCGGTTCCACGAGCAGGATATCGTGGAAGTCAAAATTAGACGCTGCCCGCGCGATGCTGCCGAGGTTCTCAGAGTTCTCTGTCCGGTAGAGGATGAGGCTGATGGCCATGATGCCAGGTGCGTACCGCCCCTTGATTAAGCTATCGGGCTAGAACATGGCCCGCAGTATCGGGACGAGGAACGCCACAAGCACCACGACGAGCGCTACGATGCTGATATTACGCCACCATGCATCTCCGCGCTTCTCATCGCCGGTTACTTCGCGCGCCGCGAGCTGAACCATCCGGCCGCCATCGATCGGGCCGATAGGCAGGAGGTTCGCGAGACCGAGACCGAGACTCAGGAGGAACACCCACTTGGTCAGGAGGAAGAGCCAGTCGACAACTGCGCTGACCGGCGCAAACCACCAACCCTCATGCTTGGCCTCGTACTCTGTTCCCATAAAGATGCCGAAGTATCCGCGATTGCTGTCCGCATCATCGGGCTGCACTGCGGTCGTGACGACAATCTGCTCATCACCTACACCGAACATGACCTCTTGGCCCGGGCGCACACCTGTGAGCTGCTCACTCAAGTCCTGCTGCGTGCGCACCTGCGTTCCGTCGACGCTCGTGATGACCATGCCCGGCTCAAGCCCGGCGATGGCCGCAGGAGAGTCGGACGTCACATTCGTGAGTGATGCCCCTTCAGCGGAGTACATGCTGCCGTAGAAGAAGGTAAGCCCTAGCATGATAGGGATGAGAATAATGGCGGTGATGATGTTGCTGAACGGCCCTGCAGCGTACATGGACGTCTGGACCTTGAACGGTTTCTTCGCAAGCTTCTTCTCGTCAGGCTCGACGAATGCTCCTGCGATAGGACCGAGGATAAGGAGTCCTGAGCTCTTCACCGGGACGCCGTGCGCCTTGCACACCACGCCGTGAGAGAACTCATGGATGACCACGACAAAGAACAGCGCAATGAGGCCTGTGACGAGCGGGACGTGCAAGTCCATGCCGGGTATCTTGAATCCTGGCAGCACCGGAGATATGACCGGTGGGGCGCCGGCGACGAAGAAGAGTTTCCATAGCCCAAGGCCTACCTGGTAGACGATGAAGAGCATGGCGAGGAATCCCACGACGATGCCGATGTAACTGAGTACTATCACTGCCTTGCGGAAACGCACGCCGAGAAGCTCCATGAGCTTGACGCCCCATTGCGTCTTGTAGAGCCCGATGACGCCGTGCCACTCGAAGCGGCTGCGGAATGCGACGATGAGCGTTATGACGACTGCATAGAATAGTATCGTCCATTTGTAGGTTGTGAAGAAGGAGACGAAAGAGCTGAGGTCCATGCTCCAGCCACTCCCCAGGGCTATTTAAATATTGCCCTCAGAGGGACAAGACTGCCCACTCATAGGTGTAGAATCGTGCAAAAAACGAAAGACAGCACTATAGCGAAAGAGAGCACAAATCCTGAAGAACTGTGTGCTATCCGGCAATCTATAACGAATAAAGGGATCGGAAAAAGCTGTGCGCCGCCCACAGATTCTTTATATATCACGCAGCCTTCACACTAGTATGGATAGGCATGCGTACCAAGCAGCTCTGCCGCAAGTAGGGATGAAGGGGCAGGAGCGGATCAACAGCGCGAAGGTCATGATTATCGGCGTGGGCGCATTGGGTAGCGTCGTCGCAGAGCTGCTCTGCCGCGCAGGTATCCGCGACATCACGCTGTGCGATTATGACATCATCGAGGAGTCGAACCTGCAACGCCAGGGGCTCTATACGACCGGCGACCTCAGTAGGCTAAAAGTCGAGGCGGCCAAAGAGCATCTCATCGCCATCGATCCGCTGTGCCTCGTGGCGACCATCGCTGAGCCCTTCAGCAGCCAAACTGACATGCGCGGGTACGACCTGATCATCGACGGGACTGACTCGCTCGATGCGCGCCTGCTCATCAACGATGTCGCGAGGAGATCAGACATCCCGCTCGTAATCGGCACAGCATCAGGCACACGCGGCATGGTATTCGCAGTCACAGGCAGCCCTTGCTGGCAGTGCGTCATGCGCGGCAAGTCGGCGACAGATGACTGCGACAGCGGCGTGCTCGGTAGCGCGACGCATGCGATAGCATCACTCCAAGCATCGGTCGCGCTGCGCGTTCTTCTCGGCGACGCGCCCAAAGATCTTATCGAGTTTGACGCATGGAACATGGAGCTGCGCAGCATACTTGTTGAACGCAATCATTCCTGCGAGGCCTGCCGCGGGCTATACCAGCACCTCTCACCGGGACTGCGCTTTTGCGCATCAGCAACGCGAGCGCTCGCGCGCGCACCACGCGTCCTGCACCTGGATAAAATCAAGGAAGGGCTACAGGTGGAAAAGGATTACGGCACGGCGATACTCATCAAGTTAGGCGAAGGTACAGCACTCATACACCAGCACGGCACGATAGAGTTCTCAGGAGTGGATGGAGCCGAGGCGAAGCGTTTTGCGGAGAAGATGCTGAAATAGAAAAGAGAATAATGTCGCGGTCAGGCGTAAGCCCGTTTCTCGACACGTTTGTGCGCCTGCGTATCGATGCGACCGAGCGCATCGAGCATGACCTGACGGATGTCCCACCCGGAGACCTGTGCATGGTAACGCCCGTCGTCAGTGACGAGGCTCGCGATGCACGCCACTTGCGGCCCTTCGGGACGCAGGTATATCTCGAGGAACATGCTGCCGAAGTTATGGTGATGCCGCTCGAGGAGACGCTCGGCATGGCCACTGAGCTGCTGCCTGATGAGCGATGGCAATCTGATGTCGCTGGAGAACTGCACTGTCATTCTTTACCACCTCAGGAGACCTTAGGGAACGCAGGTATTTAACCATCACGACCAAGGATGGCCAGTGGAATGTGCAGTTGGCAGAGTGGAATATGGAAGGAAAAAGACGCCTAATTGATGGGGATATGGAAAGGAATCTATAGGATCATAAACTTATGCAGCACCGCGGCCATCTGCTCATGACTCGTCTCGGGCAATCCCACGAAAAGCTTGCTTTTCGGGGCCGCGGGAACTTTGTTCCCGACGGCACTGTCGCGGTCGTTCCTCTCCCGCGTCGCTCGCCCTCGGACTGATGCCAAGGCGGTGCGAATTCTCATGCACGATGACATCTCAACCCAGGAACCGCGCAGCCTCATTGAAGAGCGCATCATCCTCACGTATCCTGACGAGCACGACCTTCACAGAGCCAGGTTTGCTGATGACGCCTGCGGCCTTACGCTTGCCGAGCTTCACACCCATGTGCGAGAGCCTGCTGCAGACCTCTTCTATCACGGCCCATGATGCACCCTCGCCGCTGAACACTATCACGTCGATGCCGCCAATCGCTGCGGACATGCCAGCGACCGATTGCGCGATGCGGTAGGATAGGTGCAGCAATGCCTCGATGCAAGCCTTGTCCTTGGCGCGCGCACCGGCCATGATCGCATCGTACGATGGCTTCCCAGTCATGCTGGCCAAGCCGCTCTTCACGTTGAGGAGCTTGTCGACCTGCTGCGGCGTAAGACGTAGATGGGCTGCGAAGTGGAGTGGTATGCGAGGATCGATGGACCCTGCGCGGGTGAGGCCGGGTAATCCTTCTGCAGCGGTGAACCCCGTCGAGGTCTCTACAGCGACACCATCACGTATCGCGGTGATGCTCACATCAGCGCCGATATGCGCCGATACCACACGTCGCGGCCGCTTCAGAAGCGCGCTAGCGCGCAAGTACGCCTCCTGGTGCAGGATACCTTGATAGCCGTAGCGGCGGATGTGGAACCGCTGCGTAGCGATAGATGGCAATGCGTAGTGCGCTGCCTCCGCAGGCATGAGAGCAGTGAATGATGTGTCGAAGACACCGACGTGCTTAGCACGAGAGAGCTGGCTCATCGCCGCGCGCAGCGTCACGACATTCGCCGGCAGATCAGGCGAGAGATAGCTGATGCCGTGCAGCCGCTGCGCATCCTCATGATGGAGGAGCTTGGTGTGGCGGAACATCTCGCCGCCGTGCGCGATGCAGTGTATCACGACCTCGATGTCAGAGAGCGAATTGATGATCGCGTTGCGTTGCAAGTAGTCGATAATCGCCCGCAACGCATGGCGGTGATTGAGATGCCTGACCGACTCGCTATAGGGTTCGCTGTCAGTGACGACCTCGAAGTAGGCTGCGCCGCCGATACGCGACACGCCACCTTGCGCGAACACTCTCGAGCCGCGTAGCTGGAACCTGAGCGCGCTCGCCGTTGACCAAAGCAAGAGTCTTATGTTCTCACCTCTATGGATTACTAATTAATGAACTTGATTATCGCAGGTCAGGCTGCCGTCGCTTGAATGCAAAGTAGCCGATGATGATGGTGATGATGGCAAGCGGCACGACGAACCGCTGGAAATCGAGCTGCACTGGTGCAGGCTTCTCGCGCACGCCGTCTTGGTAGGTCTCGAGCGTTTGGTAGAGCGAGTACTCACGTATCCGTTCACAGTTCGTGCTGTAATCGCACACGCCCGTCTCCCATTGTGTCGGGCAGCACGAGAGCCCTTTAGCGCACACGTCAGCGCCGACATCGCAGAGCTCGACGCACCCAAGGCCCTGGCAGGGACCTTCCACAATGACGTTGCCTGTGAGTGTGTTCGTAGGCATGAAGATAGCGAGACCAACGAGGAGGACGGCCATCGCCGCGATGACGTGGATAGGTCTCATGCCTTCCCTCCGTCCTTGGCATCAGGTTTTCGCACGTAGAGTGCGCGGCGCAACAGGCCGAAAGCCTTCTCTAGGTGCTGCTCGTCCACCGCCTGCGATAGCTCTGAGCGGGCGATAGCCTTCACTGTGCGGACCAGGCCCACGACAGTACGCGGGCCAATCTCGACGAGGAACTTGCGTTCATCACTTTTCATCTCTTTGATGAAGTCAACGATGCGACGCTCAAAACCGGGATCGAGCGCGACATCGATAGTGAGCGCATGGCGGACATACTCCTTGACGAACACCTGGTCCTCCCTATGCTGCTTGACGCGTTCTCCCTTGACAATGCGCTCGGTGATCGTCTCGAACTCCTCATCACTAGGTTTTCGCACGATGAATGTGAAGTGGAAGCGCGAGAGGAGCGCGTCCTCGAATGGTATCTGCTTGCGCAATGCCTCGACCGATTTGCCGATGAACGTGTCGCTGGAGGGGTTGGCTGTCGCGCATACGCGCACACGCGCAGGCAGCTGCTCGTGCCTACCCCCCTTATCATAGGTGATGAAGCCTTTCTCCATGGCGTTGTAGAGCGCTGCCATGTCCTTGGCCTTCATGAGGTTGAGCTCATCAATGCATGCGATGCCTTCGTCAGCGATAGGCAAGAGGCCGAGGATAAGATTATCGCCCTTGGCTGACGCGCCGAGTCCTGCAGCGCTCGTGCCTGACCCCAGGCCGAACGAACCTATGGGTGCGAAGTGGTTCACGCTGCGCAGGATGTCAGTCTTGCCTGTAGCGGGATCGCCGATGAGGAGGAGGTGGACCGGCTCCTTGGCGAAGAGCTGTATCGCTGCCGCCTCCTTGAGATCCTCCATACCCACGATGTTCGGAGCTATCTGGCCTGCTATGCGTTCGAACGCGTTGGGCGCGAACGCGAGGAATGCTTCGTGACGCGCCTTGTCTGAGATCGTGGTGTTTATGCCTGCGAGGAACCGCTGCAGATCATCATCCTTGATGTGCGATTTGAAGAACGGCCACTCCTTATCTTCGAAGAGCGCCGGAGTAGTGTGGAACTTCTGCATGACAGGGAACGTGCGGTCCATCTTCAGGAAATGCTTGAGCGCCTTCGCCTCCTGCGGCTCTATGTAAGGCGCCGCCATATGCAGCGCGTGACGTTTCTCGGCATTGAGCGGTAGGATGAGCTTGATGAGATCCCAGAGCGTCTTCTTCATGCACTCCTCCTTGTATCCGTGCGTACGATGCGTATCATAGTTTCAGCCTCTGGCTGATGGCGACGAGGATGAAGTAGATGGGCATGACCACAACGATCATGCCGGCGGCGACGATGAGGAAGAGCGTCTCGAGCGACAGCCACATCGTCGACCAGGCCATGAGCGGTATGAGGATGATGTAGGGGATGATGATCACGAACGATTGCGCCTGGAAATAGGCTTGCCTGCTCTCCTCAGGGAGTATCTTCTGCGCGAGCAGCCCTTGCGCGAAGCCGATGATCGCGCCGCCGATGACATAGACGCATAGCGCTGCAGTGATGGCCGCGATGTTGGGATTGTACACGAGGACGAGCGGCAGGACTGCCATGAGGAGGCTGCCGAAGACGAGCGTCGGCGCGAGGCCGGTGCTGCGATGTATCATCTGCGTGAAGAACGGCCCTGTGAAGGCGGCGATGATGGCGATGGAATATACGATAGCGAGCGTGAAGAACGGCCACGGGTAGTTCTCGAAGATCTGGTAGATGGCGATGCCGGAGTAGGCGGTGATGATTATCTGGAGGAATCCGCTCACGATTGTGGCGAGCAGGAGGAGCATGACGTGCCTGTCCGCGAACACCGCCATCTTGTGCTTCATGATCTGGTGGTTCTCTCGTATGAACTGCCAGAAGCCATACTTCTGCGGCTCGCGCTTGTCAGTGACCTGGCTGCTCACGTAGCCTGCGAGGATGAAGGCGAAGGCGGTGATCTCGAACGCGAGCAGGTAGCCGTACACTGTCACATCGTACGCGTTCCCGAACAGCTCGAACGACCATGGCGTCCCCGCCATAGGGAAGAGGTCGATGAGGTAACCGGAGAGCAGGAGCGTGATGGCTGTGATCAGGACTCCCCATGTGCCGATGCTGCGCAGGAACCCACCCATGCGTTCCTTGCGTATCGTGTCGCGCACGAACTTCTGGTACAGGTCGCCGTAGGCGACCACACCGATGATACCGATGAGGAAGCTCGCTGAGAAGATGATGAGGCCGACCGTCCCGCGCAGGAGCAGGCCGAACGCCATGAAGAGGAACATGAACCCGAAGAGCACGCCGGTGGCCGCAATCGTGTTCTTGCTGATGCGGTGGAGCTTGCTGTACTCCTGCATGATGCTGCTCCAGATGACGCTGAGCAACGTCTTGAGGCCGTTGAGCAGGCCGATGATAGGCAGGATGAGCGGGTGCGACTGCTGCGAGAGCCAGAAGAGGATGTTCACGAACTGCGGCGTCGCTGCGCCATAGCCGATGCGGTCGAGGACCTCGCGCGACGCTAGGAGGCGCGAGTTATGGCGTTCCTCAACGGTCCGGTTGTCTATGGAACGCTGTGACGCATCGCTGATGGCTGCTGCGACATCATCCGTGGAGAATCCCTTAGACTCAAGCTCAAGCCTCACCTGCGCGAGCGACCTGCCATCCTTGAGCAGCTTCGCCGCCTCTGCTTTCACGTCGACCAACAGACCACCTGTACCCAATCCCTCCCTCCTGCTGATTGTTTATAAATCTATCGCGGTCCTCCGTCTGGCGAGGAGCATAGTCCCGGACCATGACCTCAAGCTCATATCTGAAGAGACGGCACCATGCACACAGCACCAGTCATATTATTGTAGATGCGGTAGACACCTGTCATGTATTGTAGACTGCCGCATATCTACGAGCGCACAATGTTTATAAACCGCGTTTCTGGAGGGTGGTGTGTGACACCATGAGTTTCGGCCTGACGAAAGTGTTCTCCAAACACGGCGGACGCATCATTGAGAAGTGGATCTTCGATGCGCAATCGCCGCTCGTGAGCGCCGCTACTGTCGCTGAACTTGAGCACGGGCGCCACAGCATCATCTTCGGCACCAAGGATGGTCACATCCTCTGTATCGATGAGGCGGGCAAGGAAGTATGGAGGTTCACCAGCGGCGAGAAGCTCTCGACTGTCGACTCCTTCTTCGTGGACCAGGAGCGCGTGCACAGCATCGACGCCCCGCCTGTTGTGCAGGATGTGGATATGGACGGCAAGCCGGAAATCCTTATCGGAACAGAGATGGGCATCCTCTACTGCCTTGATTCTGGCGGCAAGCTGAAGTGGAAGCACGATTGTGGCAGCAGCATCCGCGCGAGCTGCGCTGTTGCCGACATCAACATGGACGGCAAGCCCGAGATTCTCGTGGGTAGCTCTAACAACAAGCTCACAGTCCTGACCGGCAATGGGAAGAAGATGTTCGAATACGACACAGACTCGCCGGTGGAGAGCGTACCTGGAGTGCTCCAGGGTAAGAAGCCGCTCATCATCTTCGGAAACAACAAGGGCACGCTCATCGCCATCACTCCTGCGCAGGAGATCGTGTGGCGCGTGGAGCTCGATCACAAGATCACGGCGGCGCCTGCCTTCTTCGATGATCCTGAGGAGAAGCGGCTGGTCATCGGGACGCTCGGCGGCGACCTCGTGTGCATCAGCGAGCATGGTGAGATCGTCTGGACGTTCAAGACCCAGGGCAGCATCTACAGCGCCGCGACCATCGCCGATATCAACGATGACCGCAAGCCAGAGATCCTCATCGGCAGTTGCGACAATAGCGTCTACGCGATCACACTTGAGGGCCATAAGATATGGAGCTATGAGACTGACTTCTGGGTGACTACGACGCCGATAGTCACTGACATAGACCAGGACGGCAAGCTTGAGGTCATCGTCGGCAGTTACGACCATAACGTGTACATCCTGGACAGCAGGGGGACGTACGTGCTCGACTATGTCCCGGGCCTCTCCGGCATTGTCCACCAGTCTGGGACTTACAGTAGCATCATCACATCAGACCCTGGCCAGCAGACGGGTAAGAAGCTCTACCAATTCAAGACCGACGGTATCGTGGTCGGTTGCACGCTCCTGCCCCGTAACAAGCCGGGCCTTATCGTGAACGTCAAGAGCGGCCATGTGACTGGACTCGACCATCAGGGATGAGTCGAAAGGAGAAAGGATATCTGCTCAGAACCGCAGAGTCATGCCGTAGCGGCCGATGCATTTCTCAGAGGCGAACTGATCATAGGACGTGTCGCCACGGACATGTGCTGTGACTCTCGCGAGCGCATGGTCGTACGCCTGCAACGCCTCAGGACTACGCGCCTCAACCCTCGCGTCCAGCGAAAATTCTTGGAGCGCCGCAGCGAAGGACTCCTCAGAGTGCTCTATGAATGACGTCCAGGTGATAGGCCTCACGCGCGTTATCTGGGTGAAGGCCTCCTCAGCCATGCGGCGGTAGGTATGCCAGACGTCGCCTTTGTTCCAGCGGGACATCTTACCGAAGATGCGTTTCTCGAGGTCGGGCTCCAACTGCGATCCCTTGAAGAACGTGTGCACATCACATGACCGGTTCGCTTCTGGATCACGTAGCACGGCATTGTCGAACTCTCCCCAGTCATCATATGATAGCCCCATGATGTGCTTGGCATTCACCTTCTCCTTATAAATCTCCGGTGCTACTAGTGGTACCTACGAGACGCTGAAGGGCCGACAGGACCTTGCATCCGTACGTTGGTCGCTGCGCACAACCTTTATAAATCCATGAACTGAAGAGAAAGGAGAGGTGAGATATTGCCGCCGAGGCTAGTAAGCGATAAGCACGAGATAAAGCGTATTCGCACGTACATCAATGGCCTTGATGAGAATATCCAGGGCGGCCTCCCTGAGGGACATATCGCCCTCGTCTCTGGTGCAGCAGGCACTATGAAGTCCTCGCTGACATTCAACATCCTCTACCATGAGGCTGTGAACGGCAACAACGGCCTGTACATCTCCCTCGAGCAGTCAGCAGAGTCGCTCGTCAACCACATGCTTAACATGGATTTCGACTTCACGAAGGTCAACCTTGTCATCATCAAGGACCTCGCAGATCTCGCATCAAAGCTCCAGAGCATATCGCGCGGCAAGGGCTCGCTCTTCATCGTGGACATCGGTTGCATCCGTAAGGAGATCCGCGACATCAACACCGACAATAACAAATCATGGCTGAACGTCATCAAGAACGTCATCAAGAAGGTGAGCGTCGAGGCGAACACGAAGCTCTTCGTCATGGACAGCCTCAGCGCCCTCTACGTCCTATCGCGCTTCGAGAACCCGCGCATTGAGCTCTTCATGATCTTCGAGTTCCTGCGTGACCTGAACATCACGAGCTACCTCATCTCAGAGATGCCCCTTGACGGCAGCAAATTCTCAGAGTACGAGATCGAAGACTTCCTCTCGGACGCGATCATCGTTATCAAGCTCACGCCATTCCGTCGCCAGGTCGTCAGGGAGATCAGCGTCGTCAAGATGAGGACCACTGCCTGTAACAACGACATCTTCAGCCTGGAATTCAAGAACGGCCAGTTCTATGCATTATACGGCGGCCAGAACCCGCTCTTGTGAGCAGAAGGAAACAGATGCATAGGCTCTAGATATAGTGCTGCAGTCACGAGGGAAAGCAAACTTTCCCTGTGCCAGGAGAACTACGTTCTCCTCGTCACTTCGTTCCTTAGCTTGCCTTCTCCGAACGCAAGCTGCCTTGGCGTAAACCTGAAGGCCGGCGACAGCGACCAACGGGGAGCTGACAGTGACGGCCTGAAACCCTACGAAAACGTACGCGTTTTCGGGGTTCCGGAAACTCTGTTTCCGAGAACGATGTCGCACCAGCGATACATCCGCTGCAGCACGAAAGCTCTTCGGAAAACACTTGAAAAGACACTTAGTAGTTCCTAAAAACCAACTGATGGGAAGAAGGTTCCAGGATCGGGGCATTAGTCCTTGGATTACGCTCCGTAAGAACCTGGTGGTTCACCTTATCTGAAAAGTAAGGAAGCCGGCCCCGGCTGGTGGGTTCGAGTCCCACACGGAGCGACCTTCTTCCCAACTTTATATTATTTTTGCTACGGGTAGTAAGCCATCAATTCTCCCGTCGACACCATCGTCCTGAGACACAAACTATAAATAGCCAGAACCCTGATAGAGTAGTGACGACCAGGAGACTGGCCATCACAGCGACGACCAATACAGTGGTGAGAATATGGACCAGCAGACAATGACTCTCAAATGTTTCCGCTGCCAGACGCAGCACCGTGTGCTCGACATGGTCATGGATGCCTCAGGCAAGGGCATGGTATGCCGCCCGTGCGCAGGACTGCCGCCCAAGGGATCCAAGGTAGCGGCACCAGCGCCAAGACCCTCCATCCGCGAGCAGTTCGCAAGGCCGAAGACACCTGGCGCCAGCCGCGGCAAGTACTCCTGCCTCAACTGCAGGTTCCGGTTCCCGAGCAGCAAGTCAGCTGACCAGCTCATCTGCCCGTACTGCGGCAGCCGCAGGATCAGCACGCCCGAGCAGAACAGCGCAGACGCGCTCATCCAGCAGGCAGGCAACAGGGAGTTCGACTTCTAGAGGTCCGCATGGCAGATATCCGCAGAGGCGTCAAGTGTGTTAGATGCTTAAAGGAGTTCGGGTTTGATGAAGTACGCTACCTGCCCGACAGGTCGGGTGTGGCTTGCAAGGCGTGCCTGGGCATCATCGAGAAGGAGCACGCCGAGATCAGGCGCCGCGAGGGCAAGCTCTTCGGCTTTCAGTGCATCGGCTGCCGCTACCGGTTCCACCGGAGCGCGAACAATAAGCCAGAGGTCTGCCCGCAGTGCGGCAAGCGCGAGTTCATCAAGTTCGAGAAGGAGAAGCTCACGGCAGACAACCTGCTGAAGATAGC
>DAGG01000021.1:47864-51677 GCA_002498125.1 Candidatus Woesearchaeota archaeon UBA525
GGCTGCGACTGCATCAGCGATGCATGCATGAAGGCCTGCCCTGACGGTGGTGAGCAGTGCTGCCTCGCCGCAAGCGGTGAACTCAAGCCTGTCGAGCAGGGCTCGCCATGGCCTGGCTACACCGCGAGCTTCGTCGGTCTCGCAGGATTCTTTACGATACTCGCCGCTAACAAAAAAGAAGAAGATATGTACTAGAGCTCCTTCACATTCAGGAGCGCTTTCACTGGATAACTATCGCGGTTGACTATCACATAAGCACCGAGCACCTGCGCTCCTGTCGTCTTCAACGCTTCGATGTATCCTTCTATGCTCCTGCCGGTGCTGCACACATCATCGAAGATGACTGCCAGGTCGTTCTCTTTAGGTATGTAGCCTTCGAGTCGGGCACCGGTACCGTGGCCCCTGACCTCCTCACGCACTAGCGTCAAAGGGAGGTAATGAGAAGCGGAGAGCACCGATGCGAGAGGGAGCCCGCCGTACCCTCCTGCAACGATGCACGTCGCTCGCTTGTCCATGATCCTCCAGAGCTCTTCACTCATCATCCGCAGGGCAGTCGGATCGCCGTACGCTTTCTTGATATCAACAAAGAAAGGAGACTCCGCTCCATGCTTGAGGCGCACGCCGCCGAAGCGGATGACCTCCAGCTCCCTCAGTTTCTCTATCAGGTCCTTCATGCTTCACCCCGGAGAGTTGATCCACGCCTCTCTCGCCTCAGCAGCATCATGCTGGCCACGTCTTCGTGCCCGGTCATACACCTCATAACCTACCCTACCATAGGCGTGCGCGTAGCGGTGGATTGTGTTCTCCTGCTGCCAGCGCACAGTCATGCCTGCGTCGCGCAATGACTCGACTGCGCTGCGTAAGGTGTTCCGCACCGGTTTCACCTCACCGCGAGGCTTCTCGTAAACTCCGAACTTACCATCTACTGCGCATAGATGCAACGGGAAAAGGTGCCGCTGCACTAGGTCGAAATGCTCATAGTGGGAACGCCGTGCTGTCGCGTCAAGTGTCGCGCGCAGGCTGTTGCTCTTCACTATGGGATATCTATCAGGATTACCCGGGCGGCCGAGGAACCCGTCGAAGTCCGGCATACAGAGGTAGTGCTCAGGACGCGCTCCGATATCTGCCTCGACCTCTTTGATAGCAGTGGGGAGATGAGAACGTGCATAGGGGTCCAGCATGTACAGTATCCCCTTATCGGTCTTCAGCACCAAATCCAGAACTTGCTCTAATCCAGGTCTCATGGTCATCACCTGGAAAGTTCACCTTGCGACTACCTGCTTTTATTGATTCTCGGCCTATGAACTCGGTCTTGAAGGGCGGGAAAACAAATCCTCCACCAATGTTTTTATACCACCCCGCTTCTGCTCACCCGGGATGGTGAAAGGCATACTCGTAGGAGGGGATTTCAGCGAGCTCATCGTGCGCCAGAAGGAAGGCGAGCGCTTCGAGCTCGGTGAGCTGCTCATCGCAGAGGACAAGCACCAGAAGGCGCTTCTGCAGGTGTTCGACCTGCACTACGGCAGCCAGGTATCGAATCAGCACCTTGAGCTGGTCGGCGGCCTGCAGCTTGATGGTGAGCAGGCAGTGTTCTTCGATGCTGGTCTGCGCAACTACGACATTGCGCACCTCAAGGCGCTCGTGAGCGTCAAGGACGGCAAGCTCGGCAAGGCCAAGGGACTCCCTGCTTTCTTCACCACTGTCCGCGAACTCAAGGCTGATGACTTCAGCTTCCTGCGAAAGCCCGCAAACCCACTCTTTCTCGGCAACCTCCGCTCAGGATCAAAAGTCCTTGACTTCCCGCTCTACATCAACGGCAAGGACTCATTCAGCCACCACGTGCTCATCGCCGCAACGACCGGCCGCGGGAAGTCGAACCTGCTCAAGTGCTTGCTTTGGGAGCTGGTCGAGGAACAGTACTGCGGCATCCTCGTGCTCGACCCGCATGACGAGTACTACCGCGGCGCGCTTGACCAGCATCATGTACGCGAGCGCATCCATTCCTATAGCATGGAGCCGGCCCCCGGCGCCCATTCACTGCGTTTCAACGTCTCACTCCTTCGGCCGCACCATTTCAGTGGCGTCGTGCACTGGAGCGATACCCAGCGCCAGGCGCTCACGCAGTACTACCGCGACTTCGGCGAGGGGTGGATTGAGAAAGCCATCCTGGGCGAAGAGCCGCGGGGCAAGTTCATGGAAGGCACGCTCGCCGTAGTGCAGCGCCGCCTGAGCCAGGTGCTCGACATTGAGGAGAACGCCGGCACGCTCACGTGCAGTGGCCCTTTCGTCATGACTGGCGGCCAGACTACGCTCGGCGATATCTGCAACCAGCTCGAGAAGGGCGACATCGTCATCGTTGATACCTCAAGCTTCGATGGCGCAGCGGAGATCCTGGTCGGCAGTGTCATAGCGAGCGAGATGCTACACCGCTACAAGCGGCACAAGCTCGACGGAGTCCTCGGCTCCAAACCGGTCATCAGCATCATCCTCGAGGAGGCGCCGCGCGTCATCGGCAAGGAGGTGCTCGAGCAGGGACCGAACATCTTCTCCACAATAGCGCGCGAAGGGCGTAAGTTCAAGATAGGGTTGACTGCTATCACGCAGCTCCCCAGCCTCATCCCTCGCGAGATCCTCGCGAACATGAACACGAAGATCATCCTCGGCATGGAGATGAAACAGGAGCGCGCGAGCCTTATCGAGAGCGCGAGCCAGGACCTGACGACTGACGATCGGGCCATCGCATCGCTAGATAAGGGTGAGGCCATCGTGACCTCCACCTTTGTACCGTTCGCGCTTCCGATACGCATACCGTTCTTTGAAGAATTCCGTAAGCCGAAACCGAAAGCTTTTAGTGGCGTGAAGCGCGGGTAGGACACATGGGACTCTTTCCTTGGGGCAACGACCCGACGAAGATAGCGCATAGGCGCAATGTAGAGGCATGGATCAACATCTTTGACCAGTTCGACCAGGAGCTCGAACGCCTCGGCAAGAACGTCAAGGATTCCCCGAACAGCAGCTTCTATGAGTTCGAGGACTGGCTCAAAGGAAAGGTGACTGGGGTGGTGCAACCAGCCTACCTTCCCGGCCAACCAGCACTGTTGAGCTACAAGCGTCCTGCAGAGGTCGTGAATACGATGAACCGTGGACTTGACACCCTAAGGACTGAACTCACCCGCGCCTTCATGAAGATCAGCAAGGCATGGAGCGGGTACGAGCAGGCGCATGCTGAGCCGACGAAGCACCCTGACCACCCGGCCAATGCCATCGACGATTTCTCGACGCTTGAACGCGAGATGCGTGGCATCCTCAGCTTCTACTGGGAGTTCTATGCCATCATCGAGGGCACTGATGCCGCCGACGCGAAGCGTCGTGAGACTGCGACCTTGCTGCAGATCAAGGCCGAAGAAGAGGCGAAGCAGGACGAGCACCGGCAGACCGAACTGCAGAAGAACGGCGTAGCGCTCCGCACTGCCGGGTATCGCCATCGTTTTGCTGAGTTCAGTGATGTCGAGTGGAAGAATTCTCTCACGAGAGACTGGAGCCGCTACGCCACAGCGATGAGCGCGCTCATCACCAGGCTCCGCATGACGCTGAAAACCAACAGGAACCAGAGATAACCAGAATTCTAAGCGAGTTCAAGGCACAATCCCGGTCATAGTGAGATATCTCGTCGAGACATTGCCGAAGCAGGAGGTGTTTGTTCCGGTTGAATGGGGGAAGAAATGAAAATAAAAAAAGTTGTGAAGTTTGAAGAGACGAAGCAATTACTGCTTCTTCTTCTTAGCTGCCTTCTTCTTTGCTGCCATGGGATTC
>DAGG01000012.1 GCA_002498125.1 Candidatus Woesearchaeota archaeon UBA525
GGAACTTTCGCGGCACGTCGCTTTGGTCGTCTTTTTTCTATAAATTTGCGCGGTAGGTCGTTGTCCAGTGAAGAATTTCCACAAAATATATAAACAAGTATATCTAAAAGACGTCTAGTATACTTAATTGTATACGAGCGACAAAGGTGGACGGTATTCGTGCCGTGCGAGCATATGAGAGATGACCATATCCTAAAACATGCGGCTTTTGCTGTATTTCTCTTCGCTGTGCTCGCTATTTTCGGCATGGTGATGCTCGTCCTCGGGTGATCCATGGCGAAAGATGAACAGACGAATCAGCTGAATCTAACAGTAGTTGCCCTTGTGGCACTCGTTGCCATTGTGGGCCTTGTTGCATTGGTAATGAACGCTGCGAGCATCGGCAAAGTAGCGACCGGAAGCCAGATTGCTTCTGCTCTGCCAGAAGGCAATTTGGCAGGGAATGCCATGAGCTCTGCGGAGTGCATGGACATCATGGTGTATAAGGGAAAGATGAGTGCCGAAAAAGCAGCAGCGGCTTGTGTGTTACTCGAATAATCAATTCCTACAAAGGTGAACAATGGCGAAAGATGAAACAAATCAACTCAATCTAACAGTAGTTGCCCTCGTGGCATTGGTCGCGATTGTGGGCCTCGTCGCGCTCGTGATGAACGCTGCAGCAATCTCAAAAACGACGCAGTGGGCGACAGGAAGCCAGCTCGCGGCTGCAGAAGAGAGCGTGCCTGTATACGATGGTGAAGGAAACCTCATAGGACAAGGATATTCAACTCGCGGAATCCAGTACGCTGTGTATGAGTCCTATGATAGCTGGGGCACTAGCGGCGCATCTTGTGGCGCAGAGGATAAAGCTTGCGGCGGTTCGATGACCAGAAAATGCTGCGATGGCCTGCGTTGCATCCAAGGCAGTTGTACTAATGCCTAATTTTCTTGTTTTCTTTCTTCATCCGTAGGTCTCCCCATGCCATCCACATCTGTAACCATCGGCGCGATATTTGTCATAGCCCTATTGGGCCTTGGCGTCTATCAGGCATATACTGATTCTCTTCCGCAATCGACGCTCGCTGGCGCAGTCGTCCAGCCGGCGACGCAGCAGGAGCTCAATCTCTGCATGAATGATTGCATGCGCAACTGCGTCACAAACCCCGGTACGGAAGCTGCCTGTCTTGAGGTATGTGACGAGGCCTGCGGCGCATAAGCTATATAAAGGCCAAGACACGGGAGTATTCTATGGCGAAAAGGGCAAAGACCAAAGCAGCAAAAACAAAGACTGTGAAACCTAAGGCTGCTAAGCCTAAGGAGCACAACGTCCTCGCTGCGCTCTCCTACATCATCTGGCCGCTCGCGCTCGTGCTCATCGTGGTAGAGGAGACCAAGAAGTCAGCCTCTGACCGCCACTTGCGCCACCACGCCTACAACGCGATGGGGTTCTTCGTCGCGTGGTTCGTCCTCTGGATACTCATCGAGACACTCTCACGCATCCTCTTCGCTCCGTTTGAGATGACGAAGGTATTCCTCGCTGCAGCGATCATCGCGATAGCTATTATCTTCGCGCTGCGCGCCTACCGCCGCGATGAGGTCGTCGTGCCGTTCATCACGCCCTTCCTGAAGCGGAATGTGAAAGGGTTCTGAGCAGTTCTCCCTTCCGCCGGGGAGGTGTATGCTGCGCAATGGTTTGACGTCGCGCCCGGCTTCGCCTTGGTGCGCTCCTGCTCTACTCCAAGCCGGCGGCGTCCCCCTAGACTCGTGATTTCCTCCAGAACCTTTTTAAACTGGATTCCAGATATCCCTCTCTAATGGCCAAGAACGACAACTCCATCCTTTGCGCAACGCTCTCCTACATCCTCATCGGGATTATCTGGTATTTCGTGGATGAGGCGCAGCGCAGGGACGCATTCGTCCAGTTCCACGTGCGCCAGGCAGTTGTTCTCCTCATCGTAGGGGTCATCGTCTCCATCCTCAGCGGCATCATCATGTGGCTGCCTGTCATCGGCTGGCTCATCAGCATCCTCCTGAGCCTCGGCATGCTCGTACTCTGGCTGATCGGCATCATTGGTGCATTGACCGGCAAGAAAAACGGCATCCCTATCATCGAGGGTTTCGCGAAGCAGCTCAAGTTCTAGGACGAAAGTCCTATAGGAACTCGATTCTACCATCATGGTAGACTCCTTTCTCAAGCTTGACTGGCCGCCAGGAATCCTCGACCAGCTCTGCGTTCAGCCATGCGGCAAGGTCACGCCGGTTCCCGATAGTGGCTGAGAGCCCTATGACTTGCGCTTGCGGTAGTATGGTCCTGATGAGCGTGAGGACTATCTCCAGCGTCGGCCCGCGTTTGGGGTCATTGAGCAGATGGATCTCATCCACGATTACTGACTTGACGCGCTTCACCCAGTCCACGCGGTGGCGCAGGAGTGAGTCGAACTTCTCAGAGGTCACGATGATCACGTCGTTATGTCCCAGGTTGGTCTGTGCTTCGTCCAGGTCGCCGGTGCTCATCCCTATCTTCAGGTTCGGGTAGTCCTTCTTGAACTGCCGGTACTTCTCAGAAGCGAGCGCGCGCAAGGGCACGATGTACACTGCCTTGCCGCGGTCGTGGAGTATGGCGTTGAGCGCGCCGAGTTCGCCAACAAGTGTCTTGCCTGATGCTGTCGGCGTGCAGACGAGGAGATTCTTGTCCTCGAAGAGCCCTGCGTCGATGGACTTGACCTGCGATGGTCGCAGCACAGTGAACCCGCGGCGCTCCAGGAGATCATAGACTTTTGATGGTATCTTGTCTTTGAGCGCAGAGAGCGGCTTCTCGCCGCTGGCAGTGGCCATCACATCTCCTGTGGCGCCATGATGCCCAGGAGTGAGAGGCCGAGCTCTATGCGCGCCGCAGTCTTCTCGATGAGCGCAAGCCTCGCGCGCTCGAGATCCTTGTCATCCTGGATGATGCGGTGCTTCTGGTAGAAGCTGTTCACGAGCTGTGAGAGGTCCAGAAGGTGGCGCGCCAGGATGTGCGGCTTGTCGTTCTTGATCACCTGCTCTATAGTGTCTGGGAAGGCGAGCAGCTGTCGCGCGAGCGCGATTTCCTCCGGTGTCATGAGGAGTTCTGGGTTTGCTTTGGGTTCAAGTCCGCTTTTTCGCAGGATGCTGCACAGGCGCGCATGCGTGTACTGCACGTACGGCCCTGTCTCGCCTTCAAAGTCAAGCATCTCATCCCAATCGAATACGATGTCCTTGAGCCTGTCACTCCGCAGGTCGAAGAAGATGACTGCGCCGATACCGACCTGCTCGGCGACCATTTCTTTCTCCAGGAGGTCCGGGTTCTTCTGGTCAATTGTCTTGAGGCTGCGCTCGACCGCCTGCTGGAGCACGTCCTCTATGAATATGACTTGTCCCTTACGCGTGGACATCTTTCCGGTGTCGAAGCGGTACAGTCCGTGGGCGATGTGCTGGCAGTCCTCAGCCCACTCATGCCCCATTTTTTTGAGCATGGCGAAGAGCTGCCTGAAGTGCAGCGTCTGCTCGCTGCCGACCTCGTAGAGCATGCGGTCGAAATTGTACTCCTTCTTGCGGTAGATGGCTGCGGCCAGGTCCCTGGTGGCGTAGATGGTCGCGCCGTCGCTCTTGAGCACAATGGCTGGAGTCTGGATGCCCATGTCCTCGAGGCGCACGATGAGCGCACCCTCATCCTCCTCAGTGAGTCCTTTGGCCTTGAGCTCATCGAGCACTGGAATCATCTTGTCGTTGTAGAACGCTTCGCCTGCTGTGCTCTCAAAGCTCACGTGAAGACGCGCGTAGATCCTGTCGAATTCCTGTAGGCTGAGCTCGCGGAACTGCTTCCAGAGCGCGACGTTTTCAGGGTCGCCTGCTTCGAGCTTGCGGAACTCCTCGCGACCAGCATCATCGAGTGTCGGGTCCTTCTCTGCCTCTGCGTGGAATCGCACGTAGAGCTCAAGGAGCTTCTTGATTGGGTCCTCTGTGATGTCTGTCGGCCAGCGTTTGTACGCTGCGATAAGCTTGCCGAACTGTGTGCCCCAGTCGCCGAGGTGGTTGATGCCTACGACCTCCCATCCCGCGTACTCGTAGACGCGCTTAAGCGCGCCGCCGATGACTGTGCTACGCAGGTGGCCGATGCCGAAGGGCTTGGCGATGTTCGGCGACGAGTGTTCAATCACGACACGCTTGCCGTTCGGCTGGTACTCCGGCTCCTCGAACGCTGCCGCGACGAGCGCTGTCTGCTTGATGAAGAAGTTGACGTATGGGCCTGTTGCAGCGACGCGCTCAAGGAAGTCTGCTGCCGGGTCTGTCGCGATCTTCGCTGCAAGCTCCTGCGCTATTGCCTGCGGCGCCATCTTGCGCTCTTTGGCGAGCGGGAAGCAAGGGAATGCGTAATCGCCGAGCTTCGAGTCAGGCGGCACCTCAAGCGTCACATCGGCGATGCCCTGCGCCTCAAGGAGGCGTGCGATGGCTGCTTTGAAATCCATGCTTGCAGCAAGCCCAGGGCTGTTTATATAGGTTGTCGTGGCGCGGCCTGTGCAGTTACTCCTACCTCTCATCGTGCCGCGGCCATTGGCTCGTGGTTTGTCTCGCGGCTGCACTGTCTTCTTCGCCCAAGGCTCGAAGTCGCAGCCGCTCAGGTCTATGCCAAGGCGGCACTAGTAGTTCTTCCGGTACTGTTCATGGTCTTCATAACCTCTCTCCTCGCCGCTAGGTTTTTATACTCCTCACGGGCAGGATTGGCCATGGATGTGGTGTGGGCATTCGCCGTCATAGCTGCCATCATCGGACTGGGTTTCCTCAGTGAGATAGTGTTCCGCAAGACCAATATCCCTGACGTGCTCTTCCTCATTGCCATAGGCATTGCAATAGGGCCGGTGCTGCATTGGATCACACCCCAAGAGCTGCCAGGCTCCGACCTCTTCATCACCTTCACGCTCGTCTTCCTACTCTTCCAGGGAGCGCTGAACATCAACTTCCACGAACTGATAGAATCATTGGGTACGATGCTCAAGCTCACGCTTTGGAGCTTCATCATGTCGGTCATCGTCGCGACGCTCTCCATCTGGGCGTTCGGCTACAGTTTCCTTACCGCCCTGCTTCTCGGCACCATGCTTGGAGGTACAGCCTCAGCAGTCGTCATCCCTCTAGTCAATAGGCTGAAGATGGATGAGAAGACCCGTATCGTACTCATGCTTGAATCAGCAGTCACCGACGTCCTCTGCATCGTGAGCGCGCTCATGGTGATGGATATCATCACGACAGGAGTGGTCGCTCCCCGCATCGTCCTGGAATCGCTCTTCCTCTCCTTCGGCCTCGCAGTGGTCGTTGGCCTTGGCCTTGGCTTGCTCTGGATACTCCTCCTGCACAAGTACGAGGACCTCATGCACGCTTACATGGTCAGCATCGCTGCGGTCGTCGGGACCTACGCACTCGTGGAGGGGCCTATCGGCGCGAGCGGCGCCATCGCAGCGCTCGCCTTCGGATTGGTGCTCGGCAACTCGCACCAGCTCCTGCACAAGATATACGCAGTCCCTGGTCCACACCACCACAAGGCGCGCTACACCACGGCGACCGACGTCCCGGTCATCCGCGACGTACTCTCACCAAGCGCACGCACGTTCTACTCAGAGATATCCTTCTTCGTCAAGGTGTTCTTCTTCGTCTACATCGGAGTGCTCATCACCTTCGCGGAACCGTTCGTCTTCGTGCTCAGCGGCATCCTTTCCTTGCTCCTGTTCCTCGTCAGGCCACTCGCTGTCAAGCTCGTCCATGGCAAGCACCTCCTCCAGCGCGAGCGTGTATTCCTCGAGGTCATTGTGCCGCGTGGCCTCGCGCCCGTCGCGCTCATCCAGCTCGCAGTCAGCCAGGGCATCCCTGGTATCGGAGAGGCGGTCTCCCTGGTCGTCTCCACAGTCGTCTTCACTATCCTCCTTACCTCTGCGCTTGTCTTCATGGCAGAGCACGGCTGGTTCAAGGGGTTCTGGTTCTCCTACTGGCCAAAGCTCAAGGATGGGAAAAAAGCCAAGAACGCAGCATAAGGCACTTAAACTCCTTCGCGCTCTTCTCCATTGATGGGACTCTGGGATAAGCTGAGCGACCCGAAGAACAAGAAGAAAGTCGCCTGGGCATTCGCAGGCACTGGCGTGCTCTCTGCCGGCGTTGCGCTCCTCGTGGACAACTACGGCCTTAACCCGCTAGGTTGGGAACTCAATAACTTCTCGCTCGGCAATGCCAAGGCCGCAAGCATCAAGCTCGTAACCTCGCCACTCTACCGCTACGGCGCCTTCGCCTACATCGAGGGCATAGCGAAGAGTCCTGCTGTGGACTACGTGGCGAAAGGTCTGGAGCGCATCGTCGATGCCGACATGGGCAAGATCGCCTCATCATCAGTGATCTTCGGCATGAGCCTCGGGTACAAGCTCGCGGAATACGCGCTCCTGCGCACAGCAGGTGCTGAGAACCCCGAGCACCTGCTCGCCTACTCGCTCGCCTGGTCCAGCGGCCTCGCTGTGCTCGGTCCTATGCTGCGCGACCAGCGCAGTATCCCGCAGCAGCTCAAAACTGGCGCAGATGCGCTTCTCGATAGGCTCGGTCATTACGGTCAGGGCATCCAGACGATGCCGATGGCTGAACTGCCTGTCTATGAGTGTGAGAAACAAATAGATGAGAAATAGGAAAATGTTTACTCTGCCTTTTCTTCTGCCGGGGCTGGGGCTTCGACGAGCGGAGCGCTGCCGTGCTTGACGACTTTCACGTTCAGCTGTGAAGTGAACTCGCTCACAGTGTTGCCCGCGACGGTCTTGCGGATACGGACGCCCTTGCGCGTCTGGCGCTGGCCTGTGCTGTTCGTGACGAGTAGCTTGCGGCGGCCGGTGCCGACCACGTCGCGGCGCATCGGGAAGCCAGCGTTGTCGCTGCCGCCTGTGATCTCAAATTCATAACCAGATTTCTCGACGAGCTCGCCGCGGATCTTGTCGCTGATCCGCTTGCCGTAGATGCTCTTGGCGTTGTCTGCGCTCATAGTGAGCGTGACTGTGCGCTTCGTCTTTGGATCGCCTACGTTGACCTTGATTTCCATGTGTTCCCTCCCGAGGCTTGGGGCATTTCGGTTTGCCGTAGCTTACGCTGCCTCAGCGCATGTGATGGATTCGGGAGCTCTTTATAAATATATCACTCAGATATCACGACGCTACGCACAGGGGCTGAGGACTACTATCTCCAACCACCCCCTTTTTAAACAACGTACCGTTCTTCAATCCCATGCCGCAGGCGTATTCCATACCCAGGCCGGAAGCAGCGCAGACCTATCTTGACTCTGCGCTGCACAAGGGCAGCCGCGCGGCAGCCAAGGTCAAGGGCGGCCTGGACAAGACCATGAAGGCGCAGAACATGGAGTTCGAGCGCTTCAAGGAGATCAAGGCTACGCTCGTGGAGTCACTCTCGCGCGTCCATGACGCATTCCCGAACTTCGATGAGATGTCTGAGTTCATGAAGCACCTCTTCGAGCTCGACCTCGAGGTCGGGCGCGTCAAGCAGGCGCTCGGCGGCGTCAAGAACAGCGTCCAACTCATCAAGGATCTCACCAGGGAGCACCTGGAGGGCATCAAGCACGCGCGCAGCGCAGACAATGTCACTAAGACCCGCTCTGCCTATATCGGCCGCATCAGCAGCGTCATGCGACAGGTCCAGAAGCACCTGGAGATACTCGGCCAGGCGCGCGAGATCCTCCGCAACCTGCCGACGATCGATGATGATCTCTTCACTATCGCCATCGCCGGCTTCCCGAACGTGGGCAAGTCCACGCTGCTGGCCAAGCTGACAACGGCGAAGCCTGAGATCAAGGCGTATGCATTCACGACTAAGGGGCTGAACATCGGCTACTTCGAACATAAGTACAACAAGATCCAGATGATCGACACGCCGGGAACGCTCAACCGCGAGAACCCGAACCCGATTGAGCGCAAGGCTGACGCCACAGTCAAGTACCTAGCGCACGTGATCGTGTACGTCTTCGACCCAACAGAGTCAGGTTACTCTTACGCTGACCAGCGCGCGCTCTACGAACAGGCAGAGCAGACTGGTAAGACCGTCCTCATCTACATCAGCAAGACCGACATCGCAGAAAAAGCAGCGACCAAGCGCCTCAAGACTGAATTCAGCGGCGCCTACACAGACGCGGACTCCCTCAAGAAGGAACTCATAAAGCTGTTCAAGGAAGAGTTCTGATCCTATACTTCTCCATCGTCGCATGGTGCAATGGCCGCAGCTGGTGGAACTCGGGCCGTTCCCTGCAGGAATCTATGAGCTTATACAGTAAATCGTTCGGACTGTAGGCGTCAGCAGAGACCATGGTAGTGTCTTTCCCTGAGACGCGCTCCATCTCCCGCCAGAACTTCACGAGCCTTTCATCAGCCAAGTACTCGCGGTAGGCCACAGAGAACTCATGCACGCGGTCAGAAGAGAGTATCCCCTTGCAGATATCGTCGATATTCGAATACACTATGCTCATAGGGAATGGGAAGATAATAGAATAGAAAAATCCGTTGTTTAGAGGTAGACGCGCTTGCCTGCCACGAGCTTTGAGAGCTTAATCTGGCAATGCATCGGGAACTTGGTCTGGGCACGCCTGAGCGCCTCTTTAGCGGTCATCGCGTCCTTCTCCTCACAGCCGACCTCCATGATGCACTTGCCTTTCTTGACCTGGGCAGCGATGCCGATAGGCTTGCCGAAGCTCATGGTCATGCCAGTGCTCATACGGTCTGCTCCTGCGCCCGAAGCGAGCGGGTTCTCGCGGAGCACGTGGTGCGGGAACATGCGGATCTTGAACGAGTAGTTCTTGTTCAACTTGGTCTCGAGCAGGCGGTTGCAGGTCTTGCGCGCGCTCTCGATGCTATTGTGCCTGAGCTGGATATCAGCTCCGCTGATGAGTTCGAGCCTGAACGGGAACTTCTTCGTGAGGTCGCCCATGTCGTAGCGCACAATCAGGTTGTGCGGGTTCGCACGCACGTAGTTGAGCTTGCGGTACTTCGAGCGGCGCGTGTACGGGCGCTCGAGCTTCCTGTATGCTACGCCTTTTCGGAGTTTTGCCATGGATCGTGATACCTCTTTCCTTTAATCCTTTAATGATTGCATCGCGAGGAGGTCCTCAGTGGTGAGCTTCTCGCCACGGGTCATCTTGTCTTCTGCTTCCTTCGCGCGCTGCTTGAGTGTCTTCTGGTCTTCGGCCTCCTTAGCCTTCTTCTGCTTGTCCTTCTCCTGCCTCTCAGCTGCGCGCTTCTCACGCTGCTCGGCCTGGACCTCTCTCATGTCACCGGACATCGCCATGTACTCCTGTTTGGCTGCGAGGAACTCTTGGTAGAGCGCCTCTTCCTGGACTTTCAGGTCCTCGATGTCCTTGCTGAGTGTGATGAGCTTCTCGTGGTGCTCCTGTGACTGCTTGGCCATCTGTGTGACCTTAGCGTGGAGCGCGTTTGCGTCCTTCTTGAGCGCGTCAATCTCCTTGCTCTTCGCCGAGAGCTCGCCACGGTGTTCGTAAGCGCCCTGGAACTGGTCGAGCTGCTTCTTGAAGACCTTAATCTGCTTCATGGTCTTCTGCTCGGCCTCGAAGCTCATCGGGACGGTCTCGATCTTCTGCTCGAGCGCCTTGATCTGGCGTGACAGGTCTCCTGGTCGCAGGCGTTCGCCTTTGGGACCGGTGACCTGTGGCATCTCGACCTTGACGGGCTGGGCCGCCTTGATCTCGCCAATCTTCGCCGTGATTTCGGTGTTCAGCTTGTCGCGATCGACTTTGAGCTCGCGCACTTGGCGCGTCAGGTCGTTGCGTGCTTTCTTGTACTCGTTGACTTGGTTGATCTTCTCCGCAATCTTCGTGGAGATCTCCTGCTTGCGATGGAATGCGTCCTCTTTCTTCTGGTTCAGCTTCTCGAGCTTCTCCTTCAGGTCCGGGGTTGCGTTTTCCATGTGTTGCACCAAGTTAAAAGTGAATTGAAAAAAATCAGCCGAAGAGCGAACCGAGGCCTGCTGCTGCATCCTCTTCCTTCTTCTCTTCCTTCTTCTCCTCCTTGTGGGCTGCTGCTGGAGCTGCCGCCGGAGCCGCTGCGACCGCCATCGGTGCTGCGGACTTGATGGCCTCGTCGATGTTCACGCCATCGAGCGCTGCGAGGAGCGCCTTGACGCGACCGTCTTCAGCCTGCACGCCTGCGGCCTCAAGGACCTTCTTCACGTGCGCCTCGTTGACATCCTTCCCTGCTTTGTGCAGGAGTAGGGCTGCGTAAATGTATTCCATGGTCATGCCTCCGTGAATATTATTCTCTCATCCGAAAAGCGATCCGAGTCCAGCTGCTGCGTCCTCTTCCTTCTCCTCCTTCTCAGGTGCCGCTTCTGCTGCTGCCGGTGCTGCTACCGCGACCTGCGCGCCCATCTCTGCTTGCATGTCTGCGGGCAGGTACTTCGCTACGCCCATCGCTTGGTAGTAGGCCTTCGAGAGAATCTCGCGGCCGTTCTCGTCGGTGATGAGGTTTGCCTCAAGCGCGAGGCCGGCTGCATCGTAGTGCGCCTTCTGGATGAGTGTATCGATGTTGTCCTTGTTCGGGATTGCGGCGTTGAGCGCGAGGCTCTTCGCCTCCATAACGCACGCCTGCAAGTCCCTCATGAACTTCTCCTCGTCGATGTCGAGGAACTGTCCCGGCGTAATCTCGCCGTTCTCGTACGTGACCGTGAGGTTCAAACCGATACGCATCGGCTCGATGCCCATGCGCGTGAGGAAGGCTGCTGCCTTGTCGCTCACTGGCTGACCTGCTCTGGCGAGGACCGCGTCCTGCTTGATCACAACTTTTCCCTGGTCGATGCCGGCCTTGATGCCGAGCTGTCCCAGTTCGCCGATGATCGGGCCGGGCGGGAAGCTCGTCGGTCCTGCGGGGACCACGAGGTCGTACGGAGCAATCTGTCCTCCCTTGATGGGTGCCTTAGACTGGTTCGCCTTGAGCGTCTTGAAGAGTGCGAAGGGGTTGTCCCTCGTGAAGAGGAGCGCGGGGCTGCCCTTCATGTGTTGGGTGAGACCGCCGATGCCCTCCTTCTTGCTCTGCTCAAGCGCCTTGAGTATGATGCGCTTCTTCGCCATCCCGATGACTACCTTGTCGCGCAGTTTCTTGCGCATGGATGCGAGGTTGCGGGCCGGGAGGTTCTGCATGTCCACCACTGCGATGATCGGATAGTCGTCGACAAGCTTCGCGATACGCTGCACTGCCTGTATCTTCTCCTCACTCACGTGTGCTTTTGTGGCTGCCATGGTTATCAGTTGAGCTTGATGGGCTTGCCCATGGTGACCTTGAGGTACACCGCTTTGACGTTGTTCTCCTCCTTCGGGAGGTTGTGCACTATCTGCTGATAGAGCGACTTGACATTCTCCAGGACTGCTGCCGGCGTCTGCTTCTGGTTGCCGATCAGCACCTGGATGTTCGGGTTCTTCTTCGCGCTTACCTTCACCGTCTTCTGGAGGCGGTCGATGAGCGGCTGGAGCGGGGCCTTGGGCGGTACGATGCATCCCGCTTTCGGGTTGGGCATCTTACCGCGCGGACCGAGCACACGACCGAAGGATCCGGCAATCTTCGGCATGATGTTGGCCTGGCCGACGAAGTAGTCGTACTTGGCCGCGATCTTGCGCAGGTCCTTCTTCGGCATGCGTTCGAACTGCGACTGCTCCAGAGCGAAGTCCGCGGTCTTGGTCGCCTCGTCGATCATCTCTGGTCCGACGAGTGCGCACACTGTGCGCTTGCGCCCGATCTCGTGGGGAACTGTCGCGAAGAACTCGATCTGTTCGTTCGGGTTCTTCAGGTTCAGGTCCTTGAGTGCTACGAGCAAGTCGAATGACTGTGAGAAGTTGCGCTTCTCACTGTGAAGCGCCTCTACTGTCTCTTTGAGTTTCTGTTCATTCAGCGCCATGGTGTGGCTCCTCCCGAAGGAGTATTGAACTATCGTTGTAGAATGCGAAATTTAGGGGTGGTTTATAAAGCTTGCTGTTCCCTTGCCGGAAGCAATAAATACGCGTGTGAAGCAACTCGCCTGATGGGTAAAGAGACTGATCCTAGGGTGCGTCGGGCCGTGCTCATGATTCTTCCCGAAATCCTCGACATTGATGCATTCAGGGAACAAGAGATGATCAATGCCCGGAGTCATTTCGACAGGCTCTGCTCCATGGCAGAAGATTGGGACTGGAAGAAGGCCACAGAAGACGAAGGCGGTGTCACTTACGTGAGTCTTGCTGGACAGGAAATCTATTTACCATTCCCAGACGGATACAAGAAAAATTAGGATTTGAAGTTCTCCCTGAGGAAGTGCACCATGACCTGGTCTCCGAGGGACTCGTAGATATCCTTGGCAGCCTCGACTTCACCTGCAGCAATGCAGTCTTGGGCGAGGCGCTGCATGCGGTCTTCCCGCTCGACGTGAAGGAGGAAGTGGGCGGCAAGGCCGTACTTGTTCTGCTTGAGGAACCAGTTGCCATGCTCGCGAAGCGCCTCTTTGTTCTCGGCGAGGGCGAAGGCGTGAGCGGCCTCCTTGAAACGGCTCATGCGCATGAGCGTATTGCCTGCTTCAGTCATGAGCTTGAGCCTGACTTCTGGTGAGAGCATGGACACATTGATCGATTGCAGGCCTTCACGCACCACTTTATCGACAATAGGGTGTCCCATGCGGTTCCTGCGGTGCTCCAGGTATATATGTCTTCACTCTCGCATGGTATATAGGAAATAATAAAAGGGGTTGGTGACGTAAATGTATCATGAAGAAGTTCCTGCTCGCCCTTGGTATCGCAGCGATGGCGTGCAATCCGTCGGTAAAGGAAGAAGTGACGATTCAGGAGATTGCAGATGCTCCGTCTGTTCTCGAGGAGCGCGTCATCCGTGATTCTACCCCGGTCTATGATAACGCTCGTGGCGAATATGGGTATATCGCAGTCCGGGGCGAGCTGTTCTGGGCGCGCGCGGATGGACGTCAGCTCCTATTGAGCACGAACTATGGCGGCATGAAGGTGATGATGGGCTGCGAGGATGCGAACGGTCCGCAACCCGGTCCTTACACGACAATAGAACAGATTAGTGCTGAGCTGCGGCAAGGCAGGATTATCGAGATTGCTGTGCCATACCACAACATCGCGATGCTCGGCTATGATCAATCGCTAGACAATGTCTGCCCCGGCGCTGTACGGTTCGATGTAGACTACACTCCCTTGCTCACGGAGAACTGGCGCGAAGAGACGCTCCGCGGCGAGCGCGAGCATGATCAGCGCCTGCTCGATGATCCGCGGCTGGACTAAGTCAATTTCTTCTGGTACCAGAACGTCGTCATTGACGCGATTATCCGACCTTGTAGCGCTCGAATCCGTTCCTTTCGAGCATACTGATTGAGGTGGTGTTGCGTTCCCCCTGCAGCTGATGCTCGCTCCGCGCATACCCATTTGCTCCTCATTCACCTCTTTTCTGAAAAAAGCACGAGTCAATATATAAAGCGGAACGTATTTTTTCAAGGGTACATGTCAAAAAAAAGCGTTTTGAAACCAAAAAGCGCTCACCTTCCTCAAAAGAGCAATGCGCCTAAAAAGCGCAATGTGTCTAGAGTGGTTCCTATTGTCGCTATCGGCGCATCAGCAGGAGGCTTGAAGGCGTTCACTGCACTCTTTAGCGACTTGCCTGAGAATACTGGAATGGCATATGTTGTCGTGCAGCACTTAGCTGGCGATTACGAGAGCATCTTGACGAGTCTTCTTGCTAAGTGCACACGTATGCCTGTAGTTGAGGTAAAACAGAATATGTTGATAAATCCAAATCATGTTTACGTCATCTCTCCGCACTCAGCGCTCACCGTGAAAAACGGAACATTGCATCGTGTTTCCTACGTCGGGGACGCAGCGCATCGCGGGGTTATTGATAGGTTCTTCTACTCACTAGCAGAGGAAAAAGAGGTGCAGAAAATCGGTGTTATTCTTTCAGGGACAGGAAGTGATGGGACGGGGGGACTGCAGTCAATCAAGGCGGCGGGCGGGTTTACTTTTGCACAAGAACCTTCCTCTGCCGAATATAATAGCATGCCAACAAACGCCATTGCGACAGGGGACGTAGACTTTGTCCTTACACCGTCAAGAATCGCTCAAAAGCTCGCGAAGATCAACACTGCCGGAAATCGGAAGATTGCTCGCACCTCAACATCTCCTTCGACAGCGATGGATGCGATACGTACGTTGCTTCATAACACCTCCGGCATTGATTTTACGCACTACAAGATTGGTACGCTTCAGCGGCGTATTGCGCACCGTATGGGGCAACACAATATACGCACACTTCCAAAGTATTTAACGTACTTAAAGAAGGACCCTACAGAACTCAACCTTCTCAAGCAGGATATCTTAATCACTGTCACGAGTTTCTTTCGTGATTCTGACGCATTTCTTTCGCTAAAAAAGGCACTTCATCGTCTATTGAAGAAACGCGGGAACGACCCGGTACGGGTGTGGGTCGCGGGGTGTGCAACTGGCGAAGAAGTGTACTCCGTGGCCATTATCCTCATGGAGCTCTTTGAAGAAAAGAACAAGGTTGGGCAATGGCAGATCTTTGGCACAGACATCAACGAGGTTGCACTAGAAAAGGGACGTAAAGGCGTATACGCAGAGCCGCTTGAGATGGTCTCTCTTGCTCGCCGCAAACGCTACTTTACGAAAACCAAAGAGGGATGGCAAGTCAACAAGATGATCCGTGAGCGCTGCATTTTCGCAAAGCACGATGTAACACAAGACCCTCCCTTTTCGAATATCGATCTCGTCGTGTGCCGCAATGTCCTCATATATATGGACGCTGACTTGCAGAAGAAAGCGATATACTTCTTCCATTATGCGATTAAGGCTCACGGCTTACTTTTCTTAGGAAGATCCGAGAGCATGACGCCCTTCTCAGATCTCTTCTCTCCGATTGACAAGAAAAACCAACTCTACATCAAAAAAAAGCCCGACCACAGGGTGCAATATCTCTTTTCCACTCGGCTGCCTAAACTAGCCGCAAATACACCTCGTCTCGTCGACAGCGTGGTATCGCTTGATAACACGGTAGACCGTATCATTATGGGGAAGTATTCTCCTGCGGCAGTCATCATCAATAATCGTCTAGAAATCGTACAGTTCCGTGGTGATACCTCCCCGTATATAGAGCATTCTGCTGGAGCAGCAAACCTCCAGGTACTCAAAATGACTCGAACAGCCCTACGTCCCGTCCTACACTCTCTGGTCAACAATGCAATAGCTGGTCGTCACCCAACAAGAAAGGAAGGCGTGCTATTCACCTATCAACACCGACGACGGATAGTGAATCTTGAAGTCACGAGTGTGAACTTACCGGAACAGCACTTTGTGATATTCTTCGAAAAAGATGTTATGCCAAAATTATCTGAGCCCGCTAAGAACTCCCGTAAGAGTGGTGATTATCGGTTCTTACAGCAGGAGCTCGAGAGCACAAGACAGTACTTACAGACGACTATTGAGGCACATGAGAAGATAAACTCTGAACTCGAGATAACTGGCGAGGAGAGTTTGTCAAAGAACGAAGAGTTGCAGAGCCTCAATGAGGAACTGCAGACCGCGAAAGAGGAGCTCCAGTCAACCAATGAAGAACTCATGACAGTGAATGAAGAATTGCAGAACAGTAATCAGGAGCTCAATAAACTCAACATTGACCTGCACAATGTACTTGAGAGCAGTCATCTTCCTATCATGATATTGGACAAGCGCCTGAACATCCGCAGGTTCACGACAATCGCTGCAGGCCTCTTCAATCTTACCACTCATGACGTTGGGCAACCTATGAGAACAGCAATCCCAAGCATCCTGGACATCGTAGAGGAAGCTATACACAGTAAAGTAAGAAAGGAAAAAGAATGGCGAGATAAGAACGGCAGATGGCACGCGGTGAATGTCTACCTCTACAAAAAGAACAATCGCACTATCAATGATATCGTGGTTGTCTTTGCAGATATCGATTTACGCAAAAACTACGAGCGATATATTATCGCCGGACGTGATTTCGCTGAAAACATTATCAAGACCATAGGACAGCCATTGGTCATCCTTGACGAAAAGTTCCAAGTGCGAAAAGCGAATGAATCGTTCTATAAGGTTTTCAAGGTCGCGAAAGGAAAAACAGAGAATTGTTCCTTCTATAAACTCGAAGGCGGGCAATGGGATATTCCCGCAGTGAGAAAACTTCTCGAAGCTGTGCTAGATGAAGGCGCACCTCTCCGCGATCTTGAAGTGGAGATTACAATTCCAAAATCTGGGAAGAAATTCTTGTGCGTAACTGCTGCGCGAATAAAACAGGCAAGCACTGAACCTCCGCTGATCCTTGTCGCTCTTGAAGATATCACGTTAAGAAAACATGCCGAGGCCGTGCTACAAGATTTCGAAAAACGGAAGGATACATTCATGAGCATGGCAAGCCACGAACTAAAGACTCCGCTTGTCAGCATGAAACTGTTGACACAACTCTTACATAAACAATTTGAGAACGCCGGGGACAAACGCACAACAGAGATTCTCTCGAGGATGAATGATGAGATTGATTCGTTCAATCGCATGGTAACAGAACTCCTTGATGTTGCGAAGATACGTGCAGGAAAGCTTAGGTTCTATCTTGAGAAATTCAGTCTGACTGCGTTAGCGCAAGACGTTGTTGCCTTGATGCAACCAGTGGCCTCAAAACAACAACTATTGTTCAAAAGCTCAGGAGATGTAGAGGTGTTTGCAGACAAAGGAAGAATTAAGCAAGTCTTCATCAATCTCCTCTCGAACGCGATAAAGTACTCTTCAAAGGAAAAGACTATACAGATAGGTCTCACAGAAGGTAAAGAGTACGTAACAGTAAGCGTGCAAAATCACGGAGAAGGGATTGCGGAAGAGCAGCAAAAGAAAATTTTTGAACAGTTCTATCAGAGTAAAGATCAGCATTCTCACGGGGATCTCGGCATGGGGTTGTATATTTCCTCGGAAATCATAAAGAACCACGGCGGGAAGCTCTGGGTGGAAAGTAGAGAGGGCCAAGGTGCTACATTCTTCTTCACGGTGCCCTTAAAAAAGCCTAATGCCTTAAAAAAGCCTAAGAGGTAAGACTCGGAGAGCGAGTATTAGAATATCATCTAATGCATGATAACTGCTCCGGCCGGGACGAGTCGGTTCCCTCCTGTCCCTGCGGAGCAGTTCGAGAAGACAGCGCATGCACTAGGATGGAGAACTGCTCCGGCCGGTAGGCTCATTGCCATTCGCAACCGGACGGAGCCACGAATGAACGAAGAGAATGAGTATGCTCCGGCCGGGATTCGAACCCGGGTCTTCGCCTCGAGAGGGCGAAATGATTGACCGGACTACACTACCGGAGCATAAGGTTGGGGCATGCGCCCCAATCCTCTTTGAGTGAGTCTGAGGGGATTTGAACCCCTGGCCTATCGGTTAAGAGCCGATTGCTCTAACCAGACTGAGCTACAGACCCAATGGAAGGAAAAGATTCGGAATTGGTTTAAAAACCTTTGGAAGTGGAGCGTTCGGGTTCTGGAAAAGGAGATGGCCGGCGGGCTTCCTGTGTCAGTAACGCACTCTTAGTCCGTTCCCGGTGGCGAAATCCACCCCGTTCTGATGATTCGTTTCCACGCGCTTTCCTGTGGAGAACATGTACGGGATATCATGCATCTTGAACGCTTCAGCAGTCAGTCCGAATAGCGTCTTCGTGCGCATGAATATGCTCGTGCTGTACCTGTCGAAGAGCAGGAGGAAGTTCTTGAGCGCATCTTCGAGCCCGTCCTGCTGCGGATGCATCCACGATCTCACTATGTACTTATCCGATGTCAGGTCGAATGAGTACTCTTGCTGGAGCGTTCCGAGAGGGATTTCCGGTCGTTCGTTGCGGATGTCGAAGAATGCCTTCAGCGCAGGAAAAGTAAAGCTCTCTTTGTCGCTCTTTGCCGTTATAATCTTATCACCGAAAACGAACTCACGGAACTCAGTCGGCAGTGCGATGCTCCGGGACGCTCGCATCACATACTCGATGTCTACGCCCGCAGTCATGAATCCGTACATATCGATGCGCGTATAGATGTTCTCGGGATCTCCTCCCACCCCCATCCCGCCGGTTGTAAACTTTTCATTGAGTCCTATGATGCTGTTGGCTTGCAGTTCGAGAACGCGTTCCTGGAGTGCGATGTCCATAATGAAGAGGAGTGGAGTCCTGTTCTTATTGTTTCCGCCGAGTGCTCCGTCCATCATCGAACCGCGGTCTCTACCTTTTCACTCGAAGGTGAGCTTGTGGTCCAGGCCGAACTGATCGATGCGGTCGAACATTCGCTTGTGCAGCTTGCGTTCGCGCAGACAGAAGAGGCCGCGCGGCTCCTTGGCGATGCGCGTGACCTCCTCTTCCATCAGTTCCAGGAACGCGGCGATGATTTGCGGCGCGTCAGGCGCTCCGAGTGAAATGTTTGTGTGCCGGTAGCTGTGCATGCTCCAGGCATCGAGGTAGAATGAGCCGTCGAAGTCTAGCTGCGTAAGGAGGCGTTCATCATTCGTCTTGATGCAGTTTTTAGGATCACTGAGTCTGTGCAGGGCGAAGATGTCAGTGAGCACGGGGAATTTTGCTGTCGCAGTCCTGTACTGCTTATCGGCATAGAACTCGAGGACTGTTCTGATGTAGTGAGGACCGTGCGTCTGTCTGATGATATCGACATTCAGGAGGTCGACGGTATAATTCGTTCCAGCGGAGAATGAGAATAGTCCCAGGCACCTTGTTTCTCCTGTCACTTCGAAGGATGAGGATGCCCAATCTTCATCTATCTCTGCGGTTCGTGTCTGGTAGCGTGTGACGATTTTGCTGTCGCCTGCGAGGAATGATTGCGCCGGGTCCATGCTGCGGTTCCGAAGAACTGGCTTTTATAGTTTCTCCAGTTCATCCATCATGCGCTCTACCGTCTTGAACCCTTCGAGCCAGAACTCCTTCTTCGTAACGTCAATCCCTATCTGCGCGCATAACTCCACAGGGGGCATCGTGCTGCCGGAGGAGAGGAAACGCTCGTACTTCGGGATGAACGCTGCTCCTTCGCGACGGTACTGCTCGTAGAGCCCAAGCGTGAGGAGGTTGCCGAAGCTGTAGCCATAGCAGTAGAAGGGCGTGCGGAAGATGTGCGGTATCGCAAGCCATTCATCCTTGAAAGCTGCAGGTATCTCCATGCCGCCGAACTGCTCGTGCAGCAGTGTGAGGTAGGCGGAGCTGAGTTCGTCGACTGTTGCGCCCCGTGCTAGCATCTCATGCGCCTGTTGCTCGAAGATCACGAAGAACGATTGTCTGCCGATGCTCGCGAAGAGATCGTCGAGCTTGCGCATGAGCAGGAACCGTTTCACCGCTGCATCCTTCTCGTCGCGCTGTAGACGCTCGGTGAGGAGCATCTCCGAGAAGATGCTCGCGGTCTCAGCGATAGGGATCGGGTGGCTAGAGGAGAGTGGCGTGAGATGGCGGCAGAGCTGGCTGTGCACACCGTGCCCTGTCTCGTGCGCCACCGTCGTCACGTCCGTGATCTTGCCGGAAAAGTTGTATAGGAGGAACGGCGGCAGCTGCGGCGTGACCATCCAGCAGTACGCACCACCGGTCTTGTGCGGGCGCGGGTAGACGTCGACCTGGTTGCTGTCGTATATTTCGCGCGCGAGCTCATCGAAACGCGGGGAGAACGACTTTAGTGTATCGAGGGTTAAACGCAATGCATCATCATAGCTGTACGTGCGATGGACTTCTGGCCAGGGGGCATAGATATCGTAGCGCGTGATGCGATCTCCGAGCAAATTCTCCTTGAGCGCGAAGTAGCGGTGCCAAAGCGGCGCCGATTCCCTGCATGCAGCGAGGTGGCTCGCAATTACTTCGTCGGGGAGGTCGTTGCTCTTGTTGCGCATCGAGATTGCGCTCGCGTATCCGCGCAGCTCACGCTCATGCTCCCAATCGACGATGATGTTGCGGTAGATGTCGCCGATGATGTCGCGGTCGACTGCGATGATGCGGAGGAACTCGTCGTACGCTGCTTTGCGCACGTCTGCGCGGTGGTCAGAGAAGAATGCCCGCAGCTCGTCGCCGGTGAGATTCTTCTCCTCGCCATCGACTGTGATCGTGAAGATCTTTCTTGAGATTAGTGTATCGTAGATGTTGTTGAGCGCCATCACGCCTGTTGTGTCCTTGAGGCTAATGATGTTCTCCTGCTCCTCTGGCAACGTGTGCTGCCGCAATCGGCGCATCAGTTCGAAGATGTACTTGTCATCGCCAAGCTCGTCATGGAACTGTGATGCTTGCGCGTCGTCAAGCGTCTTCCACCAGTGCGTGAAGAACCTTATGCGGTTCTCAGCCTTGCCGAGGAAGTCATCTATCTTCCCTTGGAGCGCGCGCGCAGCTGCATCGCTCGAGTCTGAGTCCACCATCATGTGGCCGTACGCTCCGAGGCGGTGGAACGCTTCTGTCAGCTCGCGGTACTCGCCGATGATCTTGCCGAAATCTGCCGTATCCATCGTCGGCGTGAGCTTACCCCGCCACCGTTCGAACTCTTTCACGCGCCTGTCGGCATCAGTGATGGCTTCGGCAGGACGGTCGAGTATGCGTGAGAGGTTCCAGGTCGTCATGGTCATAGAGGGACCCCATCGCTATTTAATGTTTCCTGGCGGTTCTCCTCGAAAGCCTTTTAAACCACCCGCCGGTCTCGACCACTCCCATGGACCTTGTTGAGCGAATCACAGCATTGCCTTTCGCGATGAGCGATGCCTTCGAGATGGCACGGCAGCGATATGACGATGAGTACTTAGCTAAGCTCAACGATTGCCTTAAAGAGGTGGTGGAGGGGTACAAGAGCCGTGGAGATCCTTATGTGGTTGACGATCCTGGTGTTGACATTGTTAAGTGTAGGGAATGCCGCGAATCTGTGCGCGACGGCTACTTCGTCATCAACAGTCCCCGCGGCCAGGCGTTGCTGTCCTATCGCTCATGGCACGTGATGACCTCTGAGCGGGCGCACCGCGAGGTGCAGGTCGGCGAGGACTTGGCGAAGATAGAGTATCTATTGAAGTGACAATAGGAAATGAGGAGCGCCCGGACTCGGATTTGCACGGTCATTGGCATTCCCTGCAAATCCGGGGCAGGGCCCTGAGTGGAACGAAGACGCCCGGACTCGGATTTGAACCGAGAATTCCTTACGGAAGCGGTTTTCAAGACCGCCGCAATACCGGGTTATGCGATCCGGGCAATAGGATGCTGAAGCCTGCTTTTCTTTTTAAAGTCTTCCTCGCCTGCGCACCGCGGCCATGTATCCTCGGTCCCTCGGTCATGGGTTCGGGCCGCCACTGTCGAGCTTCGCTCGTCGTCGGCCCTCGGGTTATGCCAAGGCGGTGCTGATAATGGCTTCTCCTATTCGAGGATGTTTCTGAGAATATGTCTTACTCTTCCTTCCGTGGGTGCATGTCGTGGCTTATCTTGAAGCGCGTCATGTTGAGGTAGGACTTGATCTCGTCGGCCAGGGCGTTGCACTCGCGCTTGATCTCCTCTTCTGAGTGGTGCGTCTGGCTGTGGCGGATGAACTTGTCCATGAGCGTCCTGAAGAGGAACTGCAGGCCTGAGTTCTCCCACTTGTTCCTGTAGTCTGTCTCGTGGATAGCGAAGAATGTGATCTGCACCTCGCCCTGCTGGTACTTCTGCTTGTGGCCGTCGACGGTGATGGTCTTGTCCTTGACGCCGCGCAGGAAGACGGTGATGCGCATCTTCGCCTTAGCGTAGTCGCTCAGTTTCTTGAAGGGCTCGAGCTTGATGACGACCTGCTTGCCGTTCTCAAGGACATCTTCCTGGCTCACTTTCTCGACGATGAAGTACCCTTTATTCATGAGGTTCTTCTTGATTATGCCATAGAGTTCATCGATGCGGAAAAGGCCGTTGTACACGACTTTCTTGTCCTCGATAAGGAATCTCAGTTCCGCCACTACTTCGCCTCCATCTCGCAGATGCTTTTCAGCATCTCCTGGAAATTCACCGCCGTCAGGACAGCATCGTCCTCGATTCGGTCATGGATATCCCTGTAGGTGACCTTCTTATATAGCTTGTGCAGTACGGACAACCCTTTGGTGTCGTGGAAGATGTTTTTGTTTCCGGCGACATTCTCGTCCTTGTAGTGCTCCTCGAGATCTGCCTTTGTCGTGACGACAATCTTGCCGTTGTACTTGCCGTCCTGGGTAGGACTCATGTCGATGGCCTTGAACTCGATATCATAAGTGACCTTGCTATACATATCGACCTTGTGTTCGATGGACCACACTCCTTCGAACTCGTTCCCCTTGTCCTTGTACTTTGTCTCCCTGAACTCAAGCCCTCGGTCGAGGAAGAAATTCTTGCCTGAATTGTACAGCTTCTTGAAGTCCATCACGCCGCGGTACTTGAACTTCAATACGACGATGGTGCCCATGCCTCCTCTTTCGTCGGGAGGATATTTAAAGGTTCTGGAGCTTCATCGTAGCCTGAGCGTGTCCAGGTTGCGCGGGCAGACGGTCTCAATCTTGAACTGCTGGTGGATCGCGCGCGCGAGATCCAGGCATCGTGACGCCTCGCCGTGGTTGACGATGATCTTGCGCGGACGCGGCTGGCAGTTCTTCACGAAGTTCATGAGCTCGCGGCGGTCGGAGTGGCCTGAGATCTCTATGCCGAATATCTCCATCCTGATGGGGATGGTCTTGCTGGCCTTGCCTTCTTTGGTCGTGAACTCGCTGATGCCGCTCTTGATCTGACGGCCCAGGGTCCCTTCGGCCTGGTAGCAGTTGAACACGAGGCTGTTCTTCGGGTTATCGGCGAGCTCAGTGAGGTAGAACACTGATGGGCCACCTTCGAGCATTCCCGATGTCGCGATGATGATGCAGCTACCTTCGTCCTCCACGAGCTGCTTGCGCTCCTTCGCCGAACCGACGCGCTTGATATTCTCCGCGAGGAACGGGTTCTCATCCTTGTGGAAGATCATCTGGCGTACTGTGTTGTTGAGGAACTCAGGGTAAGCGGTATGGATGGCCATGACGTCCCAGAGCATGCCATCGAGGTAGATGGGGACGTTTGGCATCTTCTTCTCGCGGATGAGATTCTCGATGAAGACCACGATCTCCTGCGCCCTGCCCGATCCGAGTGTGGGCATGAGCACCTTGCCGCCGCGGTTCATGGTCTCAATGACGATGCGGGAGAGGTCCTCATCGGCGTTGCTGCCGAGCGTGTTCTCCTTGCCGCCGTACGTGCTCTCTATCATGAGTGTCTCGAGACGTGGGAACACAGTGTGGCTCGGCGAGAGGAGCTGCGTCTTGGCGTACTTCATGTCGCCGGTGTAGAGCATGTTATGCAGGCCGTTGCCGATGTGCAGATGGATCATAGCGCTGCCGAGGATGTGGCCTGCGTTGTAGAACGTGATGCGCACGTCAGGGGTGACGTCGGTCACGCTCTCGTAGTCGAGGGTGATGGTGTGTTTGACGACCTCCTTGACCTCATCCACGGAGTAAATGGGGTCTTCGTTGCGGTCGTGCGCGATCTTGATGAGGTCGAGCTGCAGGAGCGCCATGATATCGCGCGTGGGCTCTGTGCAGTAGACCGGTCCGCGCCAGCCGAACTTGAATAGGTACGGGATGAATCCGCAGTGGTCCAGGTGTGCGTGGGAGAGGATGACTGCGTCAAGCTCGTCGATGCGGAACTCGGGCGCTTCGAGGTACGGGTACGCTTGGTCTGAGCTTGCGACATCGATGCCGCAGTCAAGCAGGATACGTGATTCCGGCGTCTGGAGGAAGATGCACGACCTCCCGACCTGCCTGCCGCTGCCGAGGTATGTGATGCGGATCCACTCCTCTTTCTTCTGGCGGAGCCATCCGTTGTAGATGCGCTCGCCGGTCTTGTGGAGGAACTTGCGGCGGTACTCGCTGTTCTCGTATAGCACGCTGCGGATGTTCTCGATGAGCTTGCTGCGGATCGGCGGCGTACGCTTGATGATGGGGAACCAGAATGTCTCCTCCTTGATCTTCTGGAGGAGCTCAGCCTTGTTGCCGATGGCGACACCTGGCTTCTCGAGTTCGATGGTGACGAGGGTGCGCTGCGGGTCGAATATGACTGCGTCCACGCCAGCCTCTTCCAAAGTCTTCTTGATGATCTCCTCTGCCTTCTCCTGGTCTATGGCGATGGAAGGGTCGGGGCGCAGCTCGACGCGTTTCTTGATGGCGTTGACTGCGTTGCGCACCATACCTTCGTCATTGAAGAGGAATTTCTTGTCCTTCGTGTACAGGACGATGTTGGCTGCTTCGAATGCGACGTCAGAGACCTTGCTCTCCGGCACGTGCTTCATGATTTCCTTGATGATCTCAGTGGTCATAGAGTTCCCTTAAATCGTGATGTTGGCCTAGTTGGCGAGATGAGAGTTGTTCAGCTCTCTACCGTTGTGTTGACTGTCTTGGAGGCGATCTTGCGAGCGCCATTCTTATCGACGACGTAGACATCCACGCCGTTGCCGCTCGCGCTATCGCGGGCAAGAGAGGCGTTCATCGCCTTGATGGCGAGCTGCATCCCCTCCTCCTGTGACAGGTTCTTCTTGTACTGGCTCTCGAGGACGCCCAGCGCGAATACGCTGCCGCTGCCGCTCGTGATGTAATCGTTCTGTTCCATGATGCTGCCGTCAGGGTAGATGTCGAACAGCTGCGGGTTAGTATCGTATCCTCCTACGAGGAAGTGCGCGATGCCGCCGCTGGAGCGGATGAGGCTGTACACCCAGCCGCCGAGCAGGTTTGCTGCCTCGCGGACAGAGGGTTGTCTGCCTGCGCGGATGTGCTTAATCTTGAGTTCGGCTTGTAGGTACTTGTAGAGGAGCTGGAGGTCGGAGACGCTGCCAGCGGTCGTGAGTACGATGTTTTTCATGACAGGGCGTACCTTCTCGACATTCTTGTCTGCGATGAGGGTGCCTGCTGTGGCGCGGCGGTCGGCTGCCATGATGACGCAGTCCTTGCACACGAGACCGAGCGTGGTGGTGCCAGTCTTGAGCGTCATCTCTCCGCCTTTGGTCAGCGCCGGTGTGAAGACAGTGTTCTTGATTTCGAGCATAGACTCCCTCTTATTCTGACGGCAGAACCCCTTTCACCGTTGATCAGAATACAGGGGATATCATCGTCCTGTTTAAATAGTTTACGATAGAGGGCTGCTCTCTCCGTCGAGAAAATGGTTAGGGACGGGTTATAGGTTCATTGCACTGTTGCGAACACGTCGCCGGTGATATTGTGCGATGGCGCGTCTACACGGTTGCGCTCGAAGGTCACGATCACCGGCACGGAACCGCGCTCGTTCTTCACGAAGAAGAGATTTCCGGCGCCATTCGTGAACGTGGCGTCTATGATTTCTGATAGCTCCCCTCGTTTCACTACTTTGTTCACTGTCGTCGCCGGCGTTATGGTTCCTATCTGCACTTTCGTGATTTTGATGTCGTCGCCGAAGCTGTTGCGGAACTGGAGCGTGACGTGCCCGACATCAGGGTTCGGCGCGGTATCCAGCCAGAGGCGGTAATCGGCGCATTCCATCTGCGAGCCGAACTCGCAGCGCGCAGGGATGTACCTGGTGGGGTTGAAGAGTCCGAAGTACGCCATGGCGCCGATGACGACGATTATGACGAGGAACCCCCAGCCGTAGGTCACGAGGTACTCAAGGGCTGCCTGTCCCTTGCGTCTGCGCCGCATCACTGCACCTCTGCAAACACCTCGCCGTCGACTGTGTGGTCGAGGCCGGTGCTGCTCAGCTTGTAGGTGATCCGGTAGTTGATCTTCATCTTCTGTCCCTTCATCTGCGAGATTATACTCGTGGATGGAGTGGCACTATCGAAGTCGCAGGTCGCATATACAGCGTCACGCGGGGGCCACGATGCTCCTGCGGGCTGCACTGGGCCGTTCACGTCGCCAATCCTGATGATGCCGCTCACAGAGGGTATGTTCTGCGCCTCTGTGTAGCTGCAGTTGAGGCTTTGATAGTAGATAGTCTTGCCCACTCCTTGCTTGAGGTGGAGAGAGACGACTTGCGTGGAGCTGTCGATCCTGAAATCGACGCAGCCGAAGTCGGGCGTTGTGACGCACCGTTCCGGCAGGAACTTGCTGGGGTTGAGGATGCCGAAGTACGCAATCGCGCCTATCATGACCATGATGACAAGTAACGCCCAGCCGTAGGTCGTTATGAACTCGAGTGCTGCCTGTCCGCGTCGCATCACTGCACCGTCCCCGATATCTCACCTTGCGTGAAGTGGCTGTAGGTCCCAGGTATGGTTGTGTAGGACATGTTCACCACGAGCTTCATCACCTGCTGGAGTCCGGGGCTTCCGTCGGTGATGGTGCATTCCAGGTATGTGGTAGTGCCGACACCGACTGCGCTCGTGGGCACGCCGGTACAGACCGCTCCTTTGCCTGTCAACGTCGAGACGTTCACTGGTCCATAGAGGATTGGCTTGCCCATCGCGTTCTCGATTGCGAACTGCACTTTGAGGTCCGCAGGAGGTGCTCCTGGGAGTTGGCTGATCTTGTGGTCCTTGCAGGCGAAGCCTGTGGTGAAGAGGCACTTCTCAGGCAGGAGTTTCTGGGGGTTAACGACACCCATGTACGTGAGCGCTCCGATCATGACGAGCAGGACCATCACGGCCCAGCCGTACGTCATGATGAATTCGAGCGCGCTTTGTCCGCGTCTCATTTCTTCCTCCGAGAATTCGCCGATGCGAATTCTGGAGCCAGGGTTCTGTTGACCCCTCGGCTCCGTAGCTGCGAGACCTCATCGCGCAGATGCACGACTTGGCTGAAGACGATGAAGAGCAGGATGACGCTGAGGAATGAGAGCGCGAAGGTGATTATCTGCATTCCTTCAGTTCCTTGCGTCGCGCCTTGAAGCTTCACTCCGAACACGATGAGCGTGATGAAGATGAACAGCATGAGTGCTGTCATGATAATCTTATGGTGTGCGATATCGAGTTTCTCCATGGTTCACCCTCCTCTTCGCTTCGCGTCGAGGGTATTTAAATATTATGGGCGGTGTCAGCCGCCGAACTTGATGCTACCGAACATGAAGTTGAGTATTCCACTCGCGATGAAGTAAATGAATAGGCTCGTTATCCAGAACATCGGGATGTACTTGAGCCCGCTCTTCATCTCGCCCTTCTCGATGATGGCGATGATGAGGCTGCTGAACACGCTGATGATGCTGATGGCGAGGTAGCTAAAGAGCCGGAAGTCCGCGACGTCGATTGCCGGGCCAGTCACTCCTAGGCCGCTAGTGCTCGGCCCCACTGTGCCTGCGATGTTGCCGATGAACCCGCTGATGATGGTGAAGAGCTGCAGGCTGAGCGCGAAGAGCACTGGGCAGATGAATATGACGAGCATACCAATGAATATCATGTAGGTGATGGTGCTCGCTGCCATCTCCTTCTTGAGGATCTGCGTCTTCTTCATGTCGTAGATGATACGGTCTATGGTCTCAACTATCTTGCCGCCGCTCTCCACCTCGCTGATGAGGAGCTGGATGTTGCGGCGAAGGATGGGGCTCTCGTATTTCATGCTGAAGACGGTCAGCGCGTCGGCCACGTCGTTGCCGGTCATGACGCGCTTGCTCACGAGGCCGATTTCGTTGGCGAGGATGCCGAACTCAGGCTTGATCGCGGTCCATAGCGCGTTCTCGAAACTCATCCCTCCCTTGAGGTTCGTGCTCACGAGAGTCAGGTAGTCCGGCAGGAGCAGCTCGAGCTCCTTCGTCCTGTGGTATATCTTGATGTTCCAGTAGAAGTAGAGTATGACGCTAACGGTGAAGATGAAGAGGAACATGATGATCGCGAACGTGACGAAGCCGAGGAAGCCTAGCTGGACAGTGCCGTACTGGCGCAGCGCCGGGAGGAAGAAGAACGTGTAGAGGAAGTATGACATGGCCGTGACTAAGAAGAACAGGACGCCGAATAAGGGGTACGGGACCTCCGGGAGGCCAGTCTTCAGCAAGTATTCCCTCAGGTCAGGTCTCACCCGTTTCGGGATGATTGCCCTTCCGACGATGTAGAGTATCCCTTCTGCCATTGCTCCACCTAGATATTGACGTTCGGCCTCATGCTCTTGAATATGGTGATGAAAGTGAACTCGACCAGGGCGAGTGCGAAGAGAAAGACGACGAACATCCCGAACTCGACCTGGATGTTGATGAGCGATGAGATGGCGATGAGCATCGTGATGCCCAATGAGGGGATGACTATCGCGAAGAGCATGTAGAAGAGCGTGATGCCTGAGAGCTTGCGGCCGTAGGTCTTGATCTCAAGCAGCTGGTCCTCCGCAATCTCATCAAGGATGGCCTCGAGGAAATTGGTGACATCGACGCCGATCTTGAGCGCATTGCTGATCTGGAACAGGATGCGACGCATCTTCTCTGAGGGGGAGTACCTGCTCGCTTTCTCCAATGCCTCTTCAAGCGGTGTGCCGAGCTCAATGTCTTTGACGATGTCCTTGAAGTACTGGTTCGCTACGCCGTAGCTGTTGCTGGCGTCGATGATTGCCGTGATGAGTGGCTTGCCTGAGTTCAGCTTGATGAGCAGGAACCTACCGGCGAAGAGCACATCGCGGTCGATCTGCTTGGCGCGCTTTCGTATTTCGACATCGGCGATGTGCATGAACACCTGAAAGAGGCCAAAGAACGCGATGAGCGTGATGGGTATGATGATTAGTGGGTTGAGATCCATGCCGAGGATGAACAGCAATGCGCCGAAATCCACGAGGAACGTCATCATCGCGGCGCTCAGGACGTTGCGCCGGACGTACTGCTCAGGCGTGACGTCTAGATGGGCGATGATCAGCTTGCGCTTGAGCGTCGGGTACTTGCTAGCTATCTCCTGGTAGAGTGTCATATCAATCCAGCCTGAGGTCGCCCATGTAGTACTTGGCGAGCTTCAGCCCGATCTCGTCCACATCCTCAATCTTCCTCTTCACGAACCATTGGAGGATGCGCACCTTCTGCTTGATGTCGAAGTCGATGTCCTCCTTGCTCATGCCGGTGTAGAGCGATATGCGGTCATAGACGTGCTTTGACTCGTTGATCTTCTCGAGCTTGTCTGTCTGTGGGTTGTACTGGTAGAGGATGCGCGGGTCTCCTGTCTGTGTGGATTCCGCTATCTGGAATGTGCGTCTAGTGCCGGTGCGACGGTTGCGGTTCTGCACCACGATCATGGAGATGGCGGAGATCATGGCTTTTGGGATGTCGATCGGCGGGTTTGTCAGGCGGGTGACTGTCTCTTCTGCGTTGTTCGCGTGCACTGTCGCGTACACTGAGTGACCTGTGTGCATCGCCTCGAGGAGGACCTCTGCCTCTTCCCTCCGCCTGATCTCGCCCACGATGATGCGATCAGGGCGCATACGCAAGGAGTTCACGAGGAGATCGAGCATGCTCACGCCGCCTTTCCCCTCAGGGTTCGGGAGCCTGGTCTCCATAGGCACCCAGTGCATATCCGAAGGCAGCGTCAGCTCACGCGTGTCCTCGATACTGATGATGCGCTGGTTGGGTGGGAAGAAGTTGCTGATCACGTTGAGCATCGAGGTCTTTCCTGATCCTGTACCGCCGGCGATGAGGATGGAGAGTTCGTTCTGCATCGAGAGCCAGATGATGGCAGCAGCGTCTGCGCTGATTGTGCCGTCAACGAGGAATTTCGTGATGGTCCAGGGATCCTCAGCGAACTTCCTGATCGTGATGGTGTTACCCCTGTTGCTTATAGGGTAGAGTGTGGCGTTGACACGGTCGCCTGATGCGAGGTGCGCGTCCATCAGTGGATTGAGATTCGTGATTTCTTTGCCGATGTCGCGGCCGATGATGGTGGCGAAGTGGCGGATGCGCGCTTCAGAGGGGATGACGATGTTGGTCTTCAGCCACCCGAAGCGGCGGTGGTACACCCATACCGGTTCCTTGTGGTTGTTGATGATGATCTCCTCAAGGCGAGGGTCGTTGAGCAGGATGTCAATCTTCCCCAGGCCCAGGTTCTCCTCGAGAAGGTAGTTCACCAGCATGTTGATGGTCTTCTCATCGGTCTTCGGGAAGTACTTGTTGATAAGGTGCCGAATCTCAGTCTTGAACTCCTGCTTGATGATCTGGATGTTCTCCGCGTTCTCGAATGACTGGATGTCCTCGAGGTTCATCTTGCTGACGAATTCCTGGCGGATCTTCTCCAGGACGATGCGGGTAGTCGGTGAGATGTTCGCGATGGAGACGTTGTAGAGAGGGACCGCTTCGCCCTCCAGCGTGTAGATCTTGATATCGATGATGATGTTGTTGGTCTCCAGCGAGTACTTGTCGAGCAGCTCTGTCTGCTCTCCCTGTGGCTCCTGGAGGAGCTCAGTCACGCTTGTCTTCATGGACTCGCGCGCATCGCTCATGGAACTGCCCTCAGCATGCTCTCGTCAGTATGCTTGCGCAACGCATCGAGTATGCCGTAGATGCGTTCGAGTTTCGCTGCAGCATCATGCGCTGTGCGGGGATCCCGCAGTTGCTGTGCGATGATGCGCATCTTGCGGTACTCTTGCATCGCGCCATGCAAGTCCTCCTTGTGCAGCATCGTCTCCATCCCGCGCTTCTGCCGTTCGAGTTGCAGCAGGAGCTGCTCATCGAGGTTGGGCTCAACTTCCGCATGCGTGATAGACGGAGCGGGGGGTGTCGTCTGTTTTCGCGGCTCTTCCATGACGCGCGGGCTCTCCTTCTCCTCGATATCGACGATGGCCTGCTTGATGCGGCCGTAGAGGGTGAGCAAGCGCAATCGCGTCTCTACAGGTTCGTTGGACGCGATAGTGTGCTTGGCCTTCCTGTATGTCTCGATAGCTTCGCGTATTTGCCCAGTGCCCAGGTGCTCTTCCAGTTGGTAGAGCAGCACCGCGATGTCCGCATCCGGTTTCACATCCGGTTTAGGTGTGGGCGTAGCCACTGCTGCTGTGGCGAGCGGAATGTGCTGGGCATCGAGATGATCCTTGAAGATGTCGTAGAGCTTCATGAGAAGCGCCTTGACGCGCGCCTTATCCGGCGTCCCTGAAGGGCAGTTGTCGAACTGCTCCTTTAGGTCGTGGAGGATGTGCTTGGCTTTCTGAAGCTCGTCACGGCCCAGGCTAGCGAGGAGCTCCTTCTCGTAATCGCGTGTAAGATACAGTATGGGCTGTGCTCCGGGGCGTGATGGTATCTCCTCGTTCTCCGTGCGGTCGTCGAGGAAGATGAGGATGTCCTGTTCGATGAATTCTCCGATTTCCATGCTAGCATCTCGAGAGGAGGTTTGCCTCGTACTCCTCCCACATCTTGTTGGGATCGGTGATGTGGCGGCGTGTCGCCTGTTCTATGAAATAAGCCTTCTTCGTCGCCAGGGCATCGGCGACGTGGCTACGCCAGAGCTCAGGAATCTTCCCTGCCGGAATCTGCTTCATCTTCGCGCGATCCTCGAACTCTGTCTTCACCTCACTCAAAGGCACTGTTGTCCGTTCGAGGATCTTCTTCTTTTTCGGTTTCTCCTCTTTGTTAAGGTAGATGAAAGGCTTCGTGAACTTGTACTCTATGCCAAGAATCTTCTCCTCGACGAGGAAGTCTACCCATGCTTGCAGCGTATCGAGAGGCACGTTCAGGTAAGCGGCAGCGTCCTGCATGGCAATCCGGTCCTTGCCCTGGAGGTACGCCAGCAAGTCATCAACTCCAGTGGTGATGATCTCCTCTCCCATCGTCCAGAATCCGACGAAGTGGCTATTTAAACATTCTTCATTATCCTCGAGTGGTACAAGAAAGTTCTCGACGAGACCTCAGGACTTCTGCTCTTAGCGCTCTCAAGAGCATGTGTAGTTGATCTGGAGGCTGGTATTGAGGTAAGTGTTGAAGAAGTGGTAGTTGTCCATGCGTAAGGTGTGGTCCGGGAACCCACTCACTGTGAACTTCGCGTTCTCGCTCCTCGAGCAGTCGAATGTCGTATCGTTACGTGAGAAGAATGTATAGTCCACATAGGACCAGTTAACCCTGCGTGGGTCGGCGGCTGCCGTCACGTTAATCTCTGACAGGTGGAGGAGCGTCTCTATGCCGCAGCAATCGCTGCCGTTGACCATCTGCCCGGTGTACCGTTGCAGGACGCTGGGACCATGGTCGTACGTGCCAGGCTCGTTCTTTCCTGGATTGCGGATGTAGGACCTGTTGGTGTAGTACGCATAGAATGTCGTGTTCGTGAACTGGCGTGGTGGGATCCTTGTCTCGCTGAAGTTCCGCCTGTGCGCGAGTCCAGTGCCGTTGGCATAGGCGAACAGTGGATCCTCGATGCCTGTGACGATGACTGGCGCGCTGATGATTCTTTCCTCTACGTTCCATGCTGCGAAACTGTCGCTCACGTTGTAGGAGATGTTCATCCAGAAGATGACTTCGAACGGCCGCTCCTCTGTGACCCACACTCGTTGGATGCGGTAGTCGGTAGTGATGCCCATCCTCGCATCGGCCAGGTCCACGAGTTGGTTGATGGATGAGCTGAGCGTCTGCGTCGCATTCAGACAGCTGTAGGCGTAGGTGTCGTTGCTCATGCAGAAGCGCACTGAGGCATTCATGTCCTTGATGTACGCTTTGTCAGTGCGTACCCTGCCGCTCAGGTTCTGGAGCGTGAAGTAGCCTGCGGTCGCCATGCTTGCCGCCGCGTGCTGCTCGAAAGCACTGAGGTAGTTATCCATGGAGACGGCACGGACCCGCGCTGCAGAGGTATCGGCAAGTGTTGTTGTTATGGGCGTGACGCGCGTGCTTTCGGACGCGAGGATGAATGCCAGTACGAGGAGCGCCATGATGGTGAAGAAGACGCCTCTGCGGTTCACTGCCACGTCCTGACCTCCATGATGACGGGTGGGTAGGCATCAGTGGGGCTCTTGCGCAAGAGCAGGATGCGTTGCGCGACGAGGCGGGAATCGGCCTCCTGCTGCGGCATCGGCTCATAGATGTGGAGTTGCTGGCCGTTGGCGAGAATCTCTATCCCTACGTGCCGTGGCGTGGTGTTACCGACGATCTCCGCAAGTAGCTTCGACTCGTTGAGCTTGCCCGTGATATTGAAGAGTGCGATCTGTTCCAGGACAGACCGTTGGCCGTCCACTGTCCCATTGTTCACCCAGGCGCGGGTCGTGGGGTGGGCATACGTCTGCATCTTCGTGGATTCGAGTGTCGCGAGGAGCTCTTCGCCAGTATAGTAGGCTTGCGTCGGGGAGGGTTGCGCGAGGAAGCGTGAGAACAGGATGATGACGGCGCTCACGATGATGATTGCGGCTATGAATGCATCGATGACATAGAAATAGGATCCTTTGCGCACTCACCACACCTCCTATTGTTACCCGGTACGTCGCTATTTAAAAGTTCTCTTCGGGCCGTCCCGGGCAGAGGCTTTAAAAACACGCTCGGTGTCACCTCATGTATGGCGCAATATGACGCTGAGATCTCGGCGCTCGAGGCTGAGATCAACAAGACGCAATACAACAAGGCCACGCAGCACCATCTCGGACTGGTGAAGGCGAAGATAGCGAAGCTGCGGGACAAGGCTGAGACGAACGCGAAGGCGACGGGGGGCGGTGGCGAAGGGTACCAGGTCCGCAAGACCGGTGACGGCACAGTCATCTTGCTTGGTTTCCCGAGCACGGGCAAGTCCACGATACTCAATACCTTATGCGGGACCGAATCCCAGGTCGCAGCCTACTCGTTCACCACCCTCACAGTGGTTCCCGGGATGCTCGATTACAAGCACGCGAAGATACAGATACTCGACGTGCCCGGTATCGTGCATGGCGCGAGTATGGGTCGTGGGCGCGGCAAGGAGGTGCTCGCGACGATGCGCAACGCAGACCTCTGCCTGTTCGTCGTCGAGGTGCTGCGCCCAAATGAGCTCGCCGTTATCCGCAAGGAGGCGGAGAACGTCGGCATCAGGTTCAACACGCGCAAGCCCGACGTCAAGATCAAGAGGACCGGACGCAACGGCGTGAAGATCGCCAAGACCGTGAAGCTCTCGATGCTCGATGACGAGACCATCAAGGGCATCCTCAAGGAGTTCCGCATCAACAATGCGGACGTTCTCATCCGCGAGGATATCACAGTGGATCAGTTCATCGACTGTGTCGAGGACAACAAGAAGTACATGCCTGCTATCGTTGTGTTCAACAAGATGGACCTGGCTACGCAGGAGCGCATGGATGAGCTGCAGCGCGATTACCATCCCGACCTCTTCATCAGCGCGCAGCTGAAAACCGGCATCGATGAGCTGCGAGAGCTCATCTACCACAGGCTCGATCTCATGAGTGTCTACATGAAGGAGCCTGGGAGAGAGGCGGACATGGATGTGCCCATGATCATGTTCCGCAACGCGACCATACGGAGCGTGTGCGACAAGCTGCATAAGGATTTCGTCGCCAAGTTCAGGTTCGCCCGCGTTTGGGGCAAGAGCGCGAAGTTCCCCGGACAGAAGCACTCCCTCGGCCATCACCTCAAGGACAACGACATCCTCGAGATACATGTGAAGTAAAAATACGTATTCTATGTGTTAAGCGCAATCAATATGTGAAAACGCTGCCTTGCGATAGAACCAGAAAATCGCCCGATTGGTGCAAGGCGATTTTCGCAGATGCACGAGGGACGCGACGGATTCATCAGAATCCGTGCGCAGGAATTCATTGTGAATTCCTCGCGAGTGTG
>DAGG01000034.1 GCA_002498125.1 Candidatus Woesearchaeota archaeon UBA525
GATCATGCAATAAAGGAATGGGAACCAAAACCATTGAGTGGTACAAGAAAAAATACTATGACACTCCTTCTCCAAAACCGACGACAAGAAAAACTGTAAAAAAGCAACCGAAGGAAAAGAATCCGCTCGCATTTGGAGGGTTGTTAGGAAAGCCTCCAAAGCGCGGTAATAATCCTTGGGGATTCTAAATCACTTATTTTTTTGAAAACACTATCTTCCATATAGAAAATTAAATAATCCTGTAACTTTTCATTAACATTCACTTGAAAGTAGTCAAATTAGGAACTTATTTAAGCCGGCCGACACTCCCCTCACTCATGAAAGATTACGACGTAGCGCTTGAAACGCTCGGAAGGCCATATGACCCTTCAGATGAAGCGCTCTACGTTACAGTCACGGGCGAAGATGGCATCAGATACCATGCGCCGTTCGTGACGCCGCGGTTCATCAAGAATATATCGGAGAAGAACCGCGCCACAGGCGAATGCCTGGACGGCACCTACTTCTCCATGCCAGGCATGATCGTCGTCAGTGAATTAACAGAGCCACGCATCAGAGCGACAATCGACAACCTCCTAGAGAATCATGAGTTCAATGAGTACTTCAGGAAAGACTAGTGCCTGTAAATCTTCTCAATAGCCGAGATGACTTGGTCCTCATTTCTTCCCTTACAAGATTTCCCCACTACATCGTACACTCGCTCATCGCGCGCCTGATACGACCTGTAGAAAAGTCTCCCGCCGTTGCGCCCGCGCAAGTAACTCACGTCAGTGCCACCAATGCGACCGGGAGTGAGCCCCGCCGTGTCGTTCCCACGCGATAGTTCCGAGAGGAGGTGGTTAAGTTCCGTCTGCACCCGTTCATTGTTCGTAGCCTCCTCAGCGAGCCTGCAGAGAGACGGGCTGTTATGAATGGAGCTGCGCAAGACGATTCTAGGCTTGGAAGCCGGAGCAGGCGCATGTGCGGCGACAACCAGTATTGCGCCGGCGAGTACGAGCAGGAATCCCAACGGATTAACCGACTGTGCTCCGCCGATGACGGCAGCGACAGGCATACCGCCGAGGAAGAGCACCATTACGCCCGCGATGAACGAAACAATACCTGCTGTGCGACGGATGTCCACAGTTCACTCTCTCCTCTGATGATATTTAATAATTCCTGTCGCAGACGAAGTGACAACGTATAACAAAGGGCCCATTCACGCCGTTACATACAGGACAACGTTAATAAACCGCCCGTGGCCACAGCGTGATCATGGACAAACGTGCATTCCTCATATTCAGAGCGACGTGGCTTCTTACGTTGATCATATCCGCAGCGATCGGAGAATGGTCGTGGGTCGTCTTCCATGGCATCGTCTTCATCGTGACGCTCCCGCTCGTCTGGCTCGGAAGACGAGATGACCACCACTACGTCCTTGACGCGCTCTTCTCAGCGATGATGATAACGGCTCTCGCGATAAGCGCCTTCACAATCTGGCCTGACTACGCCACGAACGTCGGTTACGACAAGATCTTCCACATGGCCGGCGGCGCATGGCTCGCAGGGTTCGCTGCAGTCATCCTGCGCAAGCGGATCACTGACCAAGCGGTGTTCTACATCGGGATCGTGACCTTCGCGCTCGCCATCGGTGGCGCATGGGAGGTCTTCGAATGGGTGCTCTCGCTCTTGCCTCAGGCGTACGCGACACAGAGCCCTGGTATGGCCGATGCGATGCTTGACCTCGTGGCAGATACCCTTGGCGCAGCCATTGTCGCGGCCATCCTGAAGCTCCGACGCTACCTTTAAATAAGCGGGTTCCAGCTTCTGCAGTATGGCACTCGCCTCATCACTCACTGCGCCAGGCATGCGTCGCATCGACGATCCCCGTGACCTACTCGTGATGTCCTGGGAGCTCGAGAAAGAAGAGGTCATCAAGTTCAAGCCTATCTACGAGGCACTCCACCAATTTCTTGGAGAGGAGGGCTTCACGCACTACGCGACAAATGATGAGAAAGTAGAGGATCTCTACTGGGAGCGATGGGTCCCTTCGGGCGCGAAGGAGCAGCACATCTGGTGGCGGGTGGCGAAGACCATCAACCCCTACATCCGCTACTTCGTCACGCTCGACTTCCAGACGCTCCTCGCCACGAAGGCAGAAGTCGCGTACAAGGGGAAGAAGGTCAGCGCTGAGAAAATCGACATGATTGTGCGCCTGCGCTGCTACCTCCAGTGGGACTACGAGAACAAGTTCCAGGACAGCATAGCATGGAAAGTCAAGAAGGCCTTCTTCAACAAGATCTACCAGGAGGAGTACAAGAAGTACAAGGAGGATCTCGAGCGCTTCAGTTGGAAAGCGCACAGGCTCACGAAGAGCCTCTTCGAGATGGCGGGCGGAGAGCAAGCCCCGGCAGTCTTCCAGCCTCCGATGGGCTACAAGGAGCAGTAAATCTCATACGCGACGTCCTTTACCATCGCTGCCTTGGCGCAGTTCTGAGAAGCGAATGCGACGAGCGTAGCGAAGTCGCTGTCGTGAGCTTCGAAACAATGTTGCACCAGCAATACATCCGCGAGGGGAACAAAGTTCCCCTGCGCAAGGATTCGTTCCGTCGAATCCTTCGCGCCGCAGCGCAGAAACAGCAGAAAGCAGCAAAACACAGAAAAAGGGGAGCGCAAGAAGAGCTGTGATGAGGTTCGCGAAACTCTTCCCTCCCGGCACTGCAGACAGCAAGCCAGAGACCTGCACTATCGCTGACGCGAACGTAGCGCTCGACAGTATTGCATTCTCAACAATACCGCAACAGGACATCCCGGACATCACCTTCATCGACGGCGGAAGCGCAGTCCTCTTCAGCACCCCGACACGGGCCTTCGGCATCATCAAGATCTGCGAAGTACGCACGAAAGGGCTCAAACGCGAATCCGTCAAGCTGCACCAGTACCTCGTGAGCGTCACGCGCGACGGCGCGTTCACAATCCGCAGCGAGCCGCTCGCGGGAGCTGACCCGGCAGTGAGCGCATGCCTTGATGGCGAGATCGAGTCGCCGGATGCAACGCCAGAGCAGCTCATCGACACGTTGCGCGCGCTCGCCGAACGCGCGATAGTCCCCGCTAGTCTCACAGTGCATGACGGATCGCTGCGCACGACAGACCCGTTGCTCCAGCGCTGCGCGCCCAGCAAAGACACGTTCGCGCTCGCGAAATCAAGCGCGATTATCACGAGCCGCAGCAGACCACTCGGCGTGGCGCTCCTGCAGCGCGCACCTGCAGGCACGTGGGCAGCGCAGCTGTGCGATAACACCATCAAGACATGGGCTGTGCGACTACACCAGCGCGCAGCACACGTATTCCTCCTTGAAGGCACGCGCGAAGAGCCAGCACTCCTCTCAGCACTCGCTGCCTGGAGCCAGGATATCACCTTCCCCGGGTACCCTTACCCGCTCGTGCTCGCAGACCAACTGGGCCGCGTCACGAACAACGAACGCGACGCATGGCGGCTCATACTGCGCAGCGATGCGCAGGCAGCAGAGGTCATCGCCGACGAATCCCGCGCGCAGGACGCGCACGCACAGCTCGAGCATATACTCTACGGGCGGTAGCTACAATCTAGAATAACGCCTGAACGCCTCATCCTCTTCAATTCTTGCAGCCTCGAAGCCTGCGGTCATGCACTCATCGTCTTGTTGCTCCAGCGCCCGCAACTTCTCAAGCAACGGAAGCTCCTCTATAGCCGCAGCGTACCCATCGGCAAAGAGCTTCCCTTTCTTCTTCGAGTAACCCAGACCAACGATGAACTCTTCCCATACAGGCTTCATATCCTCTACCATTTGAGAGGTATAGTAGGTTCTCATGTTGGCAGAAGTCCGGACGTTCAATTTAAAGTTTTTGAGTTGACAATCTTTATAAACTCCCTTCTCGAGGAGAGTGTAGGTGAGAATGTGACCAGGATCTCCATATCAAAGCTTCTGCACAAGGACAAGGCACTCTTCCTGGCATACGACCAGGGCATGGAGCACGGCCCGACAGACTTCAATGCGAAGAACGTGGACCCACAGTTCATCTTCGATATAGCGCTCGAAGGAGGCTACAGCGCATTCGCATGCCTTCCCGGCGTCGCTGAGAAGCACTACGAAGGCGCGTACAAGGACGTGCCCATCATCGTCAAGCTCAACGCTTCAACGAAACTCGCGAAGATCAACCCAATCAGCCGCCAGATATGCAGCGTGGAGCGCGCAATCAAAGCGGGAGCGAGCGCAGTCGGATTCACCATCTACGACGGCTCGCCGAACGAACCAGACATGTTCCATGAATTCGGCAAGATCGTCGAGCAAGCGCATGACTACGGCCTCCCGGTCGTGGCGTGGATGTACCCGCGCGGACCGAACATCAACGAACTAGACAATAACGTGCTCTCCTACGCCAGCCGCATCGGCATGGAACTAGGGGCTGATATCATCAAGGTCAAATTCAACGGCGATGTGGACAACCTCCGCTGGATGGTACGCTGCGCAGGACGCACGAAAGTCGTCATCAGCGGCGGAGACCGCAAGGACCCCCTCACCTTCCTCACAGAGGCCAAGAAAGTCATGGACGCAGGAGTGCTCGGCATGGCGGTAGGCCGCAACGTCTGGCAGGCAGAGAAGCCGTACTCGATTACGCAGGCGCTCAAGGCAGTCGTCTACGACGGCAAATCATCTGCAGAGGCAGTGCAGTACCTGCAGTCTGGACGATAGCGGCACGCTTTTATAGCACCCATCCATCGCCTATCCTATGTCTAAAGCACACCCTTGGGTGCACAAGCACATGCCGATGACTGGCAAAGATATCGTCGGTCACGAGGCTGCTGTAGAGAAGGTGCGCAAGCACCTCGCCGGTCACAAGCACGGCCAGAAGCCGCTGCTCCTCGCAGGCAAGCCCGGCATAGGAAAGACAAGCATCGTGCATGCGCTCGCATACGAACTCGACATCGAACTCCTTGAGGTGAACGCGTCGGACTCGCGCAACAAGGATGCGATCGAGACCATCATCGGCGGAGCATCAGTACAGCAATCCCTCTTCTTCCGCCCAAAGGCGATACTGATCGACGAGGTGGACGGCGTCAGCGGGCAGAAAGACCGCGGCAGCATCAGTGCCCTGGTCGCTATCATAGCCAAGAGCTGCTTCCCGCTCATCTTCACGGCGAACGATATCGAGTCAGACAAGATGAAGCCGCTCCTCAAGGTATGCGAGGTCATAGAGCTTGATGACCTCACGCATGAGCACGTGCTCCAGCGCCTCACACACATCGCGAAGACTGAAGGAGTCAAGGTTGATAAGGAGCAGCTCAGCGCGATCAGTCGTCGTTGCGGCGGGGATCTCCGTGCAGCCATCAATGATATGCAGTCGATTGGCGGAGATACCATCACAAAGGAGGATGTCGCGCTCCTTGACGAGCGGGAAACACGCGAACAGGTCGAAGCTGCGCTCATGCGCGTCTTCAAGACGACGAGCGCAGAGGTCGCGCTGCCGGCCTTCGACAATGTCGATGAGGATATAGACAAGCTCATTCTCTGGATGGAGGAGAACATCCCGCGCGAGTACAAGAACCCAGAGGACCTCGCCCGAGCGCTCGACGCGCTCGCTGAAGCCGATAGGTTCGCTGGCCGCATCCGCCGCTGGCAGTACTACCGTTTCTACGTCTACATGTACAACCTGCTCAGCGCAGGTGTTGCGCTCGCTAAGGACAAGAAGTATCCTGGCGCAACGGAGTACAAGCGTTCCGGACGTCTCCTGAAGATATGGATATACAACCAGAAAAACGCGAAGCGCAAGAAGCTTTCCGAGACGCTTGCGCCGCAGCTACACACGAGCAGCAAACGTGTCCGCAACGAAGTGCTGCCTTACCTCAAAGCTGCGATGCAGAAGAACAAGGTGTTGAAGAAAGCAGTTATCGAGCAGTACGGACTGGATACTGACGCAGCAGAGTATTTCGAGAAGTGAAATCTCAGCATTCTGCCGAACAACTTTAAAACGCATAACGCGGCGGGCTGCTCGTGGGTGGAGCCAAACAGTGGCGGAGCATGCTCTCGCCAAGACTCTCAGATATCGAAGAGATGCTCGTGGAGAAAGGCACGCTCCTCGAGCGGTTGCGGCGCAAGGACCTCGACTTCGGCAAGACCTACCGCTACAATGATCTCCTAGCGATTTTCGAAGACGTCTGCGGCGATGTCGAAGAGCACCTGGGGCGCACACCGAAAGAGCAATGCGAGTGCGAATACAATGATGGTTGTCCGATGCCGAACATCTACAGCGACAGGACTGTCATTGTAGAACGGCTACCGCGGGCAGTGCTCATCCCGACGCTCGCACACGAGTACACCCATCATATCCAGTACGAAAGCATGCATCGCGTCTTCAACAATCCGGCGAACCGTGAAGGGCACGCCCGTACTGTTGAGCGACATATCGCGCAGAAGTACGCCCGACGGGAACGGAATCCTGCGTTCCTCTACCAGGTCACGCGCGAGGACGTGGCAGAGCTCAAGAGTGTATACTTATGGCTGTGCGATAATCCTAATCCGGCACTGATGAGGTTCAGGTCTGCGCTGGACGTCATCGAGAACAATGCGAGGAAGGAACGTAAGATGCCCTCAGACCACGCTCTGGGGAACACATTCTATATTCTAAAAGGATGAGAACTACCGCAGTCTCAGCCACAATCTCTTGAAAAATGGCATGCTCAATGTGGAGATGATGAATGCGAGCGAGGGTACGATGGAATTCACCCACGGCCGAGGCAGTTCCGCAGAGTAGAAGAATACCACCATCACAAAGTATGTGAAGGCGGCAATAATGACTTTCCTAAAAACGCTTGTCTCCCACGCCTTGTCGACTTCGACGCGGGCATTGCGTTCTTTGATCCGTCGGAGTTCCTGATGCAGATTAGTTGCCATTCCCGTTGACCTCGACGCCGTGCAGGAGTTTCGCGAGCCGCTTGGCGCCCAGCGCGAGACGCGGCGTCGGACGCAAGAGTTCAGCATCGATGCGGAGGATGCGCTCGCGTTGCACAGCATTGAGCCCGTCCCAGCCGTCGCGCGCCACCATGCGCTCCTCATAGCACTCATCGCCTGAGTAGATGATGACCTGCGGATCAAACTTACGCAGGGATTCTATGGTGCTGTTGCCCGCATACAGTTCGCCGCCTGCGAAGGCGACCACTGCTGCAAGGTACGCCGGTCGCATACCTGCCTCGTCCTCGTAGTGGACGCGTGTCATGTGGAATCTGGAGGTCTTCTCCTTCACGCGCTCAAACGTCGTGCGCAGGTCGTGCACGAGCAGGTCTGCCTCTACAGTCTTGTCGAGGAGTTTCGCGATGGACACGATGGTCTCATAGACGTGCTCCATGTCTGCAGGTTCGATGCATACAGCACCGGCGAGATCCTGACCAGGACCTGTGACGATGATGTCGGGCTCGAAGACCGCCGCCGCCTCAGGCGTGATCTCCGACGGCTTGCCGATGCTCGGCACCGACAACGCGGATTCTGGATAGAGACATTCGTCAGTCCTTCCGACGAGCATATTGCCTGCCCCGAGAGCGAACAAGAGTTCTGTCGCGACAGGGTGGAGTGACAGCACACGCATGAACCCGGTGAACAGGGTCTGATATAAACGTCTTTTGGAAGAAAGGGTGCTCTGGCGGACGAATCCGCCAGAGCATTGGAGTCCCAGAATACCATTTTGTGCGACAAAGGTGTATTTGGTTCCCCGGCTGCACTACACCGTGCCTATTTAAATACGTTTCCCCGGGAATCCGCTTAGTCGGTCCACGGAGTCCCGCGAAACTCTTATAAATATCATCGACGGGGAGGGAACTGTGGGACGGCGCAAAGATCCTTTTCCGTTGTATCTTATCGGTATAATGCTCGTCACGACCCTCGTCGCCATCTCGATAATCATCCATGTGAATGACGGTTCTCCTGAAAGCAGGATAAGGAATATCGTAGGGCTCAGCACTGGAACAGGCGACACCACAGGTCTCAACGTCCATTTCGCCCCTGCGGACGATCCGTTCACTGAGTCGCCGACCCCTTACCTCGAGGCCGAAGCCACGACTGATGAGACTGGCTCGAAAGTGGAAATCACTGTAGGCAAAGAGTCTGGCGTGCTCAAGCAGTACGTGTACACGAAAGGATACTACAGCAACGGCAGCGCATGGAAGAACTTCACGTTCTCTGAGCAGCCAGTGAGCAACTCTCCGTGGATACTCGGCGAGGCATCATACGTTTCAGGATATGAGAAGTTCAGGACTAACGGTGAGAACTACGTTGTGGTGTTCGTCTGTAGGAAGTACTCTGCTGAACAGAACTTCTTCTGCGGACCACACACCCCGATGAACTCCAGCAGGAAGAACTGGACCATCACAGTGTTCGAGGCTCCAGAGTACACCGCCCCAGTCTACCTCTGCCCGAATAACGAAGGCAGGTTCTGTGGTGCACCAACCCTATCCCTGACCGGCAAGAACATGTCATTCGCAAACATAGACCTGTCCACGTGCGGGTCAGGCATGACCTGCGAGATATGCCCCGGCACACAACTGTGCTACCAGTGTGCCGATGATTTCACGAACGTGAGCGGACGCTGCTTCTCCCAGGACTTCACCTGCCCTGCAGGTCCGAACCAGTACTGCGCGAGCGGATCGCAGCAATACGCAACATCCTACCCACAGGGGGGCACCTGCCCCAGCACCGCTGCTTGCCATAAATGCATTGATAACTACAAGCTCCAGAACGGCGCGTGCGTCTTCGACATGTCGAAGGTGAACTGCGAGATCAAGCCGAACCAGATATGCCTGGCCAGCGCACCCGTAGGCCAGAGCACGAAGAACGAGACCCCAGGCACAATCTGCGAACCAGGAGAGTACTGCTGGGCCTGCGATAGCGGATACATGCTCGAGAACGGACAGTGCGTACAGCAGTGCCCTGATTGCAGGATAGGCACTGCCTGCATCGCAAACGGCGCAACCAACACACTCAATAGCTGCCAGTACTGCAACACGACGCTCTCCAACGAATCATGGTCAACCAAGCCTCCTGCCTGTCGAAATCCCCTCACCGTCGCCTGCAACGAGCCGATAACTTCCACGACGGGCTGCGGTTCATGCACAGGCACCGGTACCATGTGCGGCCAGGATGAGGAGTGCAAGCCTACTGGATGCGAGCCCATACCAGGTGCTGTGCAGAACTTCAAGATTCTCGACATCAAAACAGTGACTATCCAGAATTACTATGGGCCGAGCCATGCTATTGCAGTCACTTATTGCAAGGAGAAGGACGCGACTGTGAACGGCCTGAACATCGTGATTAAGTCCCACATCAGCTCAGGTGGTCCTGAGAATGGCATATCGAGCAGCATCAAGCTTTGCTCTGATCCGAACGTAGCGCTGTCAAACACGACCTATGAGTACGCATACCTCTTCTCGACAAGTCAGGGAGGACAGGCCACGCAAGTGCAGGCGTACTTCAGCGGCACCGCATCAAGCACTGACGCGCAGGCAGATAACACAAAGACAGTGACTATCACGCTCTCGAGCTGCGCAGACCCTGCGATGTGCAACTTCTGCAACATGTACGGGCCAGATTCGAACCCTTGCCTTAATCCTTAACACGGATCGATGAGAGGCGACCAGCGCGAAACTCTTATAAATCTCATCGACGGAGAGAGAGCTGTGGGGCGGCGCAAAGATCCTTTTCCGTTGTATCTTATCGGTATAATGCTCATCACGACCCTCGTCGCCATCTCAATAATCATCCATGTGAATAGCGATTCTCCTGGAAACAAAACAAAGAACATCGTAGGGCTCGGCACTAGCACAGGACTCAATGCTCACTTCGCACCTGCCGACGATCCGTTCACTGAGGCGCCAACCCCCTACCTCCAGGCGCAATCAACCACAGATGAGACCGGCTCGAAAGTTGAAATCACCGTGAGCAAAGAGTCCGGCGTCCTCAAACAGTTCGTGTACAAGAAAGGATACTACAGCAACGGCAGCGCATGGAAACAATTCACGTTCTCTGAACAGCCAGTCAGTAACTCCCCATGGATACTCGGCGAGGCATCATACGTTTCAGGATACGAGAAGTTCCTGATCAACGACCAGAACTACGTCGTGGCGTTCGTCTGCAGGAAGTACTCTGCTGAAGGGAACTTCGTCTGCGGACCACACTATCCAATGAACTCCAACAGGAAAAACTGGACCATCACAGTATTCGAAGCCCCGGAGTACATTCCTCCAGTCTACCTCTGCCCGAATAACGAAGGCAGGTTCTGCGGCGCGTTGACCTCGTCCGTAAGCGGTAAGAACATGTCGTTCGCGGAAGTAGACACGTCCGCGTGCGAGGAAGGCATGACCTGCCAGATATGCCCTGGCGCGCAGGTGTGCTACCAGTGCGAGGATTACTTCACCAATGTGAGTGGACGATGCTTCTCCCAGGACTTCACCTGCCCTGCAAGTCCAAACCAGTACTGCGCAAGCGAATCGCAAGCGAACGCCTCGACAGATTTCGCAACAGGCACCTGCCCCGGCAGCGCCCCCACTTGCTACAAATGCATTGAGAACTACAAGCTCCAGAACGGGGCGTGCATCTTCGACATGTCAAAGGTGAATTGCCCGACAGGCAAGATCTGCTTGGCCAGTATGCCTGAGGAGCGGGGCACAAGGAATAACAGTTTCCTCTGCCGACCAGGAGAGTACTGCTACCAGTGCAATGCAGGACTTACGCTCGTGAACGGACAGTGTGTCAGCTGTACCACGAACGCTCAGTGCAACGACAACGACGCCTGCACCACCGATACATGCAACAATCCCGGTACGCCCACAGCATCATGTTCGAATAGCCAGATAGCCCCCATCTGTCCGGGTGCTAGCACCGTTACTTGCGATCAGCAGATAACCCCGACAAACAACTGCGGAACATGCGCGGGCACAGGGACCAACTGCGCCGACACCACGAAGACTTGCGTGACAGGAGTCGGCTGCGTCAGGTGCTCCAGCAACATCCAGTGCAATGATAACAATGCATGCACAACAGACGTATGCAACAGCGCTGGCACAACATCATCCTCATGCTCCAACACTGCGATAGCCCCCACATGCCCGGATCCTAGCACTGTGGCCTGCGGCCAGACCATCTCTCCGACGAACAACTGCGGAACATGCACAGGCAAAGGGACTAAATGCACGACTGCTGCGCAGGTCTGCAACCAGAACACTTGGCAGTGCGAGAGCAGCTGCAACGGCTGCACCGTCGGCACGACATGCTATACGAACGGCGCGACGCACCCCACGAACTCCTGCCAAGTTTGCTCAGGAACTAGCTGGACGAACAAACAGGACGGAGCCAGCTGCGGCACAAACCAGATGTGTAGCGGCGGCTCGTGCGGCACACCAACAGTATGCACGAACGGCCAGGTCCAATGCGTGCCAGGAACGAGCAATCCATCATCATACTATGCCCGCATCCAGACCTGCACAAATGGCCAGTGGCAGACCACACAAACATGCCAAGGCAATTCTTGCAGCGGGAACAGTTGCGGACCCGCAGACTGCACGCCATCGACAGAGACATGCAACCAGATTGATGATGACTGCGACGGACAGATAGACGAAGGCTGTGATGCGCTCTGCACATATACGGGGCAGGACCCCGCCATGCTCCAGAGGGTGACTTGCCCGAATCCCTCCTGCACCAACGCCCCTTACAAGATCACGTACAAAGATGACTGGGGCGACTCAGACAACTACCTTTCAGCGACATGCTGCACGAAGAGCACTGACTGCAGCGGCCAAGGCGGCTGCTTCGCTGAGGGGAAGGCAGACCTTCCACAGTTCCTCCTCTGCGCCAATAACGTCGTGCACGATTGCTATGAGAGTTCAGATCAGGGAAAACAGTATAGCACAACTGATGGCCACATCTGGCGATGCGTAAACCCGGGCAATTCTGCTGCGTGGGTAGATATGACCTCTGACAGCTGCATGCGCGCATCATACACGACTCCATTGTCAATGAGCTGCAGCTCGTGCAGCGGAAACCCTGTATCTGTCCAGTCCATGATCGGCACCACACCTTATTCACTAGATACTCCTCAAGGCAAAGTGTACTATTCCAGATGCTGCCCGTCGAGCTCCTACTGCTCTGACGCTGAGCAATGCTACGCCTCTGGCACACCGCACCCCCTATTCTCCGAATATAGTTGCGATAACGGGAATTGGAAGACAGCACCGACATGCAGCGCACCGAAATGCCAGTTCGAAGATTCATGCTACTACGAAGGGAGTCAGGTGTACAAAGCAAGTTCAGGAACTGAGCGCATATGCCAGAATGGGAATATGGTAGAATGCGGCAGAGAGATCGAGGATGCAGTCCTCACAATCGAGAATAGCAGGTACGTGTGCAGGTCCTTCTACGTAAACTATCGTACAACATGGATGTGGAGTTCCTGCGGCTGGCAGAGCGAAGTCGCCTGTCCTACGGCAGTGTCAGGAGGGATTCCCTGCAACCACCCCACTTATGCCAAGTGCGGTTCATATTGCAGGACGCAATCCGCTTGTAATACGGAGTACGCACAGACAGGCCACATTCCCGGATACTCATGCGGCGGTTGGGGACAATGGAAATGCCCATCAGGAACTGCTTGTAGCGTAGGAAATGCAGATGGCTGCCAAGATAATATGTGCTGGAATACCTGCTCTGCAGGATAACCCACTGCTTCGCACCTTCTACTGACGGAACGTTATCCGTTTTGCATCCCTGCGCGAGCTTCCTCTCAAGTCAACATTTGATTTGCATGATCCCAATACACGGAATGCCTACTGCGTCTTCACGGCATTCTTTTTTTCGAAGTACGCCTTGACGTTCTCGTCCATGCGGGGCTTGGCCTTAGGGCCGAGCTTATAGAACACCTTCTCTGCCTCGCCACCCCAGCTGTACTCGCCCTTGGTCTTCTTGACTTCGCCGATCTCGAACTCGCCGAGACTCTTTCCCTTGGCGAGATGGTAGTAGATCACGCGAAGCGTCACTGGTGGGAAGAGGTCCTTGTACGACTTGTACAACTGGTAGCCGTACGCTTCGCCCAGATGGTAGAGAATCTCTATCACGTTCTGCCGTACCTTGCTGTAGGTCGGTCGACCGCGACGTGCCATAGCTACTTTCCTAATACGGCGTTTTTTAAATCTTACGAAAAAAAGTACAATATGGAAAGGAAATGACCTTCCGACGAGAAGGAACCTTCCCAACAGACCCTCGTCGACGAGAGAAAATAACCCCTAGCACCATCAAACTTATATACGTAGGGAGAGTAATCTGCCCTATGCTCTACCTCAAGACGCTATCGGCAGTCACGCAGAACGAGCTCCAGGCAGCAGGCCAGCGAGCCATGGACCTCGCCTTCCTGCACCAACAGCAGATCCACATGCCAGCGTCATTCATCGTGCTCAGCACAGCGCTCGATGAGACCGTGCGCCTGAACAACCTCAAGTACAAAATTGACTACATCCTCACACACGCACAACCCGAGATAGCCTCGAGCATGACGAACACGTATAGCGGCGTGCGAAAAGCACTACTCGAGGCGAAGCTCCCGCCAGGGCTTGAGACAGAGCTGCGCGAGATGTACGAGCAGATCACAGCCCCCCTCGCCATCGGCGAGCTCGTGGCAGAACGGCCTCCTGTGCGCGTCATCATGAGTGCCAATCGCCTCGATGACCCTGAGAGCAATGACACGATCATCCAGAACGTGAACAGCTTCGAGGAGCTCCTCCTCGCGTTACGCGAGTCATGGGCGCTCGCGTACCACCCGACTGCACTCAGCGTACGTCTGCGCGAACGGTTCCCGGACAATAGGCTCAAGATAGCGCTCATCGTCCAGACCATGGACCAGTCACCGGTATCAGTGCACGCTTACTCCAGCCTGCCACAGGACCACAAGACAATCTACCTGCAGGTGTACAATGGCTACCTCGACCTGCGCGACCGCGTCATCAAGGATTACTACGCAATATCGAAGAACGGCTTGCGCATCATCACGAACGAGCTGCGCGAGCAGACGCACATCCTCGAACGCAATGACGCCAAGGAACTCGCACTAGCGCCCCTGGCCAACGGCAAGGATGACAAGCTCAACAAGAACGACCTCGAGGAAGTCGCGAGACTAACGAAGAAAGCGGAACGCGTCCTGCAAACGCCAGTGAAAGTGTTCTTCACTGCTGGCGAGACCATTGAGCTCCTCTGGGTGAACCGTCTAGGCTTCGATGTCATCATCGGAGAGGAAACGTCAGCGCAAACAGTCGTGACCGTCACAGAGACAGTCGATCCAGAACAGCGCTCTGATGATTTCATCCTCGCTGCCGAACAATCCTCCGAACAGATGCCTGAATCCTCAGCAAATCCTGCGCCGATACAACCAATATCAACACCTCTCGAAATGACGGGCGTAGCAGCCAAGCTCCTGAACGCATCACTGCGCATCGTGCGCCAGGTGGTGGAGCGCAAGTACCGTAGCATGTTCGCAGAGACCGACAGCCTCGGAAACATCTCAGACATGGTCAACCGCCTCAATGACGCGAACGCATTCTCGCGACCTGTTGATGGAGCATTGCTCCTGCAAGCAGAGGAGGCCGCGCGCAGTGAATCACGCATATCAGAAACCGACTACGCCAAGACCATCGAGGAAGTGGCGTTCCTCATGACATATGTCTAGCTTCTTCGAATTAGCGGACGTGCGAATGAGCCTCTTCTGGGTTGTGGCATTCATCGTCATCGTCGCCATCGGGATCATCTGGCACCTACGGTTAAAGAGGAAATTGAATCCGCCGAGTCGAATATAAAAAGCTACCAGGCATACCTCCTTGCATGAAGTACGCCGTCTGGCTCGTCCCTCCTGAGCCCTGGTACAGCAAGATTGCCGACACCAGCAGGCAGATTGTGAAGGATACCTACGGAAAGGATGTGCGGGGAATATACTACAGGGTGAAGACGAAGCTCAAGAACGACAACAACAGGAAGCTCTTCATTCCCGGCATCGGGAACATCTTCGAGTCTGACATCGCCCCGCATTCAACAATTGTGCTTGATTTCAACGCGCAGGACTGGGATGAGGAGACTATCGAGTCCATCATCAAAACGCATGTGCCGGAGAAATTCAGCTGTAGGCTTGACGGTATCGGCGATCATGATGGACAGCAGTTCACCTTCTTCATCAGGATGTCAGCAGATCCGCTCATCAAACTCCAGCAGAGTCTCCAGACGGCTATAGCAAGCACGTACAGGACAGGACAGGTGATTACCGGATACCGCCCGCACATCACCCTACTTTACGATGACGTTGACGAGGAGAAAGCAACAGCAGCGAGGGCAAAGATCACAGAGGAGTTCATCGGAGAAATGCCTGTAACAGAAGTGGCACTCTACAGGAACGACCTCGGCCGCTTCACGCTCCTCAAGCGGATACCTCTTAACTAGGCCGCATCTTGCTCGACTTGTACGTTTCAGGCTCGAGACCTTTAGTGAACCGAACTATCTTAGGGTTCAATCCTCTAGCGGCCAGTTCAGAGGCGAGCGCGTCAGTGAATGTCATCTGATCGTAGCCGAGGACTATGATGTCTGGCACGATCTCCTCAATCACCACGTACTTGTCGCCGGGCCTGCCGAGCAGCACATGGTCGACGTACTGCAGAGCCTGCAATGCAGCCATCCTTTCACGCTCATCGTTATGCGGAAGACGTCCTTTCACCTTCTCCACAGTATCATCGCGTGCGACGACCACCCAAAGCTCATCGCCGAGAGCCTTCGCATTGCGCAGGTGATGCTCGTGGCCCGGATGGAGCAAGTCATACGTCCCGAACGCGAGGACCTTAAGAGGCATTCAGGATCGCTCCAGCACGTAGAAGTGCTTTGTCATCGACTTATGGATGTAACTGGTGAAGTGAGCACGCACCTTCCAGCCATTAGGTGGAGGGAATTCGCATGGCAGTCCGATGATGGCTCGCGCAGTGGACTGGGCTGCCCTGGCGAGGAACGCCTCATAAAGCGGCACAAGCGCAACAGGACGGGTGTTCCTGCCGTACGGCAGGTCTGCGATGACCGATTGGACGCGTGGCACCCATTGGACTGCGTCAGCGATGCGTAGCTCAGGACGGAGATGGAAGCGCGAGCAGTTCTTTCGCGCTCGCATGAGCATCTCGTGCGAGATGTCGCCCCCGCTCGCCTTACGCTGCGATAGCCCTGCCTCGATGAGCACCCCACCAGCACCACAGAACGGATCGTGCACCGTAGTGGCGCACGAGAGATTCACAAGCGCACACGCGAGGGCTGGGTGCATGGCGCTCGGGTGTGGCGCGGGCAGGAGGTGCGCGCGGCGCGACTCGAAATCCTCATCGTTCGTCCAGACGCGGGCACCGATGTATGCCCTGTCGCTTGTGACGACGATGTCGATGACGATCTGAGGGTGCTCAAGGTCGACCTTCGCTTTGGAGCGTTCCCAGATGATACGCGCAAGATCGCGTTCTGAGAGTTTTGATTCTACCTGTTTCGTGAGTACGACGCGGTACGATCCTCTGACGGGGATCCTGATGCTGGCGAGCGTCGTGCTGAGATTGCCCGGCGCGCAATCCGCGATGACCTTGGTCGCAAAACGTGAGAGGCCGAGGTGACGCGGCTTACGGCGAGTGTCGAGGAGCAGTGTCCCCTCCACCACAGGAGTTTTATGGGTCCACCACCCCCAGCCGAAAGAGGCTGCTTTGGCTTCAGCTGCCGCAAGCTCAGAGTGGTGCTGCTTGAGAACGAAAAGGATGCTCATACTATCGGGATGGTGTAGTCGGGCTGCTGCTCCAGGGAATCGCAGGGGAAGGATGAGTACGGGTCCTCGGTGCTGTAGAGACGGATCGCTGTGGCATCGACCTCTTGCTCCTTCGTGCGGTAGTAAGGCGGGATGTTGATGTTAATCGTTTTCGTCTTGCCAGGCCCGACCTCCTCGTCCTGCGTGACGCGCTCATAGTATGGCTCGACGTTGAACACGCCCTGATCGGTGACTATGCACGCGAGGTAGTTTTTCTGACTCACGGGCACCGGTAGGATGAATGTGTTGCTCAGCGTGCGCTTGAGGACTGTGACTTGTGCCATCTGGGGCTCGAACTTCGGCTGGTCCTCATACGTGCGTACAATATCGCTCTCCTTGATGCTCTCCACAGGAGTTACTGTCTCCTGCAGTCTACCGAAGATGACGCTCACGACGAAGACAATCACCATGATCGCTGCGAGCGATATGGCGATGTACATCTCCTTGCGCGATACCCTCTTCTGCGGCTTGACTTTCTTGCCGAGCTGGCGCCCGATGAAGAACATGAGGACTGCACTCGCGAGCAGCGTGAGGATAATAGCATTGCGCCCCATATCGAACACATCAATCGTGTAGCTAACAGCGACGATATACGTGAATATCGAGAGCGCGTAGACGAGCCAGTAGAACTTCCGGCTCTTGAGGAAGATGAGTATCTCCACTATGACAAGCGGGAAGAGTAGTATCCAGAACACGATGAACCACCAGTCTCCCATTATCGGTTCACCTCGCGCAGCATGCTCGCGCCGATAAAGATGGTCACGGCAAGTACGAAGAGGAGGAAGGACTTCGTGATCCTCGGCAGTATCTCCACATACTCCCATGCGAAGTAGACTATCGCCGCCACTGTGAACAAGGCTGCGATGGTGTAGAATATCTGCTCTAGCTCCATAGGAATGACGAAGCGCGGGCAGTTTAAATAGTTGATGGGATGGTTCAATCACGCTTGGAAATATAGTGCTTAAGCAGCGCCTTCAGCCCCTTGTGTAGCGGGCGTAATCTATCTGTCACAGCCTTCTTGCGCTTGAGGTACTCGAAATCACAGGCCAGGTGAGCGTGCGCCTCATCACGGATGGTGTTGGAGGCGTAGCCCAGCTTCGACAGGAAACGCTCCAATCTCCCGATTGGCCAGCGTTCCAGCATTGAAGTCGCTGCACGACGGTACTCGCTATTGGTGTAGAACAAGCCGTGAGCGAGCTCATGATCGATCGCGTCGGGATGCTCCTCTGATGTGCCGATGATGTAGAACCGTCCTTCAACACTCTCAAAGCGGTCCAGCAACGCCTGTTCCTTGCGCGAGAGCGGATCGAACTTCCCCTCGTAGAATGGCTTAAGGACTCGCGAAGGGATGTTGAACCCCGTCCAGTCTTCCAGATATGAGAAGCTCCCACGGTCAGCGGCGTACCAGTCCATGAACTCCTCAAGCGAGAACACCTTGCCCCTGAATTTCGGGGACTCGTAGTGCTCCTGGAAGCGGAGGAAGGTATATGCAAGCAAATGCTGCGTCGGGAATTGGACGTGGTACACAGCAGGCAATACCTCCTCTGAAACGATGCGTCCTACCACACTCTCTTGGTATGAGCACTGATAGAAAAATCTTTCTTAAAAGAAGGAGGTCTCACCCCTCTCACCTCAATCTTGGATTCCTGATACCCCATCTCTCCACCGTACTGTCCTTCGTGATGCTGTCCTGGGACATCATCACAACCTGCTCTCGCGTAGGAAGGAACGTGAACCACTCACCAAAGAATGCGATGAAACGCACGACGAATCGCGGCAGCCTGAAGGTGCGCACGCCCGGGTGCACGCGATCAAGGAGCTGCTTGTAGGTGAAAACTTCCGGTCCGCCGACCTCGACTGCGCGGTTGCGGACGCGACCCTCTGCCGCTGCAATGATTACCTGCGCGACAGTATCGACATGCACCGGCTGCGCGCGACCATTCGCCAGTATAGGGAAGAAGCCTGTACGAGCAATCGCACGGAAGCGGTTGATGCTCGCATCCTCAGGGCCGAATATGAAACTCGGGCGCACTATGGCGTACTGCAGCCCCGATGACCGGACGATCTCCTCTGTCTGGTGCTTCGTGATCTGGTACTGCGTGCCGGTCGACGCTGCGCCGATAGCGCTCATCTGCACGAACTGGCGCACCTTGAGCTTGCGGCCGACCCTTACGAGCCACTTCGTGAAATCAACATGGGCCTCCTTGAACGTCTGCTCATCCTCGCGGATGATGCCAACGAGGTTGATGATTACGTCAGCGTACGTCGGCAGGAGTTTCTGGCTGCGCGAGTGCACAATGACCTTATGGCCGCGCCGTTCGAGGAGCTTCACGATGTGCTTGCCGACGAAGCCAGTGCCGCCAGCGACAAGAACAACCATCGGTTTCGCTTTCGGCATACAGAGGGGAGTCTGGGGGAATTGAAAAACGCTTCGGTCAGCGGAGCTCGGCGACGCTATATATCTGCCCCGACGCCAAATCAGAGACCACAACATAGCGGTAGGTCGAAATATCAACCGCAGGAATCGCGTAGGTGTAGTCTCCACTATAGCCCTGGAGCGGTCCGAGGCTGAGCGCATCAACCGTCGTGCCGTCACGGGAGAGGTAGAGCCTCGTGTCTATGCCTCTGGTTGACTGGAATCCCTTGAGAAGCAGCGTCGTGCTGCCAGCTTCGATGAGGGCTGCACGTCCACCACCGTACTGCTCCTTCGCCACAAACTCGCCGCTGGCGAGGATACGCTGCCGTGGCGGTTCAGGAGTCTTGTTCATGAGCTCCACGCGGGTGGGCGCGTCAACATCGACCAGCGGCCCGACATCACGATCGACATTCCCCCCACAGGCGACGACGAGGAACACGAGCACGAGGAGAGCGGGACGCATCAAACGCCAACGAATAAGGAAGAATATAAAATCGATGAAAAAAGGAGTTACAGAGAGTATTTTGTGACTGCTGCGATGACGCGCTGCTTACCATCCTCCACGATAGTGGAAATTGCACGTGCATTCTCATCGCTCTTCGCTCTCAGCTCACGGACATAATCCTGCGTAGTGGTCTGGTACTCCACGATGGAATCCACGAGCTTCTTGACGGAATCGGCACTGATCGTGACACCATGAGCGGCTTCGAGACCTTTCTTCGTGATGTCATCGCCCAAAGTAGCGAGGTCCTCAAGTGCGTTGTTGATGCCTCCAGTCATCGCGTTGAGCGTTTCGGTCTTCTCGTGCAATCCGAGCAATGCGATGTAAGTCGCTCCGAGCGCCGTGAATACGTGCTCGTTCGTCTTGAAGAACGTGACCGAGCGCCGCCAGACCTGCTCCTTGACCTCGCTGGTCTGCGCGAGCTTCGCCATCACCGTCTCTCCTGCATTGTAGCCTATCTCAAGCTGCGTTGCGAAGTCCTTGATAAAGTCATATTTGCGCTGCTCCTCACGCTGCATCCTCAGCGCCTGGTCACGCGCTCCCTCGAGGCGCGTCTTGTAGGCTTTGTCCTCGCCAGCGTATGCGACAACGGTTTCCTGTGCCGCCCCGGTGTTGGCAATCGCTGCCCGCAGCACAACATCTTGCTGCTGCTCCAGCTCGTACGTGATGGCAGTCGCTTCCTTGAGCGCTCCGCGGAAGTCAGCATATGCATCGAGGATGGTACGCTCACGGTCTATCTCGTCCTTTGCATCGCTTGAGACGTCGAGATAGGTCTCGCGGATGCCTTCAAAGCGCTTCCCGATGGTGCCGCGCGTAACACGCATCCATGCATTCTGCAGCTTCTCGACCGTATCGATCTTACCGTCGTCAAGCTGCGTCACAAGCCTCTTGCCATCTTCGCGAATCGAGTCGAACTTACTCGTGATGTCACCATACCTGTCCCCTATCTGCACGTTCTCTATCTTGTCTCGCACGAGCTCATTGAACGAGCCCTGATACTGCATGACGCGACCGACGGCCACGACCTTCTCCCTATCCACACTCACAATATCCTCGAGCATACGGCTCATCTGCACAGTCTCGTCTTCACGAGGCGCTATGCCGAACTCGTTGAGAACATCGATGGCTTTGTCAAGATAAGGCTGGATAGCAGTGTTCATGTTCGAACCTCTCGTTTCACCCTCGGAGCACGGCTTCATTTAAATGGATTACGAACATGGACTCCGGCACAGTGGTTACACTCCCGGAAACTTAAAAAACAGCGCCTCGCTCCACCACACATGGCAACCCCGACGCTCAATATGGAAGAGACGATGCGCCTGATGGACGTCGCCGACGCATTGCGTCGGCAGAACAAGAACATCCGCAAGCAGCTCACCGCACTCGACAAAGAGAACTTACGTGAGCAGCTCACGAAACAGTACGCGGCGATGGGTGCGTCTCTTGATCCTGCAGAGATTAATCAGGCCATCGAGGAGTTCTTAGCGGGCCGGAATCGATTCAAGGAGCCTGCAACTGGACTTAAGACAAAAGCGTCCGAGCTGTATGTCGGCACATACAAAGCCAGAAAGAGAATCGCTGGTATCAGTGCAGCGGTTGCGATAACCACCGCACTCACATGGGGCGCAGTAGAGACAGCACAGGGTATGATGCTGCGCAATGCCGAACGTAGAGTGGAAGCAAAAGTAGAGAGCGTCGCGCTCGAGTACCGCACAGTCTCAGCAGATATAGGTCAAGCAGGCAAGAGCCCGCTGCTATCGCAACTGCCGGAAAACGAACGGATAACAGTGCAGGCGAATCTAAGTAACGCCGATAACACATTGGCGCCAGTAGGAGGATTCGTTTCGACATACACCCGGGATGGCCAAGCGGACGACATCGTCACGAGGAGGAATTTCCAGGCAGTGAGTGACGCGGTGGAGCCGCAAGCTAGCGCAATCTCAAGCGCGAAGGCAATACTTTCTGTGGCACAGCGTTCTTTGCACAATCAAGCTGAGCTGAACTCGGCGAAAGCCTCGCTCGACAGCATCATGCAGGAGATCAGTTCCATCGAAAGCATCGCCGAGACCACACTCAAGGAGAGCAGGACCGCGTACCAGAGCGGGACAAGCAGCATTGAGCAGCGCGAACTCGCGAGCGCGAAAGGATATGTGAATGCACTGACGGGTATACGCGACAATACGCGCGCCTTCACACAGTCACGTGTAGAGGCCGAAAGCGTTTATCACAGGCTAAAAGGCATCGCGGAAGAGGATATCGCGGTAAAGAAATCCGACGAATTGCGCGACATGGCGCAGAGATACATCACATCGGCGAACACGCAAGGGCTCAGAAGTGTTGTGAGCGAGATGAAAGGGCTTGAGCAGACGCTCTCGCAATCATATACAATCATCATCACTGGAGGGAAATGGAGGTATCTCAATTCCAACCCTAACGTCAAGAACTTCTACGTCTTAGTCAAAGCGGTGAGTCCTAACGGCACTAATCTAAGGATGGGCATCAATAACGAGGAGTACAACGGACGCCTGGACCAAGTCACTGAATGGGGCGAAAGAGTGACTGAAGCACAGTACGAACGCGTGAAGGATGATAAGATGGATAACGGCATCATCGACAATGACAAGTTCGGCGCCAAGAAGAAGGGCTTCCTCAGTGTTGAGCGGAAGTACCCTGATGTTGGCCAGATTACGGAGTGGTAAGAATGGCGAGCAGATCATCAATCCGCGAAAGCATCCAAGATAAGCTGGCAAACGTAGGAAGAGAGCACACCGTTGTAGGCAAGGAACTCTACCGGGTCGAGAGCGAGATCGAGACCATGGGCTCCCGACGTGAGAATGCGTATGGTGAGATCGCCCTGTTGCATGCGCCTGAGCTGACAGAGAGCGTCATCGGCAGGATGCACTACCTCCGCGAGCAGGCGCAGCAGAGCTTCAACCTCAAGCAGAAGAAACGCCAACAGCTCGAGCAGCTCATGGAGACAGCGCTCGAGGAACGCCGAGCTATCGAAGAGAGGCTGGACATCACCAGTTCAAAGCTCGATGCGACGTTGGAACAGAAGACCCATCTCACCGACTCCGTGAAGAAGGAATTGGACAGTGATGAAAGCTATACTGCCTTGCTGAAGAAGGAATCTGAAGTCTCTAACATCCACCATCAGAACGAGAAGCGCATGGTGCTCGCCGCAGAGGAGCGCGAGGAGAAGCTTCCTGCCTACGAGCAGAGTAATCTCTTCATGCACCTCAAGAGCCGCGGTTACGGCACGCAGGAATACCGGGCAAATGCACTCGTACGCGCCCTTGACCGGATGGTCGCGCGCGTCGTCGATTTCCAAAACCAGAATGCGAACTACGAGCACCTGAAAGCAACAGTGACGTACATCGGAAGACAGCTCACACAGAGCGAGAAGGAGCTCACCACGGTCCACAGCGACATCGGCGCAATGGAGGAGGGCACTGCTGAGAAACTGGGACTGACAGAAGTCATCAGGGTGGAGGAGAAGCTGGTCGAGCAACGGAGAAAACTACGCCAAGGCCTCGAGGAAAATACATCGGAATACAATACCCTGAAGGACCAGCGCGATACACTGGACAGCACGAAGAATGAGTACCACAGGGAAGTCCTCGACGAGATGAAAAAGTACCTGAAGGGAACGGATCTTGACCATCTCCGGCAGCTAGCGGAGGGGACGCACACTACTGAAGACGATCATCTCGTACAGGTGATCGCCGGTGCAGATGAGAGTATCAAGAACCTACGGGCAACAGCGAAAGAGCTCAAGAAGAGGCAGAACGCTGTCGCCGCCAAGCTCAGCGGCCTCCAGGAAATCGAGAGCACATTCCGATCGAGGTATGACGGCAGCAGATCGAGGTTCAAGAACGGACTCGATATGGATGGATTCCTCACAGGATACCTCGCCGGCAGGTATAGCAGCGACGATGTCGTCAGCCATATGGGTTCGAATCACTACAAAGAGCCTGAACCGACGTACCACAGCAACTCATCCTATAGTTCCGGCAGCTCGAGCGGCGGATTCAGCTCAGGAGGAGGGTTCAGCTCAGGAGGAGGATTCGGCGGTGGCGGCGGATTCTCCACAGGCGGCGGATTCTAGCTCCTTCCTTTCGTTATTTGCTCTTTCTTACAGGCCTGCCGCACGCAAAGCTTTTATAGCCCGCAGAGGTCGCATTTCCTATGCACGAGACGCACGAGCAGGCCATCTGGACAGAGAAGTACCGTCCGCGCAAGTTCTCAGAAGTCAAAGGACAGAACGAGATCGTGCAGCGCATCAAGGGCTTTGTCGAGAAGAAGAATATGCCTAACGTGCTCTTCGCAGGTCCTGCAGGCGTCGGGAAGACCACACTCTCACTCGTCATAGCCCGTGAACTCTTCGGCGACGATTGGAGGAGCAACTTCCTCGAACTGAACGCGTCAGATGAGCGCGGCATCGATGTTATTCGCGTGAAGGTCAAGGACTTCGCGCGCACGCGCGGCTTAGGCGACGCGCCCTTCAAGATTATCTACCTCGACGAGTGCGACGCGCTCACGCGCGAAGCGCAGCAGGCGCTCCGCCGCACCATGGAGAACTACACAAATACTACGCGCTTCATACTCTCATGCAACTACTCCTCAAAGATCATCGATCCTATCCAGTCGCGCTGTGCGATATTCCGCTTCAAGCCACTGGAGAAGGAGGCGCTCAAGGAGCTCGTCGAGAAGATAGCGAAGCACGAGGGTTTCAAGATCGACAAAAAGGCCGTCGATGCGGTGATCGAGGTCTCTGGCGGCGACGTGCGCCGTCTTGAGAACATCCTGCAGGCATGCGCCTCAAATAGCGAACACATCACAGAGGAAGTGGTGTACGGCATAGCGAGCTTCGCGAAACCGCAGGAGTTAGGCGAAATGCTCTCACTTGCAGTCAAGGGAGAGTTTCTCAAGGCGAAAGATTTGCTCATGAAGATAATGCTCGACTACGGCCTCTCAGGCCTCGATGTGATCAAGCAGGTCCAGAGCGAAGCGTGGAAAGTCAAGGATCTCACTGACCGCCAGCGACTTGAGCTCGTGAAGCTCTGCGGCGAGGCGGAGTTCCGCATGGTAGAGGGTTCTGATGAGACTGTCCAGCTCGAGGCATTGCTCGCAGCGGCAGGCGTGCTGAAGTAATCAGTCCTGGTATCTGTTCTTGAATCCAGGGAATCCATCCCATATGCTAAACACATCGCTCCAGAACGGTTCCTCTCCCACCCCGTCGTCCGAAGGACATCTGATGGGTTCGTACCTTGCGCCGAGACGATCATGCGCTCGCTGGGCCTTGCGTCGATCCTCGAGGGTCCATGCAGGGGGATCGCTGCCAGTCATTTCGAGGATGCTCCATTTGAGTTCTGCACCGCGCCGGCGTATTTCATTGTAGGCATCCTCGTCATCGTCGATGTCCATGATGATGGCGAGCTTCCTCTTGTACTCTTCACTCAGCCGGTCAGCATAGGCCCGGCCGGTGACCTGGTTGAACCTCATGAGCTCTGGATTGTATATCGGGGCGGAATCGAGGAAGTCGTTGAACTCCCTGTCGATCGAATCGAGCTTCCGCATGCAGTCACCAGAATAGATAGAAAAAATCAGTAGCGGAAGATGCCGCCGTAGCGCTCGCGGTACGGTGACTCGCTTGCGCGCATCGGCCAGTAGCCGTTACCGCCTGTGTAGCAGGGCCATCCGCATGTGGGCACGTAGTAGTTCGTGTACCTCACTGGCGGGACCGGTGTGTAGACCGGGCTCCTCAGGCCGACAAGCCATTCAGTGCCGCTACCGAACCAGCCGCCTGCACGTGCAGGTGCGATGTAGTCATAGGTGTAGTAGCTGTTGTACATCTGCGTCTGCGCCAGGGGCGCACGGTAGGTGTACTGGTAGTATGTGCCGATGCGGTTGACTCCGTCGTACGGGTCGGCGTTGCTGTAGGCTGACGCGGACATGCCGCTGACTGCCACGATGATAAGCGTGAGCAGACCGATGATGAGTGGCTTGTACGGTTTCATGGAGTGGAACCTCATTTGTTATCACTTAGTAGTGATATATTCTATTTAAATGTTGCTGTTCAAGGGGAGAGAATCAGCAACCCGCCATCTTATCGACGTGAAACAACCCGTGGAGTATAAAACAACCATATAGAAAATTATTATTCCAAAAAAAGAACTAAACGATGTCCTCTTCGGCCACGACGACGAAGTCGCCGAGTGCGATCACTGCCGAGAACGGGATGAGCGTTAGCCCCTCCTTGTTCTTCTCAAGCTCGAGCTTGTCGGCATACGGCGTCGGATTGCGCAGCACGACGTGGATGAGTTCACCGCTTGAGGTCTCGAAGATGATGTCGCCGACCTCGCCGAAGCGCTTGCCGTTCTTGCTGACAACAGTCTTGCCGAGGATGTTCTTGGAGAAGCGTTTCTCGTCGTCCTGGATGTTCGTAATATGAGGTTGAGGGCCTGCCATTATACCACCTTCTGCAACCACGCCGCAGGAGTATATAAACTTTGCGTGCGATGGAATAGAGGAGAAAATCAGTCCTTACCCGAGAATCCCACGCCGATGGCTGCAAGAGCGATGAGGAGGTGGAGCAGGTTGTCTGCGAGGTTCAGGTCCAGCAGGCTCACGCCGATGCCAAAGAAGCCGAAGAGGGCTACGAAGCCGTAGATGATACCAAAGATGCTGTTGAACCACCGCGAGGCGGCAGTGCCGACCCAGACACCAATAATGATACCGGCGACGCCTGAGAGCAAGTGGATGAGATTCTGCACGTTATTGACAGAGAGCAGTCCCAACACAGGATCATTGATGAACCCAAGGATGCCGATGAAGAGGAGCACGGCCCCGAGGACTGCCGCGAACCACGACTGGACGCCTTTCATGCTACGATGCAGAACTGCTAGAGTTAAAAATCTTCCCCGAAGGAATCTCTAGAAGAAATCCCCTAAACCCTTCTGCGTGTTCGCCTGGAATTTCAGCACCTTCTCAAGCTGCATCTCCACGCGCTCGCGGCCGAAGTCGTGCTTCTTCACCAGAATCTCCTGCACTTTCGCAGGATCCGCCTGCCCGAACTGTATTCTGCCTGGATCGATTACCGGCATCGACTCGAACACGCCGACGATATCCTGCCATGTCACCTCGCTCTCCCACGGCACTGCGGCGAAGAGCGCAGCGAAGTCATGGTCGTGCTCCTGCACGAGCTTGAGCCCCTTCTTCGGTCCGATGCCCTTGATGCCGCCGATATTGTAGTCAGTGCCGATGAGCACGGCGAGAGCGCGTAGCTGCGCTATATCCAGTCCAAGAGAGGAGAGGACCTCTTTGCATTCGATGAGCTCTGGATCGACGTTGTTGTACGCCATCTTGCCTGGCTGCTTGCGCTTGCCTGTGATGCCGAGGTTCTTGATGACGCGCGGCGCCTCGTAGAGGAGCGCATCGGCGTCCTGCGAGACGACGGCCCATGCATGACCCTGCTTGACGAGCGCAGAGGCCTGCGCCTCTCCTTCTGACGGCGCATCCATCCACGGTATGCCGAGGGCGTCGAGCAGCTCCTTGGCCTGACCAACCATCTCGCGTGTGAGCACCGCAGTCCTGCCGGCGTACTTCTTCATCTCCGCCTCATCCTTGGCCTCTTTGGCCTCTTCGAATTTCGCCTGCGCCCCCGCCTTGAGCGCACGGCGACGTTCTATCTCCTTGCGCTTGAGATCAGGCACCTTGCCGTCGAAGACAAAGATGAGCCTAATGCCCTTGGCGAGTAGATTCGTACACCTGCTGAAGAGACCGGTGAGGTGGCTCGTCACGTTGCCGTTGCGGTCTGTGAGCGGGCTACCGTCAGGGCCGCGGATTGTCGTGATGAATTGATAGAGCACGTTGTAGCCGTCGACTGCGAGCGTCTTGCCCGCGAGATCATCAATGCGCAGTTCTTTGGTAGGGATGAGTTCTCCTATCGCGACGCCCATACCACGACCGCTCTCCCGCGACTTTAAGAAGTTTTGGAGACATAAACTATATAAATATAAACTACTGTCCAGTAGTAAAATGATACGCAAACTCTCTACAGCGCTCGGAATCGGCACACTCATCACAGCGGCAGCAGTCGCTCCTGCAGCGGCGCAGACTGAACCCGTGCCAGAGAAGCAGGAGAACAGGATTGAGCTACTCTATAATGCGCTCGAGATCGGACCGAACCAGGACGGCAGTATCCGCGCACGCCTCTGGACGATGAACGACCTGTACGCCAATGGCACAGTCATTGGCATTGACGCATTCAACGAGACCAACGACTTCGAGAAGAAGACACTCTTCGGCCGCCAGGCGCTCAGCATCGGTAAGGCGGACAGCAAGTGGCGCGCTATCGCATGGACGAAAACCACAAACGAAGGCAGCATCGACACCAAGTTCGGCATCCGTAACTACGGCATCCCGGAACTGCTCGGCTGCTACGGCTTCATCGAAGCCACTGCGAACAACGATGCAGGCAACCTCACCGCATTCTTCGGAAAGCAATTCAACAAGACCTGGACAGGCGAGTTCTTTCATGAGATCGACGGCAGCGACAACTACACCGAACTGCAAGTGAACAAGGACCTTGGAGAGCACCTGCGGGCATTCGCGCGCGCAGAGTTCTACGACTTCGACATGCAGAAAGCGACAATCATCGCTGGAGTGACGTTAAAGATGCCGTATAAGAAGCTCCAGTTCTGATTCAAGACAGGCGCTTGAACATAACATTCGGCATCCCCTTGAATGCAGAGGTGACTTTGCCAGGAACTGCATCCACTGAGAGGATGATGACGGGAAGGCCGAGCTCCCTGGCGCGCGGCAGATGCGCCTTGACATCATCTGCAGTGAACTTCTTGTTGAACGCGTGCACGAACGCCTCGATGGCGCCAAACGGGGTCGGGATGGAGGCGATGCAGGTGAGCTCGTAGTGCGGCTTGTGCACGCGCGCATCATGTATCTTCATATCGGCTGCGAACATCGTAACCTTTTCATAGAGCGTGTCGTGGGCGAGCCACTCCTGAGGGGATATCATCACCGCACCGTCGGGCATGAGGACAGGCTCTGCCGCTTTCTTCTTCCCTCTCTTCGGCTTCCCGGGCGCGGCCACCCTCTTAGTCTTGGCCTTCGCTGGTTGGACGGAATCAAAGCTTTCCTGGGCCTCGGCCCGCGGAGCAGCATCCTTCTCGGGCCTCTCAGGAGCATCCTTGAGAACCGTGGTTTTTTCAACAACGTCTTTCTCAACAATCTTCTCGACAGTCTCTATCGGTACCTCCGCACGCGCAGACGGTGTTGAAGCCTCTCCATTGATCATCTTCACCGCGTCATCCTCTGGGATGAGGAAGTAACGCCAGTACGTGACGCCGTCGGCCTCCATGCGCATGCTAAAATCAGGGGTGTTCTTGAGCCCGACACGGACGAGCGGGTCCTGACTGTCCTCGCGCATCACCTTCTGTTCTTTCAGCATTGCAATTGTACGGCGGTCCTTTTCGTTGAGCCACTGCCGTATCACCTCAAGACGTTCAGGTTTCGTTGGGTCATAGTAGAAGGGACTGCCTCCTCGGCGGGTCGCGGTGATCCGCAGCTTGCCTTCGGCGACGAACTCGCTCATGAGCGCGCCAATTAGGACTGAGTCTCCCTGGCGCAGCTCCTTGCGGACATCGATTGGCTGCGCAGGACCTATCTTCTCGATAGCGGCAAGCACATCCTCTTTGGGAATCCTCGGCAACGGCATTGCTTCACTGGGAGAGGGGCGATTTATAAAATTCCCTTTTTCCCAAAGCGAGATGACATATAGTCGACAATAGAGATTTAAACCAGGTGTCGTAGAATCAGGACATGCGTAAGGGTGTGTTGGCAGGCGCGTTGGTAAGCATACTGGCAGCAGGGTCGTGCTTCTTGCCTGTGCAGACTCCTAAGCGTCCGCCCGAGCAGAGGGCTCCGGTGCAGCATGTGCAGAAGGTCCAGACTGTCATCTACTACGATGAGGAGATGAAGGAGTACCACGGGGAGAAACTCGAGACCGTCGTCGACGACATAGTCGAGAACCACAACACCCGCAGGAGAGCATGGCTGAACGAGGAACTGCATGTCGAAGAGATACGCCCCCTTCCATCAAAGGACAGTAAGAGCACGGGCGTCTACTTCCTCAACAGCCTCATACTCCAATCTGACGCAAAAAGGATGAACATCTACTTCATGGGCCAGCAGACGTACTTCTACAACAGGGGATCGCGAATCGCCTTCGGCGGGATAGCGCAGTACCGCGGCAACTCGGCCATCATCTGGGGAGCAAGGCCTGTTGATGCCATCTCACAGACATTCGATCACGAGGTGTTCCATAATGAAGGCGCGTATGACCTGGAACTGCCGGGAGCAGATAGCATGTACAACGTTGCCAAGTCCAAACTGACATACGACATAGATGTGGGCAACCTGCACCTCATAAAGACCATACCGCGTACAGCAGAGAGCACTCAGGAATCACAACGCTTGTTCAAGGCACGCATAAACCACGCAAGCGGATTCTTCGCGAATAGCGAGGAGATATCCCCTTACATAGAGAACCTCATCCTCGAGGAGCACACCGTTACGAGCGAGGAGTATCAGCAGGCGCTCCAGGATCTCTTGCGCCACGGAGAGGAGAAGACTCGGGGGGAATTCATCAAATGGATGGCGCAGCTCGAGCGATACCCTCGCCCGCCAGCGCTCAAGGAGAACGCTGCGGCAGGCGAAAAGTACTGGGCTGCCAACGCGGCGTACTGGCGAGGAGACCATCATCAGGCCTACGAGCTTATCGGCGAAGCGATGAGCGCCTACAAGGGGACAGATGCGCGCATCATCACAGTCATGGACGCGGCTGACGCCGCGATCAGGGAGAAGCTGCTGGGCAGCACAGCGCAGATACTTGGATACTGAACTGATATGACAGCGCCGTGTCAACAAAATTATAAACAACGCCCTGACTCTCTCCATCGGTGGAGTGGTGGGCATTCTACCGGGGACACATGGGCATTGAACGCATTATCGGGGATAGGATGTGGAGGGAGTTCAGTGAACAGATTCTTCCGAGCATCGTCTGCATCAGGAACGAATCATTCTACAAGATACCGCAGATTAGCAAGCTGACCGGACGCCCGATGGTTCACCTCGGCAGGAATCTCGGCTTCGGCACCGGCTGCGTCTTCACGAAAAAGGGAGAAGAGTATCTCATACTCACGAATCATCACGTGCCATACAACGCGCCAGTGTCCGTAAACGCAATGCAGACCCCGATAGGCACCCTCATGAACTCAGGAAAGTTGTTCAAGGAAGCATTCCATGTCGTCGAGAACGCCTTCGATGAGGACTTAGAGAGCGCGGTCAAGCTCGAATTCATACGCCATAAGAAAGACGGCGATGCCGCAGTGATGCGCACTATAGGATCGCCTGAGCTACCGCTCGCGGAGTTCTCGTTCGGCGCCCCAGGCGGCGTGAATCCCGGTGAGATTCTCCTCTCCACAGGATACCCCCACGGCCAGACGCGTATCGTCACGAACGGCATCATCACCTCGACAGACTACTGGGACATGGATATCGTCCCCGTCCCGACACGCGTGTATCTCGCGGATATCAAGATCGATCCCGGGCAGAGCGGCTCACCGGTATTCGTGCCGAGAGAAGAAGGAGGTGTATTGAAGTTCTACTGCATCGGCCTAGTCTATGGCGGCGCGAACGATGACACCACGAGGATGATCATGCCTTATGAGCGGTTCAGTGATATCATCACGGGAGAGAAGACTGTGGCGAGCGAGCGCGCTTCGCTAAGAGAACCGGTGACGCTCGATGACGTGAGACACACCTTTAGGAAAGGAAACCGCAAGCTCACACAGACACTCTCGGACAACGCATACCAGCTCACCACCATCAATGATAACCGCGCAATCATCACCGGCTTCAGGATGGAGAATGAGCATATCGTGGACAACGAGAAGCTCGAGATAGAGCTCACATTTGATCCACATCTCCATGTAGGCAGTATCACCTACACCGGCCATGGCAAACGCGAGACGCTGGACACTATAGCAGAGAACGAAGACTTACGCGTGCGTTACGATGCCTTCTTCACCGCGGCCATCAATTACTTCAAGGTGGAGAACCTGCACAACCAGAAAGTTGGGGTGAAGAATATCAAGCCTGAACAGAAGAGGGAGCTCCTGCATCTCGGGCGGATGATAGTTGAGTATGCCGGCGACATCACACCCGACCTCGAAGGATTCTACACTGATCTGCGCCTGCGCGGGATCACGCCGTTGGAGTTCTAAGGACGCAGCCACTTCACTTCGTAGTACGTGACATCGCCTTCGTCATCGACGATGCCGAGCAGCAGGCGTTTCTTCGTGCTGTGCGCTACGCGGTTCTTCGCGGAGAAATCGTACCAGGTCATGTGGCCCGCCTCATGCACCGGGAACACAACCCACTTGGCGTGGTCCTCGCCAGGTTTAACTCCGCGGTCGTAGACGCGGAAATCAGCGCCGAACTTGAGCGCAGTCTTCACGATGTAGCCTCGCGTGCGCAAATCGCGGAAGACCGCATACTTGACCGCGAAGGCCTTCTCCACGCGTTTGCCTGCGGCGATGAGCCGCTCGTGACTGAGCTTACGACCGCGGCCGTCGGTAATCGCAATCTTCCCCTTCTCCTCGAGATAGACCGCCTCCAGGAGCGAGAGCTGAACCTTGCCTCCAGTGAGTATCGTGCCGAAGCGCGACTGGTTGTTGAGGTCCCTGGCAGCATCGCTCGACGGGAGCAGCACACGCTCACCCGAGAGCTTGCCGATGACGTTAGATGCAATGACCGGTTTGAACGGAGTGCTGGCTGTGTCTGCCATTTGCGTGTCCCAATGCACGCGTCAGAATCTGCGCTCTGGCGCTCTGTGCCTGGTGAAAGGAAGAGAGAATCCCTGGTTTAAAAAATCACCGCTAAATCGTCTCATTAAACCAAGACTGGACGTCAACGACTAGCTGACGAGGAAGCCTACTCATTATATCGAGAAACGGCAGTGTTACTAAGAGAGTCATAACCCAAGTCAAATCATTCTCATTCACTTCACTTATGAATGTTCCTACAAGCGGCACTACGAAGAGACTAGAAAGATAAAATCCTGGAATTCGCTCATATAACGTTTTGCCCACTCGGCGTGAAAATGTCTTGATATCCATCGCCAATGACTGTATATCCCTGCCAGCGACATACAAATATGCGAAGAGTTTTCTTTCATCAGTCAATAATGCAACGTATTTCGCGATATTTTTTTCTTGTAATGCTCCAACTTGCCCTGCATATATAGTATTTAGCTGCAGTAATCTTTGTTCCGTCGACAAGGCCACATCATAACAGCGTAGTGCGATTTTTGCTGCGGTAGGATCAATCTCAAACTCACTTTTGTGCTGGAGGTAGAATCTGGCAGTGTAAAAGTGCAATCCTCTTCTTGTTTTTTCAGCATGATACTGCAGCGTATCGCGAGTGCCTGTATCCCCAATCAATTTCACGAGCTGTTGCGCATATTGCACTTTCTTCTCATCGGTGAGAGTTCTTGTGAAGAATAAGGTCTCGTAGGTTCCCGCTTCGAGTGAGGCATCAATCTCCCGTTTCTTCTTGACAAGACGCCGTACATCCCTGATGCGCCGCGGCATCACTCGCACATACGTTTTCAAGTAATGTTCCGCGCTAACCACGCCATATTTCAAATCAGTGCGTTCATATAGTTTACGGTGTAACCTTTTTAAACCTCCGACGATTCTTGATGTCTATGGTCGAAGTCACTATCCTGGGCACGAGCAGCATGGTGCCCACGAAGGACCGCAACGTGCAGGCTTTCTACCTCGAGTTCGAGGGAGAGGGCATGCTGTTCGACTGCGGCGAGGGCACGCAGCGCCAGATGAATATCGCCGGCATCAGCCGCGGCAAGGTGCGCCGCATTTTCATCACGCACTGGCACGGCGATCACGTCGCGGGGATCATCGGTCTCATCCAGACCATCGGCAACAGCAACTACACTGACACGCTGCACATCTACGGCCCTCCCGGGACGAAGGAGCACATGTTCCACATGATGAACGCCACCATCTTCGAGAACAAGGTGGATATCGACGTGCATGAAGTTCACCCACGCTTCGGTGAGGAATTCCTCGTTGTGGACAGCGAGAAGTACAAGGTCACCTGCATCCCGCTCGACCATAGCGTCCCTTCCTTAGGCTATGCGTGGTACGAGAAGGAGCGGACGCGTGTGGATATGGCGGCGTGCAAGCGCCTCGGACTCACTGAGGGACCACTCATCGGCAAACTCTCGCGTGGACAGCCGGTGACTCTGGAAGGCAAGGCAATCAAGCCCGAGGATGTCACCTATCGCACCGCAGGCAAGAAGATCGCCATATTTGGCGATACGCAACCAGTGCCAGAGCTCATCCAGTTAGCACGCGATGCGGATCTCGTCATCTGTGAAGCAACATACAACTCGGATCTCGAGGACAAAGCCGCCGAGTTCAAGCACATGACCGGCGCGCAGGCGGCGATGGTCGCGCAGCGGGCAGAGGCGCGCAAGCTTATCCTCACGCATTTCTCACAACGCTACCTGTCTGTCGAGCAGACGCTCGATGAGGCACGCGCAGTCTTCCCGAACACCGAAGCGGCGTTCGACCTAATGAAGATCACCGTCTGAGAAGACTCCTGTTCGACACGCACCCGGACATACGTTTATATACGCTCTTGACTGGTGCAATGCGTAGTGGGGCGTACGTACAGTAAAGACTCATACCACTATAAGCGCACTCACGACACTATCGACCGCACGAACGGACGGTACATCCACTTCTCCAATGATCCAATCAGCACCTGGTACGACACCTTCTGCCCCATGGATGCTACTCCTGCCAAAGTGAGACTGGGCCCTTCACCGTTCACGCGACACCTATTCCGCGAGCAGGGACTGGAGACTAAGTTAGACGGAAACAACAATGAGGAGAACAAGGCTACTCTTTCTTCCTCAAATCAGCAGTAATCTCGTAGACCTGGGCGATGACCTGCGTCTTCACCTGCTTGCGCCCGACAAATTCTACCTCGTAGTGGATTACGAGCACCGGCTGCTCCCCGTCGATATCAAGAGTGACGCTTGAGTTCGCATACCCTGTGATCGATTTGACGACTGCAAGCAGCTCCTGTAGGCGCTTGTCAACATCCTTGGGCAGTGACTGCACCTTCAAACGCAGGTCCTGCGGCACCTCGCCTTCGCCGTATCCGATTATGGTCTTGTCCAGGAACGTCCTGGTCGGCACTTTCAGCATCCTAATGCGTGCATCGGTGCCGTCATCGATGGCGACATAGAACGTGCCGATGTGGGCGACACGGCCTTCGTCATCGCCTATCTTAATGAATTCGCCGATGCGGAATGGACGCTTGAATAACAGGATCATCCATACAAAGTAGGAGACGATGACCTCGCGCATGCTGATCGCGAACGCTGTCGTGAGCAGGCCCGCAACGAGTGTGAGGTTGCCGGGGCTGATGCCGATTGCGTACAGGCTGATGATGATTGCGCTGAGGTAGACGAGAAAGGTGAAGATCTTTGTGTAGAAAAGGCTCTTCTCGATCTCCACCTCGTCCTTGAGGAGTTTGAAGATACGGCCCTCGAGCAGCCACACGATCACGCTGCTCACAGTGAACGTGATGAGTATGGTGAGGATGAGCGTAGAGCTCCTGACCATCGTCTCAGGCAGGAGCAGCAGCTCGTACTTGTGGACTGAGAGCACTGCGAGGAATACCAGCAGGAGGAACGTGAAGAAGATGATGCGCTTGTTCGCCCATTGCGAACGGAATCGCTTTAACTGCTCGTAGTGCTCTTCCGCCTTCTGCTTGAAGCGGTCCACGTGCTTCTTGTGCAGCGCCATGGTCAGTGCTTGCTCGCGAGTCGGATGTCCGCCCCCTTGACGGTCTTGCGGTTCGCATGCGCTGCGAACTCGTTCGCCTTATGCCCGATGGCCATGGAACGCTCCTCGAGCGCATCGCGCAGGGCCTCCTTGGCGTCCTCGCTGACGCGGTCTGCGCCCGCGGCCTTGAGCAGCTTCTCCATTGCCGCAAGTGGCAGGATGTGTTTCATGGATAGCCGGACTTCTCTGCCTTATTTAAGCCTTATTCTTGCCGCTCCAGTGAAAAGGACAGAAATCTCTCCTCCACTGGTCAGGCGCACAACAGGTTTTTTAAGCGCGGTGCCGGCGGAGCCTTTATGTCCACGAAGTCCAGGGGTTCTCAGGCTGAGCGCGAGCTTGTCCATAAGTTCTGGGCCGTGGGATGGGCGGCCTTCCGTGCCGCGGGTTCTGGCAGCCTGAAATACGACGTGCCTGATGTGATTGCTGGCAATGCCGCGCGCAAGCTCGCTATCGAGGCAAAGATCACGACCTCGGAGGTCAAGTACTTCACGAAGCAAGAGGTCGAGTCGCTCCAAGCATTCTGCCAACGCTTCGGTTGCGAGTGCTGGCTCGCGGTGCGATTCTTCCGCAAGCCGTGGCGCTTCGTCTGCATGGACGATCTGCGCAAGACAGAGGCGAGCTATGTGCTGACCTTGGTCGACGCTGAGAGGAAGGGATTGACGTTTGAGGAACTCGTCAACTAGAGGTCATACTCCCGCTTGCACATCTGCCACTCGTAATCCGCTTCTGCCATGAGGTCATCGAGTGGCGTAGACGTTGTGCCGAACCAGTATCCTCGGGGGAGAGGCCACTCCTCAGCTATCTGCTCCATGTAGCACTTAATCTTGACATCGAAATTCTCCACGAGGAGTTTCGGCTCGCGTCTCGCTGCGAGCAATAATTGAGAAGAAGGAAAATAGGATGCGCTCATCTGCGCTTCTTGATCATCTTCTCGATCCTAGCCTCTTCCTGGAGGACCTGCTTCTCTTCGAGAACTATCTTCTCTGCCATCATCTCGATGTGCTTGTCGATGCGCGCGATGCGGCGCTCCATGAGCACAAGGATGCGCAGGGAGTATACGATAGCCGCGAGCGTACCGATGATGACTGCGAGAATGACTGTGGAAAGGTCTGCTGCCATTATTCACCTCGAATGCTCTTTTCTGCTCATAAGGCTATTTAAAGGTTTCGTGGAAACTTACTGATAAGTTTTCCACGAACTCAGCGAGACGCGCGCCGAATTTCTGACGGGGAGCGGCCCGGGACCATCATCGGAGTCCCACATCATGATGAACCGGACGCTGCGACGGGAAAACTTTATATTGCGCTGCCGGCGCGTAATGAGCATGTCCGCAGAAGCTATTGTCGCAACAGCAGTCATCGCGGGAGTATTGACACTCGTCGCAGTCTTCATCACGCTGCTCGTCTTCTCAATACTCATGCTCATCGATAACGTCCAGCGCAAGTTCTCGTCTGAAGGCGAACAGATTATGTGGCTCGTGCTGCAGCTCGTGTTCTGGCCCATCGTGTCCATCATCTACTATGTCCTCATCTACAACAAGCCAAAGAAACTACTCAACGGCAAATCGCAGGGCGTTGCCGTTGTGCTCAGCATCTTCCTAGGCATGCTCGGCATCGATAGGTTCTACCTCGGCCACATCGGTCTCGGCGTACTCAAGCTGATCACGTTCGGCGGCCTGCTGATTTGGTGGCTCGTGGACATCATCTTGATTGCTGTTGGTAACGCGAAGCCGCTCAAGGGCAAGTACGTCAGCTACTGAAAGTAGGCTGCGCACTTCTGCAAGAACGTCGGTTCTCGAGATAGAGGAGGGACTTCGATAGGGCCGGTGATATCCTCGACGCTACTGCGGAGTGTACTGTGCGTTTTGTACCAGCGCATAGCCCCCGGGATGGATCCCTGATGCACTGAACTGGAGTCCGCGACGAGGTCCTCGCTTGTGATGATGGAGAAACCCCTCTCAGCAGCATGGAGTGCAGTACTGTACACGCATGCGCTCTTGTTCACGCCGGCAAAGCAGATGCGGCTGATGCCCTGCTGACGCAGCAGGTTCTCGACATATCCGTTCCCCTCTTCGAGGTCATCTTGGAAGCCGCTTTGATGGGCCTTCACGAAAGGGACTAATCTCGGCACGTTAGAGATGGCGTCGCGCACCTCATCGATGGTATCGCCGTGACCGCGGTATCTGAACTCGAGAACCAAGAGGTCCTCTCTCGCGGCGTAGGTGAGCAGCTTGCGCTGCGCATGCACGAGGCTCTGGACTGCCTCTGGGCTGAACTTCTTCAGGAATCCTGGTTGCATGTCGATAAGAACGACTGCGAGATCCTTGGCCCCTGCATCCCTTCCCATGACGTTGATTGAGGAAAACGGGTTTATAAATTTTGTGTATTTTAACTACTAAAGAGTAGTGTAATTAAAACTCCTGTTGCATCGCGGCTTTACTCTCGTCCCTCGAGCACGGTTTCAGCGCTCGCCTCGTTTCTTCGGTCTGCGACCTCGAAACACGGAGGAAAGCATGGCTTTCCTCGTGCCAGAATTCTGCGAATTCTCGGCACTCGCGCCTCAGACTTAATCCAAGGCGATGCTTGATACTGAACTGTGAATGAATATGAAAAAGAATCTAGAGAAAGAGGTTATGAAAAAATCCTACCTGTCGTCGTCAGGATCGTAAGCCGGGATTGCCGACTTATTGATGATCATGATGTCGCCGATGCTCTTGACGAGCTGGTGCGGCACGATGACACCCTTCGCCGATCCGAGGACCTTGTTGAGGAAACTGTTCTTCGTCGCGCGCACGCGCCATCCAGAAATCTTGCTCTGCGTGAGGATGGCCTCCTCGACATCGCCGAAATAGTCGCCGGCGTCAGTGAAGACCTTCATCTCGTACGTCTCAGAAATGCGTTTCATGTTGAGCATTCATACCACCTGTCCATTCAGGGCATCGTCTCGCGACGGCATGTCCTTCCTGTAGAGGAAGAACGCGGAAAGCGGCTATTTAAACGTTTTGATTGTGTCGACGGTAGTGTCCAAAAGGCCAACACAGGTTTTATATAGCATAGGCGGGATTCCGCAAATACATGGCCACAAAGGACGCCAAGCGCGCAAAAGAGTACACAGAGACCAGCGACTTCGCAGATGTTGAGGAGGAGAACCGCCTCCTGAAGGAGACCGTCACGCAACTGCGAAATGAGATTGACCGCTTCCGCGCCCCCGCACTCCTGGTCGCTGAACTCGCTGAAGTCATCCAGCGCGACGGCCGCAAGATGGCCATCATCCGCGTCCCCAACGGCAACAAGTTCCTCGTCGACGTCAGCAACGACGCCAAGGACCTCAGGCCGGGCGGCAGCATCGTGGTCGAACAGAAGAACCTCACAGTCATCGACACCATCCACGAGGGCGCGAAGTACAACGTCGAGCAATTCGTCATCATCGACAAGCCGAACATCGCCTGGGAGCAGATCGGCGGCCTCAAGGACCAGATCAGGGATATCCAGGAAGTCGTCGAGCTGCCGCTGAAGAAACCGGAACTCTTCAAGAAAGTCGGCATCACGCCGCCAAAAGGCATCCTGCTTTACGGCCCTCCAGGCACAGGCAAGACCCTGCTCGCCAAGGCAGTGGCCAAATCCACGGACAGCACATTCATTGAGGTCGTGGGAAGCGAGCTCGTGCAGAAGTTCATCGGCGAAGGCGCCAAGCTCGTCAAGGAGATCTTCGAGCTCGCGCGCGACCACGCACCAGCCATTGTCTTCATCGACGAGATCGACTCGCTCGCAGCCAAGCGCATCGACATGGGCACGAGCGGTGAGCGCGAGGTGCAACGCACCTTCATGCAGCTCCTCGCCGAGATCGACGGCTTCAACAACCTCGGCAATGTCAAGATTATCGCAGCCACGAACCGCAAGGACATCCTCGATCCCGCGATCATCCGGCCAGGCCGCCTGGACCGCCTCATCGAGGTGCCAGCACCTGACAAGGATGGGCTGCGCGAGATCTTCAAGATCCACACCGCGAGGATGACGCTCGAGAAGAAAGTCACTGTCGACCGCATCCTGAACCTCATGAAGGGCTACAGTGGCGCAGAAGTGCGCGCCGTTTGCACAGAGGCCGGATACTTCGCTATCCGCGACAACAGGCACATCGTCAAGGAGTCGGACTTCATCTCCGCAGTGGCCAAGGTCAAGCGCTCAGAGGAAATAGAAGGCATGGACTACCTGCACATGTACGGCTGAGCAAACCATATATAAGCCGACGGCATTCTCTTGCTGTGCGCGATGACGAGGTGAACACCCGGGTAGCCCGACAACGGCGATGACCGTCGGATGTAACTGCCGAGCGCACACTCATCTCTTCCACGGCCCGTCGAGAACATGACCAATAGGTCTACGATTATCCGGTAAATGGTCGTTTTCCTCAAATATGCTTAAATACGCTCGTCGAGACCCTGAGTGTTCGCGGAAATACGCGGGTAGGGAAATGCACAAACGACTTGCAGCAGCGACGCTAGGCATCAGCCTTCTAGCCTTACCGATGTACGGACAGGCCACATCTGCGCCGATAGCGATGGAGCAGCTGAACCTTGACATGCGGCTTGAACAGTACATGAAGCCTGTACAGAAGATATTCAGCATCGACGTGCAGGAGCTCTACCACAAGGCGAAGGAGCTCTTCAAGTCCAAGTCAGGCGACATCCCTAACCCTCACCCAATCATCCTGCACGACCCCATCAATGAACTTCTCCAAGAGGAATCACCTCCAACGCTCGTTGACGCTATCGAGGCACATATGAACAGCCTCGCACGCTTCAGAGCGGAAGAAACAAGCAAGGGAATGGACTACGCGTTAAGGCGATACGATCCTAAAGAAGGCCTCGTCCGCACGTACGATTTCGCAAGCGACATCACCAACGTGCAGTACACCATCAACGCTCGCATCACCAATCCCGAGACCGGCCGCGGAACAGACGCGATTGCCGCGTACTTCGAATTCCATCCACGCGGGAGCGAGAACGACCTCCAATACCGGGTGCTCTCGCCTCTGGACCAGGTCAGGAAAGTGGAGACTGATGAGTACAGCTACTTCGAGCGTTCGTACAACAAAGTGCTCGGCGTCATACAGGTCAAGCACAAGGGCGAGCCGGATACTGCCTGGAAGACACTCGACAATCCGATGCTGGAGCGGATGAAGAACGAGCCGAAGCGCAAGAAGACGCGCGATTCATTGATGCCCGACGCGAGCCAAGGCCGCATGCCAACAGCACCCGGCGCAGTCCCGCCACGATTCTAATCTTTCTCGACCACTGCGTCAACGCAGATCCGCCACACCCTCGGCGCGTGCTGCCCGGCCCTGACCACATCATACTTACCGAGCGAGTATCCTCTACGCGTGAAGGCCTGGCGCAGGAAAGGTATCGCGCTGTTGAAATCGCCATCAGGCAGGAACGTGTAGTAATGAATCACTGTGCCGGGCACTGACACCGACAGCGCGTCATCGATGAACTCGTTGCTCGTGTGCGGCAGTGGCATCGTGATGCGATCAAACCGCTCGCCTGCTGCCGCTAGCTTGGGCAGGATATCGTGCGCGTCATCGCAGAGCAGTCGCACGTTCGTGCAGCGGTTTCGCGCCGCGTTTTCGACCGCGAGCTCATGCGCGGCAGGATTGATCTCTATCCCGACGATGTCCTTGGCTTCAGTGTGGACGCTGAACGTGACAGGGTAAGGACCTATACCGCTGAAGAGGCACAGTATGCGCTCACCAGGCCGGATGAGACTGAGAATGCGCTTGCGCTCAGTGGCCATGCGGATGCTGTAGTACGCGGTCTCGACATTCACCTTGAGCTTGACGCCGTTCTCAGTGACTGTGGTGTCACGCGTGTCCTCGCCGGCGAGGTGCTGCATCTGCTGCGTGCGGTACTCGCCGACATGACCGCCCATCTTCTTCAGCACGGTCTTCACCGCCTTGTTGATCTCGAGCACTTTCTCGGCAATCTCTTTCTCCTTGGGCACGAGAAGATCGGTGACCTCGATGATCGCGATGCTGCCGACGATGTCGTAGCTGCCGATGAACTCCTCCTGCTCCTCGGGAGTGAGCTGCGGCAGCATAGCTTCGCGCAGGGACTGCGCCTGTACGCGCTCGTCTGATTCTATCTCAATGAAGTCCACTTCGAAATCGAATGGCGGCGAGAACTCCCTTGTTACGGGGAAGACGATGACTCCCTCGTCGCGTTTTATCGCATAGCGCTTGTCGAAGAGCTCATGCTCCACAAGGTAGCGCTTCACCTGCTGCGCGTTCTGCAATTCGACTTTAAGGCCGAGCATGGGGAGAGAACTGTTCGCTGGTATTAATGGATTCCGGGCTCAGTCGTCAGGATCCACGTCCTCGATGCCAGCGTCTTCCATGATCTTGTCAGCCCTGCGGTCACGCACCTTATCAAGTTGACGCTGCTTGCGCGTCTTCCTTTTGGGCTGCGTGCGCTCAAGGATGATGTTCGCATCCTCGAGGACCTCGTTCGTGGTGCGCACGATGAGTCGCTCCTCCTCAAGCATCTGACGCAGGATTGATAATATCTCGGCGACCTGCTTCTCTGTGTTGATATTCGTCTGGTAGTCGAGCTCAGCACGCAATTCGCTCTGCTGCCCCTGCCTGTTCTGGCTGATGAGGATGAATGTGCTGAGGAAGATCGCCTCGAGGCTCACAACCATGGTGAGGAGACCAAAGGGGAACGAATCGAAATGCACGTAGCCCGGCATCGTATTCACCCATATCCACCAGCCGAACCATACGACGTGGAAGATGACGAACCAGATGCTCCCTGATATCTCGGCAATCCAGTCCGCAGCCTTCAGACTGAAGGTCTCGATGCGCTCGAACTCGGTGTTGACGTTCTTCGTGACGAAGTGCAGGACCTGATTGGTCTTGTACCAGTGCTGGTCGTCATCGACATCGAGGCATTCCTCGCAGGGGAGGAACCGCTCGCCGCTCTTGAAAGCGGTCACGTTCCAGCAGTCTGAACATTCATAGATGGCGGAGACAGGGACGTGGTCACCTATGCGGTACTCGGTCTTCAGGAGCTTGATTATCCTGTTCCGTTTCTTCCCCTTCTCACCCATAGCGGGAAGACGGTCGAGCCCTTTTAAATACCTTATCCTACCACAAGGGCATCTACGTCGAGGGCGTACGACACGCTTTTATAGGACCTCGAGTCTTTTGTGTACATGGACGTGCCGAATGCATGGAAGGGAAGCATAGAGAGCCTCTCCCAAGAAGGCTTAGGCATCGGCACGATGATCACGAAAGTGGACGGCAAGGATGTCCGCAGGCCGATATTCATCCCGTTCACCGTGCCAGGCGACGAAGTCGAAGCCGATATCACGGAGCAGAAACGCAAGTACACCTTCGGCATGCTCTCGAAAATCACTACCCCGTCGCCGCTACGTGCAGAACCGGAATGCCCGCATTTCACTGTCTGCGGCGGCTGCAATCTCCAGCACGTCGCGTACGACGAGCAGCTGCTCCAGAAGGGCGCGCAGATCTCATTCCTGCTCTCCCGCAAAGGCGTGAAACTACCCCATGATGTCAAGGTACTCCCCGCGAAGCAGCGCCGCAACTACCGCCGTCGGGCCAAAGTCGCGATGCAGTTCACTGGCGGCAGGCTGAACGCCGGATTCCGCAAGTTCCACGCGCATGATATCATCCCGGTCAGCAAATGCCTCATCGTGGCGCCTGAGATCGAGGCGTTCATCTCACTCCTGAACAGATCAGAATCACGTGTAGGAATGACGGGTTCATTCACACAGGAAGCGGTGGTGGTGGTCGGCGACAACCGCAAGGCGGGCATCCTCGTGCCGCTGGATGACACCCCGCAGCAGCAGCGTAAGGCAGTGCGTGATTTCTTCGAGGATCTCTACTCGCGAAACCGCAAGCTCATCGGCAACCTGTTCTTCGAGGAGAACCGCGTCACGCGCACGAGCGGCCAGGTCCAGGAACACATCACCTACAAGGCGGCAGGGCTGACGTTCTCGTTCCTGCCTGAGACGTTCATCCAGTCCAACATCGCGACGAACGAGACGCTCATCGCGACAGCGATAGGTTTCCTTTCCAATGATGGAGACATCAAGAAGGAGACTGTGCTCGACATGTACGCGGGACTGGGCAACATCTCGCTGCCAGCGGCAAAGGTCGGGAAGCACGTCGTCGCTGTCGAAGGCCACGAGGCGAGCGTGCTGCTCGGACGCATCAATGCGTACCAGAACGGCATCGAGAACACGACGTTCATCCACCGATCGGCTGAGAAGTACATCTACGAGTACATTAAGAACCGGCGTGCGGGGACTGTGACTGAGGAGTACCCTGTTGCTGACAGGATTGTTATCGACCCGCCGCGCACCGGCTGCACGCCAGAGGTGCTGCGCGGCCTGCTCATGACCGGGATCAAGCGCATCGTCTACATCTCATGCAACCCAGTCACGCTCGCGGGCGACCTGGCGAAGCTCGGCGAGAGCTACGACATCAAGGACATCATCGCCATCGATATGTTCCCTGATATCAGCCATGTCGAGACAATCGTCAGGCTTGACCTGAGGAAATGATGAGGATCGGCGATCTTGCGCTCAAGAGCAGGTTCATCCTCTCACCGATGGAATCCGTCAGCGACGTCGGTTTCCGCCGCATTTGTTATGCGCAAGGCGCAGGCCTCACTTGGACTGAGATGGTACGCGCCTCCGGCATCGTCAGGCGTAATAAGGCGACGCTCGACCTTATCGACACGCACGACCCCGATACCTTGACAGGTATCCAGCTATTCATAGCGAACGAGCGCGAGCTCGGGGTCACACTCTACCAGCTCGAACAGCTGGCGCATAGTTCGCTCCCGCATCTCAAGAACATCAGGGCCGTCGACCTGAATTTCGGATGCCCAAGCCCGGAGGTCATCCGTCTTGGCGCAGGGCCTGCGCTCATCAAACGCACGAACAAGATGGCAACCATGTTCAAGATCCTACATGACTGGCGGCGCAGGACTACGCTCGATATCGGCGCAGTGGGTGTGAAGATCCGCCTCGGACTCAACCAGATGGAGCAAGACCACAAGGTATACCTGCGGCTCATCGAAGCGGCGAACGAGAAACTCGACTACATCACAGTGCACGCACGCCATGCCAAGCAGAAGAGCAATGACTCCCCCTCGTGGAACGCGATTAAGGAAATGAAGGAGCTCGCAACCATACCGATCATTGGAAATGGCGATGTGACAGATGCCGCGAGCGCGCAGCGCATGACCTCACAGACCAAGTGCGACGGCATCATGGTCGCTCGCGCCGCTATCACGAGCCCCTGGGTATTCCGCGAGCTGCTCGGCACCGGGAATTCGAAGCCCGCTGCAAATGAGTTGAGCGAAGCTGAGCGGCTCTACGATGAGTTCGCTTCACGGTTCCAGACGAAGGAGAAATACCGCGAGTTCCACCGTGAGAACTTCAGGCGCATGCGCGATGCAACAGGCAATATGTTAAGCGCAATACCAAAGAATTCCAACCTCGGCCAGTGAGGCTAGGGCTTGAGGTCCTTCTTGTACTCCTCGAAATCCTCCTGGTCTTCACGCGCTTCCATCTCTTTGATTGCCGATTTCGGCTTACGTATGCCTCGCGCCTGACGCGCGAATTCCATGACCTGCTCATTCACGCGGCGCGGCGTCTCGAAGGCCAGCTTGCCCGCTTCGCGGATGTTCTCTCCCGCGACGTCATAGACAATACCCATCTGCGGTTTGATGCTCACGAACACCTTGAAGATACGGCCCGTAATAGGCACCTCGACCAGGCGCATCTCCTGGAGCGTGCCGTAGAACATGAGCACCACGAGCAGGCGGAGGACACCGCTGATGATGAAGACAGTGATGAAACCGGTGCGAGTGGTGCCGTCGAAGATGCGGAGGAACGCACTGCCCGCCATAGCGCCGGAAAATATCGCGAGCTGGATGAGGAGAGTGTATACCGCAAGCTGCCTGGTACGCTCCGCGCGGTCTGTCGCGTCGAAGAGGTAGGTGCTCACGCTGAGATTAAATCCTGCCCAGATGAAGCCGCTGAACAGCTCGACCACCATGAGCACCCAGAAGCTCGTCGTCGCAGCATAGGCAAAAGGGATCATGGGGATGAGTAGGCCGCTCGCGAAGAGCACGTTCTTCGACCCTATCTTATCGACGTGCTTGCCCCACACGATCATGCTCCCGAATGATGCTATGGCTGACGCACTCGCGAGCGCTGTGAAGTGGAGATAACTGAGCTTGAGTATGGAGAGTTGGTAGACTACGAAGAAGGGTGCGCTGAAGTACACCGCGATATAGAAGAGCATGAGGAATATCGTAAACCTACCGAATGGCGTGCGGTCCACGTTCCTGATGAAGTCCGGGATGTCGGGCTGGGCCATGTTGAGGCCTTGATCCGAAGTCTTGCTCATCTTGCCGAGGAAGTACGCGCTCATGATGCGGAACGCGAACGCGAGCGCGAAGAGCATGCTAAAACCGAGAATCGGATTGACAGGCTTCATCACGCTGAGCACCCACCCAGCGAATATTGTCGAGATGAAAGCGCTCATGCCTGTGAACATATTCCTCCGACCGAAGAACTTCCCACGTTCGTTCTCATCAACTATCTCGCCGATGAAGCTGTTCCAGACAGGTCCTAAGAGCATTCCGAAGGAGGTGTTGAGCGTGACGAAGAATATGAGCCAGAGGCCTGGTTGCTGCAGCTGCGGGATGAAGATGAGCGGCAGCCACATGAATGCCTGCAGCGCTGCGAAGAAGACGATCATGGCCCTGCTCGACTTGAATAGGCTGCGCACGCTCTGGACGCCGAGCTGCACGAATGCCCCGATGAGGCTCGGCAATGTCACGAGAAGCGCGATGACGGTGTTCGATGAGCCGAGCGCCAGGGCGAACGCTGAGAGGAAGTTGCTGGTGAGGCCTTGCGTGATCGCATGCAGGCTGCCTTCTAGGATGCTGTAGCTCTTACTGCGCTCCTTGCGTTTGCTGTCCAGCGGCCCTTCCGGCTCAGGTTCATCCTGCCGGTCGCTGAGCTCAAGCTCTACCTTGTTCTTGAGAGGATTGAATGATCGCAGCTTCACAGATGCCTTGAAGGTCGTATCCTCGTCAATCATCCTTATCCACCATCACCAACATCCACCAAGTCCCCCGAGGAGAATTATAAACATATCCCTTCATCGTCAGACCTGTAGTTTTCCGCGTCGCTCCTTCACGATGCCTTCTGCCTTGAGCGCGGTGAGCGCAGCCTCGTAGCGATCCTGCTCCTCGACATCAGGAGCCTCCTTGATGCGATGCAGCAGGTGCTGCTCCGGTACTGGAGCCGCTAGCAGGAGCTTGAGTATCTGGCCACGCCACCAACGGACGCTGCCGTGGAATTTGGACTGCTTGGGTGTTCTGCCTATCGTCTCGGGCCGCGTGCCACGCGTCCTGCAGTACGCGTATAGAGGGCAGAGTCCGCACTTGGGCTTGCGCGCTGTGCAGACAGCGCTGCCAATATCCATGAGCGCAGCGTGCCAGTGGTGCGGCGCAGGAACCTTTGTAATGAGATCGAGCGCTAGCGCGTCCACTTCCTTTCGTGCCGGCACCGTTGTCGGTGGCCAGAAAACGCGGCCTAGTACGCGCTCGACATTGACATCGACAGAGAGCGATGGTTTGCGATGCGCGAAGATTATCATCGCTCCTGCAGTGTAAGGCCCTATGCCGGGCAACTTAAGGAGCTCTTCGCGCCTTTGCGGCAGACCTGTGCTTGCCATTGCCTTCGCAAGCGCGTGCAGACGGACAGCGCGACTGTTGTAGCCGAGACCTTGCCATGCACGCAGCACGTCTGCGCGGTCAGCGTTAGCGAGCGCTTTTAGCGTCGGGAACCTAACGAGAAACTTCTCGTACTTGACAGAGACCCGCGCCACCTGCGTCTGCTGTAGCATGAGCTCGCTGACCAGTATGCGGTATGGGTCACGCGTGTGCCGCCACGCAAGGGCATGGCGACCGTTGTGCCTGTGCCAGTCCATGAGCGCGGCGATGACCTTAGTCTTATCGCTTTTCTTGTCGCTGCTCATAGGTGCTGGTGCAGGAGCTTATCGAGTTCACCGAAGAATACGCTGCGCGGGTACACTTTCGCCCCGAACTCCTTAGCGATTGCCAGCAGGTCGCTGCGCAGGTGGGGTCCGAACGCGATGACTGCTTTGCCGTACTCCTGGAGGACCAGGTGCGCGTGCGGGTGTTCGAGATCCACGAGGATGATATTAGGCTGCGCTGCTTCAACTTCTGCGACATTCTCGCAGAAGGTGTTCACTCCGATACGATTCACAGCAGCGGTTATTTTCTCTTTGAAGAAGAGCCCCGATACCACACTTGCCACCTGCATGCGCCGATGGAGAGCCAGTTCGTTTATTAAGGTACCGAGAAAACACTGCTGGAAAGAAGTATGACTACTATATAGAAAACAAATTATTTCGTTGATATCGTTT
>DAGG01000014.1 GCA_002498125.1 Candidatus Woesearchaeota archaeon UBA525
CGCGAAACGTGAACTGCTGCGAAAGTCTCCTCGTAGTCACCATGATGTCCTGGTCGACAACGTGTAGTGCCTTTCCGTTTGATTGCGCATAACGTACTGCCGCGAGCATGTCCACACCTGGATCCACCTTGACGATGCCGCCGAGCTTGCGCTGCACTATCTTGCCGATAGCGATGAAGATGTATCCTGTGACGCCGACCTGGCGTATCATCGAGAGTGGCAGCCGTTGGTCTTTGACTCCCGCGGCCTGCTCCATCAGTGACCGGAGCCTGCGGCGGTCGAGCTCGACGGCGATGATGTCAGGATCGAAATCTTTAGCGACGCGCTCTATTTCACGCGCGGACGATTGCGCGATATGGCTCGTGCCAAGGATGCGGACGCGCGCTTTCGGTTGCGGAGCGATATCCATTCCTCAATGAATGCAGGCCAGGCTTTTAAGTCTTTAGAAGATGCCCCGCAGGATTATCATTCCGACCGTGGTGCAGTCCCTGCCTTCCGGTGTGAAGGAACAAACAGGTGAGAAGAATAGCAAGAGTGCGCTAAGTCCTAAACTGATGAGCAGCCAGACCCACCACGGAGGACCTATTCGTACGAAGCGGAGTGCCATAAAAAAGGATCAGCGGCGTCTCGCCGCTGCTGCCGTCGTCCGTGCGCCGTACTCCGGCGTGCTGAACATCTCCTTCACATCGCGGTTGAAGCCGAAGAGCCAAATCCCGAAGATGCCGATGATTGTCCCGAGCGGGAAGCCGAAGAGGCTAATCACGCTCAGCACTATCGCCGCCATGCGGGCCCAAGGCTTATGCTTCCAGATAGCGATGCCAATTACAAGGTAGATGACCGCGAGGAGCAGCATGATGATCGCCATCACAATGGCCGTGACGCCTGCAGCGTATACACCCGCTGTCGCTACGTCAGTCACCGGTGCGAAGATGTTCATCAGCGTGCCGGGCGACCCTGCGAAGAGCAGCGCAAGACCGCTGATTGCAAGTAGCGCGGCAGAGATGAATATCAGCACTGCGAACGCCAGCACTAGGTTATGTGCTGTTGATTTCTCCATGTTGACCTCTAACTCTCTTGGGCATTTATACCTCTGCTGCAGAAAAGAACAAAAACAGGCTTCATTCCGGTTGTTTCTTGCGCTGCGCGCATCTATCCTCCTCCGTCGGATTTCCACGTCGAAGGCCTTGCATGAATCAGGCCTTCTCCTGCTCATTTCGCAAGGCAGCGCGATCTAGAAAGTGCCTCTGATGAATCCTGATCCGATAAGGAGTCCTATAAGCAAGATGATTAACCAGAACCACCATTTCTTCAATAGCTCTTTGAATTCCACACTAGTTCACGCAGGCCTTTCTTTATGAATGTTATGGGATAGAATTATGAAAAATACGAAAAGAAGGAAAAGGTAAAAGACTTACCTGCGGCCACGTGCCATCTTTGCACGTGAGACGTCGCCGTTCTTGTCGACGAAGTAGAGGTATCCGCTCTCCTTCTTCACGCCGACCTTGGTGACCTTCTGTGCGCGGCCGCCCTTCTTGCCGCCACGTGCCATCTGCGCGCGGCTGATATCGCCATTCTTGTCAACGAAGTAGAGGTAACCCTTCTCCTTCTTGACACCTGCCTTTGCGACTTTCTGTGCCATGGTATACCACCTCTGGTATATATCGAAGGAACTTTGGTTCCTCTCGAATAGGTTCTCCTCTGAGACCTGGTGCTTTTAAAGCTTTCGAAATCCTCGTCGAGAACCTCCTCGTGAAACTTGTTTTCCATATAGTAAGGTTTTCTTGCCGTCGGAGGTACCGGCCATTATATACCGCCCCATTCAGCCCATTGTTATGGTATTCCTCGTGCTCCTCGCAGGAGTGGATCTGTTATGCGCAGTGAGCCTCGCGGCGCTTGCACTAGGATATCCTATCCCGCACCTTCAAGCGGCAGCAGCCCTCGCTCTCGTCCTCAAAGGTATCGCATTCATCAGTGATGTCGTGAGCATCATCGATATAGTGATAGGCGCCGCTATGTTCGTGCTCCTATGGGTACAGGCACCGATGCTGGCTCTCGGGCTCGCGATATACCTCGGGCTGAAGGCACTGGCCTCCTTCGCCTAGCGCAAAAAGCAGCTCTTTTTTTCGTGGAAACCGCGCGAAACCCTTTAGAGGAGCCGCGTCATCAGTATGCGTATGAACCTGAAATACCTATTCCTGCTCTTCGTCATCGCGGCCCTGGTCGCATGCTCCCCAGAGCAGACGCCAGAGACTGAGAACGTCACTGATGCGACTGGCGCTCCCGTCACTGCGCCGACGGCGCAGCGTGAATACGCACTCAGCGTCACCTACGAGGGAGGATTTGTGCCTGCCGGCCAGGGACCGAACGTCCTCTCAGCATCAGGGGATACGCTGACCTACGCCAACTATGGCGCAGACGGCACAATCCAGCGCATCCAGGAACGGACACTCACTCCTGACGAGCAGGAGGGGCTCGAGAGCATCCTGGATGATGTCGGTGAGCTGCAGTCATCCTACGGCGACGGCACAGGCATGGCGGCCGACGCCGGTTATGCCACCATCACCATCATGACACCAGATGGCACGATGACGACGATAGTCGATCCGAACACTGAAGAGACCTATCCAGAAGAGCTCGATGCTCTCATGGATTGGGTGAGGGAGCAAACGGCAGCGTTCTCCGATGATGAGACGTTGACGGCATGCACAGACCCGAGGCCTGAGAACTGTATCCAGATCTATGATCCTGTCTGCGGCGACAATGGACGGACGTATAGCAATGCCTGCGTGGCATGCGCTGATCAGAACGTCAGCTCCTTTGGCCCTGGCGAGTGCTAGGTTCAGTATTTCTCTTGTAATTTCGTTTCATTGCCTGAAGAACATATTGTATATCCACACGATCATACCGCCTGTGAACAGGGAGGCGATGTAGACGAAGATGGTCACAGGTGTAGCCAGGGTGGTGAGCAGGTATGTGTACATCCCGAATACGACGACTGCTGCGCATAGCGCAGCCCACCATGCGGGACTGGCGAAAAACACATCAAGGCCAAACGTGGTACCTCCGAGGTAGCGGAACCAATCGTACGCCCTCCCACCGTGGTGCGGACGAATGAATACCATAGGGATGCAGGCGAAGAGCGCGATGAGGATGACCGCTTCCATGATGTGAGCGTAGAACTCTCCCTGTGACAGGAGGTAGATGGGACTAAGCAGGAGGATCCAGGCGAGCAGGAACAGCGGGAAGGCGGCCGCGATGAGCGCGACCTCCCATCCCTTCCGGTAACCACGCCACTTGCCCACAGCCAGACGCTCCGGTTGGTGGTAATCAAAGCCGCCGGGTAAGAAGATGGGCAGGAATCCTGCGCTCGCTACAGCCACCAGGCCACCAAATACAAGGCCTGTGTGATGTGATTTGTAGTTGATAGTGTAGCCGAGACGTATCGCTATCGCCTTGCAGAACCACACCGTCGCCAGTAGGATGAGTAGGAGGAAGACGAATGTAAGCAAGAATCGCTGCACAGCGAGGGCCTCGCCCCATCGCTCGAAGAGCAGGTCGCGAGCACTTACGATAAACGCGATGAAGAGACTCGTCACACTGAGGCCGAGGAACTCGTCGGCCGTGAACGATATGTACTGCCTTACGGCATACGCAGTGCTGGACATCACTGCATTCTTCGTCTGAGAGCTTTTAAAGATTGCTGCTAATCGTGGACCGCGTGGTTACCAGACCAATCGCGGCCGTCGCGCTTGAGCAGCCGCAGCGCCGCAGCAGGGCCATGAGTGCCGGCTTTGTACTTGTGCAGATTAGGTTTCGCAGCCCGTAGCGCATCGACGATGCGCCAGGCCTGGTCGACCTCATCCCAGCGCGTGAAGAGAGTCTGGTCGCCCCGCATGACATCAGCGAGCAGACGCTCGTAGGCCTCCTGCGTATTCATGCCGAACTCCGATCTCTCCGAGAAGTCCATGCTGCGAGGCAAGGCCGTTTCAGCATTGCGCTCCTTGAGATTGAACTGTACCTTAATCCCTTCGTCGGGTTGGATGCGGATGAAGAGCTTGTTTTCAGCGAGTTTACCGTTCGCTCCGCAGAAGAGTGTGCATGGTGCCTGCTTGAACGTCACGACCACTTCGGCATACTTGTGCGAGAGCGCTTTGCCTGTGCGTAGGTAGAACGGCACGCCATGCCAGCGTTTGTTGTGCAGTTGGAGCTTGAGGGCAGCGAACGTCTCTGTGTCAGATTTTGGATTGACACCTTTCTCCTTTCTGTAGTCAGGCGTGCGCTTGCCTCCCGCGATGCCTGCGGCGTACTGGCCGAGCACGATATCCTTTCGGATATCTGGCGTGATTATGATGTTGCGCAACGCCTTCACCTTCTCATCGCGGATGTCATTAGCATCAAGCGACGCTGGCGCTTCCATGGCGACGAGCGAGAGTATCTGGAGCAGGTGGTTCTGTACCATATCCCGCAGCGCACCTGCGCCATCGTAGTAACCGCCACGATCCAGGACTCCCTCATCCTCGACGCTGATGATCTGCACATTGTCGATGTGTCTGGCGTCCCACTGGTGTTCGAAGAGCGGGTTCGTGAATCTCATCACGAGCACATTCTGGACGAGCTCCTTACCTAGGTAGTGGTCGATACGGTACGTCTGCCGCTCATCGAAGAGCATCATTATCTTGTCATTAAGTGATTCCGCGCTCTTCCTGTCATGACCGAACGGTTTCTCGAAAACGATGCGATGGAAGCCGGATTTCAGGCCTTTCTTCGCGATTCCTGCGCGGTGGAGGTTACCGATGATGGGTGTGAACGCATCCGGCGCAGTGGCGAGGTAGAATATCCTGTTGCGTTCCATGCGAGCCAGGATTTTCGCAAGCCGGTCATAGGCTTTTCCGTCGCGGAACTCGAGCTTGAAGTAGGAGACTCGCTTGCAGAAGGGGTTCCATCCTTTCTTTTCCTTGATGAAACCCTCGAATTCCGCAGCGATGCCTTCGGCAGTGTAGTCCCTGCGTCCTATGGCGAGGATCCTGGTCTTCGGGTGCAGTTTCCCTTCAAGGTGCATCTTGTAGAGTGCCGGGATTAGTTTGCGTTTGGTCAGGTCGCCAGTGGCCCCGAAAATGACGAATGTGCACGCGGGAAGCATGGGCCGGTCTTCGTCGGAAGGATATTTAAACATACCGTTAGTTTCTGCGGGTTCCAGGACGGAACCTATTAAAACGCGAGAGCATTCTGGTATGCATCCGGCCGTGTGCTGGGAACAGATAGGTGAAACAAGACATGTACGAGAACCAAAAGTTTGGCCGTGGCGGTGGCTTCGGCGGTGGCTTTAACGACCGACAGCAGTCCCCGCCGGTGAAGGAAGGCGAGGAGATTGACGTCACTATCGAGGCGGTCGGTGAGAAGGGCGATGGTATCGCTAAGCAGAAGGGCTTCGTGCTCTTCGTGCCGAACGCGAAAGCCGGCGAGCGCGTCAAGATACGCATCACGCGTGTCCTGGCCAAGGTCGGCTTCGCTTCAGTGATAGGACCAGCGACGACGCAGGCCGGTGAAGAGCCGCAGCGTTCCCGTGCCCCGAGGAAAGAGGAGCCTGAGTTCAATCCGAACGAGGAGCTTGATTCCGAGGATTTTGGCGAGGAATCGAAAGAGTAGTTCCTTCTTTTACTATTTCTCATCATCTTTCTCAATAAGGGTTTATATCGCGGAGCGCAGGAACCATAGGTGCGTAGGGCAGATGATAGTCTAAGAATGCCTTCGATCCTTCAGCAATACCTGCGGCAGCACCTTTCTTGCCGCTTCGCGGCGTTTCTGGTGCTCATCGATAATTGGCACGATGGTGTCTACGAGGATCTGCTTAAGCTCTCCAGAGAGCAGTTCGCCAGATTCGTATTGTCGCTTGATGTAGGCTAGTTTCTCGTCATCGGGCTCGAAGTAGGTGAGCCACTGGAACGCCATGTCCACATCAGTATTCCCGCCGTGCTTGCGGTGCTCTTCTACAGTATCCTTCCCGCCTGAGAACGCCCAGCGCATGACCTTTTTGCGTATGGTTTTGGCGTCGTCGGTCACGAAGATGGTCGAGTCTTTGGAGCTGCCGGTCGTGCTCATCTTGCCCGGTCCAGTGAGCGGCGGCAGGAACCTGCAGTGGATTGCCGCGGGTTTGTAGTAGCCGAGCTTCGGCAGGATGTCGCGCGTGATGCGGAAGTGTGCGTCCTGGTCTATTGCGTACGGGATGAGGCAGGGGATGTTGCGCTTTGCGAGGACGCTCGGGAGGATACACGGCACGCTCTGCATGCTTGTGTAGAATATCGCGCCGACATTCGTCTCGCCGCTGAAGCCGAAGACCGCTTTGGTGGTTGTGAAGTTCAGGCGCTTCGCTATCTGTATGGCGAGTGGATAGAGCGTCGCGGCATAATCAGTATCCACGAATATTTTCGTCTTCTTAGGATCGAAGCCGACAGCGAGCACATCTAGAGCGTTCTCGTACGCGAGACGGTTCGCCTCCTCGAGCGAGAGATCAGCTTTGAAGAGGAACTTCTCATCATCAGTCATCTGGAACCACAGCTCGACGTCGAAGACGTCCTGCAGCCACTTCGTGAACATCCACGGGACGAGGTGCCCGAGGTGGACATCGCCAGACGGCCCGCGGCCTGTATAGAGGTAGAACTTATTCCCCTTCTCGTACTCATCCAGGATCCACTTCATATCGCGGTGGCTGAAGAAGATGCCGCGCCGCAGGAAGTGGTGCAGTCCCAGTCCTTTGTGCTTAGCATGCTGCTCAAGCCTCTGCATGAGCTTCTGGTCTATCTTCTCAGTCCCGAAATCCTTGATGAGCTTGTCGTAATCGACTTTGCCCTGGATGTCCGCCCACGGGTCTACTTTAGTCATGCAATCCTGTGGCGGGTAGGAGCATTATAAAACTAACGCCCCTGAGCTTCTCGACGGAGAGTAAGCAATACCTTTATAAATAGCTCCGGCATCCTTTGTATCTGAGAAGAACACGTTCGGGAGTTCCCGGAAGAGACAACAACAGATTTCTTTCAGAAGTTCCCAATGCGAAACGCATTATAAGATGTTTTTCGGAGTAAACATATGACATTAGAAGTAATCCCACTCGGAGGGTTTTCCGAGATAGGACGCAACTGCGTCGCTATCAAAGTGGACGACGAGGTCGTCATCTGCGACATGGGCCTGATGCTCGATAAGTACATCGAGATCACTGAAGGGCAAGAAGACAAGAGCAACATCAGCGCCAAGCAGCTCATCCGTCACGGCGCGGCGCCCGATACCAACCTGCTCGGAGAGTTGCGCAAGCACGTTGTCGCGATAGCGATCACGCACGGACACCTCGACCACGTCGGGGCATTACCGTTCCTCGCAAACAGGTTCGATGCTGATATCCACGCTGCACCATTTACCGCGCAGGTAATCGAGCAGCTCACGAACCGCGACAGGATGCCGCTGCGCAACCGTGTAATCACACACCCGAGCAACGGTAGGTTTCGCCTGACGCGGAATATCGAGCTTGAGTTCGTGCACATGACGCACAGCATCCCCGATACGGTATGTATCGTCGTGCACAGCAAGTACGGCAGCGTCATCTACATCAACGATTTCAAGTTTGACCGTACGCCAACGCTTGGTCCGAAGACGAACATCAGGCGTCTGCAGCAGCTCAAGGGTATCAAGTGCCTGATTATCGACTCGCTCTACGCGCACAAGACAGAGAAGACTCCCTCGGAGAAAATCGCCGAGGATATGCTCTTCGATGAGGTGCTGAACATGGACACGAAGGGTAGGACGATGGTCATCACGACCTTCTCCAGCCACATCGCGCGCCTGCGCAGCATCGTCAAGCTCGGCAAGAAGCTCGGTCGTAAGGTCGTCTTCCTAGGTCGCAGTATCGACAAGTACGCGACGAGCGCAGAGCTTGCGAAGATTCACAATTTCAAGCCGGATGTGAAGATGATCGCCTACCGCGAGAAGATTGGACGGTTCCTCGAGAAGGAGAAGGATCTCAGCAAGTACCTGCTCGTGGTCACCGGCCACCAGGGTGAGCCGAAGGCTGTGCTCTCGCGTATCATCGATGAGGGATACCTGAAGCTCAAACAGGATGATATCGTCATCTTCAGCAGCAAGGTAATCCCCGCGGGCGACAACGAGAAGAATATGGAGAAGCTCATGCAGAAGCTCAAATCCCGGAAGGTCCGCATCCTTACGGATATCCACGTGTCGGGTCACGGCGCGCGCGAGGACCACCGTGATCTCCTGCAGATGCTCCGCCCTGAGCACGTCATTCCCACCCACGGCGGCATAAGGCAGCTCGATTCCTTCAAGCAGCTTGCTGTCAAGGAGCTCGGCTACAGCCCGAAGAAGGTGCATATCCTCTACAACGGACAGCGCCTGCGGCTGGCATAGCAATAAATATCCTCTATTTCCCTCTCATCTCATGGACAAATCCCCCGCGCTCAAGGGCAAGACCGCGAAGTGGTACGCTGAGAACTACTACTCCGTCGAGGATGATATCATCCCTATCTTCGAGAAGCTCGACACTCCATTCCTGGATAAGCGGCTCAAGCCGGGCATGAAGGTGTTCGATGCGATGATGGGCAGGGGCAGGCACGCGCTCCGCTATGCGAAGCGAGGCTGCGAAGTGTGGGGGAATGACTACAACCCGCATATGGTCTCCTACGCGCGCAAGGCAGCTAAGCATCTCGGTGTGAAGGTGAAACTCACAGCGCTCGACGCGACAGCGCTCAAGGGCGTGCACAGCGGCCAGTTCGACGCCGTGATAGCTATGTTCAGCGCGATTGGCACGATCCCCGGTTCGAAGAACCGGCAGAAGGCGCTAGATGAGTTCGCGCGTGTCGTGAAACCTGGCGGGATTGTCATCATACACGCGCACAACAGGTGGGACACAGTCCTCAAGCCGATGTTCTGGAACTGGATGGTGAGGTCTTATCTTGGCACAGATAGGAAGATGGAACGAGGGGATATCATCTCAGACTACAACAGCCTCGAAGGCATGTTCAATCATTTCTACAGTCCGCGCGAGTTCCGCGCATCATTCCGAAAAGCAGGTCTTGATGTCGTCGAGGAGGCGTACATGGACTATTCATCCAAGCGCTTCCTCAAGGGACCGCTGCGTAAGTTCAAGGCGGATGGGTTCATCTTCGTCGGCAGGAAGACTAGTAGTTCTTCTTGAGGACATCGTATATCTGCCTGTACTCCTTTGCGTCAGCGAGATTGAGTTCAGGGGTCGCTCCGTCGCTTCCGGCGGTGAAGATATGCACATCACCATTGCTGAAAATCTTGTTCAGGAATCCCTGTGCGGTGCTCAGCGCATCCACCTTGCCGAGGACGATAGATATCTGCTTCCTGTAGATAATCCCCCATCTCTTCAGCACACGACCCTCTTCTATAACATATTCCCTCGAACGGATCATGATGATGTTGGAGACGACCAGGGCGATGAGCAGGAGCAGCAACGGGATGCCAAATGTGTACGGTATAATCACGCTCGCGGCACCGATGATGAGATATACAGGCATCCATGCTGTCAGGCTATTGAGCAGCGATGGCTTCGCTGCGAGCAATGTCTTCTCGCTCGCTCCGCCAAGGACGCCGTCTACCTTCTTAGCGGTCTCCATTGCGCGCGCGATGTAATGCGCAGTGAACTCGTTGTTGATGGTCACTGTACCATTCTTAGTCTTGGCCACACGGTTCCCGGCGATATTGAACTGCAGGTTGCCTGCGGAAGAGAGAGGGTACTTCATGACTGAGATGCCTTTGATGTCGTCGTAGAAGCTGAAGTACTCTCTACGGAAGAGCCATCCGCTCTCGAATGTCACGTAGCTTCCGAAAAGACGCAGCAGCATGTGGTCGAAATACTTCTTCCTGAAGAAGAAGAGTGTTGCTATGGCAACAATCAGGAGCAAGGGAAAGATGAGGGCGGCGGGCTGGATGAGAGAGATGAGGATCGCGCCGACACTCGCCGCCACAATCAGCGATGTCATCCAGAGGTGCGCGGCGACCCATCTTGCGAATGAGAACTCCGCTTTGAGTTCGAGCGTCGTCTTCTCCTGCTTTACGCCAAGCTTCTGCATCAAAGCAGGGACTATATCAGGGTTCTTGGATATCGCTCTGAAGGTGAGGCTCTCATATGCGCCGATAGACCAGAACTCGATGGTGAACGTGCCGAACATCCTGTCTATGAAACTCTCCTTGATGATTACACACGTGACTTTCTCGAGCGAGAACTCCGTCACCTTGCGGTGCAGGAACTCGAAACGCTCCACTACACCACTTTCCTTAACATCATAAGTAGTGCAGACAGAGACTATCAGTGCGGTGATGGTGCTGATTGCGAGCAACAGACCAACGAAGAATATCCCTCCGATGCCGATGAAGAGGAGTGGGAGATACGCTACGCCGGCGACGAGGAAGACGGCAGGGATTATCAGGAGCGCGAGCCACGGGAGTATTAGGCGTTTCATCACCGGCTTGAATGATGCGGTGTAAGCGGATCGTGCAGAGGGTTTCAACGATTTTTTCACCTTTGCCTCGCTCTTTGCGCCGGTCGCTTTCGACTCCAATCTCCTACCGAGGATGCTGTCCAGGGTCTCGGCGAAGCGCTTGCCGTTCTCCATGTTCGTGAATGACACCGCACCCGTGCCTTGACAGCTGATTGCGACATCATAGAGCCCGATGACCTGGTCGATCAAGCCCTGGTTCGTCTGCGCATCTGATATGTTCTCTACAGGCATGATCGCATGGTGTTCTGTGAGGAATCCCTCATCATAGGTCACTGTGTCGTCATAGACAGTGTAGACTCGGCGCTTCATGTCGAGGAAACGGACCACGACACTCACCACGTATCCGATGATGATAACCGCTCCGAGTCCGAAGAAGCCCAAGACCGCCCACGTGGGCGGCGAGGTCGCGAACGCCGCAGGCACAATTACGGAGAGCATGATTAATACCGTGACTGCCGCGCCGAAGACCTCTCCGATGAGCTGCAGCACGATGCCGGTTGTGCTCGGATGTTCCTGCTGCAGTATCTTGCGTTTCTTGAGCCCGAAGCCATTACGTCGCATGAGATCCGTGATGTCTTCATAGAGCCGGCGAGGGTCATCGACAGACTGCAACGTCGCGCCGCCGCTGCCTGCCGACATCACGACGAGATGCCCTGTCCTAAACAGGTGGTGCTCAATGGCCGGCAGGGTGAGCTTCACGTTCGTGAAGTTAGGCACAATAAGCTCGATAGCGGTGTCAGAGAAAAGGCCTCCTTGATGCACGATGATCCTGTCCTTCTCTATGACGTATCGTTCCTTCTTGTAGCGGATGGAGCGGAAGATGAATGTCATTAGCGAGATGGCGACAAATACGGCGATGAGCCACCACGCCGTGACGCGCATGAAGAGCGAGGCGCTGAAGAAGAGCATGAGAAGGAGGATTCCAGTGAAGAGTGAGGTCGTCAGCCACGGGTATGTGACAAATGCGGCGTGTGAAGGCTTGAATTCCATATGCCTATCACGGATATGTTGATTTAAATATGCGTCGTTGACTGCCGTCAAACCCTAATTATATAAATCCGTGAATGGTGACGCGTTGCATGAGACCTGCAGCCATCATGCTCGTTTTCCTCATCGCTATCGTGTTCGTCTCTGCCTCAACTCTGCCGAGCCAGTACATCGTGGTGATTGGTGAGAGAGCGCCGGCAAGCGACGCGGTTATCGGCGCGAACTTCGCTGCATCCATGAAAGCCTCTGTCGGCGTGACTTTCTCATCAGCGCTCGACACGCAGCTTTACGAGACGATAACTGAGCAGGAGCTTGCATCTAAGACCATCGTGGTGATTGATGGTGAGAGCCGTAAGGTGCGAATCCTGGGCACGAGCAGCGTCGTTGAGGTAGCGAACACGTACTTCACGCGTCAGGGTTTCACCGTCGATGAGGTGACCTCTCCTGATCGCGTGGATGTGCTCTTGCAGCCGCCAATTACCGCGCCTGTCCAGATCATTCCTGAGGATATCATTGAAGAGCCGATAGATGCAAGGATTGAGGATTCTCAAACTCCAGTTCCTAGTCCGGATGAGGCCGTCGAGGAACCCACCGCACCTGCAGTGCCTCCTGTTGCGGAACCAGAAACTCCAGGACTGCTCAAGCGCGTCTGGCAGTGGTTCGCCGGCTGGTTCTAGAGCTTCCTCTGCGCCCGCGTAATACTCTCGCAACTCCCGCAGACGTAAGCGGTCCTGCCGTCGATGCTCATGATATGCTCGCGATACTCCGCAGGAGTCTGCAGCTTCTTACTGATCCTCTCCTCCTCTTCGATGCATCCGCGGAGCACGACGAGATCTTTCGTCACGTGCGAGCCGTGCATCATAGAGTGCCTGCGCGGTGCGATGAGCGTCCTGGGATGCACGTTCTTGAAGACGTTATAGCGTTCATCCTGTGTCTTCTGGGACGCCAGATCCTTCTGCGGCTCGAGGTAGAGGAATGACGGTTTCGCCTGCGTGAGCATGTCTGCCACTTCAGAGTCCCTGCCGTATGTGTCAGTGAGTCCGCAGACCCCCACTATCCCTCTGCTGTTCTCGAGCGCGAAGGCTTCCAGATCAGATTGGCCGAGGCGGGAGGTGGAGGTCATGAAGACAGGAGCAAAGACCGTTTTGCCCATGGAGGACAGCCATTCATGCATTTTGATCGCCGCAAGGTACTGCTCTTCAGTACGCATGCTCGTGGCAAGGTAGAGATCGAAGTTGCCTTGTCCAAGCACGGTGCTGATGTTCTCCTCAGACCGCTCAAGCGCGCCTGCTGCCAGTATCCGTTGCCTCTCCGTCGCTTGCTTGTACCAGTAGATGTGAACGAGCGCCTGGTTCTCTTCCGGAGTAAGTTTATGCAGTTTCATCCCCAATCACCCGTTTGCCAGGTTCTTGTCCGAATTTATATGCCTGCCGTCCCAGCAAATTATATAAACCGCGCCTGGTTCTCGACGGTTGAGGGGATGACATGAAACTCACGCTGGCCGAGACGAAACTTCTCAAGGATACGACATCTATCATCGCAGATCTCGTCACTGAGGTGCATTTCAAGGTCACTCCGACAGCGCTCGAACTCGTGGCCATGGACCCCGCCAACGTGGCGATGGTCATCTACAAGCTCTTCAGCTCAGCATTCGTGGAGTACCACGTCCAGGGCACGCAGGTCGTATCGGTCAATCTGAACGACCTCAAGAGCGTGCTGCGCCGCATCAAGCCGGCAGATACCATGACGCTCGAGCTCGCAGAGAACAAGCTCAAGGTCACGCTCAAGGGCGCGAGCAAGCGTGAGTTCTTCCTGCCGCTTATCGACACAGACGAGCGCGAGCAGAAAATCCCAAACCTCACGTTCACAGCGCAGGTCAGCACGGCCTCCGATGTCCTCAGTGATGCCATCGATGACGCCGACATCATCGGCGAGTCTGTGGCGTTCGGCGCTGACAAGACGCACTTCACGGTATCTTCATCATCGGATCTCAGTAAGGCGATTATCGAGATTCCCGGCGACGAGAGGACGAAGATCAAGTCTGCGAACGAAGTGCGTGCGAAGTACAGCATTGAGTATCTGAAGAAGATGGTGCCTGCAGGTAAAATAGTCCCTGCTGTCGAGATCAACTTCAGCAAAGATTACCCGCTGCGCCTGGAGTACAAGCTCATCGACAAGATGGACCTCGTCTTCATCCTTGCGCCTAGAGTGGATAACGATTGAATCCTCTTTTTCCTGATTCTCCTTAAAAACGTTGACGCCACAGCGCCGATACTCATTAATACCTCCTGCAGTATGACCGCGCCAGGGTGGTATGGTGGTAACTGATCTGACTCTCCTGTTTGACTATGATGATACGCTGCAAGAGAACCAGCACGACTACAGCTGGCCGCAGCTCGATTTCATGAAGTTCGTGCGCGGCAAGTTCAGGACAGAGTCCCCGAACGGGCACCTGGACTATGGTGAAGCGCAGCTCTTCTTCGCGGAGTACATGCTCCGGGCGCTCGACTTCCACGCTCCCGATGTCCAGACCATGCTCAAGATGGTGGCTGAGCAGCACGAGAGCCTCGGTGGAGCCAAAGAATCGTTCCCCGACGCTCTGCAGGCGACCTACACCACCATCTGCGAAGGCGCCCACATCACACCCAACGGTGTCGACATCGTCTCTGTGCTCACGCTCGGAAAGCGCGTGACGCCATCACAGACGCGTGCTCCCGATGTGAAAACTCTCATAGACCTTGAGGCTTCGATAGACTCTGCGCGAGTCAAGGACCTCGGTTTCAGCAAGGAACGCTTTCCCGGATCATTGCGGCTTGCGTATTTGGCTGTCTGCGAACAGCTCGGCGTCACACCTGATGAGGCAGACGCGCGTGAAGCGTACAGGATAGGGACTGAAGCATTCGATGTTGACAACTATCGCCGCAAGGGACTGCTCAAGGGTGTTCCTGAGACCCTGGACTACCTAGCGGACCGCGGAGCCTCCATGGTGCTCGTCACCAAAGGCGACCGTGAGGTGCAGAAGAACAAGCTGGCCGCCACAGACGTGAAGCGATGGTTCGGCGACCGTATGCATATCGTGCCGAAGAAAGACGCTCAGGTCATCCATGATGTACTCGAGCGAGAGGGCATCCAGGACTACTCCAGCGTCTGGCATGTGGGCAACGGCCTCAAGAGCGATGTCGAACCAGCCATATCGGCAGGCATCGGCGCGATCTATATCCCGCGCGAAACGTGGCATTTCGAGCGTAGCGGCGCGAAGCGTCCTGAGAATGGCGCGCGCTTCATCGAGCTCAAGCGCTTCAGCGACCTGCGACAGGTATATGACCTGCTTTGAGAGTAACTTATTATAGGAGAACCCCATGCCCTATCGCATGTCGATCCAGGAAGACTATAACACTCTTGTGGAGCGCGTGCGCGTACCCGGCGTGCTCGGTACGATTAGCGAACTTCTCGGTTGGGACCAGCAGGTTATGATGCCTAAGGGCGCTGCGGAACTGCGCGCAAAGCAGGCGGGCGTGCTGTCGAGTGTCAAGCACCGGCTCTTCACCGATCCGCAGATCGGACAAATCATCGAACGCCTCGAGAATGCGGAGCTCAGCGATGAGCAGCGAGCGATGGTTCGTGAAATAGCTTGGGACTATCGTCGCGCCGTCAAGGTCCCTAATGCCCTCGTCAGAGAAATCGCCGAAGTGACCTCAGAGGCCGAGGATGTATGGGAGAACGCTCGCAAGAACAATGATTTCGCGAGTTTCGCGCCATGGCTCGAACGTATCGTCGGTCTCCTGCGTACACAGGCGCACCATATCGATCCTGGTAAGGACCCTTATGAAGTCCTCTTCCAAGACTACGAATCCGGGCTGAGTGTCGCAGAGGCGAACCTGCTCCTGAATGAGGTCAAGGAGGCGATTATCCCGATTATTACGCAGTACAAGGATGTCCTTGTAGATACGGGGTTCCTCAAGCGTGCAGTTCCGCAGGAAGCGCAACTTGCGCTCAACAAAGAGATCGCCGCAATGCTTGGCTATGATTTCAGCAAGGGCCGCCTCGATATCAGCACGCACCCGTTCACCGCAGGCTATGGTCGTATCACGACGCGCTTCGAGGAGACGTGGCACATGCCGATCCTCTCGACAATCCACGAGTCAGGTCACGGCATGTATGAGCACGATCTGCCCATGAACCACGTTGGGACACCACTGGGAGAGGCGCGGTCGTTCGCCGTTCACGAGTCGCAGTCGCGCCTCTGGGAGAATATGGTCGGCAAGTCTCCAGGGTTCTGGAAAGTATTACATCCGAAGCTCAAGGAGAACTACGGAGAAGCGTTAGACGGAGTTAATGCAGAGATGCTGATCAAGGCCGTCAACCGCATTGAGCCGGGCTTCATTCGCGTCGATGCGGACGAGGTCACGTACACGCTGCACATCCTGCTCCGCTTCCAGATAGAGCAGGAAATCATCGGCGGTAGGCTGCCAGTCAACGACATCCCCGCGCGATGGAATGATATGTCCCAAGAGCTCCTCGGAATCACGCCGTCGACGGATAGCCTCGGCTGCCTGCAGGATGTGCACTGGGCTGGCGGCGCGTTCGGCTACTTCCCCTCTTACGCGCTCGGCAATCTCATGGCCGCGCAGCAGTACGCTGCAGCGAAGCGTGCGAACCCGCTGATGGAAGAGGAGTTCGGCCGCGGCGAATTCTCATATCTGCGCGCCTGGCTGCATGACAGTGTGCAGCAGCACGGCCGCCGCTACCCTACGAAGGAACTCATCGAGCGCGCGACAGGTAAGCCGTTGTCATCCGTGGATTACATCTCTTACCTGCAGGAGAAGTTCAGGCGCATCTACGACTGAAGCGACCATTTTGTTGAGATTCATGTGGCCTCTTTGATTCTCCTGTAGATTTGTTTCCATGATTCTATCCTACTGATGCCCGAATGCGTCTCTTCTTGCGTGTTGTATCCCCAACTGAAGAGGTAGAGATTCGGTACTGTGCCGATAAGCTCCTCGAGCTTCGGGAGATCGTCGTCTACGAAGATATCCCTCCCTGTGCAAGGGATGGCCTTGGATCCTTTGCCATTTCCGATGAGTTCCACTCCGAGCCCCTGCTCGCGCAGCCATGCCCTGGCAATATCCGCTGCCGCCCCGTCGCGAGAGGTCACTATCCTGACATCATATCCTTCCTCCAGGAGTTTTGGCAGGTACTCCAGCATCCCGTCCACTGGTCGCATTCGCATCCCGACTTCGCGGTCATAGTAGATGGTCTTCGAGAGGCGGTCGTACTGTTCTGCCGTCATCTCCGTGCCGACGATTAACCTCTTCTTGAAGCGCTCCGGCGGGATGTCGATACCGTAGAGCAACTTTGCACCGTACGACTTGAGATCGCCCGCGTCTGTTATCACTCCGTCGAAATCCAGTCCTATTTTCATGTCTTCACCTGTTGTGAAGTGCGCTGGCGAAAGAATTATATTCATCTTCTATATTGTATATTAGTTATATAACATGGAACGCAAGCTCGTCAAGCAGGGAAGGAACGCTCTCACTGTCACATTACCTGCTAAATGGCTGAAGGAGAAAGGGCTAGAGGCAGGGGACAGCATCAACATCGAGGAGCGGAACTCAGAACTTGTCATCGCGACAGGTCGTGCTTCGGCGAAGACCTCGACAGAGTTGGATCTCATCGGATGTGAACGGAGCATGATATTCCATTCCATCATTGCTAGGTACATCCAGGGCTACGATACAATTATCGTCACGCACGACTGCCCAAAAGTCATGCAGGAGGCGGCGCATCGCTTCATCGGCATGGTAATCGAGGAGCAGACAGCGACCCGAACAGTGCTGCGCAGTGTGATAGCCGTGCCCGAGGACAATTTCGACGCGGTGCTGCGTCGCGCGGCGCACATTTTTGTGCAGCAGGCGCGGACACTAGAAGAGATGACGCGCGGCGCGGCGGATTTCGCCCGGCTCAAGGACGACGAGCACCTCCTCGACGACCACCTCATGTACTGTTTGCGATATCTGAACAAGTACGAGAATCGCAAGCACGCATATCGCTACTTCCTCATCTGCGCGACGATAGAACTCGCAGCAGACCAGGTCTCCCGTATTGGCAAGCATATCGGACGCGACCAGAAGCTGGCCGCGATCATCGCGAAAGGTGTCGATGAATATGTCAAGGCGCTCTTCTCCAACGATTTCCGTAGGCTCTACTCATCACTGCGCTCCTTCAGGAACCAGATAGGGACGAGGACCTTTGCGCAGGGACTCGCATTTACGCTCGCGGAGATACTCTACAACTACCTCGGCTACATATCTGAGGGAAACACTTAAAACGCCGCCTGACGTCCGTCCAGTAGCCGCAGTGATGCGCTCCGTGGGTGACCACGGGCAATGGAGCCTCTGATGCTAGGCGGTCGACCAACCGCGCGAGCGACGCAGATGACGACTCTGGCGACTGAGCGGCCCTCTTACTTATGCGCGTAGAACTCTATAGCGAGTACGAGCGCAGCTCCTAGTGCAATGAATCCCACGCTAGTGACGATGCTCGCAGAGCCTGCGGCATTCTCCTGTACGATGATCGCGAGGCTTGTGAGCGCGCCCACCATGAGACCGAGCAGGGCGTAGAACGTGTAGGAGTGGTAGTTGTGTAGGAGCCAGGATAGCCCCCTGGCGAATGTGAGCAGGCCGATGGCCGCGCCCGCCATGAACACTGCTATCGCAGCGATATTCAGTGATTTGAGCGCGAGTAGTATCGGAGCGTACTGGCCAAACATGAGGAGGATATAGGATCCCGAGATGCCCGGCAGGATCATCGCACAGATGGCTATCGCGCCGAGAACGAAGAGTATCGGTAAGGGCGCGAGCGTCCCTGCTTCACCGATGGGCGCGAGGCTTATAGCAATGCCTAGGGCGAGCCCGAGGAGGGCGAACATCCAACCGTTCATGTCGTGCTTCTTAATCTGCCTGTAGACTTGGTATGCCGACGCGAGCACGAGACCGATGAAGAGGCTGTAGACCGGGACAGGGTAGCGCTCCATCATCACTGGGATGATATGGGAGCCGATGGCGAACGCGATCCCGATCCCGAGGCCCAGAGGGATGAAGAGGCGGAAGTCTATCCTGCCGAACACCTTCTTCCAGGTCTCGTCAGATTTGCGCAGGAGTTTCTGCGCCGAGAGTTTGAGGAATGCCCCCACGTCCTTGAGGCCGTCGATGAGCCGGTCGTAGATGCCGGTGATGAAGGCAATAGTGCCTCCTGATACGCCTGGGACCACGTCTGCGGACCCCATGAGGAGGCCCTTGACGAAGATGAGTGCTGCATCCTTCATACCGGTGCAGGTCAGCTTCTCTTTTTAAAATGATTCCGCGGTTCCACCCAAACGTTAATATGGGCTCCTGCTCCGTGGGGTTCCATGCGTGAGCGGCCATTGCGTGAGAGGAGACCTCGGAAGAAGCTTGAAGATGATCCTCTAGCTAGGCAGCAAACTGCTGCGCAGTTCACACCGCCAGAGGGGCCTAGGGAATTCAAGGACGGCTATCGTGAGTGCATGGATATGTTCGCGCTCCACGCGCCGAACAAACGGCAGGTCGGCAGGATTCTCGATGAGTATTGCATCACGCTCGAGAACGCCTGCATCACGAGGCCTTCAAGGGAGAACTACGCACTCTACGAAGGCTATAGGCAGGCGATGAAGGACTTGCGCAAGGAGAAGAGGATAAAGTGATTCCTGAGCTCATCACTGTCGTGACCACGCTCCTTGTCGGTCCTCTAGCTTTCTATCTCCTGAGCAGGCACGCGAAAGGCCCGCGTTTTCCCGTCAGTATCTTGGATAAGTATGGCGACATAATCCTCCTGCCTATCTTCAACGCGCTTGCCGTCCACTACGGATTGCTCTCCGTCGCTTTCGCTGACATGCAGCTCAGCCTCATCGCGTTCGTGGCGGCGTACATTCCTACAAGGGTGTTCATCATCTGGCGCAAGAATTTTGCGAAGCACGACGACTGGAGCAGGCCCAAACGAGGTAAATTCAACGTCGGCGGTTGGTATCATGTAGTGTTCATGATATGCCAGCTCTACGTCATCGTGATAACTATGCTGAATTTTTATGAGAAGATAGTGCTATGGATTCCCGTCATAGGGTTCGTCATTCTCGTAGTATGGAGAAGAAAAGAACTCTCCGGAAGATAGTTCACCGTAGATGATCAATGATGAACCCTGCCATGAGGGCGGTGCATCTCTTTGAGTCTTGAGGATCAGTGAACCTATGGTCCGCACCCTCAAAAATTTCCATCTTGCTTGAGACCATACTCTCTGCCAGCATTTTCCCGAAAGCTACTTCTACATCCTTATCAGCAGAACCGTGCACGATGAGTGTAGGTATTGACACGCGGGTTCCTGCCGTGATCCAGCTCTTGGCGATGAAATCTTCCCTGTAATTCGGCAGGTGCCTGGATGTCTGGCCCATCCCGGGCGCTTTGAGCGCCATGACCAGCAGGTCATTGTTCCTAGACGCAGCAATCACAGAAGCCAACCCGCCGAAACTGCTGCCACATATCCCGAAGTCCTCATAACCGCAAGTTTTCAGGAAAGTGATGGCTTGGAGTATATCGTCGACGAATTCGCCTACGCTCCTGTCCTCGATAGCACCCTCACTCTCGCCATGTGCGAAGAAATCGAATCTGAACGTCGCGATATCATTCTCCGAGAATATGCATTCTAATGCCAGATTCGTCGTGCTATCTTTACCTGAATTCAGTCCATGGCATAATAAGACTATGGGGATCCCCTCATCTTCAGTAGGATTCGAGAGTATTCCGCAGAGCTTCAATCCTTTTTCATTGTCGAAAAATACTTTTTGCTCCACAATAACGCCGAAATGATTCGTCGCTTAAAACGTTTACGGGAGTTCCTATCGCAGGTAAGCCTTAAGCGCGTACTGCTGCACCATGCGGTGCGTGTTGAAGAACGACGCGTTGAATGCTATGGAGTTGCGCATGACGAAACGGTAATCCTCATTCCTATCGTAGAAGAGCGGGAGGATGATGTGCTCGAGCTTGTCATAGAGCTCCTCGGCATCGCTGCCGTCATCGTTAGAGTTCTCGTTCTGCTCTGTTGGCATCGGTCCGATGGACCATCCCGTGACGCCTTCGTTGTGACCCTCAATCCACCATCCATCCATGACTGAGAAGCTCGGCACACCATTATGGGCCGCCTTCATACCAGAGGTCCCGGACGCCTCCTGCGGGCGCGCGGGCGTGTTCAGCCATAGGTCGACACCCGGGATGAGTATCTTCGCGAGGTTGAAGTCATAGTTCGGGAGGTAGATCACCTTCACGGAGTCTGCAAGCTCGCCGGCATGCCAGCGAATCTTCTTGATGAGTTCCTTGCCCTGTGTATCACGAGGATGGGCCTTTCCGCCGAAGACTATCTGTAGCTTGCGCTTCTTTCCTATCTCGCGAAGCCGCTTTATGTCGTAGAAGATGAGATCAGCGCGCTTGTATGCTGTCGCGCGGCGCGCGAAGCCGATGGTGAACGCATCCAGCTCGAACCCGGCATTGAATTCCTTGTTGATATGGTCGATGAGGCGTTGCTTCGCCTTGAGGTGTGCCTCCCAGAGTTCATGCTTGGGGATGTTAATTGCATGACGCAGCTCGAAGCTGTCGAAATGCCAACCTGGCAGGTAGTGATCGTATACCTTGGCTATCTCTGGGCAGGTCCATGTCGCGCTGTGGACGCCGTTCGTGATGAAGCTGAAGTGATATCCGGGGAAGAGGTGTTGCGAGACGTCCTGATGTTTTCGCGCGACGCTGTTCACATAGTGGCTCAGGTTGAGCGCGAGGAGCGTCATGTTCAGACTCTCCTGCCCTCCGAGCTTCTGGATCGTGGAGAGTGGGACGAAGTCGCCGATGATCTCCCTCACGAGGTCGTACGGGAACTTGTCATGTCCCGCCGCGACAGGGGTGTGTGTTGTGAACACGCAGAATTTGCGTACGACTGCGATGCTCGTCTCCTTGCAGTGCTCAAAATCGTCGAGCGAGCAGTTCGCCGTCGCCGCATGCTCCTTGAGGAGTTCAAGTGCAAGGAGCGCAGCGTGGCCCTCGTTCATGTGGTACCTTGCAATACCTGTGTAGCCGAGCGCCTTGAGCATGCGCACTCCACCGATGCCAAGCACGGCTTCTTGCATGAGCCTGTATCGCTGGTCTCCACCGTAGAGGGAGGCGGTGATGCTGCGATCCTGTTCGTTGTTCTCAGGAACGTCTGTGTCGAGCAGGAGGATGGGGATCTGGAACCCGGTGATGCCGGTCAGGTCATACTCCCACGCCTGCACGATAACGTCGCGTCCCTGGACGGGCACAGTCACCCTTGCGGGCAGGAGCTTGAGCATGCTCTTGTTCCACTCGTTTGGCTCCTCGATCTGGCTTCCGTCATCTGCTTTCAGGGTCTGCGTGAAGTAACCTTTCTCAGAGATGAGCGTGATGCCGATCATCGGTGCTTTGAGATCCGCTCCGGCTTTCAGTGTATCTCCTGCCAGTATGCCTAGACCTCCGCTGTATGTCGCGATAGCGGGATCGAATCCTATCTCCATCGAGAAGTACGCGATAGTGCGTGTGGATTGGTCCATCGCATGATTCCGCAGAGAAGAGTATATATTGATTGGTCTTTACTCGACAGTGATTGCGAGATGCCAATCGGGGAAGAGATGCATGCGCGCTCTGCCTTTGCAGAACCTGTTGAGCGAACGGAGCATCTCCCTCTGCTCTTGCGGGCTCATATCGCCGTGGAGGACGAGGGTATTGCATCGTATGAGCGCATCGCGCACTTTCTTCTCGCCGGATGCGACGATGCGGTAGAGCTTCAGGAACGGATGCTTGTGCTCTTCTTCGAGCAGGAACGTCGGCTTCCTGCCAGGTAACCCTTGGTACCGCTGCGGCAGGGCGAGCGGAGTAAGGCCCGCGTGTGTGAGCGCAGCATCAGGCTCACCGATGAAGCGGGGACGCACCGAGGTCTCCTCTAAGTAAGGCAACGGACCGTTGTGCTCAACACGTTGCTTGCTCGGCAGACGGACGACAGAGACATCGCAGCGCTTGAGCTCTCCGAAGTACACCGTGAGTCTGTTCAACTTGCCCTCGACTGAGAGGAACTCACGCTCGCACTCGGCGGGGATGTCGTTGAGGAATGGCGGTAGCTCGATAGCGATATCCTCAGCGATACCACTATACTCCATGATGAACTTGTTGATGTCGGGCTTGATCTCATCCAGCGTGCGTGATTTGGATGATGGAGGCCGTTCAGGATCGAGGAAAACAGCGGTCTTGCCGTTGGCCGCGGACTTTGCCTTCGTCATCACTCCCGGATCGAGAGCATCGCCTGCGATGGGGGTCACGTTTTCCGGCAGGTTTGCACGACCGAGTCGCTCGGCATCGATATCGATGGCGACCACGCGCGCATTGTGCGCGAACGCCTCTGTCTGGAAGCCGGCGCCTGCGCCGACCTCAATGATGGTATCGTACCCTTTGAGCCGTTCTGCGCGGTACTCAGCGACCTCTTTTGGCGTGCCGAAGCGCACGTCTGTGTTCACTGGCGAATCCAGCTCCTTCTTCCTCTTGATGCGGCTCATTTGGGGCAGTTATTCGGCACGGAATTTAATGTTGACGGAAAAAGAAGGAAAGAACGCTTATATACCTCCTCCTCTGGAACCGCGCCATGCGTTATCCGCGTGAGGTCGAAGGGTTCACCATAAGGCAGGCCGGTGGAAAGTACGGCACTATCAAGGGAGACAAGGGTTACGGCATCTTCGCGAAGCGGGATCACAGGAAAGGGGAGGTACTCGGCGAAGTAATCGGCCGCAAAGTTCACGGGTCAGACTCGTTCCTCACGCACCGCGGCATCCAAGTGGGCAAGGACCGCTTCATCGAGCCGCGACGCTTCTCGCTCTTCTTCTACCTCAACCATTCCTGCAAGCCGAACGCCTACGTCGATAGCGGGCAGCTCATTGCACGGCGCGATATCAGGAGAGGAGAGGAGATCGTAGCGGACTACTCGCTCTTCACTGATTTCTCTTCATGGGATATGGTCTGCGGCTGCAGGACGCGATCATGTCGGAAGCTAATCCTTCCGTTCTCGAAGCTTAGAAAGAGGTCGAAACGGTTCGTCAGTAGTTACTTAAGCAATAATAGTTGAGAGCGTGATGACTGACGCGAGGAGCACTGTTGCGCCGATCGCTTGCTGCAGTGTCATGTGTTCCTTCAGGAAGAGATGGGCGAGCAGCACGCTCACAATTGCCGTAGACGCAATGATAGGGGCGACGAGAGAGACGTCTGCTCTCGATATAGCAAGAATGGCGAACCCGAAAGCGAGACTATCAAATATCCCGCTCAATGCTACGATAATCGTCATTTTTCTTGTCGGCCTCACGAACTCCTCACGCATGACCGTCTTGGCTATGAAAATGAGTGGCAGCACTCCCACGAGCAGGTAGATAATCGCGTTCGCCTCACCGATGCGGTCGATGATGATCTTGTCGAGCGCGAGCGTGACTCCGATGAAGAGGATGCTCATCACCTCATAGCCACTGCCTGAGATGAACGTGATGCGCTTGAGCTGCTCAAATTTTGCAGAGATGAGGAAGGCGCCGATGAGCACGCCGAGGATTCCTGCCATATGGAGGAGTGTCAGGCGCTCGCCGAAGAATACCACCGCGATGATGATTGTCACGATGATCCAGCTCTCGTCAAGCGCGGCGATAAGCGACACCTCTTGCCGCTCTAGTGCGGTGTAGAAAAAGATGTAGCCGAGGAGCGCTGTCGTTGAGCAGAGCACCACGAGAAGGAGGTCCTGCCCGCCAATGAGGGAGGGGGTGCCAATGAATGTTATGGTGAAGAGGACGCCAATGATTATGCCCGCAATGGTATTGATGAGGAGTGTGCTGAACGTCTTGATGTTATCGATCGCCTGCTTCAGGAAGAATTCTTCAAATCCCCACAATACCATGGCAAGAACTGCAAAGACAACTCCCTGTTCCATGACATCAGCTACCCGCCTCCGGCATAAATACTTTGCTCCCCGCCCGTGTCACCTCTCCCTGGACGCGATGTTTCCTCGGCGACCATATGTTTCTCTCGTTCCCGGCTCGCGGAGAAATAATAACGGATAGTGACGCACGGATACAAACCGTGAGCACACGCGCCGCAGCGATTATAAAGAATGACAATATGCCTTCCTTATGGATACGCTTTCCCATTACCTCTGGGTTGTCGCGCTCTACTGGCAGCACCCTAAGCGTTGGATCATCGGTCTCTTCGGTGCGTTGCCTGACCTACTCAGCTTCGGTCCACACATCGTCGAGAGCCTGTTTGCCGGGACACTCGGCAGACCCGAACTGCACACCATCCCGGATTATGTCTTCGTCATGTATGACCTCACGCACAGCTTGGTGGTGTTCGCGGTCGTGGCGCTCGTATTATGGTTCGCGGCACGTGATTGGTTCTGGCTCATCTGGGGTTGGGCGCTCCATATCCTCATCGACATACCGACGCACAGCGCCGAGTTCTTCCCAACGCCGTTCCTCTGGCCAATCTCCGATTTCATGATAGACGGCATCAGTTGGGGAGTGGTGTGGTTCATGATTATGGATGTCACGCTGCTCGTCGCAGTGTACACATGGCTTGTGATGCGCAAGCAGCGTCAGAATATTATCTCATCTCGAACATAACGTCCTTGGACAGCCGTGACTTCTTTCGCCCGGGGTCCTCTTTCCTGTACCCAATCGCTACGCTGGCGAACGGCACAATATGGACTAGTAGTCCGAGCACCTTTGCTACGCCTTGAGGATCGAGCCCTTCCATTGGTCCAGCATCTATCTTGCGCAGCGCAGCTGCGCTCAGGAGAATGCCGAGAGAAATGTAGAGTTGCCGTTGCGCATACTCGAAGAACTTGTGCTCATCGTATTTACCGATGGTGCTGCGCACCGCTTCTTCGTAGCCTTCGCTGTACGTGCCGTCTGCCTTCACCGATTCAAGGACCTTTTCGAACGCGTTCTCAAAACTCGTATTGGCGCAAAACACGAACAGGCAGCTCGTGGTCTGCACTTGCGGCTGGTTATAGGAGACCGGAAGCAGTTCTTTGAGCAGGCTGGCATCTTGTACCACGACGATGTGCCACGGTTGGACGTTATATGATGATGGAGCGAGCCTGACCGCCTCCATGAGATGCTCAACGTCCTCTTGAGGGACGGTTTTGCTGGAGAACTCCTTGCAGGCGAATCTCCAGTTGAGTGCTTCGATGAAGTCCATGTTCCGTCGGTGGCCACCATGGTATAAAAGGATGTGCAGCAGAATCCGCAGAAACGCGCCGTTGTTCACGCTTTGCGTACGAACAGGATCTATGCCCTCATCACAGACGATGGCTATGTGCGACGCGTGCGCACGATGAGGACATCTCCTCTACCTTCTCCTAGCGGAGACTGAGGATATCCCTCTCGTCCCATGCTCCCGAATTCAGTTCGTCAGCTACGCTCATCAGTACCTCTCCATTTTCCCGTCTACTTTGATTGCCCACTCGTCGATTCCGCCTGCCATGCTCACGGCGTCGATGCCTGCGTTTCGCAGGAACATGGTCGCGTAGAGACTCCTGTTGCCGTGATGGCAGTAGACGATGACTTTCTTGCCGCGTAGTTCCTCTACATGAGCAGGCAGTTGGCGCAGCGGGATGTGTAGTGCACCTTCTATTCTGTTGATTTCCCACTCAAAGGGTTCGCGCACGTCCAGAAAGACTACCTTGCCAAGCTCCTTCTTGGCTTCCCGCACGCTGATTTCCATGCGGCTGCATCGTCGCTGGCATATAAAAATTCAGTGTTCTCCTTTGGCGCTCTCGAGGATGGCGTCGATGACGCAATCATCGATGTGCCTGCGCAGGACGTTTGCACGTTCCTTTTCGCATTCCTCCTTGAGGAAGTGGTATGCTCCAGCAAAGTCAAGGGAGGAGTCCAGCCGGCGCTCCTGCTTGTGGAACTGCGTCCAGTACGTCCCTTTGATGATGGTTCCACCCGCGTACTGCAGGACAATGCCTCCGCGCGCGGTAGGGGCTGGACAGGGATGTAGTTCCTCCTCCCTTATCATCTTGTGCAGGAGCATGCCGTTGAGTTCGTCCATCATGATGTTGATGGATATCTCGCAGCTGTCGGTCCTGCCGAAGTCCTCATAGAGGAGATCGACGCAGTCCAGCCCTCCATTGAGGGTATAGACCGTCCAGAATCCCGGGTGCTTGAAATGCGACCTCCTGATGCTGTCAGGCGTCCCTATGGCTTCGCTGATCATCCTCTCCAGCGGCGCCTGCTCGAAGAGGTACAGCTCGGCGAGGAGATCGGTCGTGACAACCTCTCCCTCCATGAACTGCCGCTTGAGGTACCCCACACCCATGCCATTTTCGGTGAAGGGATATTTTAATTGATTCCGGCCGCCTGCAGGCAAATGTTATAAGCGTGCCAAGAACTCCGTCATCATGCCGACCGTACCGTACGAATTCAGCTCTGGGGATTCACCACGCATCCCTCTGTACATCGATCTCATAGCGGCAGCGACGGAAGCGCGGCCGACGCCATACCAATCAAAGTACCATGTGCGCGGCGCAGGGCTCACGCGCTCAGGTCTCATTATTCCCGGCGGGAACCATGAGTACGGCCTGCAGAACGGGTTGCACTGCGAGGAGACAATCGTGGCAAATGCTCTCGAGCTCGTCGGCGACCCCTTGATTGCGCTCGCGTTCGTGCATGACGGTCCTGTGGCGGCTCCAGCATCTCCTTGCGGCAACTGCCGTGATGTGCTCAAGCAGTACGCGACGCCTGATGCCGAGATCATCACTGCGAGCACGCAGGGCGGTCCTGTCCTCGTGACACCGTTCTCATCTTACCTCAAGGAGGAGTTCACGCCGTCGAGAGCTCCTCCGGCAGGGATTGCCGCTGATCGCTTCTGGCCAGCCCTTGACGCCGCAGTTGACGCGATTAGACGCGCGTACAGCGTATATGGGGTGGACAAGATGTACGGGGCTGCCATCTTCGGCGGGGGCCGGGCGTATGGCGGGAGCTTCATTGGCGATGCAGCCTACCATTGCACATATCCGCTACGCAGCGCAATGATCAATCTCATCCAGGATCGTC
>DAGG01000002.1:0-13431 GCA_002498125.1 Candidatus Woesearchaeota archaeon UBA525
TACACGCGTTCTGATTTCTCTAATATTTGCTCTTTTAATGTTTTGTGAATTTTAGTTCTTTTATTGTGCTCTATGATCTCGAGTTCATCAGAATTCAGCTCAACAATCATCCACATATCTTGCTGAAATTTAGCAATGATCTTTCGCAGTCCATGCAAACGTACGCAACGCTCACAATACTTAGTAGGACAATAGTGCTGCTCAAGCAGCTCCTCTTCCTTGCGTAAATCGAGCAGTTCCTTTCTGTACTCCTGTGCACGCTGCTCTTGTCTCCAGATCACAAAACGCTGATAGGTTACAGGAGCCTCCCGTTTCCAGCGTTTAATCTGCTGAATATCAGGCGCTAACCCATCCCACTCACTCTCAAGTTCCATTACTGCAGAAGAAGCATTTGTAATTTTTAAAGTAGCGTTACACTTGTCCTGTGGAGGGAACTTACTACTCTCAAGAGAAAACACTACCAGACCATTATCTCCACATTTGGACCGAAGATGCGCTTGAGATCCTCGAACAGGCCTTCGTGCACGAACACCTTCTGTGGGACCTTTGCGTTGGCCATCGCGTGCTCGAGCGCCTCGTAGTCGCTCGCGTCGAGCTCCTTGATGCGGCCGTCCTTGATCTTGCCGCGCTGAATCTCCTTGGTCTCGAGGTCGCTGATCACGAAAACCTCGTCCTCGAGCAGCAGGACCTCGCCGAACTTCTCGCCGTGCTTGACGCGGATGCGTGCACGCTCAAGATCATGGGCGCGCTTGCGCTGGATGTGTTCAACCATGAACTTGAAGAACTCGCCGGCGTTCTTCTGCAGCTCGCCGACCTCGGAAGCGGTGAGCTTGCCTGAATCGTAATCCTTCTTCGCCTTGTGGATGTCCTTGAAGATGCGCAAGTACCGCTCCGGCACAATGCCGCGGTGCACCACATGGCTCTCGAAGAGCTTGATGCTCTCGGCGTCTGACGCCTTCTCGATGCCCTCCACCTTCAGGACGTCGCGGACGACAGTGATCGTGCTCTCGTAGAGGTGCTCGACATTCTCGAGCTCCTTGCGCTCCTGAATCTGCTGGTAAAGCTTCCCGAGCGCCTTGAGGTACTTCTCGGCCTTCTCCAGCATCTCCTGGATCTCATTGCCAGTGACGTTCTTACGGACGCCGTACTCGACATCCTTGTGTATCTTGATGACGTGCTCGAGGAACTTCACGTGCTCTTCATCGAAGAGCTTCTCCTTCTTCACGAAGATGTCGCGCATGACATCCGGGGTCTCGCGCGGCGCCGGCGGCGGCAGACCATAAAGCATGAGCGCAGCCTGGCTCGGTGTAATCGTCGCGTACCACATGTCCTCGACAGCGATGTCCTTGAGCTTGAAGCGGACGCGGTCGAGCATCTGGTCGCCGGTCGCCTTGTAGAGGTCTATCGCCTCAGGGCTCGGCCTGATCTTGCCCATCTTGAGCAAGTACTTCCAGGGCATGAACACGCCACGGTCGTAGAGTGGGACGCCGTCGCGCAGGAAGGTGAAGATAATTGGGTTGGCCTCCTTCATGTTATCCCAGAAGTCCGTGAGAATGTAGACCTGGATGGAGAGCTTGTTCTGGACGCCAGTCATCTGTCCTGCCTGGAACGCCATGTCGTTGATGATGCCGCGCAGCTTCTCCTTGAGCTCGCCGCGCGTCATCTTCTTGACGTCGGTGTCGTCGATGACGATGTAGACGTCGATGTCGGAGTTCGCGTTCGCTGTGCCGCGGACGATGCTGCCGCCCAGCACGTAGCACGCGATGTACTTCTCGAACTTCTTGAGGACCATGGACTTGTGGATCTCGCAGACCTTGAGAGCGGCGATCATCCCGGTGTCGTACACTGGCGCGCTCACTGCGATGACCTGCAGTAGGTCGTACTTGGAGTCGTATAGCGACTGCCAGAGCTCTGTGATGAGGACGACGTCGATGGCTATCTGGGGGTCGACATCATTCGCTATCTGCTCCATGGCCTTGGTGAGCTTCTCGTGGAGCTCATCTTTACCCATCTTCGTGCTCTCCTTGTCATCGACGAGGATGAGAACGTTGATCTTATCCTTGCGCTCGCCCTCCTTCTCCGGCGGCGCGAGGCTGATGCCCATGACGTACCCCTCGAACTTAGCGAGGAGCTTGTCCTTAAACGAGTCAAGCGTGACCTTCATGCGGTCCATCTTTTCCTGGATCTCTGCAGTGACCTGCGGCGCCTCTGCAGGCAGCGCATCCTCTACGCTCGGACCCTTCTGCTCTTGCTCCTTAGAATCGTGCTTCTTCGCCATAGTAACCCCTTACGACGGAGAAGCCGCTAGACATTTATAAAGCTTTAGAAAAGAGGAACGCTATTTCTTCTTCTCTTCCTTAATCTCCTCAAGGCCCCGTAGACGCTTGAGCTGCGGGTGTAGTTCAGGATGCGCAGTCATCTTGATTGAGGTAAGGAGCTCCTCGATGCCTACGCCCTTCTTCGGCTGGAGCTTATGGTCCTTGAGCTTGCCCTCTGCGAACTTATGGATGGCCTCGTAGTTCTCAGGCTTGGCAAGATGACGGACGAAACTATCCTCCTTACGCGACTGGGTATTGATGTTCTCCAGGTAGTTGTCGATGACCTTTCGGATTCCGCCATCCTCATGGAAGTCCGCGCGGAGGTTCTTGGAATTTGCGAAGAGCTCAATCAGGCCATCATATCCGCCGATCTCTTTCATAGCCATGTTCTCTTCCACATACTTGCGCAGGAGCTCATGGTTATTGGCGTAGACTCCAACAGCCTCAGTGCCGAAATGCTTCGCGACGCCGTGCAGGGCCAGCCTATGGACGAGGTCCTCAGCCCACTTCTTCTTCTCCTTATGGTCATGATAGCCCTTACGCTTGAGCTCCTTGGTCTTCTCATCAGTACCGTGCTGCGCTAGATGGCCTACAACCGTAGCGTAGAGGTTCTCCCGATCCTGGGTCCTCTCCTCGCGGAACTTCTCCTGCACATCAGGAGTGTAGAGCGAGTGGTAATCCTTGAGAACGTCGTCGATGGACTTGTCATGGAGCGGATTATATAGCTTCGGCTTCGGCTCCTCCTTCTCTGCCATCACACTTCCTCCGACTCTTGCAGCATTTAAATGTTACGGGAAGCGCTCCGACGAGGCCCCGGACAAACCTTTAAAAAGCTCGGAACCGGTAAGATGGACGTGGCAGATGCGCAGCTCCTCCAGTATATTGTGCAGCAGGAGCACTCCGGTTACAACGAGACGCAGATTCGTCAGGCGCTTGCAGCCAACGGATACCAGCAGCCAGACATCGAGGCCGCCTTCCGCGAGCTCGGACCTGCACAGATGGACCCGGTCGTGCACGAATACGTTCAACAGTACGCGCGTCAAGGCTACCCGCCAGTGCAGATATTCACCACGCTCACGCAACAAGGCTACACACCGAAGGTCGTGCGCAAGGCCATCAACGACGTGTTCGGCCCGCTCGTCATGCCGCAGAGGCACACTGGCACCATCATCTTCGCGGCCATCGCTATTCTCGTCGCAGTGGCAGGATTCTACTTCATCACCGGCGACAGGACGACACCGCAGCCACCCATAGGACAGGTTCCAGGCGGACTGCCATCGACGACTGAGCAGATCAGCGCGATACTCTTCATCGCTGAGCAAAAAGGCAAGGAGACAGCGGTACGCGAGTGCACAGCACGCCTTATCGAGACAGAACGCGACAGGTGTATCTCAGCGGTAGCGACCTATCCATCAGTGAGCGACGACAGGCTCTGCGACCAAGTCACAGACCCCACAGTCCACGACGCGTGCCTGCTCAGCTTCTTCAACACGAGATTCGAGAGCGTCTGCAGCAGGATGAAGCTGCGCGACAACGTTGACACCTGCGACAGCGTCAGGGCGCTGCGGGCCTGAACTCAGGCTTGGCGTAAGCGTTCTTGTAGAGCTGGTACTCCTCGATTGACTGGTACTTCTCGAGCTCATCCCACTTTGTCGGTAAAGGCTGCTCGAGCGCATAGAACACAAGTTCGTTCTCTGCATAGAGATCATCTGCATGAATGACGAATGCGCCCGGCAGTGGCAGATTCAATTCCGTCATGCCATCCTTGAGAACCACTCCTCCAGACATCCATGAAGTGAAGTTCTGCGCGGGGAGAGTGTACTTCGTCCTGGCGTAAAATGGTCCTGTCTCCCTCGTCTCCTCAGGTATCTGGATCAAGCCGCTGTAGATGAGCCGGCCTTCTATATCGTAGGTTCCAGGAATGAGTTCGATGATCTGGGACTGCACGAACTCGGCGTTTGAAGGTTCTTCCATATCATGTATTGCCTGTAACATGACCTCGTACAGTTCAGGGTCTGCTTGCTCTATCTCATCGCGTTGCGCCTCAAGCTGCTCAAGCAGTGTCTCCTTGTCCGTCGAAGACCCCCCACCGAACTGCAGCATGCTTTGGAGCGGCACATCATCCTGGAGTTCATGCTCTTTCTGACGTTGTATAGCGAGAGCGAGGGAATCATTGACGCCCAGGCCTGTCCGCCGTTGCTCTCTGCTAGAGCCAAGGGTGATATTACCCACATCTGTTGCCGTGAGTTTATACACCTTGACTGTCTTCGCGATGAATGGCCAGAGCTCAATGCGGTGATCAGAGACCATGCCATCATCATCGAAGTTCGAGATAACGACGCCGTCGCGCTCGTAACCGTCACGCCATGCGAGGAGGTAACCCTTGCCTAAGCAGAAGGGAAGCTCGCCTTCCCACGTCCCTGCGTGATCAGTCTCTCCGACAGTGTACTCGATGCCGCAACTGTAGGTGAGCTGCGCATCAGAGACAGGAGTACCTTTGCGTTCGTCGTGCACAGTAACACGGTAGAGGTGATCCATCGTCTGCTGCTCGAGATTCACCCCCGTCTGGCCGAATGCGATCTCCGTGTATCCAATCGACGTGTTCAATGGCACGTTATTCAGGATATTAGCCTCGAGTCCGAAGTTGAGCTGGAGACCGCGTCCGTTGAAAGCCGCGGGATCATCGATATGGATGAGCAATGGGAAGCTCGCGGCATACTTGAACCTGTAGTCATGAATGTCCATACCTGCCCAGCTGAGGAAAGCGGTGCCGGGCATCCTACGCGGTTTCAGGAGCTGCTTTCCATTGATATCCAGGTGCATAGGCGTACCCGGGTACTCGAAACGAACGTCAACAGGGTAGTAGACATTCCCGAGATTGATGGCCATGTAATCATATAGTCCTTCAGCGTAGTCCCGCATCTCTGGCGCAACGTCAGGGCTCTCAATAGGGTAGTAGTTATCGGCGTTCTTCACACGGATCATGAACAATGCTGGCAGCAGCCCGTCTTCTATGATCTGCTGCACCTCTGGCCTAATCCAGAATCTCGGAGCGCCACTGATCTGCAGCTCCCTGAATGGAGGTAGTTCCTTATCTACGCCAGTCTGATAGCTCAGCAGATGGAGGAATATCTCCTCGATGAACATGCGTTCCCGCTGCTCCTGCTGTATCTGCGATGCCAAGAGATAGACTTGAGGTAGATTGACATCGAGCGTTGCCGTGAATTCCTCCAGCTCGATGATGTTCCCATCGGCAGTGGTGACGCGTAGCGGATACTCGAGATTGAGCCCTAAATCATCATTCCTGATGTATGCCTTCACAGCAGGATTGCCTTGCGTTTCGACCTGGATGCCTGGGAGCGAGCTGAAGCTGTTGAGGCAGTTGTTGATATCGCGCTCGATGCCGCGCTCGATGCTCTGCTGGATGCTGTTATCGCCTTTCGCCTCGATAGGACAGTATGAGTCCTTTGCGCAGAGTGGCGGACGGTTGTCCTGCAGGCAACCCGTGCGGGACTGGCTGCAGTCCTGCACCTCGTGCCAAATCGCTATGCGTTGCGGACCAATAGCTATGACTTGCGAGTCTGCCGTAGGGAGGTCTTTGAGAGTGATGTCGAGGTATCCGCCGTTTGACGCGACAGTGCGCGTAGTCTCCTCGCCAATCTGATTGAGGCACTGCTGCACGAGGTTCGTGACTGCCACGGATTCCTGCGTACTTTCGAGATTACCTGGCCCGGAATCTTTGAGCACGAGGAAAAGCAGGCCCACTATCAAGAGCACGACAAGACCGAGGATGATGAACACCGTGATTTGCCCTCTCTTCATGACCATCCACCCCACGGGTCTACCGGTGGCGAACCGGGCGGAGTGGTCGTCCCGGGCTGTCCTGATGATCCCGGACGTGTGCTCTGCGCAGCAGTCCCTGTCGCTGGAGGCAGCACAGGGCTACCCGTATCGAATACCTCCTCAGCGATGGGACGGCAATAGGTCTTGCGGCCGGACTCGTCAGGGTATGCTTTGTTGAACCTTACGCAAATACGCTCATACTCCCCAGGCAAGTAGATGATGTGCGTCCGGGGACCATTACCGTTGCTGATCGCTTGTCCTTCAGGAAGGTTCGCATCTGCTTTGAGCAGGCTGAGATCTGCAGGGCAGGAGGCTGCGAGGCAGCTCTTGAGATCTGTGAAAACTATATCGATCGTGTAGTTGTACTTCTGCTCGAGCTTGACGCCGCGTTGCGGATTGGTCAGGTACATTAGTGTGATGTAGTTGTACGCCCTACCGCTGCTGTTCTCCATGAGGCGACGCTCTGTGCCGAAGAACGCGACCGGAATAGCAGCTCCCGCTTGGCTATAGATTGCTCCATCATCGTTCTCCGAGATGCTGTACTGCTCATTGCAGATGCTGTTAGTGAGCTCATCGTACGTGAGGTCTTTGATAAAGGGGAGATCAAGGCGGAGGGAGTCATAGTATCCCTTGTCCGCGAGCCATTTGGCGGCGTAAGTCCCTATCTCGCTCGCGAGCGCAGCCATCGCTTGGCTACGCATCTTATTGCTGTATTCTGATGCGAGCTTGCCGTTGATTGTGGTTTCGCAGTTCTCTGTGCAGCCCGTTGTCCTCGTGATAGTGCAGGTATCGCCGTTGCAGCTCACCGTCACACCATCGGCGGCCTTGTCGAGAAGGTCCTTGCAGTTATCTGCGCCTTTTTCTTGGCATGCGTAGTAGCTCGATACCGCACGCTGGATATCCTGGCGTGAATTATCGAACTGGCCCCCAGATAATGCACCACGTGCTTCTTGCGCAGCCATGTAACGGTTCAGCTCATCTTTGCGCTTCTCAGGAGGGGTATTCTGGAGCTGGACAAGGAATGCCGCTAGACGCTGTTCTTGTTGCGCCTTCATGCCACTGCCATCTGCTACATTGACGAGATTATGCCACTGCTCCGGAGACAAGTCTGCAGTGGATATCCCTAACTTGGCGAGACTCTGGCTGAACTCAGTATATGATTGGTAAGCAGGGAGCTGCGATATCTGCGCCATCTCTGTTTCGTAATCACTGTCAGGATCGGGTTGTGGGATGTTCGGCGGGAGATTCCGTGCAGCAGCCACTGCCTTCTGGACATCAGGATCGCTCTGTGCGCGCCCCTGGAGGTCTCTCTGTCGAGCGGCTTCGCGTGCAGCATAATCAGTGATGCTCTCACCTCGCGTAGGCTCTGCTTTCTTGTCAGTGAGCGCCACATCGCAGACTGAGGTCTGGCCCGCATTAGGGATCCCTGCCATCGCCTTGTTCGTCTGTTTCTGCGCATCCACCACCTGCAGGAGAGAATTCGTAAACTGGCAACCGATGCACTTCCAGTCATGGATTTGTCCACTGCAGCTCGCTCCGCCCGTAGCCCCTAGCTTATCAGAGCACGTGTTGTAGAAAGCCTTCTCGGCCAGTACGTACGGAAGATTCGTGAGGACGTGGTTCAGGTTATCTGCGAGGTTCTTGAACACCCTCACATAGGGTAGCTCGCCCATCTCTCCCACCACCTGCTTGCATATGTTATAGGAACGGGCACGCTGGCATACAGCTACTGAAGCCCCTTTGGTCGATTGCTCTTTGAGGCACGCCAGGTACTGGCAATCAATAGCGACATCTTTCTGGAGATTATAGATGACTCCGCCGAGGCACATGGTCGATATTGCGCCGACGAGGCTCTTCTCAGGATTGGCGATGTTATTTGCGCTGATGACTCCCTTTATCCCTGATCCGGGCGCCGCACCAGTTACCTGTGAGCCTACAAAGCTAGCGGTACTCATCTGGTCATAACGCTGTGGCGTCATCTCTGATTGAGCATCTGCGTACACGCGACAGTTCACCTGCCTGCAGAGCTGCTTCGCCGGGCCTCCTGATCCTCCAAGTGCGATGTTGTTACCGAGGAGTCCGCCGCTGCTTGATTTGATGGTCTCAATCGCCTTGCCGAACTTCCCCATAGGATTTCTCCCGTTCCAGGTGATATCCATGAAGCCTTGTAGTTGAGTTATCATAGGCGCAGCGCTACCTATATCCAAGCCAAGACCTGCAGCTTCAAGATATCCGGTCGCTCCCATGACACCCGCAGTGACTTTGAGCGCTCCGCCGACCTGCTGCACATAGGCTATCTTCTCATAGCCTTGGCATACCTTGTCGGCCTTCTGCCTGTACCCTTCGAGCTGCATGACGGTCTTCGCCTTCCCAGAATTCAGTTTCTCAGTCTCCTCCTCTATCTTCGTCACGAACGCCTGTCCAGGCTGTCCCAGTGGCGATTCGCGCAACTTGACTTTGAACGTGATGTTGTTGGAGTCGGCGATTGTGAGTATCTTGCCACCTTCGGCGACTGTGAAGTCGATCTGGCACTTGACGTCGAACTCGTCAGCGAGCTTGAGGACATCACGCGCCGCCCTGCTCTGCAGGTCGAGCCTGTTCTGCTTGTCCCACTGCTGCGAAGGCATGAACACGCGCGACTCGGAACGGGCTCCGCCGACTGAGAAGAGCGCCATGCGCGTCGTATAGTTGGATTGGTTCGTGTCTGTCCCGAGCTTGTACCAGCAGCCCTTGAGCTCCTGGTGCACAATGTTCACCCCGGCCTTCTTCCTCGTCACATCATAGGTGACGTATAACGGGTAGGGCATGTAGTTTGCGCGCGCGAGATCGATGACCATGCGATTGAGCGCTTCAGGCTGTACACCGTCTTTAGGCACTACGGCGTCAAAGTAGTCGATTCTCGTCCCTTCGGGGACTGTCCTCTCGAGCACTTCTATGACGACAGCATGGCCTTTAGGTGCGAGGTAGTAATTGCCGACAGCATCAGCGACCCTGAACTCGAGCTCGAACTTACCGGGATTGAGATTGGCTATCTGCCATGTGCACTCCCAGGTGTCTCCATCGCTCTCGACGCAGCGTCCCTGCGTTACGGAGATGTTGTTGATATCTTGAGTATTCACTGTCGCATTGGGCTTGCCCTTGAACACGCGGACCTTCGCCTTGGCAGTGATAGCTCCTGTCGAGAATGGCACTGGCAGTGGCCCGTCTGATTTCGGCTGCTGCCATTCCAGTATCTCAGGCGACCGTGATGTGCAGATGATGCGCACTGGCGGCGATTCGACGGGCAGGTTGAGCGCGTCCTCGCGTGAATTGCCATCGATGATCCGTATCTGGCGCTCTTCGCCATCCTGGCAGCTAAGTGTGACTGTGCCTGTGCAGGTCTTGCCTGAGCAGGAGGTCACTCTCGCATCGATGTTCTGACTGGGATTGCCAACAAATACGAGCCTGTAGTTGAAACTCGTCACCGTATCCTCGAATGTGACTGTGAATAGTGTCGGCGCGCCGGTGGAGGCGTAGCAGACATTATCCTCGCACAAGCCAGTGCGCAGTAAAGCGACACGGGGACGCGTGGTGTCAAGCGTGAGCGGGATAGTGGTGGTCTGGGCAGCCTCTACTCTGCTGCCGTTGATGCGACGGTAAGTGATTTGGTGAGAGGCGGTTTTTGACGTGAGCGTGAACGTTGGACTGTAGCACACCCAGCTGCCAGTGATGTTCTTACAGGCATTGTTGAAGGGGACAGTCATGTCCCGGAGCACTGTTTGCACTGCAGTGTCGAGAGAGAGCGATGATGCGTCCATGCGCACGCTGCAAGCAGAGGGGTTACAACGGACTATATCAGGACTGAAGCGGACAGCCATCCTGGCGTTGGACAGCGGGGTTTCTGGCGCGATGGTCTTGACCTCGTTGCCATTCCAGTCGACCCACACCTTAGTGACATCGAAAGCAGATACTGCTGGCACGACCAGCAACAGGAGAAAGATAAGAGCTATACGACGTTCCACCATACCCACGGCCTAACTCCTGCAGAATCGGTTTATAAAAGTTCCGAGGCGTTAGCGGACTTTGCCGTCAAGCATAGTCTTCGTCTGCACCTGCTTGCCGGCGATAGTCATAGGCTTCCCGTCCATGAGGACACTACCGCCTTTGGCTTCGAGCGTGTGCTTGGCAAAGTCATCGATAGTGACCTGCTCAGCATCCGGAGCGCAGCTGTCGATGAGCGTTCCTGGTGCTGCGTCGACGAACACTACCTCGACGGTCTCAGCGCCGTCCTTGGTGCCCTGCGCCGCGAGTATCATGCCGTTGCTATCGATACCGCGCAGTTTTGCCGGCTTGAGGTTCGTGACGAAAATAGCGGTCTTTCCGCGCAGATCCTCTTGGCGGTAGTGGGCAGCAAGGCCGCTCACTATCTTGCGCATCTCACCGCCGAAGTCCACATCCTCGACGTAGAGCTTGTCGGCATCGGGGTGGCGGTACACGTCGACGATGCGGCCCGCTTTGAGCTGGAGTGGCTTTGGCGCTTCAGATGCTGCGGCTTTTCCTTTGAGGTTCTCCTTGATTGTCGTGATGTCCTTGTCCTCGAGCTTCGCGAAGAGCGGCGATGGCTCGCCAATCGTGCCGATGATGCTGAAGCTGCCGAGGTCCTTCCATGTCTTCTTCGCGACGCCGAGCTGTGCGAAGATGCGCTCGCTCGTATTCGGCATGAACGGCTCGATGAGTATCGCCAGGTCCTTGATGAGGTTCGCGAGTACGAACATCGCGCGGCGGCAAACTTCTGGATCCTCAGTGCGCGTCTTCCACGGCTGTTGCTCCTGGAAGTACTGGTTGCCGCGCTGGCTGATCATCATGATGCGGCGCAACGCCTCCTTCTCCTGGCAGGCTTCGAGCTCTGTCGTGACCTGTGTCTCCTCTGCGATGATGTACTCCCAGAAGTTGGTCGAGATGTCGTCGAGTACAGACTCGTGCACCTTGCCCTCTTGGTAGTTCTTAATGAAGGTGAGCGTACGATTCACGAGATTACCGAGATTAGCGAGAAGTTCCTTGTTCAGCTTCTCCTGCAGATCGCGCCAGCTGAAGACCGTATCGGCGTTCTCAGGTCTGTTGATGAGCAGGTAGTAGCGGTAGACGTCGGCAGGGATGCCGGTCTTCATCGCGTCGTCGCCAAAAAGACCTGTCTTTCGCGACTTGCTGAACTTGCCATCCTCTGTCTGCAAGTACTCTGTCGCATCGATGTGGTGAAGCATAGTCCACTGCTTGCCTGTTGCGAGTTGCGTAGCGGGGAAGAGTATGGTGTGGAACGGGATGTTGTCCTTGGCCATGAACTGATACAGGCGGACTCCGTCTGGATCCTGCCACCAATCTCTCCAATCAGTGCCGTCCTTTTGCCCTGTGATGCTGATGTAGCCGATGGGTGCGTCGAACCAAACGTAGAACACTTTGTCTTCATAACCCTTGAGCGGGACCGGGACTCCCCAGGAGAGGTCGCGTGTGATTGCCCGCGGCTCAAGTCCGCGCTGCAGCCAGGCTTCTGTCGTCGTTACCGCGTTACGAGTCCAGTCACCGTCCTTGCTCTGCTTCGCTACCCATTCCTGCAATTGGGGCTGAAGCTTGGCAAGATCGAGGAAGAGATGCTTGGATTTCTTCTGTATCGGCGTACTGCCGCAGATCTTGCACTTAGGATTGATGAGCTCTGTCGGGTCGAGGAGTTTGCCGCACTGGTCGCACTGGTCGCCGCGCGCGTTCGCATAGTGGCAGTGCGGACACTCGCCCTCAACGAACCTGTCGGCGAGGAACTTCTGGTCCTTCTCGCAGAAGGACTGCTCGACATCCTGCTCGATGATGAAACCGCCGTCGTGGAGTTCCTTGAAGATATCCTGGACTATTTGCGTGTGATTGTCTGCGCTCGTGCGACCGAACACATCGAAGCTGATGCCGAACCACTCGTACACCTGCTTGTGGACAGCGTAGTACTTGTCGCAGATCTGCCGTGGTGTGAGTCCTTCCTCGAGCGCCTTGGTCTCTGTCGCTGTACCGTGCTCGTCAGTACCGCACACGTAGAGGACGTTGTTGCCCTGACTGCGGTGGTAGCGCGCGAAGACATCTGCTGAGAGGACGCACCCGATGATGTTCCCCATGTGCGGGATGTTATTGACGTAGGGGAGCGCGCTCGTGATGAGTATCTTGTAGGGAGATTTGACGTGCGGTGTCGCGACCATAAGGTATTACGCTTCAAGGGCTTTTTATATAGATTGCGCAGAGAGCCAGAGAACGTCTTATGCTAAAGTGCCGCCCTGGCATAAATCCGCGGGCTGACGACGGATGAGTGAAACGAGTCCGACAGTGGCAGCCCGAGAAAACCCTCCAGCAAGAGGCCGCGGCACGAGCACAAACCTCCGCAGCACCTCAAATAGCAGAATCCGCAACCATAACACCTTCTCGACGAGTTAAAGCGCGAATTCTTAAGCACCCGAACGGCACTTTCCCCCATGAAGCACCTCCGTTGGGGAATGGTGGGCATCGCGATAGTCGCGATCGCCATCATCCTCACGCCATACCTGTTCGCCCAGGAGGGTGTGACAGAGACACGCCTGCGCGTGCTCATCGATGCGCCCGCACGCTGCGACGGCGTGGCGACCATATTCGTCGAGCTCACAGACCGCGCAGGAGTCCCTGACGCACCCATCAATATCGACCTGGGCGGACAGGTGGAGCGCTCCTACACCGACAACAACGGCAGGCTCTACACTGCTCGCGAAATCTCCTGTGGTGAGCAGCTCACTGTTGTCGCCACATTCGAGGGTGACAGCAGGCACACGCCTGCAACAGCCACAGCGACGCTCACCACGAGCAGTGGCAGGACCGCCATTCCTGAACTGCAGAAGCAGATTGTGAAGATTGACATGCCCGGCAACAGGGGCTCTGGCATCGTACTCTCACAGGGGAACGGCAAGACTGTGATTCTCACGAACAAGCACGTGATGAGCGCAGACATATCAAAGGTGAACGTGATTGCGTCAAACGGCGCGACAATACACCCCTCGGCAGTGTTCTTCGCGCCCAACGGCATGGACCTCGCAGTGATTGAGGTATCTGGAAACGTCGGCGTGACTGCGCGCATCGGCACCGGCTTCTCGCAGGGCGATGACGTCATCGCCATCGGCTCGCCCAAGGGCATCCAGGGCTCGGTGTCAAAAGGCATCGTGTCTAACACCGGCAATGACCGGACGCCCGGCGGCTACAAGCACAAGACCATCCAGACCGACGCCGCCATCAA
>DAGG01000002.1:13496-14054 GCA_002498125.1 Candidatus Woesearchaeota archaeon UBA525
TCAACAACGGCAACAGCGGCGGCGGACTCTTCCTCGAGAACGGAGAGCTGATTGGGATTATTACATTCAAGATGAAGGAAACCGAAGGCATGAACTTCGCAATAGATATCTCTGAATATGAGAGATTAGGGGATTATAGGGAGTGGTGATTAAACACCTACCGTTTCTGTCTAGTCTGGGAGTTTACCTTACCCTTCTTTCTCACTAATGAACTAAACTTTTTTTGTTTCATTTCTAAGAGTCGGATGTTTTTATACGATTTGTTTTGTAGAACCTCTATGCGCATATACTCATCCGTTGTAAGAGACACCATGTTCAATATGTACTTTGTAAGAGTTAATTTATTACTATAGTATACATACACCTCGTCCACTGCTCTTTCTATCTCTTCTGTAAAGTGTAAAGCAAGCTTAGAGAATTGCCTCTCAGAAGAGCGAGATACCGCAATTAATCCTTCATCCATTCGTTTTGCTGCAGATCTAACTTTTTTTTCGGATTCTTTTTCCATATTGGTCAACCAATCTAAAAGACTCTCACCAACATACTCCTTGACGAAAG
>DAGG01000001.1 GCA_002498125.1 Candidatus Woesearchaeota archaeon UBA525
ATCAATCTCATCCAGGATCGTCATCCTGAGCGTTTCGACCTTGAGTTCGCAATCATCGCATTCCCGTCAGGTGGCAGGATAGACGTCCCCTACATTGAGCGCCAGCACCTTATGGAAATGGTGACAGCGATAAACGCCCGTTTCGGCCGCAGAGACCCTCTTCCCGTCATTATGAGCCAGTTCAATGGAGATGAGGACATGTTCTGCCGGACCGACTCCGATGAGTGGCTGCCGATGCCGTTCAATCCCGCGCATCTCGGGATGCAGGATAAGCTAGCAGATGCCATACGGAAGATGATCTAGAAGTGTTCACTCTCTAAATTTCCTGTCGAACAGCCATACCGAGAGGAAGAATGTGCTTGTGCTGAGCACGACGAGCAGCGTCGTGCTGATCCATATCGGCAGCGTGTTCCTGCCGAGCACCGAGAACCTGAAGAGCTCGACAGCATAGGTGATAGGGTTGACGTATGATATCCACTTCAGCCACAGCGGTAACCTGTCGATGGGGAAGAAGATGCCGCTGATGAACATGAGCGGGAACACCACCATTCCCTGGATTGTCCTGTAGATTTCCGCTTCCTGGAAGTATGCTGCGATGATGACGCCGACGCATACGAAGAGGACTGTCATCAGGATGAGTGAAAGCAACGTGATGTGGAAGTTGCGCAGCGAGAGGTTCGCCATCGTCGAGAGAACGAGCACGAGCACGATTACCTGGGCTGTGCTGAGTGTCGCGCGCCCGGCTATCTTGCCTAGGATGATGCTCGCACGGCTCACTGGAGCGACGATGACCTCGCGCAGGAAGCCGTTGTTGCGCTCCTCGATGAGGTTGAATCCTCCGCCGAGGCCGCCGTTGGCTATCATGAAGACGATGAATCCGGAGCTGATGAAATCGATGTAGGAGATGTTCTGCCCGAGGTTGATGAGATCTCCGAATCCGAAGCCGAGAAGCACGATAATCATGAAAGGGAAGAGGAATTGGAATCCCAAGTAGCGCCAGTTACGCTTGTAGCGCAGGATCTCGCGCAGCCACATCGTGTAGGTGTCGATGAGAAGAGTCATACGCAATCACCTGATGCGATGCTGCCTTGACGCGTTCCTGAGGCACGAGCATGACGAGCAGTGGCGAAGTCATTGTGCGAGTGCCAAGACAGGCCACGGGTAAGAGCGTCGCAGCATAAAGAGGTAATGTGGAGCGTCACGCGTTCACCTTCCGCTCGGGCTCCGCTGCATCTTCGTATTTGTGCCCTGTATAGTGGAAGAACACGTCGTCGAGGCTCGGCCGCTTTATTTGCAGGCCCGAGACCTGCGCCTCGCTGAAGAGCTTCATGAGTGGCACGATAGTCTTGTCCACGTCCTTGACATACAGGAAGAGGTCGCCGTTCTCGCGCACGACGCGCTTGACTCCTTTCATCTCGCGCAGCCGAGCGGCGAGCTTCGGGTCATCGCGCTTGAGCGAGAGGATGATGATGTCATTGCCTATCTTCGCCTTCAAGGCTTCAGGCGTACCCTGCACGACGACTTTGCCCTTGTCGATGATTGCTATCCTGCTGCATAGCCGCTCCGCCTCCTCGAGGTAGTGCGTGGTGAGCAGGACAGTCACGTTTTTGCGCTCGATGAGCATGTTGATGTACTCCCATATGCCCCTGCGCGATACCGGGTCGAGGCCGAGCGTCGGCTCATCGAGCAGGATCATGGCGGGTTCGTGGATGATGGCGCGTGAAATCTCGAGGCGCCGCTTCATGCCGCCGCTGTACTGGCGAACTGTGACGTCGGCGTCTTTCGTGAGGCCGACGAGCTCGAGCGCCTCGTCCACCTTGCGCTTGCGGTTGTCTATCTTGAACAGTCGTGCGTGGAAATCCAGGTTCTGCCTGCCGGTGAGCTCGAGGTCGAGCGTGGTCTCCTGGAACACGAGGCCGATGCGTTTTCGCGCTTCCAGCGTGTCCTTCGTGACATCGATGCCCTCCAGGAGTATCTTGCCCTTGGTCGGCGTGAGGAGTGTGCAGATCATGCTAATCGTGGTGGTCTTTCCCGCGCCGTTAGGTCCTAGTAGGCCGAAAATCTTGCCGCGCGGTATCTCCAGGCTGATGTTGTCGACAGCCGTGAACTCCTTCTTGTTCTTGCGGAAGCGTTTCGTCACTCCTTTGAGAATGATGGCTGGCGGCATATCGTAATCAGGTCTCCGTTGGGGTTTAAATCTCTGCTGGCGCGGCGGTTGGTACTGCCGTGCGCCGCTTCACTGCTATGTATAATAGCCCTGCCATGATCGCCAGTGTATTCATGACCATGTCCCAGTGAGTGTCGTAGATATCGAGATTAGTGACGGGTTCGCTCATGCCGTTCATCATTCCGAAGAGCCCCTGTCCGACGCCGAAGTATTCGCTGCCAATGAACTCGGCGACCTCATTGATGGCACCGAAGCCCTGAGCCATGAGGAAAACAATAACCCCTATTTTCAGTAGGGATGCATCGTGCAGCCCGTGGTGGCGCAGGTATGCGTACGTGAGTAGGGTGATGCCGAGCATGCTCGTGAAGTGCAGGAGCTTGTCCCATCCGAGGCCGAAGACTTGCAGTTCGTAAGCGCCGAGCGTTCCGGACATGTTCATGAGCCATCCGATGCTGGCGAGGAGAGCGCCTTGCCAGGAGTAGATGAGCTTGTCCCTGAAGAGGTAGATGATGCTGACTACAGCTATGCTGATGATGCCGTCCTTGAAGAATACCGAACTGGTCGCATAGGCGGCGATGCAGAGAGCGGCGAGCGCAGTGATTGTGCCGAGGTAGATCCAGGTGATGCTCTTTTTCAGCCTCTCTTTTTCATAGTACCAATAGGAGTTATCATCTGGCATATCTTCCGAGGGCTTTGGGCTTATAAAAGACCTATTTGCAGAACCCGCGAGACCGTGGCGGGTTGTTTTGCGTTTCGCACTGGCCATCCTCCCTGACGATATTTATAAGCATCAGGAGATACTATATAAGCGAGTTCAGCATACTCAGACAAGATGAATCAGCTGTACCAGACACAGGCGGTCGAGTTGAGGAGTATCGAGCTTCTCGGCGAGAAATGGACGCTCAAGCTACTTGGAGTTCTCGCCGGCGGCCCGTCACGCTTCTCTACGCTCCAGCACGGACTCGGTATGAGCAGCAAGACGCTCTCCAAGCGCCTCAAGCAGCTCGAGCAGCACGGCCTCATCACGAAAACCATCTACGCCCAGGTCCCGCTGCGCGTCGAGTACGATCTCACGCATAAGGGTGATGAGCTTGTAAGTATCCTCGCTTCGCTCTCCCAATGGGAGAAGAAGTGGCAATAGGTTTTTATCCTAGTTCTCAGCTCCTGCTCTTGTGGTGTTGGTGCCTGGTATCTTACGCAAGAAGCTCAATGCTGCCACGCTGGAGTATCTCGCTGAGCATGAACGCACCGACAAGATAGTCTACTTCGTCAAGTCTGATCTCGTGCTTCGTGATCCACGCCTCACCATGTGTGAGGAAGACCCTTCTGTCTATGTTGGAAGGTCCACAGTCGAAGAGATGTTCCTCCTGCTCTCTGATGACCGCATCGAGCACGTAAACGTGGGGAAGAAGTATTTGCCCGTGTACCGCTAGAACAGTAGGTTCTTCACTATGCTCCAACGTGATGAGAGCACCGCCGCGCTCTTCTGCTCATTGTACACTTGGGCGATGAGCTTTCTACCTTTGTTTGTGTTAAGAATAGAGACACCGATGTTTGTAAGAAATGGGCTTCTGAGTACAGTCTTGACGATTGGTCTGCAGCACGCGCCGTGGAGTGCTGCATAGCCATTGTGTACTTCGCGTAATGTTTGAAGTTTTCCTTGATAGTTCTCTTGCGCATTGCCTTCAGTGATGCTCTCGGCCGCTAAGACTCCTGTCAGTAGCGCCTTCCCCACTCCTTCTCCTAAGAATGGTAGAGTAGTGTCAAGGTTTTCTCCACATAAGAGGACTCTTTGTGTCCCGGATGATTTGAACCGCAGTCCGGAACGGATTGGCGCAGCAATGACGTTGCGAGGCTCTCCTTCTAGGATATCTCTGGCAGAAGGCGACTCCAGGAATGTCTTAAGGAGACTCTTCAGGTCCTTTTTAGGAGGGGTGCTATCGAGCGTATATCCGACTCCGATATTCGCTTCGGTATCGCTTATCGGGAATATCCACGCGTAACCCGGCACAGTATCCTCTAGGAAGAAAACAGTCATCTGGAACTGAGCGCTCTTGATCCTGTGATACCCGCGGATCGCCGCGCAGGTCGAAACGGGAGAGATCGGCAGCCCCAGCTTCTTGGCAAGTGCTACGCTGGTTCCGGTGGCGATGATCGCATAGGATGCACGATGATTTTCAACAATCACTCCTGTTGTGTCCTCATGGACATCCTTGACCGTCACACCATACTCAACATGCACTCCTTTCGCTGCGGCGTGATCACGAAGTATCTGATCGAGCTTTGCACGTGGTATGGTGAGAAACGAGAGTTGCATCTCTACCGGCTTACCGTGAGGCGGATAGAATCGCGCAGAAGTCAGATTTCTAGCGTGCTTCTTGACATCTTGGAGTACGCCGAGCTTGTCAAGCATCCGTTGTGCATCAGGCATCAAGCCGTCGCCGCAGGATTTATCCCTATCCGGCTGAAACTTTTCGAGGATGCAGACCTTCTTGCCGGCTCGCGCCATAGTTATGGCCGCTGCACAGCCGGCAGGTCCGCCGCCTATCACGATGACGTCATATTGCACATGTGCGCGTCGAACACCAGAGAATATAAACATTTAGAAAAAGGAAAAATAAAAAATGATTCTAGTACACCGGGTACGGTCCCGCCGACTTCGACGTGAGCGTCACGTTGGCGACGCTCGAGAGGTCGGAGATCTCGTTGACGCGGAGCAGGTTCGGCGACTTGGTGTAGAGTAAGTCCTCGATCCAGAGGCTGCGCTCCACTGATGGCCCATACTGTTGTTTGCCGTCGCTGTGGTCGACAATGCCGCGCATCTCGATGTCCTGCGCTGTTATGCGGAAGACCATCGCACCGTTGTAGTTCTGCGTCGATCCACCGCGGTAGTCCCAGTTATAGCTGTACGCCGGGATGACGAGCAGCTCTTTCTCCTTGTCGAAGAGGAACGCCTTATGCTCCCACTCCGCCGCAGACTGGCTATACTGGTCCTCAGCAATCCACTTTGCAAGCTCCGTAGGCTTCGCGGGGTCGGTCACGTCGAACAAGCTAATCTTCAACCCCTGCTGGCGTCCCATATCCGTTGCGTCGCGTCCGATGCCGATGATGATGTTCTCATCGTACGGGTGCAGGTAGCGGCTGAAGCCTGGGATCTTGAGCTGTCCCATCTCGCGCGGCTTTGCGGGGTCAGAGAGGTCAATCACGAAGAATGGATCCACCTGGCGGAACGTCACCATGTAGAGCCTATCGCTCATGAAGCGCGTGCTGAAGATGCTCTCGCCTGGTGCGAGACCTTCAAGCTCTCCGATAACCTGCAGATCCATGCCGAGCGTGTACACGTTGTTCGTGGATTGCGATTGCTCGACAGGGGGCATTATTCGCTTCTCGGCGATAGGCTCGTCAGGAGCAACTGCATCAGCGGTGGCTATGCCGATATCGACAGGCATAGGTCTGCCCCAGTTCCAGCGTGGCTGGATAGTGGTCGCGACCCGCAGCACACCGTTCGACTCGTCGAGAGCGAACTGGTTGTTCAATGTGCCCGGCACATCGCCCGTGGCTTCGACACTGAGCGTATCGATGTCGATGCGCGTCAGGATGGTGTAGGTCATACTCTCGTACTCCTCGAGGCGCTCCTTGAGCTCTGCGTCAAGCCTCTCCTGGAGATCCTCCTGCTCATCCTGATCCATGAACTGCGCGTAGCGCTCGTAGATCTGGAAGATCTTCTGCTTCTTCTCGGCCTGCGTGAGCACTGCAGGATCAGTCGCCTCTATCTTGGCGATGAGGTCGCGGTCCGCGGACGTGAGTTGCGGTCTGATGAGTTCTGCGAGTATCTCCTGGCGCATCTCCCACTCGTTGATGGTTTCGGTCGTTGCGATGTAGATGTTCTCCTCACTCATGTAGAGTTGGTTGCTCCACTCAACTGTGACCGCGACCGATGATTCGCTACCGAGATCGGCGAGGTCTATAGCATGCACTGTCGCGAGCTGCACGTTATCGTAGGGTATGGGGAAGTAGTAGATATCATCCACAGGCATCGAGCGTACTCGGCCATCTTCGATGATGACTGGTGTCGGCATGTCGGTGCGGCCTTCGGGGAAGGTGCTGACTACAATGTATGCCTTATCATCGTACATGCGTCCTTGGAAGTACGCTCCCTCGAAGCGGTACTCCTTCACGAGCGTTGGCTCTGTGCGGTCGCTGATGTCGTAGACATTGAAGAACGTCATCCCGCCGCGCTGCGGCACGAATCCGATGCGCTTGAACTCCTCAAGGTCGTACATCTCGCCGAACACCGCGAGGTGGTCGCCCTGTACGAACAGCCCGGTAGGGGTATTCTTGAGGTCTATGGTGGCGATGACTTCCGCATCCTCGCCGGCCTTCACGATGAAGAGCGTCTGGCCGGTCACGGTATAGATGTGTTCGCCATCTGTCTTGATGATGTCTGCCTCATCCACTGCAGCGACTTGGTTGTTGGTCGTGGAGTAGGATGGCGCTGCCTTGGCGCCTGCACTGGAGTCCATCGCTACGGCGGTCTCCATCATGGCAGTGCGGCCAAAGCCCACACCACCGTACCCGGCGCTGCCGGTGCTGGAAATGAATGACTGGAACTCCACTTCGGAGGTGAAGCTGCGCACCCTGATGTCTTCGTCAGGGAAAAATGACTGGGGCGGTTCGTAGGTCCCAGTTACTGTCGGCTGCGGCCCTGTGCAGGCCACAAGCCCGATGATGAGCAATGCGAATAGCGGTTTCATGTCCATGTTGACACCTTTACCGATGGTATGATCGCCGCTTATAAATACTCTGGGAAGGGTTCAAGAGAGATTGAAGTATAGGCGACCCTCGACGGGGACCGGTGGCGGCTAACCTATGGTCGTCTCAGTGGTTGTGTCGCTTGTCGTAGTGCCATCAGTCGTTGTGCCGTCGGTCGTTGGAGTGGTCGTATCCTGCTCAGTCTCCTGAGGGGTGTTCTCCTGCGGGACTGTCCTTGTATCTGTTGTGGTGTCTGTCGTGGTTGTCTTAGTCGTCGTCGTAGTGCTCCACGTCGACGGGCGCCACCAGACCTGTTCAACTACTTGTTCTTCGTACACGTAGTTAGTATCTGTGTCCGTGACGGTGATGTAGTCAGGGTCCTGGTCAGATACGACTGTAGTCCTCGTCTCGCACGCGACAAGTGCGACGAGAAGCAGCAATCCCAAGGCAGTCATTTTCATGATATCACCTGCAGATGCCGATTCGTCAGGAGTTCTTAAGTGTTCGTTGGGGTTTCCCTAGGAAGTTTTTTAAGCATCTTAGAGGTTGCGGAAGCATGGCCTTTGAAGCCCTCTGCGCGTCTTCGCATCCGTGGTACCTCTGGGTAGGCTTTGTGGCGCTCGTGTTGGCGTTCCTGGCCATCGATCTCGGAGTGTTCCACCGCAAGACGCACGCGGTATCCATCAAGGAGGCGCTCACATGGGCCATCGTCTGGTTCGCCGCGGCCATGGTCTTTAATGCCCTGGTCTGGTGGCAGTGCGGCGCACAGATGGGTCTGGAGTTCTTCACCGGTTACATCATCGAGAAGTCGCTCTCTGTCGATAACCTGTTCGTGATCCTGCTCGTGTTCACGGCGTTCGGCATCCCTGCACGTCTCCAGCATCGTGTCCTGTTCTGGGGCATCATGGGTGCGCTCGTCATGCGCGGTGTACTCATCGGAATCGGGGCGGCGCTCGTCGCGCGATTCGATTGGGTATTCTACATCTTCGGAGCGTTCCTCCTATGGACTGGAGCTAAGATGCTCTTCCAGAAGGAGGAGAAGTTCAATCCGGATGAGAGCTGGATAGTGCGCTCGATACGTAAGGTCGTGCCAGTGACCGGCCTCAAGGGTGAGCGGTTCTTTACGCGTGAGCGCGGAGCTTTCGCAGTCACAGTTCTCTTCGTCGCGCTGGTCGTTGTCGAGTTCACAGATCTTGTCTTCGCCTTCGACAGCATCCCCGCGATATTCGCGATCACAGGCGATCCCTTCATCGTGTTCACGTCCAATGTCTTCGCGATCCTTGGCCTGCGTTCGCTCTACTTCGTTATTGCGAAAGCGCATGATATGTTCAGCCACCTCAAGACCGGCCTCGCATTCATCCTGCTGTTCATCGGCGCGAAGCTCATGGTCAAGGATATCTACCACGTCGATATCTTTGTGTCCCTAGGCATCGTGCTCGGAGTGCTGGCACTCTCTATCATCGCGAGCGTATTCCACTTCCCTCGGATGTCGAAGGAGAAGCAAGTCAAGACGCGTAAGCGAAGGTGAAGGGTGGCCGTCATAGTATCATCTAATGTTGTCATCACCAACTCAAGTAAGAAGGCTGCAGTAGAGATGGCGAAAGCGACGACAATCCTGGCGCGGCGCGACAAGGTTCTGGCGCGCATCATCAAGGATGTCGGTCCGTGCCAACTGCGTCAGAAGCGCGATTATTTCTTCATCCTCTGCGACAGCATCATTAGCCAGCAGTTATCAGTGAAAGTCTCGGACATCATACTCACTCGTTTCCGCAAGCACTGCACGCGCAAAGGCTGCAGGCATCCGACTCCAGAGGATGTGTTAGGCGCAAGAACTGAGGAATTGCGTAAACTAGGGCTGTCGTACCAGAAGATCACATACCTCAAGGACCTCGCGAGACATTTCCACGAGGGCATCATCGAGACGCGGAAGTTCGCGAAGCTCTCTGATGAGGAGATAATCGCAGAGCTCGTCGCTGTCAAAGGCATTGGTCGGTGGACTGCGGAGATGTTCTTGATATTCTCATTGTGCCGGCTCGATGTATGGCCTGTGGATGATTTGGGGATAAAGAAAGCGGTGCAGAAAAACTACAACTTGAAGGAATTGCCGACGGCGAAGGAGCTGCAACGCTTCGAGGAGAAGAGGGACTGGCGCCCGTACCGCTCCATCGTGAGCTGGTATCTATGGCGGACGCTCTAGCTACTCCCGCCAGTACTTCGCCACGAGCGTGATCGCCATGAGGAGTATGAACTGGCCTATGAGCATCATGAACTGCAGCGTGATGCCGTCGAATCCGGAATCGTAGAATACGCTCTGCTTGAACATGTCCACTGCGAGTGAACCCGGGCTCATCGTGGCGAAAATGTACGAGATAGGACTCATGCGCTCGACTGGGAGGAGAAATCCTGAGAGGAAGATGAAGAGCACGAGGATGAAGGTGCTCGTCATGAGCGCCATGGATTCCTTCCTGATGATGTAGGCGAGCAGGAAACCGAGGAGCACGAAGATTGCCATGACGAGCGTGATGGTGGCGGTCACCGTGAAGATGTGCTCGAACACGCCGAGGTGGAACACCCCGTCCCCGATGAGCAGGACTGTGAAGATCGGCACGAATACGATGATGAGTGATGAAATGAAACTCGCGAAGAACTCCGGGAAGAATGTGTGATCGACGAGTCTTATCCTCTGGTGCGCCGCAGAGTTGATTTCGCCGAGCGCGACGAAACTGCCGATGAGCAGTGAGAGGAATAGCGTGATGAGGATGAGGACTGTCGGGAAGATCGTCTGCAACGAGATGAGGGAGACGCCTTTGGCCGCAGCCTGCACGTCCTGTGCGAACTCCTCTTGCAGCTCCTCACTCACTTGAGGGATATAGGTGGGAGTGGTCACTACCACGACCGGGTTCACGAGTGTCTCCGCATCGAGTCCCTCGAGCTCCCGGAACTCCTGCTTGATGCCCGAGAGTTCGTTTCGTGTACTCGCGACCCGCACCTTGTAGGACTGGAGGTCTGTCTTCGTACCGCGCAGCGTATTGACGCTGTTGTCTATCTCGAAAACGTACCCGCGTCCGCGTGCGCTCGCGGCCTGGTAGCTGGAGATGCGTCCGTCGATTCTGTCAAGGTCGCTCTCCACTCCAGTCCTGACCGCACTCACTTGGCTGCGGGCGTTGCCGATGCTACTCCTGGCGCTCGACAGATACGCTTGTGTCTCCGCTGTCGCAGCAATATACTGGAGGTTGTAGTCGATGAGCGAGAGCTGCTGGTCTGCCTGTGATGTGTAGTGTGCTGTGTTGCTCCGCGCTGAGGAGCTCGATGATTTTGCTTCGGCGATGTCCCTGTCCATGCCGTCCAGCGTCGTTATCAGATCCCTCCTCGCTCCCTGCAGCTTCGTGATCGAACCATCCACTTCGTAGATGTACGTGTCGATGTCCGAGTGGATAGTGACGAGCTGCCTGTCGTACGCGTCGAGTCTGGTCATGGCATTGCGGAAACGGACGAGGAAGTCATCTGCGATGTCTTTAGACTCCTGTTTCTGCACAGAGCGGACCGACTGCTCCAGCCGTTGCACTATCTCCCAGATTACCGGCTCACGGGTGTTGTCGTAGTGGACGTCAAGTACATACGGTCCTGAACCGTGTATGTGCACGCACACATACTCCTTGTAGCTGCGTAGTGACTTGAGGCAGTCATCGAGTTCATCAAACCGATGGAGCTTGGCGAATCCACCCATTGCGTTATTGAACTGCGTCTCGTCGAGCGTCTGTCCATCGGCGAATGAGTACCCGATGTCTATCTTGCGCAGGCCTTCGGGATTGAACGACGCGAAGATGATGAGGATGAGCACGAGCGGGAGTACAACGAGAATGAGGAGGCTCTTCCAGTTGCGTAGCAGGCCCTTGATGTTTGCCTTCACGAGCGGTGCGAGTTTTCCCATCTACTTCTTCTCCATGCGTAGGTCCCTGCGGAAGAGCTGCTCGAGGAATGCCTCGAGGCTGCCGCTTTGCCGCTGCACTGCATTGCGCAGCTCAGTGTCCCCGTAGAACCTGTTGTTCTCCACAAGACCGAACGTGGTGCAGTACTTCTGCACGTCAGCCAGGAGGTGTGATGTGATGATGATGAGCTTACCTTTCTTCGCGAGCTCGCGCAGAAGCTCCCAGATGAACTTCTGCAGCGAGATGTCCAGGCCATTGAACGGCTCGTCGAGGATGATGATGTCGGGATCATGTACGAGCGTCACAGCCAGGTCTACGCGTTTCTCCATGCCGCCTGAGACTTCAGTGATCCGCTTGTGCGCGTGCGGCGCGAGGTCGAGCCTGTCGAGGAGTTGCGTGATGCGCTGCTCGAGTTCTGCTCGCGGGACATCGTAGAGCTCGCCAAACACCTCGAGGTTCTCCTTGATAGTGAGGAAGGGGTAGAGCGCGTTCTTTTGTGGCGAGTACCCGATGATGCCCTCGGCGCTGAACTGTCCTGCCTGTGGTGTGAGCGAGCCGATGAGCGTGTTGAGGATGGTGCTCTTGCCACTGCCGCTGCGGCCCAGGAGGCCGAACACATCACCGCCCCGCAGCGTGAATGTCACATCGGTCACAGAGAATCCACGATGTCCTGTCTGGAGACTGTTGGCTGTGAGGCGCGCCACCAGTCATTCCCGCTCTCAATCCTATTTAAACGATGCGGGTGGGGGGCGCGGGGTAACTCAATGCTGTAGTAGCTGCTCAAGGACGGCGTAGCAGCGGCTATCGACTCCTTTTCCTCTCTTGACGTCATCGAGGTCCATGATGAGCAAATGGTGCGTGATATTGCCCAGCTGCGCATTGGTGTACTGCAGTCCCACTTCGCTTGCACCGCACTTCTTCCAGATGCCTACGCGGATATCGTCAGCCCCACCTATCATATATCTTCTTCCTGTCACAATCCCTGCATGGATCATGCTCGCCGCTAAGGGGAATGATATCTTAGTCCCTTGGTGTTCGGGGCTCACGCACAATCGTGATGCTTCGGTGTACGCCTGCTGTGGAGGGAGAATCGATGGATCCGTGATGTATCGCCCATACCATGTAGGATCAGCATCGTTATGGATAGTGACGCGCACAGACCCGATGACATTCCCACCCATCGTCATCATGCCTAACGTAGCTCTCGTATCGAAGCTGTCGCTGAATACTTGAGGAAGGGCGTCTGCGTGAGCTTTACCTTCAGAGATGTAGGATCGGTGCCTCAGCATGATAATCTGCAAGTAATCTTCGGGCGTCGAGCATATCTTCAGTTCAAACCCGTTCCACTCCATCCTTTCCGGAGCGGCACGTGGTTTTTAACAGTGTTTATTTTCCATATAGTAATAACCCGAAAGGATTATAAAGGGCCCGCCGGTCCTCGGATGCACTACCGACGCGGACGCGTTCCACAAGATGGAAAGACGTCCGCAGCCGCGCGAGGGAATCGAGGATTCCCTGCGCCAGAAATCTGCGATTTCTCGGCGCAAGCGGTTCGCCAGGTAAGAAATGAGCGAGAAGACCCGATCTTCTCAAGGAGAACACTATGTCAGAACAGGAGAATGCATCAGAGTTGCTGGTGCCTAACGAGGAGTACCTCAAGGCAGGCATCCACATCGGCACGAAGTTCAAGACCAAGTACATGGAGAACTTCATCTACAAGACGCGCAACGACGGTCTCTCAGTGCTCAACATTACGAGCATCGATGAGCGCATCCGCCTCGCGGCGAACATGCTTGCCGAGTACAAGCCTGAGGATATCATCGTGGTCAGCCGCCGCGAGAACGGCTGGAAGGCAGTGCGCATGTTCGGTAAGCTTACTGGATCGCGCGTCTTCGCAGGCCGTTACCCGCCCGGGATCATGACGAACCCGCAGTTGAAGAACTTCACCGAGGCGAAGGTCATGCTTGTCACCGACGCGTGGCCAGACCGCAACGCAGTCCAGGACGCGATCAAGATCGGTATCCCGGTCATCGCGCTGTGCGACACGAACAACCAGGCGAACAACATCGACCTTGTCGTGCCGTGCAACAACAAAGGAAAGAAGAGTCTTGGATTATTCTTCTTCATCCTAACGAAACTCTATACGGAGAAGCGCGGCGGCGAGTTCAACGCCTCGCTCGAGGATTTCACAGAGGAGTGATTTCTACAAGTTCCTTCTTTTCCCTTTTTCCATCTGATGTTTAAGTCTGAGAACAAGGCATGATGCTATATTTCGGTTCCTGCAGTATCTCTTCTTCGGCGTCATTGTCATGCGGCCGCGGAGTTCCAGATCAACGTACTCCGGCAGGGGAATTTCGGCAACTTTCTGCTCGCGCTCCTGATGTATGTAGTGCTGACCTCCATCGCCTACTTCGCTGCACGGCGGTTGAGCGACATCGCGCTCTACTTCATCGGCGGCTCTTGCTGCTCTCTATCGCTGCGGTAGCGAACATTCTACTCATCTGGTGATGCGTCACAAGAACACAAAATCACTAGGCTTTATCTGCGCTGTTGAAGAG
>DAGG01000010.1:0-5798 GCA_002498125.1 Candidatus Woesearchaeota archaeon UBA525
AGTGCTGGAGCTGCTGCATGCGTTCGACGAGATAGTGGAAGAAGTTGTTGATCATCACCCTGGTCTCGTCGTAGTAACGCTGGAGGTCCTCCCCGTCCATGCCGAGCTCTGCGAGCTCCTCTGCGCTCTTCTCCCACTCCTTACGGAACATCTCCTGGAGCACGAACTTCATCGTGATGAGGAAGCTCTCCTCGGGGATATTCGTGATATCGATGTCGTAGACATCCTCAAGGACCTTGTGCGCGATGCTGCCGCGCACGAGATGGATGGATTTCGATGTTGGGAGCTTTGCGATGTAGCGGTAGAAGTACTTGCGGGGGCACTGCTTGTATGTGAGGATGCTGCTCGGGCTCTGCAACCTCCCGGGCTCGACCGCCATCTCTTCCTTCAGAACGTCAGACACTGCTTACCACCACAGCATCAAGAAACCTGGAGGGTATTTAAAAAATTACCTTAAAGCAGGCCAGTGGAAGCTTTTTAAACCTTGTACTGATTAGCAGAAGCATGGCACGCACAGGATTCCACTTATCCATGGGTGGAGGGCAGGAGAAGGCTGTCTGCTACGCAAGCGATGCTGGCTGCAGCACTGTGCAGATATTCACGCACAGCCCGCGCAGTTTCAGTTTCTCGCCGCTCGACGTGGAGAAGACACGAAAGCTCGTCAGCATGTGGAAGGAGCACAGCATCGGCCCAATCTATAGCCACTGCAACTATCTCATCAACCTCGCATCCCCTGACAGTAAACAATTCTATGGATCTGTCGCGACAGTGAAAAAGGAGCTCGAGTACGCGCGTGCATTCGGCTGCGACTACTTCGTGCTCCATGTCGGCAAGCACAAGGACTCAGGCGCGCAGGCAGGGATGGAGCGCATAGCGAAGGGCATCAACAGCATCAAGGACACGATCAAGGCGACAAAGGTGATGATACTCCTCGAGACCGTCGCCGGGCAGGGCACGGAGATTGGCCAGAAGTTCGAAGAACTGGGCGCGCTCATCGAGATGTTCGACAAGGACATCCAGGAATACATCGGGATATGCCTCGACACCTGCCACATCTTCGCGGCTGGCTACGACATCAGGACCAAAGAAAGTGTCGAGAAGGTCATCGGTAATATCGAATCCACGTTCGGCACCAAGCGCATCAGACTCATCCACGTCAATGACTCGAAGGGAGATCTCGGCGACAACCTGGACAGGCACGAACACCTCGGCAAAGGCAAGATAGGCCTCGCGGGCCTCAAGGCATTCCTCACGCATCCAAAAATCAAGGACATCCCGATGGTCCTCGAGACGCCAGTGGATGAGGACATAGACCAAGTGAAGGACCTCAAGGTCCTCAACGGATTCTTCGCATGAAACTCAACATCACAGCAGGCAAGCGGCCACTCCTCTTCTTCACACTCTGTTTCCTCTTCGCCATGGCGGTGGTCGCGTTCAACAACCGTAACTGGGAGTTCCTCTACTATACTGCTATCGTGAGCACCCTGCTGCTCGTGGTCGTGTTCTACCACAAGACGCTGTACCTGACGAAGACCATCATGGCAGGCCTCCTGCTCGTCGCGGTGCTGCACATCCTGGGCGGCAATGTGAATATCGGCGGGACGCGCCTCTACGACTTCTGGATCCTCGGCTACTGGTTCCGCTACGACAACCTTGTCCATTTCATCGGCAGTTTTGTCGCGACGTTCATCGCGTACAACATCCTGCAGCCGCACCTTGACATGGCGTTGAAGCGTAACTGGGTTCTGCTCTCCATCATCCTCGTTCTCATGGCCTCCGGGATCGGAGCCGTCAATGAGATACTCGAACTCGGCGCAGTCATCATGCTCGGCGCATCGCAGCAGGTCGGCGGCTACATGAACAACGCGTTCGATCTAGTGTGGAACTTCCTCGGCAGCGCGGCAGCGGTATTCTTCCTCATGAAACCGAAGCCTGAGTAGCTCAGAAGAATGGCGCGAGCATCAGGCCTAAGCCAGCGACCACGATACCGACGCTCATCCACCTGATCATTGCGTCAGAGGACTCCGCCGTCGCGAAGATGATGTGGCGCAGGTGGTTTTGCAGGAGCAGTAGTCCAATGCCCACAATCGCGAGCAGCGCGACACTCAAGAGGAACAGCAGGCCCAGAAGGTCCTGCGACATGCCGCCGATGTAAACGAGTCCGATGGCGACAGCGAGGAGTATACCCCCGAGAAAACGGAGGTTGATGGCGTAGACGAACTGGCGCTCGATCCACTCCACCCATTGCCGGGGAGCGTCGATGCCGTGGATGCGGTAGGACACTATGAGCAGCCCTGTTGCGAAGACCGTCCACCCCATAATGCCCTGCGGAATCTGCATGCTCATATCTGAGAAGAATTCCTTAAAAAACTATCCAAATCCTGAGGAAGACATAAAACCGGAACCCTGCTCGTCGCCGCATGGAGCATTTCAGTCGAGGAAAGAGACATCTGAACGGCAAGCAGTTCACAGAGCACGATACCACGCTGCTCGGCAGGATACTCGGCCTAGGCGCTGAGCATGCCGTGAGTGACGTGAAGGCACGCCACCTGATGGCCTACGAGATCCACGCTCCGGGCATTGACTTCCAGGATTTCGAGATGCTCCTTGAGGAACATGGCTTCCCCGCGCCGGCATCACGCTACGGCAACAACTACCAGCGCACCTACCTATTCGCCGCAGACAGGGGATGCTTTCAGCTCTACGTCATCAGAGGTTAACATTTAAATACCGCGCGCGCACTGGCAGTACTCATGGTCTACGTCCAGGCTGCAAGAAAAACCGGAGCGTTCATGGTGCTCGCGCTCGTCCTCAGCCTGGCAGGCATCACGCTCTACTCAGGCGACCTTGACACCGGCGTGACAGGAAGAGTCACAAGCCCAGGACTCGTGACACCACAGGAGAGCATCATCGTCGTGCCCTTCGTGCTCGGCGTGCTCGTGGGCGCACTCCTCATCGGGACGTACTTCTACATCGCCCACATCGAGCGCAAGCGGGAAGAGTAATAAACACCCGCACGCTATCAACCCTATGTACTGGGTAAGGCCTTCAGATGTGCTCGCTGTCGAGAACGCTATCCTCGCACGCAAAACCTCTGTGCACATCAGTCTCGATCTCGGCCTGATGATGCAGGATCTCGTGCTCGAGCACGGTCTTGTCCTCGCGCCGTCAGGCGAGGAGCTCTCGATGCCCGCGCTCAAGAAAGACGAGAAAATCTGCTTCTTCTGGCAGGATAATGAGTTCAAGCGTATCCGTTTCATGGGTGAGGAAACGGGGATGATCTACGAGCTGGTCGAGACCGCGGGCAGGCCTATGCTCAAGGTGAGCGCGACGCCATTCCATAAGTGGGATTTCATCAAGCGCATTGAAGCGGACGGACCTACAGGCATGGTGCTCGATGCAGGCACTGGCCTTGGTTACACGGCTATTGCGGCGGCGAGAACTGCAAAGCACGTAATCACTGTGGAGGTCGACCCGCACGTGCTCCAAGTGCAAGAGCTCAATCCTTGGTCGCGGCCGCTCATCGCGCCGAACATCGAGCAGGTGCATGATGACATCGCGGTCTACATCAGAAAGTTCCCGCCCGCGGCCTTCGATACTGTTATCCTTGACGGCGGCACGCCGCGCAGCTCAGGAGAGTTCTTCAGCCAGTCACAGTATAACCAGGTGCGACGCGTGCTGAAGAAGAGCGGCAAGCTCTACCACTACTTGCCGGACAAGGGTGTGACAAAAGGACGGGATTTCCCTGCAGAGGTCATCAAGCGCCTGAAGAAAGCTGGTTTCAAGGAAGTGCAACGATTCAAGGAAGAGAACTACGTAATCGCGAAGTGACTACTCATCTGAGAACTGCATGTACTACGCACGATAAGGAATCTGCTGTAGTACTCATCAGAGTCGTACTGCCTGCTAAGATGATCATTCAGGCAGATTGTCTGACTCCTTCTTCCTCGTCTTCTTTGAGAAATCCAGTTCTGTATCCTGGACAAAGGCGAGCTTGTGCTTGAGCGCGACCTCTGCTTTGTGCAGCTCATGGCCGAGGTATGCCGCGTGCTGTAGTGAGGAGACGAGATCCTCGCGGACAATCGTCTGGACTATGGCCTCTGCGTCTGTGCCGATGATGTCCATGCGTGGGACATTATCATAGGTGTGATACCGTGCTCCGAAGTAGCCCTTGTCGTAGAATACCTTGATGATGAAGTAGCCCTTGGGGTCCTTGCGCCACTCCTTACGGGAGTCGTACTTCGCCTTGACCTTCTCCACCTTCGGTACAATCACCTTCTGGATGAAGGCGGGTCTGTGGTAGGGGTGCTTCTCACGCACCGACTTGGGGATGGGGACTTTCTTCACACCCTGAGGAAATCCCGGGGTCTTTTAAATATAGTGTAAATATGTTTCTATATAGTAATTAATACGTTCCTCCTCGAGCCCACCCACAAACCTTTTAAACGCGCATCGACTCCATGCCGTAAAGCGTCCGTAAAGGTCCTCAACCAAACACGCGAGTGTGATGAGGGCGAGACACTACCGGGCGCTCCAGCCCGACACGAGAGTACCGCGCTAAGCTCACGGCGACCGCCAAGCTATGACCCGCGGAGTTAGTGTTTCGGGCGCCATTCCTTTTCCAAAGGTAAAGGGATGAAGAGTCACAATCATCAGCCCATCGGGCAAACCGGGGGAAGCCACATTCCACTCATCACGATCACCGAGAACTCATCGTATTCGAGGACGTAGAGTACAGGCTTCTCCCCTTGTGACAGACACGAGGGGAAACAAATGGCAAAGATAGCACAGATATCAGCGAAGTACATCATCCACGCTTCTATCAACATCGACGGACTCGTCGACAGGCCAGACGTCATCGGCGCAATCTTCGGGCAGACTGAGGGACTCCTCGGCAACGACCTGGAGCTGCGCGAGCTGCAGCGCTCAGGCCGCATCGGCCGCATCGAGGTCAACGTGGCCGCGAAGCAGGGCAAGTCGTCAGGAGAGATTATCATCCCGTCATCGCTCGACAAGGCAGAGACCGCGATTGTCGCGGCAGCACTGGAGATTATCCAGCGCATCGGCCCCTGCAACGCGAAGATCCACACCGAGAGCATCGAGGACATCAGAATCAGCAAGCGCCAGTACGTCATCGAGCGCGCCAAGGAGCTGCTCAAAACCCTCATGGACGACGTCATGCCGGACTCGCAGGAGCTCGCCGACGAGGTCGCAATCAGCGTCCGCGTCATGGAGATCCAGGAGTGGGGCAAGGACCGTCTCCCAGCAGGACCTGGCGTTGACGAATCAGAGGAGATCATCCTCGTCGAGGGCCGCGCGGACGTCCTGAACCTGCTCAAACACGGCTTCAAGAACGTCATGAGCATGAACGGTACGAGCATCCCTGACAGTGTCAAGGACCTCTGCCGCGAGAAGATCGTTACTGTCTTCGTGGACGGAGACCGCGGCGGCGACCTCATCATCAAGGAGCTCATGGAGACCACGGAGATCGACTTCGTGACAAAGGCTCCTGACGGCAAGGAGGTCGAGGAGCTCGCGAAGAAGGAGATCCACAAGAGCCTGCGCGCCAAGATCACGGCAGAGCAGTACAAGCTCGACGGCAGGACAGGACTCTCAATCATCAACGAGCGCCGCAGGAGCGCAGAGTACGAGGTCGGCGGCATTGACCAGGTCCACGAGACCATGGCGACCCGCCCGCAGCGTGAGGAGCGCAGCAGCGCACCACCGCGCGACGACCGCGGACGCGGACGCGATGATCGCGGACGCACAGACCGTGGCAGCGACCGCGGACCACGCAG
>DAGG01000010.1:5874-36749 GCA_002498125.1 Candidatus Woesearchaeota archaeon UBA525
GCGACCGCGGACCACGCAGGGAGGAGAGGCGCGAAGAGCGCGCTCCGGAACCGGCGCCTAGCCGCGAGATTACTGAGGATGAGAAGAAGCAACTCGGCAAGCTCCTTGAGGACCTCCTGGGCAGCCACGGCGCTTACGTGCTCGACCAGAACCTGAAGATCCTCGGTAAGGTACCGGGCAGCGAACTCACAGGCACAGTCAAGGCGCTCAAGACCGGAATGCACGCAGTCGTGTACGACGGCCAAATTGACGCAGACCTCATCCGCACCTGCGAGGAGAATAACATCTCCTACGTCGCAGGCATGAGCGCGAGCGCGAAGGGCAACCGCGCCAAGGTGCTCACAGCAGAAGAGCTGCTCTGATTTTTTCCGGATTCTTTTTCATCACATTTAAAATTCTCAGTATTCCTTCAGCCGCCATGCGCGACCACGACTACGACAGGAAAGCAGAGTACTACGACGTCCTCGACGGCAGCTTCATACCATATGATGCGGCAGCGAAGAGGATCAGCGATACGCTCAAACTCAAGAAAGCCCACATCCTCGACATGGCAGCAGGCACCGGCAGCTTCACCGTCGCCCTGAAGAAACTCGGCCATAAGGTCGAGGGGATGGACCTGTCCCCGGGCATGATTAAAGTAGCCAAGCGCAAAGCGCCGCAGATCAAGTTCAGCAAGCATGACATGAGGAAACCTCTCAAGGGACAGTATGACCTCATCACCTGCATGTTCAATGCTGTCGGCCACCTCACCCCTATGGAACTCGAGCAGACGCTGCAGGCATTCCACAATCGTACGCGCTACGTCGTCTTCGACATCTTCAACTATGATTTCATGGACAAGAACTTCAGGGAATACCCTTTCATCGACCGGGTCCATGAGGAAGATGGCTTGAAGATCGCGAGGTTCAACAGCAACACACTCGACAGGAAACGCCATGTCATGCGCATCAACCAAGAGACCTTCTACCAGCACCAGGGCAGGCCAGTGGTCAAGGATGCTGAAGGATGGGATATGCAGATATACACTGTGACTGAAGTGAAACACGTGCTAGAGCGGAACGGATACCGTGTGCTCAAGTTCTACGGCGGCTTTGACAAGCGTAAAGGTATGTCCGAATTCACGAAAGACAGCACCTCAATCATCGCTTTCGCTGAGAGCCGCTAGCGCACGTATGTGTCGTCATCAAACTCGTAAGGCGGTGGGACGTAGATCCGATCAGATGTCCAGACCATAGGCAAGACAACGTCATCTGCCACGAATGCTGCAGGAACACCATCCTCCACCTCTACGACCATGTTGTCGAGAGTCTCGTCTGTGACACGGTCCATGCACAGGATATGACTGCCCTGGCTTTATCCCTTGCTTGACGAATCCTCAAAGCTACACGAGGTTGAGCAGGTAGCCAACCAAGACTATCCCTATTGCCACGACACCGAAGAATGTAAGGATAAGACGCAGCTTCATCACCCTGCGCAGGATGATGGCTTCGGGGAATGAGAGCGCCGCTGTCGCCATGACAAAGGCGAGCGTCGTGCCGAGCGGCACGCCTTTGGCGAAGAGCGCCTGTGCAACGGGCACCAGGGCTGCGCTGCTGCCGTAGAGCGGCACGCCGAGGATGACTGCCAGAGGCACAGAGAATATCCCTGTCCTCGACACCATCGAGGTGAAGAACTCCTCAGGCACCATGTTATGGATGATTGCGCCGAGCGCGACGCCCGCGAGTATCCATAGCCAGAGCTTCTTCGTGATGTCTGTCGCCTCGTGCAGACCGAAGCGTGTCCGCTGCGCGAAAGAGACGTACTTGACCTCCTTTACCTCCCTCGCCGCCACGTCCTTGACGAGGTGCTTCTCGAGATCCATGCGGCCAAGCACCATACCGCCGATGATGCCGAGCAGGATGCCGGCGGAGATGTATAAGAGCGCGACCTTCCAGCCGAACGCTGCGAGCATGAGCACTGCCATGTACTCGTTAACGAGCGGTGACGTGATAAGGAAGCTCAGGCTTACTCCTAAGGGGATGCGTGCCTCTAGGAATCCCATGAAGAGCGGGATGGATGAGCAGGAACAGAACGGCGTGATTGCTCCGAAGAGCGATGCGCCTGTGTGCGCGATGATCTTTGGCTGCTTGGCCAACGTCCGCTGCAGCTTGCGCGCTGAGATGTATGTGCGCAACGTACCTATCACAAATATCGCGACGAAGAGAAGTGCGAGTATCGTGATGTAATCCTTGATGAAAAAAAGGAGGGCTTCGTTCACTCGCAGCACCCGCCCTTACCGCAGCACTGCTTCTCTGATTTCTTCTCCATCTTCTCATCCGCCTCGTCGAGGAGCTTTGAGATGAATCCTTTCTTGTCATTCTTTTCCATGATATCACCTTGTAACGATAAGAGCAATTGCACGCGCCGCTTGTCATGTATACAGCAGTGGAGGTACTTCCCGTGTTTCTTCAGAGACACTATACCTGCGTCATGCAAGATGACGAGGTGACGGTACACGACTGATTGGTCGCGTTCGAGCATCGGCGCGAGGTCGCACACGCACAAGCACTTGTCCTGCTTGATAAGTGTCGTGATGATGCCGAGACGTATGGGATCAGCGAGCGCGCTGAAGAACGTTGCACCATCTCCAGACTCCTGTTTTTTCATTTGCATGATAGTGCAAACGTCTAGTATAAATAGCTTGTGGAAAGCCAGTCCGCAGGTTGCTTTTTAAACACCCGCAGCTTCTCGTCGGATATGCCTAGACCGTCACGCGAGGAATGGAAGACCTACAACAGCGTCTTCGACCAGCATACAAACCGTCTGCTGTTCAAACTCTCGAGCCAAGGCCATTTCGACGAACTCGTGACAATCATCGGCCCAGGCAAAGAGGCGGTGGTGTTCATAGCCAGGAAGACGGACGGCACTACGGTCGCAGTGAAGATCTACCGCCTGGAGACTGCGAACTTCAGCAAGATGTACGATTACCTGCGCGTCGACCCGCGGCTGCCCAAGCTCGGCAAAACAGTCGTAGGCGACCCCCGCAGGCGCACGATATTCCAATGGACCGAACGGGAGTTCCGCAACCTACTCCTCGCACGCACAGCAGGCATCAGGGCACCGATGCCCATCGCTCATTCACACAACGTCCTCATCATGGAGTTCATCGGCGAAGACCTCGAACCCGCCCCACTCCTCAAACACTCGACTCCCGAGGATCCAGAAGCATTCGCCCAGCGCTGCTTCGAGCTGCTCGGACGCTGGGCGGCCTCAGGCATGGTGCACGGCGACCTCTCGGAGTACAACATCCTCAATGACAACGAGGATCCGGTCTTCATCGACTTCTCCCATGGCGCCCCGCTCAAAGCACCGAATAGCATTGACCTCCTACGTCGCGATGTGGAGAACCTCTGCAATTACTTCCGCAAGCACGGAGTGAAGAGGGATCCTGATGACGTGATGAAGGATATGCTCGCTCACACCTCCTCATAAAATACATTTAAAAACGGCCATTCTGAGGAAAGAATATGCGCAAGGTCCTACTCTACACGATGCTGCTCATCGGAGGTCTGGCCCTATCGCAGGTCTACCCGATACTGCTCGGCGACGTGTCAGAAGCGGCGCATGCTTACATCAAGATGGCGAGCATGTTCTGCCTCGCGTTCATCATGATCCACGTCGGGTTCGAATGCCACCTGAACAAGAGCAAGCTCGGCGAGTACGGCAAGGACTACCTCGTAGCCATGACTGCGGCGGCGTTCCCCTGGATACTCGTCGCGCTCTACTTCGTATTCATACTCGCGCCACCAACAGCGTGGTTCACCGCAGAGATCTGGCAGGAATCACTCCTCGGCGCGAGGTTCGCAGCACCAACAAGCGCAGGAGTACTCTTCTCCATGCTCGCAGCAGCAGGACTCGCCTCGACATGGGTATTCCGCAAGGCGCGCATCCTCGCCATATTCGATGACATCGACACCGTGCTCCTGCTCATCCCGCTGCAGATGATGATCATCGGCATAAAGCTCGAACTCATGTTCGTCGTCGCGTTCATGCTGCTCATCATCTGGCTCGCGTACCAGTTCAACAACTCCATCACCATCCCAAGCGCGTGGTACTGGCTCATCGTGTACGCGCTGCTCATCACGGCGTTCAGCGAAACAGTCTACTTCATCACGCAGGAGGTCGCACACATCACACCGCTGCACCTCGAGGTGCTCCTGCCGGCCTTCGCGCTCGGCAGCATGATGCGCCAGCCGCACCACGAGGACGAGACCAATGCAGAACACAAAGAGGAGCTCGAGGAGAAGCACGAGGAGCACATCGCGCACAAGATTATCGCCGGCGCATTCATGGTGCTCGTCGGGCTATCGATGCCGATCTTCATCAACATCAATGTCGTAGGCGAAGGCCTGCCGGCATGGTACATCGTCGCCTTCCACATCCTCATGATCACCATCATCTCCAACATCGGCAAGATGTTCGTTGCCTTCTTCTACCGCAGCGAGGCGCACTGGAAGGAACGCGTGGCTGTCGCGGTCGCGATGTTCCCTCGCGGCGAGGTCGGCGCAGGAGTCCTGCTCATCAGCCTCAGCTACGGCATAAGCCAGCTCGCCTTCACTGTCGCGATGCTCTCGCTCGTCCTCAACCTCGTACTCACGGGATTCTTCATCTGGATTGTGCAGCGGCTCATCAAGAGCGCGGAGAAGCACGACCAGGATACGCCGCCGTCAGTGGCAGGCTAGCGCTTCCTCGCAAGCGTGATCCCTTCCTGCATAAGTCTAGAACCTCCTTTTTAAACCATCAGCCTTTTAAACCATTCCGGCTTCCCCCCACCTATGGACGTCCATCAGTACGAGATCAAGGTCCCTAAGGAGCGCGTCGCCGTCATCATCGGCGAGAAAGGGGAGAAGAAGCGCGAGCTTGAGGAAGCGCTCAAGATCCGCATCATGGTGGACAGCGAAGAAGGAGACGTCACTATCAACGGCAACGATGCCATCGCACTCTTCACTGCCCGCGAGGTCATCAAGGCCATTGCCCGCGGCTTCAACCCTGACCTCGCCAAACAGCTCCTCAAGCCTGACTACCAACTCGAGATCATCAGCATCACAGATTACGCGAACTCAAAAGACCAGATGATTCGCCTCAAGGGCCGCGTCATCGGCGAGAACGGCAAGTCCCGGGCGCTCATCGAAGAGCTCTCGGAGACGAATATCAGCGTCTACGGCAAGACCATCGGTATCATCGGTGAAGCAGAGAACGTGACTGCGGCCAAACGTGCCATCGATGCGCTCTGCACCGGCGCTCCGCATAGCACCGTCTTCCGCCTGCTCGAGAAGCTCCGTCGTGACATGAAGCGCAAGGACCTCGACAACTTCAACCAGCGAAGGACAGAAGAGTAGATTCTAGAACCGGCCAAAGCCGCCTCTCACATTACCTGTCGCTTTTCGCACCATGAAGATGATGATGAGCATAAGCACATAGAGCAGCGCTCCGGCGATGAGCGTCGCAATATCGAAGGGTATCTCGCTCCGCGTGCCTGCTGAGTACACAATCGCTATCGCGAAGTACGCGAGGAAGTTCACTGGCGGGTGTCCACTCACCTCAAAAGCGATCCTCGACGGCAGCAGGTGGAAGTAGTTGATGAACGTGATGGCCACGCCCGACGCGCCCAGGAACAGGATGAGGAGTACGACCTGTGGCGGCAATGGCAGCACAGCATCTGTGAACGCGGCAGTCATGATCTCCTTGAAGACAGTCCAGGGGGGCGCGTAGTGAAAGCTATGCTTGAGCAGATCTATGGCGACGATGATGAGGATGAGCGAGTTCGCCACTGCGGCAGCCCACCCGAGCTCCTCGTCGCGGTGCCTGCCGAAGTAGAACTCCATAACGATGAACGTGAACAGGAGCGGCATGATGATCCAGAGCATCTCTGGGCGGTGAAACGGCGCTGCTATCAAATCCCAGAAACGCGAGAGGACGAGAGGCACGATATCCTTGAGCACTGAGATGTTCTCTGCTGCACGGCCCAAGGTCTCGTTCAGCGTATTATTGAGAGTGCTATTGAGTGCTCCATCGAGCGTCTCATTGAACGTGCTGTTCAACCGTTCAGTCCCGTTGACCACGCCACAACCACGCTTCTGTCCCCTTAAGAACCTTTTGCAAGTGTCTCAAGTACTACTGTTAATACCAATCCTTAAAAAACACCCCGCAGCTCCGACGGAGAATGCCACTCAGCATCATCGAGACGCCCTACCATAGCCTCAAGCAGGGAGGACTTCCTGAAGGATGCAAAGGCTGCGTGAAGGGTGAGAAGCTAGTACTCTTCGTCACCGGAGTCTGCCCTGCCACCTGCTTCTTCTGCCCTATCTCCGAGGAGAAGAAGAACAAGGACGTGATGTACGCCAATGAGCAAGAGCTCGCCGGCACGCCAGAGGAGCATATGGCGCTTGTCATCGATGAGGCCAAGGCACACAAAGCGACAGGAGCAGGCATCACCGGCGGCGACCCACTCGCGCGACTCGAGCGTACCTGCAAGTACATCAGGGCGCTCAAGCGCGAGTTCGGCAAGGAGTTCCACATCCACCTCTACACTCCACTTATCCTCGTCAACGATATCACAATGGCCAAGCTCTACGAGGCAGGATTGGATGAGATAAGATTCCACCCGAGCCTGCAGAGCGAGAAGTTCTGGCCACGCATGGCCATCGCGCGCAAGTACAACTGGAAAATCGGCATCGAGATCCCCATCTTCCCGGACAAGGTCGAGGAGACCAAGAGGCTCATCGACTTCGCAGCAAAGGAAAAAGTAACGGAGTTCCTGAACCTCAACGAGCTTGAGATTAGCGAGCGCACGATAGAGGAGTTCGAGAAGCGCAATTACAAGACCAAGCGCAGCGACTCCTACGCCATCGAAGGCAGCAAGGATGCAGCGCTTGCTATCATGCGCCATGCGCAGCAGTACGCCATGCCAGTCCATTTCTGCACGACAGTGCTCAAGGACCGCGTGCAGATGGGCAATCGTATCATCCGTCGCGCGGAGAACACGGCGTTGCCATTCGATGAAGTAGATGGCGAAGGATTGCTCACGCGCGGTGCAGTGTACTTCGACCATCTTCCAGGTTTCGCGTACAACAAGAGGCTCAAGTCACTCACCAAAGAGCAGCGCGCTGAAGATGTGGACAAGCTCCTGCGTGTCCTCGCATGGCTGACGGCGCAAGGAATGCCTAGCGATGCTGGCGTCATCGACGCGCACCGACTGCGCGTGCTCCTGAGCGCAGAAGCCTTGCGCGAGCTCGCACCTGACATGAAGAAGCGCTTCCCCGCAGCGAAACCTGCTGTCGTGACAGAGTACCCGACTTCTGACTCATTCATCGTCGAGCTTGAGAAGCTCTGATCCGCAGTTCTCAATCTTCAGAGCAGCGCAGCCACTGCTGCGTTCGCCAGTTCTATGAACGGCTGCGGATAGATGCCGGCGACCACCGTCACAATAAGGCATACGACAATTGCCGCAACTGTCCCTCGACGGACCTTAAACGCGTGACCACCGCTCTGGTAAGCGTAGAGCGCTCTGATGACGCGGAAGTAGTAGTAGAGCGCGATGACTGAGTTCACGATTGCGAGCAGCGCAAGCCATAAGAGCCCTGCGTCGATTGTCGCGTAGAACAGGTAGAACTTTGATGCGAAGCCAGCCATGAGCGGGATGCCTGCGAGGCTGAGGAGGAATACTGTGAGAGCAGCGCCAAGGAACGGGTTCCTCCATCCTAATCCTTTAAGCTGCTCGAGCGACTCGATGTTGTGCGAGAGGAACACGCCGAGTACGAGGAAAGCGCCGAGCGTCATGAACGCGTGTGTGAGTGAGTGGAAGAGCAGAGCGCTGTATCCAAGTGATGTCGCCGCCGCCACACCCATGAGCAGGAAGCCCGCGTGGCTGATGATGCTGTATGAGAGCAGCCTACGGACGTTCACCTGCAGGAGAGCGATGACGTTCGGCACGGTCATGGTGATAGCAGCTATCACTGCAAACAGCATCGACCAGTTATCGAGCACTGAGATGACAACCGCCACCCTGAGGAACGCCGCGTAAGCAGCCTTCTTGCTCGATGCCGCGAGCAGTCCTGCGACTTCAGGAGGCGCTCCCTGGTAGACGTCCGGTATCCAGAAATTGAACGGGAACATGGCGAGCTTGAATCCCATGCCTGCAATGAACGCTGCGATGCCGAGGATGAAGAGCGGCTCTGTACTGAATGTCAGCAGGCTAATGCTCGTCGTGCCAGCAGAGGATGCGATAAGCGCAAGGCCGAGCACGAGTAAGGCGCTGGCCACGATGCCGACGACGAAGTACTTCACCGCCGCCTCCATGCGCATCGGAGTCTTATGATATGCAACGAGGACATAGGTCGGTGCTGTGACAAGCTCGATGCTGATGAAGAGCAGGATGAGGTCATTCGCTGACGCCGCGACAATCATGCCTATTGTCGAGAGTAGGAGCGAGCCGTTGAAGACAGCAGTCGATTCCTTGCTGCTGAGCGCGACAAGCGCGCCGACGGAAAGGAAGATGATCGCGAAGAAGAGCGTAAACATATCCGCCTTGATGAGTTCAGAGACGACACCACCTGCAGGCAATAGAAGAAGCGGCGCGATGGCAAGCAGCATACCGGCAATAGTCGTCCTCTTGATGTACCTACGCTTATCGAGCGCATCGAGGAGGATAACTGCCACGAACGTGGCGATGAGGATGATAGCACTCATTGCAGGGGAGGGGATCATTGTTGCACGCTCATGTCAGCACACTCGCTCTTATGATGTCGATGAGGAGGAAAGGCAACAAACCAAGTAGGAAACTCGCTGCTAGCAGCAGTCCGAAGGGCAGCATGCTCACGCGCTGCTCGCCTATGGCGAGCCGGTCATTACGTCCAAAGACCGCTTTGGCCAGGAGACGCAGGAAGTAGCCGCCAGCAAGTATCATTCCCGCAAGCGGGACTAGTGTGAACATACCGAACTCCTGGAATGACGCGAAGATAATGATGAATTCTGCGATGAAGCCAGTCATGCTGGGCAGGCCGAGCGCGCCGAAGCTCGCGACAACCATGAACCACCCGACTTTCGGCATCTTCCTGATGAGGCCGTGCAGCGAGCCCAGATCGAATGTGCCTGTCTGCTGGTGCACTACACCTGCGAGGGCGAAGAGGAGCGCTGCGAGTATCCCATGGCTGACCATCTCAAAGACCACTCCCGTGATTCCGAGCGCCGATCCTGTCGCGATACCGACGAGCACAAAGCCCATGTGGTTCACGCTGCTGTACGCGATGAGACGCTTGAGGTTGTCCTGTGCGAGGCACACCCATGCGCCGTAGATGATCGTGATGACTCCCATCCAGAAAAGGAATGGTGAGGCGGCAGCTATCGCATCAGGTACAAGCGATCCCAGACGCAGCAGCCCGTACGCTCCCATCTTGAGCATGACTCCTGCAAGGAGGATGCTGCCTGCTGTTGGCGCCTGGACGTGCGCATCGGGAAGCCAGGTGTGGAACGGCACGATGGGCATCTTGATGAAGAACGCGAGCACGAGCAGCGCGAGGAACGCGTACTGCGCTTCCAAGGGTAACGTCGTGCCAGCGAGCGTGACAAGATCAACACTCTTACCATACACTGCGAGCATGATGATAGCGATGAGCAAGAACGCGCTGCCTAAGCCTGTGAAGATGAGGAACTTCATGCTCGCGTACTTGCGGTTCTCCCCGCCCCAGAGCAGGATGAGGAGGAAGGTGAGCACGAGCACTGCTTCCCAGAAGACGAAGAACATGACAAGATCCTGCGCCATGAAGACGCCGGCGATCGCTGCGACGTCCCCGAGCAGGATGGCGTAGTACGGCGCTTCGCGCGTATGCACTTCGCGGCGACTGACGAGGACCGCGACCACAGCAAGAAATGCGGTGAGGAGTACCATCGGATAGCTGATCCCATCCACGCCAAGGTGGTAGGATACCGTAAACCCGCCCAAGTCAAGCCAGGGGATTTTCTCGATGAGCTGAAGCGTCTTGATTCCTGTGTCGAACAGGCTCAAGGAGAGCAGGCCTACTGCTGCCATAGCCATTGCCGCAGCAAGAGCGATGTGGCGGCTCATGCGCGGCACTGCGTACGCAGCGATAGCTCCCAGGAGCGGGATGATGAGGAACAGGCTGAGCATCATAGGACGAACCTCAGTGTGATGATGATGATGATGAAGCCGATGACGAATGCGAAGAGGTAGTTCGTGGGATGGCCAGATATGAAGCGGCGCAGCAACGCGCCAACTGCTGAGAGCATATGCCCGACGCCGACGACAGTCCTGTCGACAATATGCGTATCTACCCAGACCATCGCTTTTCCGATTCCCTGCACAGCGCTTGCAAGCGCCGAGCCGAGGTCATCGAGCAGGAAGCGCTGCCTGAAGAACTCGGCCATGGAAGAGCGCGAAAGCCAGTTGATATCCATGCCACGCCAGTAGATGGCATAGGCGATGCCGAATCCTGCCAGCGCGAGGATTGTGGAGAGCACTCCTGCAAAGAGCGAAGCTGATGCTGATGAATCCCACCATGAGTAGAACATGCCGGTGATGAGCCCGCCGAAGACGACAAGCGCAGCGAGGATGGGCAGTGGCGCGCGCATCTGCCAGTGCACATGCGCAACGGAACCGTTCCTGCGGAAGATGAGGAGGTACCATCTAGAGATGTACGCTGCACTCATGATTATCGCGATGCTAAAGACGAGTATGAGCGCAGCATTCCCTGTGTGCAGGATTTGCTCGAATATCGCGTCCTTGCTGAAGAAGCCGCTGAGGGGCGGCAAGCCCGCGAGCGCGAGCGCGCCGATAGCAGTCGTAACCGCGAGGACGTTCCAGCCGAGCTTGAGCTCCATCTGCCTGATGTCCTGCGTCCCTGCGAGGTGGATGATGACTCCTGCTGCCATGAAGAGAAGTGCCTTGAACACGCTGTGGTTGAGTAGATGGTAGAGGCCAGCGACTGTCGCGCCGAGGCCGAATGCGAGCAGGATGAACGCGAGCTGGTTCATTGTGCTGTATGCGAGCACGCGTTTGATATCGTTCTCGACAAGCGCCATGCATGCGCTGATGATGATTGTGATGACTGCGATGATGATGAGCACTGGTGAGAGGCCTGCGATGGCGAGGAGCGGGAGGAAGCGCGCGACGAGGAAGAGTCCTGCTTTGACCATTGTCGCGCTGTGTAGGAACGCGCTGACCGGCGTCGGGCCTTCCATCGCGTCAGGGAGCCATGCGTGGAGTGGGAACTGCGCGCTCTTACTGATCGCACCGATGATGATGAACAGGCCTGCGATTGTCGTGATCGTATCAGCTCTCGCCGCTTCGAGTATCGGTGCTATCGCGAAGGTGCCATAGCCTTTCCAGAGGAGGAAGATGCCCGCGAGCAGGAACGCGTCACCGATGATGATGGTGATGAATGCCTTGCGTGCCGCTGCGATAGCCGTCTTGCGGTCGTGCCAGTAGCCGATGAGGAGGTAGGAGCTCACTCCGACAAGCTCCCATGCGAAGAAGAGCTGGAAGAGGTTCGCGCTCATCACCACTGCGAGCATGGATGTCGCGAAGAGCGCAAGCTCCGCATAGTAGCGGCGCAACTCCTCGCTCGCGTCCATGTATCCGACACTGTAGAGGAAGATGAACGTGCCAATCCCCGCTACGATGCCGGCGAGAAGCAAGCTGAGTTGGTCCACCATGACGCTCCAAGTGAACATCGTCCCTGCGACAGCGAACCATTCGAGCTCTCCGCCAGGAGTTCCTGATCTCCACGTGAGGTAGACGAGCGCGAGCGTGACGAGACCTGCCGCAGCTCCGAGGTAGCCGACGTACTCGCTGCGACGCGGCCAGAGGAGCGCAGCTATCATGACGAGGAGGAACGGCGCCGGTATGAGGTACTCTATCATCGGCCTCCTCCGTTATCATGGACTGCGTTCATGTTCACCATCTGAGCTGCTGGAGATCGTTGATGTCCTTCTTCTCGCTGCGTGCGAGGTAGAGGAACACTGCGAGCGCGACGAGAATCTCCATGACCTCGACCGCCCATATGAATAGTATGAAGCTATAATTGCCGCTGTTCTGCGCTAGTGACGCGAGCAGGAGTGTGATGCTCCCCAGGATCACCGATACGCTAATCGTTATACGTAAGATATCACGTTTCGAGAGCACGCCATAGATGCCAATGCTGAAGAGGACCATGGATGCGATGAGTGGTATCATGTGTCCTCCAGCAGGTACTGCGACGTGATGATGGCGCTGAAGAGCAGGAGCAGCGCGAGGTTGAGGATCCAGCCGTACTGCAGGAACATCTCCGCTGCGAACGTCGTAAGAGAGATACCCTGCGGCGTTGCGAAACTGAATGGAAGGAAGAGAGCAAGCGAGAGGAGCGCGAGCATGGACACCATCCAGGGCCAGAAGCTGCCGCTGTGCTGGATTGGCGTACGGACGAAATTGAATGCGAGCACGAAGAGCGTGACCACGCCTCCGACAAACAGGAAGAGCTGACCGACGGCCAGGTACCACGCTCCGAGCTGTGCGAACAGCATCGCGAGGGCGATGAAAAACACCGCAAGGCCGAGCACGCCGCGCATGAGCTGCCGGGCATTTATTGCGTATAACGCACCGAGGGCGGCGATCGACGAAGTAACGAGCAAGAGGGGTTCACTCATCTTTCCCCTCCGGCTTCGCTCTCGCTTGTGCCGCATTCTGGTCGTGCCATGCAGCGAGGAGCGCGTTGTCCCCCTCGAGTTTCGGGTAGATGACACGGTCATTGGTCGGTCTCGCAGGGGTCTCTATCATATCCTTGTAGGTGAAAATGAGGTCTGCCTTCTGCCCCGCCATCTCGTAATCATGCCCCATGAAAAGGCATTTCGCGGGACAGACTTCGGCGCAGTAGCCGCAGAAGATGCATCGGTTCAAGTCGATGATCGGCCTGTGCTTGAGTTTAGGATCGGTCTGCTCAAGCCGCTCGAGCATGATGATCGTGTTGTTCGGGCAGACCTTCGCACACAGGCTGCAGCCGATGCAGAGCTCGTCGTAGAAGATGTGCCGGCCGCGGTAGCGCTCCGGAGCCTTGAACTTCTCCGTCGGGTAAATTTCAGTCACCGGCCTACGGAAACTGTTCCGTATAGTCATGAGGAGGGCCTTGAGCATCATGCGCCTCCCAGCGCCGCGAGGACGCCGAACGTAACGATGAAGTTGAGGAACGCAAGCGGGATGAGACGCGTCCACAAATCGTGGAGCAGCTGGTCGATGCGCAAACGCATAGCTGTCGCCCTGATATAGATCATGAGCGCGGTGAAGATGAAGACCTTGACCGCAAAGCCTATCTCTCCAGCGAAGTCAGCCCAGCCGCCGAAGAAGAGAGAACTGATGAGTATGACTGTGATGAGGAGCTTGACATACTCCGCGAGCAGCGTGATGCTGAAGTACGCGCCACCGTACTCAGTCTTCCACCCGCTCACGAGCTCACTCTCTGCCTCGGTGAGGTCCATCGGGTTACGCTCGACACTCGCCACTGCTGCGATGATGAAAAGAGCAAACGCGAAAGGTTGCACGAAGACGAGCCAGACCCCCGCATCTGCCTGCCACCGGACTATCTCTATGATGCTGAAGCTGTGCGTCGTGAGGATAATGCTTGCGATGGCGACGGCGAGCAGAACCTCGTACGCCATCGTCATGGCTGCACTGCGCAGGCCACCAAGCGTGCTGTACTTGCTGTTACTCGCCCATGACCCGACGAGGACTGCGACAGGTGAAAGACTGAGGAGCGCGAGCACAATGAGAAGACTATATTGAGAATCGATAATGATGAAGCTGCCTAGCGGCACGAACAGCACGGACATGTACGCCGTGAGGAACATGATGACCGGCGCGAGCGTGAACACGGCGCGATCAGAGCCTACTGGGTAAATGATCTCCTTGCGCAGGAGCTTGAGCGCGTCTGCGACGGTCTGCAGCACGCCACCGGGTCCTGTGTACATCGGGCCGATCCTGCTGTGGACTCGGCCGATGAGCTTACGCTCGAGCAGCCCTGCTGACATGGCGTAGAGCGCGAACATTAAGAACACCGCAATCGCGACGATGATGAGAAATATCACTTCACCGGATGCGCCGAATGTCGAGAGCGTCGCAGCACGGAAAGCTTCTCCTACCTGCGCGAGCCACTGCGTCATCGGTCACACTCCCCGAAAACAGGATCTATCGTCGCGATGATCGCGACCACGTCGGCAATCGTCTGGTCCGCGCAGACTTTCGGCACGATGCTGAGGTTGTTGAAGCTTGGGCCGCGGATGCGCAGCCGATACGGGAAGTTACTCCCGTCACTGATGATGTATATCGCGCCTTCGCCGCGCGGGCACTCGTTGCGCACGAAAGATTCGCCGTTCACCGGCGTCCTCATGCTAAGCGCGAGCGGCGGCTTGATGGTGACGGCGTTCACTGCGCGGAACGGCCCCTCAGGTATCTGGGCTATGGCCTGCCTGATGATCTTGATGCTCTCGAGTATCTCGTCACGGCGCACCTCGTAGCGCGCGTATGAGTCGCCGGTCTCGCGCGTGATCATATTGAAATCCATCTTATCATAGAAGAGGTACGGATCGTCCTTGCGAATGTCGTACGGCACGCCGCTGGCACGTGCTATCGGGCCAGTGAGGCCGTAGCCGATCGCGTCCTCCTTCGTGATGACGCCGACGCCAATCATGCGCTTGCGGAAGATATCGTTCTCCTCGGTCAGCTTGTAGTATTCAGGCAGCACCTTCTCAAAGCGCGTGACCTCCTCCTCTATCCTCTTGAGTTGGCTCGGTGTGATGTCATCGCGTAGTCCACCGATAATCATCCATCCAAACGTCATCCTTCCTCCCATGACCTCTTCGAAGATGTCGAGTATACGCTCACGCTCACGCATCCCCCATACGAAGACCGTGGGCTGTCCGAGGTCCATGACGAGCGTACCTAGCCAGAACAGATGACTCATCATGCGCGTGAGTTCAAGCATGATCATGCGCGCGTACTGCGCGCGTGGCGGGGACTGGATGCCCATGAGCTTCTCGACGGCGCTGATGTAGCAGTGCTCCCATGCTGCCGCAGCCACATAATCTATCTTATTAGCTATGGGCGTGAACTTGAAGTACATGCGGTTCTCCCCGAGTTTCTCCAGGCCGCGGTGGATGAGGCCGACCTCGGGGTCGACAGACTTCATGATTTCACCATCGACCACTGTGCGCAGGTGGAGCACACCGTGCATGCTCGGGTGCTGTGGTCCCATGTTAAGAGGTGTTTCCATACTTCACCTCCTTGCGTAATGGGTGCCCTTCAAAATCATCTGGAAGCAGTATACGGCGCAGGTCCGGGTTGCCGGCGAACCTGATACCCATGAGATCATAGGTCTCCCGCTCGTGCCATCCTGCGCCAGGCCAGACGCTCACGATGCTGGGTATCGTCGGGTCCTGACGAGGGAGCGTGACACGGAGTGTGACCACTCCCTTGCGGCCATACTTCGTGATATGATACACTATCTCCCAGCTCCTCTTCCAGTCAATCGCTGTGATGAGCGTGAGGTGCTCGAAGCCTCCTTCGTGCAGGCGCCTGCATGCGTCTACTATCCTCGCTCGCTCGACGGTGAACGTGTCCTCCTTCTGCTTGAGGAAGATGCCTTCTAGGAGCTTCGCAGGATCGGCATCCTGATTCCGCACAACAGCCTCCGCAGGGGCAGTCTCAGCCATGCTTCACCTCGACGAGCGCAGTCTCAGGCCGTATCTCCACAGCCTTAGTCTCTTTATCCAGCAACGATGCCTTCGGCGCAGGAGGAGATGGCTTTGGAGAACCGGAATTACTAGTTCCCTGTTCAACTTTGGTAGGAGGCTGAGCTGCGGGCGTTGCAGGAGTTGAAGTGACTGGTGGAGGGGGTTGAGAAGCGTTAGGCGGCTTCACTGGTTTGGGACGCGCCTCATCTGGCTGGCCTGTCGGCGTGGCCATGAGAAGCTCTTCCGGTGTCGGCTGGACACGGGGCACGTCGCTCTGGTGGCCCATATGGTAGGTCGGGTGCGCCATGATCTCGGCGAGGAGCTCCTCGCGCGTGCGCTCCGACATGCGAGGAATTCCCTGAATTCCTGCACCGGGATTCTGCGAATCCCGCGTGCCGACCACGACCGTTTTGCCCTTGTTCTTGCCGTCGATACGCTCCTGAAGTTTCTGTATCGCGAGCAGGAGTTGCTCAGGCCGCGGCGGGCATCCGGGAACGTAGACGTCCACAGGGATTATCTTGTCTACACCGTTGATGACGCTGTAACTGTCCCAGAAGGGGCCGCCGCAGATAGCGCATTCGCCAAAGGCGATAACGTACTTCGGCTCTGGCATCTGGTCGTAGAGTCGCGTGATGACATCCTTGAGCTTGATGGTCGCCGGTCCCGCGATGATGAGGAGGTCGGCCTGCCTCGGACTTGCGCGGAAGAACACGCCCATGCGGTCACTATCGTAGCGTGCGGCGCCGAATGCCATCATCTCGATCGCGCAGCACTTGATGCCGAACGTGAGCGGCCATATACTCTTCTGCGAGCTCCAGTTGAATAGGCCTTTAGTCATCTCCTGGACGAATCCCCGCACGCTATGCATGATGAAGCCCTTCCCTGCGGATGGGTCTGACATGTCGCGCCCGTCGGGAACTGCCGGCACGGCGTTGTCTGGCAGCACGTTAAGCGACATGGTACCTCCGCTTGCGCGTACCATAGAGTATCATCAGTCCGAGCGTGCCGAGGCCGAGGAAGAAGCTGATGGTGACGAGCGGCGGCACCTGCTCGATACTCGCGAAGAGGAAGAGGAAGAGAGCAGCGAGGTCGAAGACGAGAAAGAGAGCGGCGTAGTGCAAGTAGTTGAACCCTATTGCGCGCGCATCGCCCTTTGCCGGATAACCACATTCATACGACTGCTGCGAAGCGGGACGCTCCTTTATCGGACGCACGAGCCAGGAGAAGATGAGCATACCTGCCATGAAGGTGGTGCCTACACCCAGGAACACCGATACTGCGAGCGCGATGCCCATCAGCAACTCCCGGGCAGGCCCAGGATACCCACAAGAAGACTCTCCCACCTCACCATGCTGGTATCGCCGAGAATACGATTTATAAACATTTCGTGGGGGCTCGTCGATGTTCCGAGGATGCTGGGAGGGACGAGGGCATAGGACATCCTAAAGAAAACCTTAGGAAATGAGAGAAAACCAGTATACCTAAACGAGCTTTGTCCCGGCCTTGTCATAGACGTGGATGACAGTCACGGGGCAGACACCGGCAGCATCAACGTGCTTCTGCACATCCGCATCATCGATCTCGAGGACCCACATCTTCTTGGCCTCGTCGAACGTGCTCGTGCGCAGCGTGGCCTTGCCATCCGCCTCTATGCTCCACCAGTCAGGGTTCGCCGCTACGCAGGCGCCTGCACCGATGCAGTTCTCGCGATCGTACTCCACATGTGCTTTTCCGTCTGTCATGATCCACCTATCCATTTACCCCATAGCCCTTTCTTTTTAAGCGCTACGGTTCCGTCACCATTGTCTTGCGAAGCGACAGTCTTGCCCATTGCGGCATCAAGCAGCGCGGGCTGTGCATAGCCGCTGAGCAGCGCAAACTGTCCCTTCTCATTCATCTCCCCTATCTTGCGCGAGAGCGGTATCGAACCGAGGAACGGAATGCCGGTCTCATCGGCAAGGCGTTTGCCTGCACCTGTCCCGAACGCGTCGCCGCTCATGTTCTCAACGACGCCGAGCACAGGCACTTGGAGGTCCTTGGCCATGAGGATGCTCTTGCGGGAATCCACAATCGCCTCCTTCTGCGGTGTCGTCACGATGACGACTCCTGAGAGGTTGCCGATAATCATCGATGACATGGGCACGTCAGATGTGCCTGGTGGCAGGTCGCACACGAGCGCATCGAGCTCTCCCCATTCCACGTTCGTGAGCAGCTCGGCGAACACCTTGTGCTTGATAGGACCGCGCACAATCATTGGCGTAGAAGGAGTATCGGAGAGGAAGTGCGTCGAGACAAGCTTGACGCCATTGTGCTCGACCGGTAAGATACGGCCTTCGGGAGTGCCGGTGAGGAACACGTCCTGCAGGCCGAGAAACCCGACCACGTTCGGACAGTCAATGTCAGCGTCCAAGAGGCCGACCTTATGTCCCGTGGCAGCTAGTGCGTACGCGAGGTTCACTGCGACGAAGGTCTTACCCACTCCACCCTTACCTGAGTGAACACCGATGATACGCTTGACACCCTTGAGGTTGGCAGCGACAGCGTCCTTCTCGAGATGGTGCGGATCAGCCCCAGCCATCTGGTGGCGCGCCATGTCATGAGGCTCTGGCTTACCTGACTCCTTGAGAATCTTCAGTCCCATCACTCACCGAGGACAAGTCCGTCAAGGGACTTTATAAGGATTTGCCTATGCTATCGGCGAGACACCGACGACACCGCGCCAGAAGGTTTATAAATTCCTCAGTGGAAAATGGAGGGAGGTGAGAAGGGGTGACTGAGCTTCTTGCGATAATGCAGGCCGAGCAGCAAGCAGATGATATGCTCAAGCAGGCGCGGGAACGTAAAGAACGCTTAATCAAAGAAGCACTCGCCGAGCGCGAGCAGATGCTCACAAGCATCAAGCCCCCTACGTTGGAAGAGCCGACGCTCAAACCGCTAAGGCCTGACATCGAGGGGCTGAAGAGAGCAGCGCGAAAGAACAAGGCGAAAGCTGTCGCGCGAATCCTGGAGGCGATCCATGAGGCCTGAGGAGATGCTGCAGGTCACGCTGCTTTGCCGCAAACAGGACGCTTCACAGGTAGTGAAGATACTCGCCGACCTCAAAGCGATCCACATCACCGACCACCAGAAAGAGAGCGTTGGGAACGCTGTGATCGACATCGGCAAGCCCTTCGCCCAAGCCGAGGAGCTCTCAGCAGCGCTTGTGGCAACGCGCAACCTCCTCAGCAAGATACCGGCGGCAGAGTCCTCTACCCCCTCAGCGGAATCATCGCTCCAGCACAGAGTCGCGCGTGTGCGCGAGATAGCGTTGCGCTACGCAGAGCACGAAAGCATCAGCAGCACGCTGCGGCAAGAGCTCGGCCAGGTCGAGCAGCAATTGGACCTCCTTGCACTGCTTGATGACGAGCACATCGAATCTTTCTCGGCCAGATCAGTGGAGACTGTTCTGCTCAAGCGAAACAAGGACGCGCCCACCATCAATGCGATGCGCGTCAAGCAGACATCGCCTGACACATTCCTCATCACAGTAAAGCACGGCGAACCGACGGAATTCCCCGGCTGTGAGAGGATAGACCTCACACCCATCGCACACCTCAAGGGATCGGCGACTGCGCTGCGCAAGGAACTGCGCATGCGACACACCGTCATCCTGCACGGCATCGATGAGCAGGAGCAGATGTTGAAGAGCTTCTCAGAGCACCACCAATTCCTCGCTGAGAGCGAACCCTTATTCACATTCGAGCTCCTCATGGCGCAGGCGCCACTACACTTCGGCGCGACAGAACGCATCACACTCATCCGAGGATTCATCCCGAAACGGGAGGCGCACAAGGTGCAGGAACGCCTAGACGGCATCATGACACTCATCGACCTCGCAGAAGTGCAGGATGCGCCCGTGGCCCTACACAACCCTGAGCCAGCATCAGGATTCGAGGCGCTCATCAAGCTCTACACACTACCAAAGTATCACGAGCTCGATCCTACAACGCTCATGGCGTTCACGTTCCCAATCTTCTTCGGGTTCATGCTCGGCGACATCGGCTACGGATTCTCGGTGCTCACACTCGCACTCATACTGCACAGGTACAGCGTGACGAGGCCTTTCGGCAGCATCCTCGGCCTGAGCGCTGTCGCGACAATACTCTTCGGCGTGGTGTATGGGGAGTTCTTCGGCGCTGAGCAGGTTCTCGGATTCCACCTCTCGCCGCTCCTGCATAGGGTGGAACAATTCGATATCATGTTCACCATAGCGCTCGGCATCGGCCTCTTCCACATCAACCTCGGTCTCATCCTCGGCACCATCAACAGGGCGCGCGCAGGCATCATGCACGCGCTCGCGGAGAAAGGCAGCTGGCTGCTCGTGGAGCTCGGCATGCTCGCGACAGCATCGGCGCTCGGAATACTCAATGCGCTCACGATAATCACCTACGATGCGCCGTGGAGCGTCGCTATCGCGCTGCTCGCTGCCGGCGCCATCGGTCTCCTCTGGAGCGAAGAGGAGCACGGTGTGCTCAAGGCACGCGGCATCATAGAGATGCCGATGATGTTCAGCAACCTCATGAGCTACATGCGTCTCGTCGCTGTAGGGCTCGCGTCAGTATACCTCGCTCTCGTGGTCAACAGCATGGCAAGCGGCATGTTCGACAAGGGAGGGTTGTGGCTGGCCTTCGGAATCTTTGTCCTGCTCCTGGGCCATGCGCTCAACCTTGCGCTCGGGCTGCTAGGGCCTTTCCTGCACAGCCTAAGGCTCCACTACGTGGAGTTCTTCACGAAATTCTACGAAGGCGGCGGCAAGCCGTACAGGCCATTCGGGGCCATGGAGGGCACATGACAAACACAACCATGACAACAACCAGACTTATGTTCAACATTCACAAGGTGATACAATGGTAGATATAGGAACAGGCCTCGTCGCCATAGGAGCGGCTTTGGCAGTCGCCGGAACGGCAATCGGAGCAGGCATCGCTGAAAAGGAGATAGGCGCTGCGGCCGTCGGAGCGATGGCGGAGAAAGAGGAGCTCTTCGGAAAGGGGCTGCTGCTCACCGTCATCCCTGAGACGCTCGTCATCTTCGGACTCGTGGTGGCGATCATCATCATCGGACTGGCGGAGTGATATGACTACGGACATGACGGCGCAGGATTTCGCCGCCGGCCTCCTGGTCGACGCGAAACACCAAGCCATGCTCATAGAGGAGGAGACACGCGAGGAGGTCGGGAGACTGCGCGATGAGACCTCGAAACTTCTTGAGCAGGAACGCCAACGTGTCCTCGCGCAGACGAAGCGCCTGCAAGCCGATCTCGATGCGCGAGCAGATGCACGCAGGCAGCGGCACTGCGCGCATGCGATTCTCAGCGCGAAACAAGAGATTATCGACGAGACATTCGCCGCGGCAGAACATGCGCTCAATACGCTCCATGCCTCAAAGAGGCGTGCACTGTTGAAACGCCTGCTTGAGCGCGCGAAGCGTGAGATTCCTGTGGGTAGCGTGATCATCGCCAAGCGCGATGCTACTGCGACCAGAGGAATGAGAACGACGGCAGTCGAGGGCATCGGAGGGTTTATCGCAGTCTCCAAAGACCGCAAGCTCCGCGTGGATATGCGCTTCGAGTCGCTCTTGGCCGATGTGAAGGAGCGCAAGGCTGAGGAGATTGCGAGCATCCTCTTCGAGCCGACAACCAAACGCAAGCAAACCAAGAAACTCAAAAGAGCACCAATCGTTAAGCGAAAGAGAGCGGCAGGGAAGACTGTGAAGACAGCTGTCAAGAGACGGAGGCATAGATGAACGACAGCTACAGCGCTGCGCGCATCCAAGCCATGAGGACTAGGCTCATCAAAGCTGACGACTATGAGCGCCTGCTCAAGATGACGGAGATGGAAATTATCGGATACCTGCAGTCAACCGACTACCGCCAGGATGTTGATGCGCTAGCGCTCAAGGACCTCGACAACCTCGAGACCGTCGACATGATCCTCGCGCGCAACACGCAGCGTACCATGGACAAGCTCAAACGCATCTCAAGCCCCGGATTCATGCGGGCAATCGAGAACACATTGCTCGAGAACGACGCGTGGAATGTCCAGATTGTAGCGAGCGCCATAGCGGCAGGAGAGGACGCTAAGGATATGCTCAAGCGTTATGCCAAACGAGGAACATTCGATCCCACTCAGTTCGCAGGCGCGAAGACTATAGAGGAACTATGCAGGCTTGCGGGAAAACAGATACCATCCTTACGTAGACGTCCGAAGACACTCGCTGCGTTCATGGATGCGGTACGGCCAAAACGCGTGGACGCGATGCTCACCGATGAGTACCTCATCGACGAGGATAACATCGTCCGCGTGCTCACGATGAGACATGACAGGCTCCCTCCGGAACGCATAGCGCAGCGCATAGAGCGCGGCGGGACAATCCCCCGCGCGGTCCTACTCGCCGCAGGGCAAGCGCAATCTGCTGAAGAGGCCATGAAGGCATTGCGCACGACGAAATACGGGAAAGCCCTCGACCGCGCCCAAGGGTCCATGGTCAGGCTCGAGTACGAACTCCACCGCGACATACTGCGCAGGCTCAGGAGCATGGCCGGGACATATCCTGTCTCGCCTGGAGTGATCGTACGGTACCTCGCCGAGAAGGATATCGAGGCTTCGAACCTGCGCCTCATCATCAAAGGGAAGAGATTAGGATTGGAGGAGCCGCTCATCAGGGAGCAACTCACGGTGTAATATGGAACTCGTGGTAATCGGAACGACAGGATTCCTGCCAGGCTTCGCGCTCGCCGGCGTACGCAAGACAGTCCTCGCTGACGCGAGCGAAGTAATGCGCAGCGTCGAGAAGCACCACGACTCGATCATAATCCTCGACGAGAGACTCGCCTCTGCGTTGCCGCAGCAGCAGCGCGAGATGCTAGAGACCAGCACGCGACCTGTCGTCATCACGCTCGCCAAGGACGGGGCAGCGCAAGAAGCGCGCCTCCGGCGCGCAATCATGAACACACTCGGGGTGGATTTGCTCAGATGAAAAAGAGACGGGCTGCTAAAATCCGTGCCGGAGAAACGATGCCTGTTGCGAAGAAGGCGACGCTCTACCGCATCGCCGGTCCTGTGGCTGTGGCTAAAGGGCTTGACGCGAAGATGTACGATGTGGTGCTTGTGGGCAAGGAACAGTTGTTAGGCGAAGTGATCCAGATAGCAGGAGATAAGACAATCATCCAAGTGTATGAGGACACCTCAGGACTCAAACCGGGAGAGCCGACAGTGAACACGGGGAAACCACTCACTGTCGACCTGGGACCGGGGCTCCTGAAGAGCATCTATGACGGAGTGCAACGGCCTCTGCCAGACCTCATCAAGGCGATGGGGAGCTTCATCCTCAGAGGCGCGCACGTCCCTGCGCTCGATGAGAAACGCAAGTGGCAATTCGTCCCGACAGCGAAACCCGGGCCCATCGGAGGGGGACAAATCATCGGTTATGTAGAGGAGGTACCGGGATTCAAGCACCATATCATGGTCCCGCCCGACGTCTACGGCCAGCTCAGTCCTATGAAACCTGGAGCGTACACAGTCAGCGAGACTGTCGCTACCGTGACGACGAATGACAAACGCTTGGTCAATGTCACGATGAAACAACCCTGGCCTGTGAGAGTCCCGCGGCCTGTGAAGGAGAAGCTCGCGCCAGATAAGCCGCTTATCACAGGGCAACGCGTCATGGACGTGCTCTTCCCTATCGCCAAGGGTGGTACAGCGATCATCAGCGGGCCGTTCGGCGCAGGGAAGACTGTGAACCAGCACCAACTCGCCAAGTGGTCTGATGCCGATATCATCATCTACGTCGGTTGCGGAGAGCGCGGCAATGAGATGACTGAAGTGCTCACCGAGTTCCCTGAACTCAAGGACCCGCGCAATGGAGCGCCACTCATGAACAGGACAGTCCTCATCGCGAACACATCGAACATGCCTGTCGCCGCACGCGAGGCATCCATTTACACCGGAGTGACCATCGCAGAGTACTTCAGGGACATGGGGTATGATGTCGCACTCATGGCGGACAGCACGTCCCGATGGGCAGAAGCTTTGCGCGAGATCAGCTCCCGTCTCGAGGAGATGCCTGGTGAGGAAGGGTTCCCTGCGTACCTTGCGTCGCGTATCGCGGCGTTCTACGAAAGAGCTGCGCTCGTCAAGCCGCTCGGGACTGACAAGCAGAGCTCGCTCTCAATCATCGGCGCGGTCTCGCCGCCAGGCGGAGACTTCTTTGAGCCAGTCACACAGTCATCGCTGCGTGTCGCTAAAGCGTTCTGGGCACTCGATGCACGTATCGCGCAGCGCCGCCACTTCCCGAGCGTCAACTGGCTCGAAGCGTACACGCTCTACTCGCGCACGCTGGAGCCATGGTACAGGAAAAACGTCGCGGAGGATTGGAACGAGCGAGTAGGGCGCATCAGCGCGCTCCTGCAAGAAGAGGCGCAGCTACTGGAGATAGTGCAACTCGTCGGTAGCGATGCGCTTCCTGAGCAGCAGCAGTTTACGCTGCAGGTGGCGCGCCTCATCAGGGAAGGACTTTTGCAGCAGTCCGCATACGACCCGCTCGAGAGCTACTGCTCTCTGCAGCGATCGTACAGAATCATCAAACTCATGACGCTCTATCACGAGGAGGGCAGCAAGGCCATATCCGCCGGTGTGAAGTTCGGCCAGATAGCCGCGCTCAAGCTAAGCGACCGCATCTTCCAGTATAAGTTCAGCAAGGAGGACAGTGAAGCTGACGTCATCGAGAAGGATATCAAAGAACGCATCAGCGCGCTCGAGGTGGCCCAGTGAAGGAGTACATGACAATCACCAGAGTGGCGGGCCCGCTCATATTCCTCGAGAAGACAGAGCCTGTCGGCTACGGCGAGCTCGTGCAGATCTCGATTGATGGCGCGACAAAGCTCGGCCAGGTACTCGACACATCCGATGATGTGGTGGTCGTGCAGGTCTTCGAGACCACGACAGGCATCGACCGCGGATCGCGCGTGCGGTTCCTCGGCGAAGTCGTGCAGCTAGGAGTGGCACCTGATCTCATCGGCCGCGTGTTCAACGGCCGCGGCAAGCCTATCGACAACGGCCCGGCCATCATCCCGAAGAAGAAGGTCCCTATCATCGGCCAAGCGATCAACCCTTATGCACGCGGTCCGCCTGCGGACTTCATCCAGACCGGTGTGAGTACTATCGACCTCACGAACACGCTCGTGCGCGGCCAGAAGCTGCCGATATTCTCAGGGGCGGGATTGCCGCATAACCAACTCGCGCTCCAGATAACTCGTCAAGCGACGGTGACTGGGACCAACGAGAGATTCGCGGTGGTATTCGCCGGCATCGGCATCACGAACGAGGAGGCGCAGGCTTTCGTCAAGGATTTCGAGGAGACCGGCGCGCTTGCGCGCAGCGTGGTGTTCCTGAACAAGGCATCAGACCCGGCAATCGAGCGGTTGCTCACGCCGCGCATGGCATTGACTGCTGCCGAGTACCTCGCGTTCGAACAGGATATGCATGTGCTCGTCATCATGACTGACATGACGAACTACTGCGAGGCACTGCGTGAGATAGGGGCTGCGCGTCAAGAGATAGCAGGACGCCGCGGTTATCCGGGATACATGTACACAGACCTCGCTTCGTTATACGAAAGAGCCGGCATGATCAAGGGCAAGAAGGGAAGCATCACGCAGCTCCCCATCCTCTCAATGATCGGGGATGACATCACCCATCCAATCCCCGACCTGACAGGCTACATCACTGAAGGGCAGATAGTGCTCTCAAGGGAACTGCACCGCAAGGGCATCTACCCGCCCGTCGACATCCTTCCGTCATTGTCCCGTCTCATGAACAATGGCATCGGCGAGGGGAAGACGCGAAAGGATCACAAGCAGGTGTCTGACCAGCTCTTCGCGAGTTATGCGGAAGGAAGGGAGCTGCGCAACCTCGTGGCAATCATCGGCGAGGACGCGCTATCCGATCACGACAAGCGTGCGCTCAAGTTCGCAGCTGAGTTCGAGGACAGGTTCGTCAGGCAGAAGGATCGGGACAACCGCCGCATCGAGGACACGCTTGGCCTTGCATGGGACCTCATCTCGGCATTCGAGTGGGATGAGCTCGGCAGGATTCACGACGAGGCGAAGGAGAAGTACTACAAGGGTAAGGATGTGAAGAAAGCAGAAAGCGCTGCACAACCAAAGACCGCAACCGTCCCACCGACGAACACCGCCTTGGCACAGACCCGAGGGCGAGCGACCGCGACTGAAAAGGAGCGGACAGTGATTGCCCGAGACAATCCGCCAGCAGAAGGCCGCGGTGTAGTGGATGAGAAAGAAGATAGCAGTGCCAAAACACCTGAAAGTATTCCTGAATCATCTGACACGCCGCAAGACGACCACGATAAGTGGAAGCCACCAGGGTGGAAGTAGATGATGACCGTCAAACCAACGAGATCTGAGCTGCTCAAGCTGAAGAAACGCATCGTCCTCGCGAAGAAAGGGCATGAGCTGCTGAAGAAGAAGCAGGACTCGCTCATCATCGAATTCTTCAAGCTCCTCAAGGAGGTCAAGGAACGCCATCGCGCGCTACAGGAGACCTATGCGTCAGCATCACGGCAGATGGACCACGCCCGCGCGCTCGAGAGTGATCTGCGCATCAAAGCAGCGGCCATCGCTGTGCAGGAGGCGGCGCCAGTCCAGCTGGACATCCGGAACATCGCGGGCGTCCGTGTCCCTATGGTCACGCGCATCGAGCAGGAGCGCGAGCGTCCGCTCTACGACACCCTGCTCCTGCAGGAGACCGGCGGAGCGTACAGCAAGGTGCTCGAATTGGTTATAGACCTCGCAGCGAAGGAAACTGCGCTGCGTAAGCTCCTCATCGAAATCCGCAAGACCAAGCGCAGGGCGCATGCACTCGAGCACATCTTCATCCCCGAGTTGATTGCCACACGCGACAGGATAGTCATGAACCTTGAAGAAAGGTCGCGTGAGGAGTTCACGCGGCTGAAGATGAGGAAGAAGTGAGCAGTATCTGGGAGTGAACACTGCATTTTCTCCATATATAGAACACGACTCTTAAAAACAGAAACCGTCCTCTGATTAGTAGGTGATACTTATGGCACTAGAATTCATGCTAGACTCCTACAATACGCGGCTCGATGATCAGCCGAAACCTGATACTCCGAAGGATTACGAGCCGCCGAAGGACAAGCCCATTGTCATTGACAGAAGTAAGCTGCCTGAGTACGGGACGTGGCGGCACGACCCTGAAGGCTGGAGCCGTGGCTGAGCATATTCCTATAACTCCTCTGTTTTTCTCCTCTCATTTACGTCGGGACTCTTATAAAGAAACTTAGCACCTTACTCCTCAGGGGTTCACCCCGGAGCGGGAGAATGGGACACAGCGACTTGGATGGGATTCTCGCAACACCAGGAAAGCCCGTAGGCTATGCAGGAGTTGAATTCCTGCGCATCAGAGCGCCAGAGTACAATCCGAAGGCACCGGCGAAGAAACCAGTCATGTACTGCTGGGTCCCTCCACAAGAATACCGTGAACAGCGCGAAGAGCTGCGCATCTGGTCCCCTGAGGATCGCCAGGCTGAGTGGGAGCACTATCAGCGCTGGAAGAAGGAACAGGAACACTCAAAAGACAGTTATGACGACGGTATCATCGTCATCAAGAACACCTGAAACACTCCTTTCTTTATAAACTTCTTAAGCGGAAATCTTAAAAAGCCGCGGAAACGGCTAAAATGAGCCTTTCTAGGCAATTACCATGGCCAAGAAGACCGACGGCAAGCAGGCGACGCTCACAGACCCTGTCAGCAATAGCCCAAAAGCCGTCGAGATGGCCAAGAAGCAGCGCGAGATTGGTGTCGCGGAGTTCTTCGCCAGGAACAAGCACCTCCTCGGCTTCGATAACCCCCGCAAAGCACTCATGACCACAGTCAAGGAGGCCGTGGACAACAGCCTGGACGCGTGCGAAGAGGCAGGAATCCTCCCCGAGGTCTCTGTTGAGATCATCGAAATGGCAGAGAACCGCTTCCGCGTCATCATCGAGGACAACGGTCCTGGAATCGTCAAAGCCCAGATAGGTAAGATTTTCGCGAAGCTCCTCTACGGCAGCAAGTTCCATAGCCGCAAGCAGCAGCGCGGCCAGCAGGGCATCGGAATCAGCGCAGCAGTCATGTACGCGCAGCTCACCACCGGCAGACCCGCTAAGATCACGACCAAGATCAGTCCGAAGCATCCTGCGAACTACGTGGAACTCACAATCAACACCACAACGAACTCCCCTGACATCACGCGCGAGGAGGAGAAGGAGTGGAACAAGGAGCACGGCACGCGCATCGAGCTTGACATAGAGGCCAGCTACCAGAAGGGACAGCAATCAGTGGATGAGTACCTCAAGGAGACTGCAGTCGTCAACCCGCACGTCACGCTTATCTACGTCAATCCCAAAGCGGAGCAGTACGTCTTCGCGCGGGCGAGTGAGGTCCTGCCGAAGAAGGCGGAGGAGATCCTACCCCATCCGCACGGCGTTGAGCTCGGCACATTGCTCAAGATGCTAGACTCCAGCGAGAACCGCACGATCACCGCGTTCTTACAGGAGCACTTCAGCCGCGTCAGCCCGCAAGTGGCGAAAGACCTGTGCGAAGAGGCCCGCATCTCGCCGAACGTGAAGCCGGTCGACATCAGCCGCGATGCCGCCGAGCATCTCATCAAGGCGTTCAACACCGTCAGCATCATGAACCCGCCTACTGACTGCCTGTCGCCAATCGGCGCAGAGCTCCTCGAGCGTGGGCTGAAGAAGGAGGTGCAGGCGGAGTTCTACACCTCTATCACGCGACCACCCTTCGTGTACAAGGGCAACCCGTTCCAGATTGAGGTCGCGCTCGCATGGGGCGGCCAGCAGACCAAGGATGACGCCGTCAAGCTCATGCGCTTCGCGAACCGCGTGCCGCTTCTGTACCAGCAAGGCGCTTGCGGCATCACGAAAGCAATCACCACGACGAACTGGAAGTCCTATGGCATCCAGCAGACCGGATCGTCCATGCCGAACGGCCCGCTCACTGTCGTCGTCCACATGGCATCCGTCTGGGTGCCATTCACATCGGAATCAAAGGAGGCCATCGCGCACTACGACGACATCATCAAGGAGATGAAGCTCGCGCTGCAGGAGGCTGGCCGCCTGCTCCAGAAGTACGTCGGCAAGAAGCAGCGCGCGCATGCCCAGCTCGAGCGCGCGAGCATCTTCGAGCGCTACATCCCAGAAGTCGCTTACGCACTCTCGCGCCTCACAGGCAAGAAGGCCGATGATATTACTGCGGGACTGAACGCGATGGTGAAGAAGGATTCGATCCAGCAGCGCATCGAGGCAATGCAGGCTGTCAACACCGAATATGATGAGGAGTGGGCAGCTATCGGCAAGGGCGATGATGAGGATCACGTCGATCCCGACGAGACCGCTGAGAACGAGATAGAGCTCAAGGAGAAGAAGAGCAAGAAGTGAATCAATGGCGAAGAACGAAACCGACAAGGAGCAGCTGAAGACCCTCGAGGAGTTCGGAGCCTCGCTCGTCAAGCAGATCGAGAGCGGGCAGCAGCCATCCATCGAGCTCTCAGTCCGCTCGCTCTCCAATGTCGTCTTCGATGAGAAGACGCGCAAGCTCGGCATCGGCGAGAAGACATCGGAGCGCGCGTTCTTCAACGTGGCGCACGCCAAGAAGTTCCTGCAGACCATTGAGGTCGCGGCCATCAGCAAATCGCTCATCGAGATTGACAAGACCTCTTCCTTGCGTGACGTCTTCTACATGGCCAAACGCACCATCCCGGGCACGAAGACCAACGTCGTCGATGACCAGAACGAGTCGGACAAGGCGATGGAGGACCTCGAGATCATCACTGGCTTCACGCGTGAGCAGCTCCACGTGAACGCGAACAAGATGGGGTCTGTCGCGGGCAACGTCATCATCGAGGACCAGGGTGACACTATCGACTGGAGCAAGCTCGGCAGCGGCGGCTGGTCCATCCCCTCGAACGTCGAGAAGATCAAGTTCAAGAAGATGAACGCGAAGTATGTCATCTACATGGAGAAGGCGGCAGTGTGGGAGCGCCTGCACGAGGACCGCTTCTGGTCCAAGCAGAACTGCATCATCATGAGTTCACAAGGACAGTCCACGCGCGGCGTGCGCAGGCTCTTGCAGAGGCTTGCTACTGAACACAAGCTCCCGATCTACGTCCTGACAGACAACGACCCATGGGGTATTTACATCTACTCAGTCCTCAAGCACGGCTCGATCTCTCTCGCGCACATGAGCGAGGAGATGGCGATCCCGAACGTACGGTTCCTCGGCGTCACGTGCGATGACGTGACTAAGTACAAACTGGAACGCCACTACATCAAGCTCACCGACCAGGACACCGCACGCTTGAAGCAAATGGCGGAGTACGACTGGTTCAAGGATCACAAGGAGTGGCAGAAGCAGTTCAAGATGATGAAGACCGCTGGAGCCAAAGTGGAAATCCAGTCGCTCAGCGCTCGTGGAATCACCTTCATCTCTGACGTGTACCTACCTGAGAAGATCAAGCATAACGAGTTCATTGACTAAATCGAGAAAATTTATAATTCTCAGTTCTCCAGAGTAGTCATGCCATCGTTCCTAGCAAGAGGAAAGAAGACTAAGACGAAACGCCCCGTATCTTTCAAGACAAAGAGCGGAAGTGTGAGCTTCAAAGCGAAGCGCACACCTAAGCGCAGAACACGGGTTTCGTTCTAAGAGGTGACGGATGCCGAACGACTTTTTAGGAACTCCTATGAGAACAAGAAAAAAAGGTGGAATTTTCGGTCCGCCCCTAGATTTCACTGGACAGAAATCTCCGAAAAAACCAAGAAAGACAATCAACAAAGACTTACGAGAAAAAGTCTGGCTCAAATACATGAAAAATAAAGTACAAGGAAAGTGCTACTGCTGTAATATTAAACCAATTCACTTCACAGATTTTGAAGTGGGCCATAACAAAGCTGTTACCAAAGGAGGACAAGATAATATCGAAAACTTGCGTCCTATATGCAGATCATGCAATAAAGGAATGGGTACCAAAACCATTGAGTGGTACA
>DAGG01000032.1 GCA_002498125.1 Candidatus Woesearchaeota archaeon UBA525
CAGTGGCTCTGAGTCCATCGCATGCATGACCATGAGTACTGCGAACAGTACGAGGAAACCATACGCGATGACCTGGCCGTAAATCTTCCGGGTTTGCAACAGCACAACGAGACCCAGCGCAGCGTAGATGATGATGAAGATGTCCAGGTAGATGATCATCCTGTTGTGGAAGAACAGGCCGAGCAACACCACGGAAGCAGCAGTGACTGAAGCGATGAAGAGCGGCACGTTCTTCCTATAGTAGTGTATGAGTCCTGTAATGGCGAAGGGGATGAACGGCAGCGTGTAGTAGAAGTAGGTTGTGACGTTGAAGAACGTCCCCGATCCACCACTAAGACTAACCACGCTCCGCGCAGCCCATATGCCCTGATTAATCAGGAACACCCCTATCCTATCGATATTGAACAGCAGCGCCAGTCCTATAATCAATAACCCACCATAGAACCCGCTCTTGAACTCAGCAGTCCTCCACTGACGAACATCCAGCATCACCCAGACGAAGTACGTGATCGCGAAGATGAAGAACGCGACCTGGTGCACGCCCGCAATGAGTCCACCGACGACAATCAGCTTCCAGTTCAATTTAGCAGACCGTTCGAACCACAGGAACGATAACAACAGTAGTATAATCCCGAGCACGTTCTTGTAGTAGTTGAACCAGAACGTCTCGAACTGCGCTATAGACACAGCGAATATGAGTGCAGCAAGCACGCCAGCTTCAGTAGAGAACAGGCGAGATACCACATAGTAGATCACTAGCCCAACAAGAGCAGACAGGATAACAAAGAGCGGCACGAGCAGGAACCATGAACCAGTCACCGCATTCAACCCGCCCATGAGCCCAGAGAACAAGAGAGGGTACATACCTTCCAACCAAGCCTCCCCGAATGGGTGTTCAAACAGGAACTTGTGGAATCCGGGATCATAACCCAGAGGAACAGAATTACCAATATACGGTATCACGCGCATTAGTAAAGCGAACCCAAGCGCGACGTACAGCAGCCAGAACGGTACGTTAACCCGCTTCTCCTTAGGAACCAGCGAGTACCCAAAAACCCCTAGAATAATCGCGAACCAGAGGAAGTTCAGCTCCCAAGAGCGCAACCATCCTATCTTGAACGCGAAGACAGAGAGTATGAACAATGTCAGGAGATTGAAGTAACTATCTCGTACTATCTGTTTAAGCCCTTCCATGGAGTGCCCTCGCGATCTTGATCTGCCGCATCTGCTCCTTCTTGCGATAGAGCAGGTAACTGATCACCACCACGCCAAGCACCACCAAGGAAACTGAGAGAGCTGAAATCCTCATGCCGATGAGGTTCAGGTAGAACACGAGTAGCGGAACCACCGCTATAGACAATGCAAACGACAGTGCAATCCGCTCCAGGCTGTCAATCTCTCCCATGTCAAAGAACACGTAGGACAATACCAGTCCAGGAACAAACAGAACATACACGCTGCCGAGCACAATCCTGAACGCTGACACGCCCATGAACAGGTACAACACCGCAGCAGCGAACAATATCAGGAACACCGCAGGAAGAATGGCCCTGGATGAAAAGTCGGGGTATGACACCTCCTCGTCATCCTCCTCGAACACGAGGAAACCTAGTAACCCAATCAGCAGTGCAGATAGCGCAGAAATAACATACCGCAGCCAGCCGAGATCAGCAGTCTTGATGAAAATCAATACTCCACCAATCACCGCCAATCCGATGATTAACGCGACATCCCAGCGTGTCATGGCGCGCTCCTCGCGCTTCTCGTAGGGGATGAGCACAGTCACCACTCCCAAACCAATTACGAGGATGAGCAGGTAGTTCAGCGACATTTCCCAATCGACGAACTGCGAAGCGAGCAGCAGCAAAAGATATACCACGAGCACTCCCTGGAACGAGATGTGGAAGAAGTAGCGCGTATTGTCATGCATCCGCACCAAGGGCGTCAGCAGACTAGCAATCCCCACACCATGGCGCCGCATCCTATCCCTAATCCTGTGCACATCTATATAGGCGATTGCGGTCAGCACCAGCATCGGTACGAGCACAAAGAGAGTTCGTGTCTCGAGTCCAGGGAACATATTGGAATCCTTGAAGAACCATGCCCACACTTCGAGCCCCAGCAATGACAGTGTCAGCGTGAGCAGCACGCTGCGATACTCCCCTAACATAAGAGGAGGTACTAGAAAATCCTTTAAAAAGGTTCTCGAAATTTATGCTCTCAAAAAGCGTAAAAACAGCAAATCAATACTTTATAACAGCAGAATCAGCAAAATCAACACAAATCTTTCTCCGTTTCCAATCACTCCTCGACGTGAAGAACCTAACAAACATTTTACTTAAGTGTTAAGGGCAGGGGCAGATTGCCACCCTCCTTTGACACTCCTGCACCTGTTAAAATCTACCGCTGCAATTCCGCCATCCCAAGCAGCAACCATATAAACATCTACAGCTTCGAATACCCTATGACTGAGATGGTCACCATCCCGAAAGCCGAGTACGAGGAGCTCAAGCGGCAAGCGAGCCGTTCTCTCATGGAGGACCTCAAGGAGGCCTTCGAGAGCGTTGAGAAGGAAGGCCTCATCCGCGTGAGATGAATCGACACGATCCCTGTTCTGCAGCACGTAATCTATACGGCTTGCACTGGACGCAGACGCAAGAACTTTAAAAAGCGCGCCACCCCTCTAGCAGCATGGAGAAAGGGCTTGTCGTCTTCCAGGATAAGAGCATCAGGAGAACCTGGCACAAAGAGGAGTGGTGGTTCTCTGTCGTGGATGTGGTGGGAGCCTTGAGCGACAGCCAAGACCCACGAAATTACTGGAAAGTCCTCAAGCATAGGCTCCTTGAGGAAGGGGCGAATGAAGCGGTTACAAACTGTAACCAGTTGAAATTACCGGCAGAAGACGGTAAATTGCGTGAGACTGACTGTGGAAATACGGAGATTCTCTTCCGCATCATCCAATCCATCCCCTCTCCCAAGGCAGAACCGTTCAAGCTCTGGCTTGCCAAGACAGGCTACGAGCGGGTTCAGGAGATCAACAATCCTGAGATGGCACAGGATCGGGTGAAATCCTACTACGAGCAGAAGGGCTATCCGAAGGATTGGATCGAGAAGCGGCTGCGCGGCATCACGATCAGGCAAGAGCTCACCGATGAGTGGAAAACCAGACAGGTCACGCAGGAGAAGGACTTTGCGATACTCACGAATGAGATCAGCAAGGCGACCTTCGGCAAGACCGTTGAGGAGTACAAGCAGTTCAAGAGCTTGGACAAGCAGAACCTCAGGGATCACATGACTGACTGGGAGCTCATCCTGACGATGATCGGCGAGAAGGCGACTACCGACATCACCGTTGCGAAAGATGCAGAAGGATTTGATGAGTGCAAGGACGCCGCACAAGAAGGAGGAGAGGTGGCAAAGAACACGAGAACTGAACTCGAGAAAAAAACTGGAAAATCCCTCATCTCCCCAGAGAACTTCTCAAGCAGAAAACTATCCTAGGATATCCGACGGAAGAATTCTTCATACCTGTAGCTTTTGCACACCGATGATATCCGCGATTTCCTCAGCGTCCTCAAGGCAGAGCTCGATCGCCTCACGCATATGCGTCATGAGTTCCTCGACTGTCTCGCCTTGGCTGTGGCATCCCCTGAGCTCAGGCACGCTGCCTACATATCCGCCATCCTCATCCTTCTCGATGATGACGTGGAATGTCCTGGCCATGCCAGTATGGAGCATCTGGGACTTATAACGGTTGTGCTTAGCCATTCGCAGTAGAGGAAGAGTTAAGCATTCAGATGCGTTGCGTAAGCGGGAACGGAGCATCCACGCGCAAGAACGGCATCTCTCCGTCAATAGCAGCGTAATCACAATAAACGCGAGAAAACTCTTATATACGGTGAACGCGTCATGACCTCTATGGCAGAACCTTCCATCAAGGCGGTCCAGAGAGAGCTGCAAGCACTCCGCGAGGAGGTCGAGCAGCTCAAGAGTATCGTCGGACTACCGGAAGACAAGCGCCTCGCTGAAATCAGGAGAGACCCTTCCATCGGCAAGACCGAGAAGGAGCTCAATGCGTACCTGAAAAAGCGAGGCGTGGACAGTGACTGACTGGAAAATCAGGATGCACCCAGCATTCTTCGCAGACCTGGACAATCTCAGCAAGAGCGAGTTAGAGGCGTTCGCGAAGAAAAAGAGGAAGATCAAGCAGCAGCCACTGCGATTGAAACACCTGCGTGGTGGTGAGAACTGCTACAGGGAACGCATCACTGACGGCATACGTCTCGTCTACTACGTCCAAGGCACCACCATCTGGTTCCTCACTATCGACAAGCATGATGACGCGTACGATACCTACAAGGATAGATTACAATCACTTTGACGAACACTTTTTAAGTCCATCTCCAAAACCAATCAACATGCGCATCCTCGTCACTGGCGGAGCAGGGTTCATCGGCAGTCATATCGTAGACACCCTCCAAGCAAGCCATGAGGTCACTGCCTTCGACAACCTCAGCACCGGCAAGCAGGAGCGCATCCAGTGCACTCTCATCCAGGGCGACATCACCAACCCAGAAGACCTCAACAAAGCCTTCGAGAAAATCAAGCCAGAGATAGTCATCCACACCGCAGCACAGGTCATGTTACGAGAATCACTAGAGAATCCTATCTTCGACGCGCAGCAGAACATCCTGGGCACGATCAATGTCCTGGAAGCGTGCCGGCATCATGGCGTAAAGCGCATCATCTACACCTCTACAGGCGGCGCGCGCTACGGCGAACCAGAGCGCCTCCCGGTAAAAGAGACCGACCCAGTCAACCCGTTAGCCCCTTACGGCATCAGCAAGCACACTGCTGAGCACTACGTCGAGTCCTACGACAAGCTCTACGGCATCGACCACCTCATCCTCGCCTTCGGGAACGTCTATGGCCCGCGGGATGACCCGCGCACGAAGCGCGTCATGAGCCTCTTCATCGATGCGTTAATGAAACACAATTCCCCGAAGATATTCGGTGACGGCGACCAGACCAGGGACTTCCTCTACGTCAAGGACATCGCCAAGACCATAGCAGCCAATCTACAAAATACCCCTCAGACGCGGCTCTTCAACCTCGCATCAGGAGAATCCACGAGCGTCAACAGGATCTTCGAATTAGTAGAGGGAGAGCTCAAGACCGGCATCAAGCCGGAGCACGTCGATGCCGTTCCCGGAGAGGTACGTGACATCGTTCTGGACATCACGAAAGCTAGACAAGAGCTCGGCTTTATCCCCACAACAATGGAGCAGGGCATCAAGGAAACGGTGGCCTGGTTCCAGAGCGGCAGCACCAGATAGATTTAAGTACAAGCTGATACTATATTCTATCAGATGATAGATAAATCTTCCACTGAGAAGGTCCTTGCACACTTCTTTACATTCCCGACAGAGGAGGTACACCTGCGCAAGCTCTCGCGACAGCTCGGCCTCTCGCTGCCCACGATCATCATGGCCACAAAAAAACTGGAGCAGGAAGGACTCATCACAGTGAAGCACGGCAGGCCGCTCACGCTCACACGCGCTGCGCTAACAGAGAGGTTCACGAGGCGAAAACGCGTCCATAACCTCGAGCAGGTTTACGAGAGCGGTCTTCTGGAGAGCATCAGCAAGGCCAGGCCTGACGCCATCATCCTCTTCGGCAGCTACAGCAGAGGAGAGGATACGGAACGGTCAGATATCGATATTGCCATCCTTAAGGGGAACGGCAAGAGGCTGGTGCTCGATGCTTTCGAACACAAACTGCACCGCAAGATATCCGTACATAGCATAGATGACCATATGAACAAGCGGCTCATCGAGAACCTCAAGAACGGCATCGTTCTTGAAGGAACGCTATGAGGGATTTCGGGCACTACATCTCAACCAACGACGTGCGCAAGCAGTCTCCAGACAAGCTTCTCGCGGCATCGACGCTGCAAGCGGCCAAGGACCGGCTCCGTCTCGCGCAAGCGATACACCGCACGCAAGACCCAAAATTCGTCGTAGAGAACTGCTACGAGGCGATCCTGGAGGCGATAAACAGCATTCTCTACGCCAAGGGGTACGCCTCCTACTCGCACGAGGCGAGCATCGCATACCTCGACCTCCTCGATCTTCCCGCGAGCGGGGTTGACAAGCTGCGCAAACACCGCAATGGGATCAAGTACTATGGCGAAGGAGCGATGGCGACAGAGGCGGAACGCGCGCTCACACTGGCCGAATCAATGATAACGAAACTCGAAAGCTTCCACCCCGCTTGAACTCTCTCAAAGGTATTTATACCGGTACACATAATGTTGTGGATATGAAGTACCTCCTCGCACTACTGATACTCACAGCTTGCTCACCGTCTATCGACAGCGATATCCCGCCAGAACTGCCAACAAATGGCAGCGAGACCCCGCAGATACCAGAGCTGCCGGCACCGACTGATGGCAGCACCACAGTAGAGCCGGGTTATGGGCAGGTAGTGAATGATACAGATGTAAGGCCGGACATCGGCACGCACATCATCTGCGAGAACGACAGGTGCTACCGTAACGACGGCTGCCCCGTAGGATATGATGAGTACATGGCGCAGGTGGGACCTGCGTGCGTGCGCCACTACGGTAGCGAAGAGATAGCGCAATGGGAGACCTGCTCGAGATCATCGAGCGACTGCGAGTGCGTGTACGCGAGCAAGGACACGGCAGGCAACCCTGTGCCATCAGTCCTGCGCTGCGCGCCGAGCGAGTACCGCAACTACATGGTGCACAGCGGCCTTAGCGGCGTCGATAAGTGGGGTAACGGGTACACGATGATTGCCTGATGGCTCAGAACTTGGATTTTGACCAGCCTTTTGGAGCTTTCACAGAACGAGCGCACGCGCGATGCGCCCATACATGTTTCACTTCCACGTATCCTCCGGCCAAAGGCTTCCTAAAGCCCACGAGCCGTTCGTTCAATGTATCAACTAGTTTTCCGCATGCAGCGCAGGGCTTGTGACGTACTTTCCTGAAGCGGTCGAGTGAGAGGAGCCTCAGCAAGGCAGCTTTCTCCCGCTCGAGGCTCTCCTTGCAAGAGAATGAATGCTTGAGCACTGGCCCATACTTCTTCTTCAGGAGCTCCTTGTAGATGTAGTGATCGCAGTCGATATCATCGCAGTCTCCGCGAAGCGCCGCTTTCACATCATAAAGTCGTTCAGAAAGGAGATAGTACTCATCACGGATTTGCGTAGAGAGAGCCATGTTTCAACACCGCTAAACACGCTTAAGCCTTTCGATACCACATCTTGGTTTCTTTCTGTGTATAAAAGTTTTCTCTTACGACCTAGAAAACCCGGAAATTTTACGGAATTCTTTCGCGCTGCGGCGGACGTATCGCATTGCGACCTTGTTTCAGGCCGTCACCGTCAACTCCGTCCCGTCGTTGTCGCCGGCCTTCAGATTTACGCCAAGGCAGCAAAATATTATGTATTGCGCTTAACAAGAGATAAAGAAATCCTAAACGACCTTGATCTCCCTGACTTCAGGGAAGTACATTTGGACTACCTTTTCGGTGAAGCGGAGGTTCTGTGCCTTCGCGCCGATCATGAGTCCCTTGGTCTTCTCGTCCGGGCCGTACACGGTCACAATGCCGTCCTCTTCCTTCATGTCCACAATCTTGAGGGGGAGCATCGCGTTGCGGATGAAGAGCATCTTGTCATCGACCTTCTCAATGATCTTCAGGCGCTTGTTCAGCTGGCCCTCGAGCTTCTTGAGGACCGCTCCCTGCGGACCGACGATCTTGCGCGCATCGCCGCGTCCCACGACGAAGATGAGCTTGTCATCACGGGGGATGCAGCGGTCGACACGTGCGTGCGTGACCTTCTCCACAATGGCGATGGTCTGCAAAAGATCGTTATCGATGACGACGTTCATGCGCGGATACCAAGAACGCTGATGTTGAACGGCTTCTTACAGAAGACACCAAGCTCCTCGTTGGGGACGTCGAGCACGATGACTTCGACCTCGTCCTTGTAGCGCTGCACGTCTTCGACCGTGTTGGCCGGGGCGTTGCTTGCGAGGATGATCTTCTGGATCTGGCCGTCACGGAGCAACGCCATGCAGCGGTCTGTGCCGATGATGAGTTTGTCGCTGCCGAGCAACTTGCGGATTTCTGCTTTCATGATGCACCTTTGGAACGTTGTTTTCTTTTTAAAGCTTTCGTGAAACTCCGTCGGGAGTTTCCGAATTCAAACTATGCCTCGACCTCTGCCTTCGCCTTCTTCACCACCTTTTTCGGAAAATGCCTGACCACGATGCGCGGCAGGCCCGTACCAAGTGGGACTGGCTGGTTCAGCATGACGTTCTCGATCACACTGTTCAAGTGGTCCTCCTCGCCGGTGATGGCAGCATTGAAGATGTGCTTGAGCGGCGTCTCGAAAGATGCGCGGGCAAGTACCGAAGGCTTCTCCTTGACAATACCGTACCTCGAGATGCCCAGCATGTGGCCGCTCATCGACATGGTGTCGGAAGCGAGCATGATGTGGCGCACATCGATGTCAATACCCTGGTTGTCCAAGACCTTGTTCATCTCATTGATGATCGACTGGCGCGCCGCCTCGATGCCGAGAAGCTCCTCGACTTCGTAGATGTTGTTCGTGGTCGTGCGCGTCGTGTCGACGCCCTCGATAGCGAGGATCTTCTTGAGGTTCGTGCCTGCGGTGACGATGAGGAACTCCTCGCCACGCTTGACCGGCAGGACCATCTTGATGCCCTTAACGCCGTTCACGTACACGTCCTTGATCTTCTCCTTGAGGTGGTAGATGTCCTTGAGCTGCTCGTCCTTCGCCGCTGACTTCGCGACGATGGTGTCTGTGCCGATAGCGGTGAACTCGAAGCCCTTAAGTCCCTTGAGCAGGACCTTGATGAGCTTGTCCGGCGTTGCATCGACCATATCCATCTTGGTCTTGTCGAGCTTGATGGTCATGTTCGCCTCGAGCACATCGATGTGGAACTCGAGGATGTACTCGCGGAAGGACGTCTCCTTGATCTTCTCTGCGATCTTCTTGATGTCCTGGCCGGCGTTATACGGCGGCAGGAGGTAGACCTCCATCATGGCGGTGCCGATGGTCTTGCGCGCATCGAGCACCTCGATCAGCCTGGGCAGGCCCATCGTGACGTTCATCTCTGAGACGCCTGCGAAGTGGAACGTGTCCAGTGTCATCTGCGTGCCTGGCTCGCCGATTGACTCAGCCGCGACGTTGCCGACCGCCTCTCCGGGGTCGACGAGCGCGCGCTGGTACTCGATGTAGACCGCTGCGAGGATCTTCTTGAGCTTCGCGTCGGTCGCGCCTGCGGCGTGCTGCTTGACCTCCTCCATGATGCTCTTGGGGAGCTTGGTCTCATATTCTGCGTAAGCGTTTGCCATAGGGTTCACCCGAGGTTCTCGATGATCTTCTTGACGTTGATGCGACCAGCTTCAGTCCTTGACACGTCGAGGTTGTCCTCGCCGTAGTTGAACTGGACGATCTTTCCTGACGCGTCGCGGACTGTTCCGTCGTACTCGACCTTGAGGTCCTGCATCGCGTTGGCGAGGCGACGGTACAAGTAACCGCTCTTCGGCGTACGGAGCGCAGTATCCATGAGACTGTCACGACCGGTCATGGCCATGAAGAACATCTCATGAGGCTTGAGTCCGCTCTTGAAGCTGTTGCGGATGAAGCCGCGCGCCTCAGGACCGAGGTCTCCCTTCTTGAAGACGGAGAGCGTCCTGCCCTTGTAGCCGTTGCTGATGCGGCCGCCACGGAATGCCTGCTGACCGACGCAAGCCGCCATCTGTGCGACGTTGATCAGGTTACCACGCGCACCGCTGCGTACCATCATCATGGTGCCGGTGCTCGCCACCGCGTTCTCAGCGACGACGCGTCCGGTCTCGTTACGCACCTTGTTCAGGCGCTCCAGGACACGCAGCTCGAGCGTCTCGTCGAGCGTGCGTCCGGGAAGGAGCTCGAGCGACTTTTGCTCGTACTGCCCGATCATGCGGTGCACGTCAGCCTCTGCCTCGTTGAGCAATGTGCGGATCTTGTCATCCGCCTCTGGCGAGAGGTCGATGTCGCTGATGCCGGCGGTGAAGCCGTACTTCAGGAGCACGTTGATGCCCATCTTGTAGATGCGGCCGAGGATGACTCCCATGTCATCAGCGCCGTACTGCTTGTGCAGGGTACGCAACAGCAGGCCTGCGCCTGCGCCGAGCTGGCTCTTGTCGAGCACTCCCTTCACGAGCAAGCCGTCCTTGATGACGACAGCGTTCTCGATGTCAGCTGGCTTGTTGCTCTTGGGCTCGGCGTTGAAGCCGAAGTCCTCGGGCAGGAGCACGCTGAACACCTCGCGGCCAGATACGATCTTCTTGTTCGGCACACGCTTAAAGTCCTCGATGCCGACGCTCATGAGGAGGTCAATCGCCTCCGGTCGCGTGAAGCTGAGGTACTTGCTCAGGATGTAGTTGCCGCTGATGGCGTCCTGGTTGCAGCCGATGACCGAGAGCCCGTAACGGGGCGAGACGATCTGCGTCTGTACCTGCATGAGGATCTCGGCTTCCGCGCGAGCCTCCTCTGTCTGCGGGATGTGCAAGTTCATCTCATCACCGTCGAAGTCTGCGTTGTAAGGCTCGCAGACAGCAGGGTTGAGGCGCAAGGTCAGGCCAGGTAGCACGCGCACCTTGTGGCACATCATGCTCATACGGTGGAGTGACGGCTGGCGGTTGAACAGTGCGATGTCGCCGTCAAGGAGGTGGCGCTCCACGACGTAACCGGGCTGGAGCTCCTCGAGGAGCTGCTCCTTGGTCTCATCGGTGATGCGCTTGCGCTTCCCATCAGGGCGGACGACGTAGTTCGCTCCAGGGTACTGCGCTGTGCCTCTCTTCACGAACGACTTGAGGTACTCAGCGTTCCACGATGTGATGCGCTCGGGGACTGTGAGCTTCATCGCCATGACCTTAGGCACGCCGACCTCGTTGATCTCAATCGCGGGGTCAGGGCTGATGACCGTACGCGCGCTGAAGTTGGTGCGCTTACCTGCCAGGTTGTGGCGGATGCGTCCCTCCTTGCTCTTGATACGCGCAGTGATGGTCTTCAGCGGCTGGCCGCTCCTGTGCCTCGCGGGCGGGAGCTGCGAGACCTCGTTGTCGAAGAACGTAGTCACGTGGTACTGCAAGAGGTCCCAGAGGTCCTCGATGATTATCTCCGGCGCTCCTGCGTTGATGTTCTCGAACAGGCGCTGGTTGATGCGGACGATATCGCCGAGCTTGTGCGTGAGGTCGTCCTCGCTGCGCTCACCGGTCTCGAGCGTGATCGAAGGCCTCATCGTCACTGGCGGGATGGGCAGCACTGTGAGGATGCCCCACTCAGGGCGCATCGCCCTGGGGTTGACGCCGAACACCGGGAGGTCATCGTCGCCGATGCGCTCCAGGCGCGTACGAATCTCAATCGGTGAGATGCGGCGGTCGTCCTCGAGGAACGTCGTCGGCTTCTCGAGCACGATCTTCTTCTGCTTCGCTGCGCAGTGCGGGCACTTGTTAATGGTCTTGAGCTCAGCGACGATCTCTGCGATGCGGTCGCGGCGCTCCGACTGACCCTGCGTCAGCTCAATCTGGTCGAGCTCAGTAACGTACTGTGCAAGCCTGTTCTTCGGGATGAGCAAGCCACCGCACTCGCGGCACGTGCTGCGCAAGAGGTCGAGGACCAGCTTGACGAAGCGGATATGCACGACAGGGCGCGCAAGCTCGATGTAACCGAAGTGACCAGGGCACTCTTTGAGCTTCTGGCCGCAAGTCTTGCAGCGCAGTCCGGGGTCAATGACGCCCAGGCGGACGTCCATGAGGCCGCCGTCGACCGGGTATCCTTCCTTGTCGTAGAGCTCAGGCGTCACTATCTTGGCCGAGGACATCTCCTTGATGAACTTCGGGCTCATTATCTCGAAGACAATCTTGTCGACCTGCTTGTATACGGGGATTTCCATGAGCACCTCTAATACTTCCCCTTCAGCTTCAAGCGGGGGTAGACTGTCAGTGACTTGAGCTCATCGAGGAGCAGCTTGAACGCGTAGCTCATCTCGATCTGGCTCACTTCGCTGTCCTGGCAGACAGGGCAGTGCGCGATGTTGCGGCGGGCGTCATAGACAGCAACGAGTCCGCAGTTCTCGCACACAGGGATGATTGTCTTGTCCGAGTCGAACCTCTCCTTGAGGAGGAGGCTCGCGCCGTGTGCGACAAAGGTATCCTTCTCCATCTCACCAAGACGCAGACCGCCCTCCTTCGCCTTACCCTCAGTGGGCTGGCGCGTGAGCAGCTGGATTGGACCGCGTGCGCGGCTGTGGACCTTGTTCGCGACCATGTGCTTGAGGCGCAGGTAGTACATGTTGCCCACGAAAATCTGCACGTGGAACTCTTCGCCTGTCTGGCCGTTGTACATGGTCTCGGCGCCGTTCTCACGGAAGCCGTAGGTGCGCAGCTCCTCGCGCATATCGCGCTCGGGTTCGCTGTTGAACATAGTGCCGTCGATGTAGCGGCCGCCAAGAGCGCCGACCTTTCCGCCGACGAGCTCGATGAGGTGGCTCACCGTCATACGGCTAGGCACTCCGTGTGGCGAGAAGAGCAAGTCAGGTACGATACCACTTGCCGTGAACGGCATGTCAGGCTCGGACACGATGAGCGCGATGACACCCTTCTGGCCGTGACGCGACGTGAACTTGTCGCCGATCTCCGGGATGCGGTTGTCGCGCAGGCGTACCTGCACGAGCTTGTTACCCTCCTCGTTCTCTGTGAGCATGACGAAGTCGACCACGCCGCGCTCGCCGTGCTTGAGGCTCATCGAGCTCTCACGGCGGTAGTTCGTGGCAAGGTTGTACTCGTCGGTGCCGCTGAGGAAGCGCGGCGGGCTGGTCTTGCCGATGACCACGTCGCCCTCGGCGACGCGGGACTCGACGCTGATCAGGCCATCAGGCTCGATCAGGCGATAATCGTGCTCGCTCCTGTAGCCGCGGACATCCTTGTCGGGAATCGTGATCTCATCCATGAGACCACCGCTGTAGCGGAGCTCCTCTGCCTCAACAGGCCTGTAGTAGGTGCTGCGTGCGAGGCCACGGTCGATGCTGCCGCCGTTCACGACGATAGCGTCCTCCATGTTGTAGCCCTTGTAGCTCATGATAGCAACTGTCACGTTCATGCCGCTCGGGTGCTTATCATACTCGAGCACATCATACATGAGCGTGGTGACGACTGGCTTTTGCGCGTAGTGCAGGAGGTTGACGTCCATATCCATGCGCATGAAGTAGTTCGATGCGTAGAATCCGACAGCCTGCTTCTGGTTCTTGGAACCCTGCGTGAGACGGACTCCCTGGTTGAAGTTGCCGAAAGGCACGAGCGCTGTAGTGACACCGATGATGTCCAGACTGCTGATCTCCATGTGCGTGTGCTCAGGACTGAGGTCACCCTCTTCAAGCGCGACGAGCGCCATCTCCTCCTCTGCGGAGTCGAGGAACTCGACGAGCCCCTGCTTGAGCAGGTCTGCCCACTGGATCTGGCCTACATCGAGCTGCCTGATGTGCTCGTCGGTGAGAAGCGGCTTGCCGTTCTTCACGACGATGAGCGGGCGTACGCTGCGGCCCTTTGCCGTCTCGAGGTATATCGCGTCCACATCCTCATCGTAGAGGATGTTCAGGTCCGCTGCGAGCTTGCCCTGGCGGCGCTCGCCGATCACGTTGCCTACGAACTCGCGCGGGTCCTTGACGGTCCCGATGAATTTATAGTCGAGGAAGATGTCTGCCATGATTCACCTCATGCGCTCTTGGCGAACTGCACGCCGAGCTTCTTGAGCTCACGCATGAGCTCCTGTTCGTTGACTGGGCTGGTCGCGTGCGCGAGCATCGCGAGGTTCTTGCGCAGACCGATGTTGCTTCCTTCAGGGGTCTCTGACGGGCAGAGGCGTCCCATGTGTGTGCTGTGCAAGGAGCGCGCCTCGAAGTTCTCCTGGCTGGAGCTCAAGGGGCTCACGACACGCTGCAGGTGACTGATGGTCTGCAGGAAGTTCAGGCGCTCGATGCGCTGGCAGACTCCCGTGCGGCCGCCGACCCAGTTGCCGGTCGCCATGCTGCTGTAGATCTTCTGCGTGAGCAGCTTCTCGCGGATGATGACCTTGATACTCGGGAACTTTCCGCGCTTGACGATACGCTGGAAGTTGTAGAGCATGTCGCCGATGAGGACCTTCACGTTCACGCGGAAGAGGTCGGCGAGGAGGTCGCCGCTCATCTTGAGACGCTTGTTCATGTAGTGGTCCTTGTCATCCTCAGGCAGGACGCCGTGCATGACCTGGATGTACCGCTTGAGGTACTTGCACAGGTTGTACGCCTTGGCCATGCGCGAGTCCTCGCTGTCGCCGATGTGCGGCAGGAGGTACTTGTCGATGATCTCGTTCATGCGCTCCAGGCGTATCTCTCGCGCCTGGCTGATGCCAATCTTCTTGCTCATGTAATCCATGGCATCTTCCGTCGTCTTGATATCGACGAAATCGTAGAGGTTGATGATGACCTCGCTGTTGTCAGGGAGATCGATGGCGCGCATGATCTCCTCGTCCTTGACCATGCCCAGTGCCTTGATGACTGGGATGATGGGTACGCGCTTGACGCGCGTGAAGGTGAGGTAGAAGAGGCCGTCTTTGAGCTTCTCGACCTCGTGCGGGATCTTGTAGCTGCCCTTCTCGCTGAAGACCTTGCCGACCCACTCGCTCACGCCGGTGCTGGCGCGCTCGACCATGAAGCGGTTGCTCGCGAGGTCCTCGATGTCGATGATGACCTTCTCCGTGCCGTTGATGATGAAGTACCCTCCCGGGTCGTCAGGGTCCTCTCCCTTGACGATGAGCTCGTCGTGCGAGAGGCCGTGGAGGTGGCAGTTCTTGCTCTTGAGCATGATGGGCATGCTGCCGATCTGCGTCTTGAACGACTCGCGCTGCACACCGTTGATGTGCGCCGATACCTCAAGGAAGATGGGCGCTGCGTAGCTGAGCTTGCGCAGGCGCGCCTCGACCGGGTAGATCGCGCGCGTGCTGCCGTCGGCCTCGGTGATCTCGGGCTTCGTGACGTAGATCTTGTCCAGGCGTATCTTGAACTCCTCGACGTTCGTCGGGATGATGGTGGGCTCGACTTCCTTGTTCTCGTTCACGATCTCCTGGAGCTCGTGCTCGATGAAATGGTTAAAGGAGTCAATGTCCGCGAGCACGATGCTGTTCTGCTCGAAGTACTTGCGGATGAGGATCTGCGAGTTGCGGTTCTTCTGTTTCATGCGTTCCCCCTATGGTCCTTGAGTGTGATGAAAATTATAATAATGGTGTTGAACTACTCCGACGACACGATGCGGTAGAACACCGCCTCGCCGGCAGTGTCGGACTTGCGCGTGATTCTGATCACATCGCCCACTTTCACGCCGAGGTGGCGGATGGCGGGATCGCTCGCGGTGATGCGCGGCAGCTGGTGCGGCTGCACCTTGTACTGGTCGAACACCTCTTTCTTCTCTGCTTCCGTGCAGACCTCATGCTTCGGCACGAGGACGTGATCGCTGACGACGAAGTTTGGCTTCTCCTCAGCTTCAGAACGTTTTTTCGGAGTTTTCTTGGGCATGGTGGGTTTCCTCCTTGAATGGGATGAGGCGGACGGGACTTCCATCCCTGTAGCGGACCGCTGCAGGGGTTTTGAACCCGCGACCACCGGATTAAAAGTCCGATGCTCTACCGCTGAGCTACCGCCCCATCTTGCCTCGATGGGCACACGCCTTGGCCGGGATTCGAACCCGGGTCGAAAGCGCGACAGGCTTTCATGCTAGGCCACTACACTACCAAGGCTTAGGCATTCGTCGTCATGCAGCGAGCAATCAAGCGCACACAGTCTGTATGAGAATGATTCGCGGACAGCATCGAGGACGGCACCTTTAAAGGCGAGAATCGGGAACCCTTTTTAAACGTTTCGATGGACTGCGTCCTGATGCATCAGACTGTGGTTTTCACGAGGGAACAATAGAGGAATAGGGAAAAACATCTCAGCGGCTATTGGGTCGCTTCTCCGGGATTTTGATCTCGTACTGCAGGACGCGCAGCGACCCACGCACAGATGCTATAGCGCGCACGACGTCCGGAGTCTCATGCAGGCGGGCGTAGCCATCCATCTCAGTACCGAGAGCATTCGCCTCTGCAAATTTCCCTTCGAGGACGTGGAATGCGAGACGTTCATAGGTACGTGACATGACGTCCTTGCGTCCGTGGTTCAACTGGGCGTCGAGGAGATAAAGGTCCATAATGACCGTCTCGTACGCGCCCTTGTGCCTGGACGGAAGCGAGACGCCTGCATACGCCTCCTTCTGGAATGACTCGAGCTCACGCTTCTCTGCGTGCATCCGCTCCAGTACGACGATGACATCGAGCGGTACAGAGTACCCCCTGTCGTCCATAGGTGGTATGGGTTCTGCTGACATTTTCCTGATGTCCGCTTCCGTAGCTTTAGCCCCTAAGAGAACGGAATCCGGCAGTAGTTTATAATGATTTAAAAAGATTTTGCTTTAACAGGGTATAAACGATGTTAATGATGGATTAACAGGGTCGAGGCGGTAATCACGCAGTTTCTCCATCAGAGCAGTGATAATTTCTCCTAACCCGCGAGAGCCATTTATATTCCGTCAAGTCGGCATCCTCCCGGAGATATCCATGCATATCCTAAGTATAGCCCCGGTATTCCTACCGCTCTCCCCCCGTCTGAAGTACGCCGGGACTGAGCGCGTCATCGCAGGCCTGAATGAACACTACAGCCAGCACCGCGGAGTGAAATCGATAGTCGCGGCGACCGGCGACTCCGATCTCGGCGGGAAGGGCAGGCTCATCTACACCTATCCTCAAGCTCTCTGGTCACTGGGTGCGCACATCAGGAAGGTCACGAATCCCGAAGCCCTCTTCGAGAGGCAGTTCATATTCTGCATGGAGTTCATGGAGAAGAGACCTGCCGATATCATCCATGACCACGCAGGCTTTGCTGCGTCTAACACCTACAGCGAGAGCGACCTGCGGATTCCGGTGGTCTCCACAATCCACGGCGACGTGTACAAGCCGGAGATGTACAAGTACGTGCAGTGGAAGAGGATGCAGGATGCTGGGCGGAACGTGCACTTTGTCGCCATCAGCCGTTCGCAGAAACGCAAGTTCGAGCAGAAGATCGGATTGCGCTTTGCTGGCGTTGTGCATAACGGCGTACCAGTCGAGAGCTACCCGTTCGTGGACAGTAGCGGGAAGCACGACTACCTCTTCTGGCTCGGTAGGATATGCAACGAGAAAGGGACAGACCTCGCTATCAAGCTCGCGAAGGTGACAGGACGGCCGCTGATCATAGCGGGCGAAGTGCACACCATCAACAAGCACTTCTACGAACGCAAGGTGAGACCGCACATCACCCGCTTCCTCGAAGGCAGGTCGTTCAAGCAGCAGGAGCGCAGCCGTCAGGAGTTCATCGCGAAGCTCGAACGCGGCGAACAGGTTGTGAAGTACGGGGAGATTATCTTTATCGGACCGGTCGATGACCGGCAGAAGCAGGCGCTCTACAGCCGCGCCTACTGTCAGATTGTGCTTAACAGGTGGGAGGAACCGTTCGGTCTCATCATGCCCGAGGCGATGGCGACCGGGACGCCGGTGCTCGGCACGCGCCTCGGTTCCATCCCTGAGATAGTCAAGCACAAGGCGACTGGCTTCGTACTGCCAGCGACAAAGGACCGGCGAGGAAGACTCAAGGAAGACCTGCTCATCGGGCGCGCAGTGAAGGCGCTCGAGAAGGTACCGCAGATCAAACCACGCGATTGCCGTGCCCGCGTGGAGAAATTCTTCAGCAACAGCGCGATGGCCAAGGGATATCTTAAACTCTTCAGGAGCATCATAAAGAACGCAGGAGCCAAAGGCGCGGAATGGACCGCCTCAGGAGGAACTACGATGGCCTCGACCTCTACAGCGCAGGACTCCCCCATTACGACAGGAACTTCACCCGCGACAGCATCATCTCAGGCATCCTCATGGAGGACGACGCGCTCCTCCACGACCAGCTCATTTTCTCCGCCAAAGAGCAAGGCACAAAAGCGGACCCGTTCACTGGCGAAGAGCCGGGAAAGATCTTCCACGAGTACCCGCCGGTAATCATGAACGGGCGCTCGACGCTCTACAACGCGTGCGACACGACAGCACTCTTCATCATCGGACACGAGCATTACGCGCGGCTCTCAGGAAGCAAGCTCGCGAGGGATCAACGTCCACACATCGAAGCGGCTGTCGGGTATATCAGCACGCACCTCTTCGATGACATCTTCGTCGAGGACCCGCGCCTCTCGGGCGCCGACCATTTCGCGCTCAAGGTCACGTACTGGAAAGACTCTGAGATAGCGCAGCGCGAGGGCGGCGTGCCAGAGTATCCGGTCGCATACTTCCTCAGCCACGTCATGAACATGGCGGCGCTTCGCAGCGCATCGATACTCCTCGATGACAACAGCCTCGAAGGGATCGCCGAGCGCATGGCTGGACAGTTGCATCGGTTCTACAACCCGCTGCATAGGAAGTACAACATCGCAATCGATGCGCGCGGCACTATCGAAGGCACGAGCTCTGATCCATTGCACGCACTCTTCTACCTCAGACAGGACGACCTCTCACCCGAGGAGCTCGCTGCAATCGTCAGCACCGCCCCGGAGCTCGAGACACCAGTTGGGTACCTGACACTCTCGCAGCGTATGCGCCGCCAGGTCCGCGATCAATACCACGCCTCGACAGTCTGGCCTTTCGAGCAGGCAATCATCAACATCGGCGCACGCAAGTTCGGTCTGCCCACTATCGAGGAGGTGAGCCGCCGTGTCACCGAGCACCTATCAATGGATCCGGAGATATTCATCGTCGACGAAAAAGGCATACGTCCCAGCGGCTGCGATCCGCAGCTGTGGACTATCGCTGCGAAGAAGTACTTCGCGCGGGATAGAGAAGAATAGAGAATATAGAATGATAGAGGACCGGATTACTCCTCTTCAGCGAACTTCTTGATTGCCTCGTAGTTCTCCACTATCAGCTTCGCCTTGTTCTTCCCGAAGGAGAACGGGTACTTGCCCTCCTGGTCCTTTTCGCTGATCAGCTTGATCATCTTGTGTCCCTTGAACTCATCAAATTCTACTGCCATGGATATCACCTAGTTCGGTAAAGACCGCCTATAGTATAATAAAGTAACTCAAGAAGCTGAAAGTGGGTGTCTGAAAGTCGTGTTACTGGCGAAAGAACGTCCGCAGTCCACATATTTCCCAGTTTCACGAATACTGGATCCGTTACGAAAAGAAAAACATTCCCTAAGCTGGTATGGAATTTCGTTCTGCACCGCACAATGAACGCTGATTGAAACTCCTGTGTTATCGCCCTAGAAACACACAAGGGAGGAATCAGCTTTCAAAATATAGAGGCTCATTTTCATCTTCGCCTTATCTCCGCCCACGTAATCAAGTTCTTGTAACTTAAACTCGCGTTCTCCTGCCCAATTCTCCAGAAATTCTGTAGGGGAACTCGTGAAACCCGTTTGCCGATGATATCGTTGAATCGAAAGAGGCGTTTGATTCAGAGTCAGCGCGATCACACCAGGCTTCTTTAGGCGCTCGTACCCCAAATTCAACTCACGGATATAAGCAGGGGAAAGGTGACCAAGCCAATCGAGAAAAATGAAATTAAAACTCTTCTGCGTGTCACGTAGTGCCCTTTCAGCGGTGCCGAAGAACAACTCAGCACCGGACAATGAATTCCCATTCAGAAGATCGTTAACACCACGCAAATTCTTAATCCTCTTCATCACTGCATAATTACGAGCATTCCGCTCCGGAATGAGAGAAGCACTCGTGTCGATGGAAGCATGCTGCGCGAGAGCAAAGTAACTACCGAATGCAGGCCCCTCCAACCCAAAGTATGCTAAGCGATGATCGCCAAAATAATCAGCCACCTCCTTTGCGAGAAGCTCACGAACGCTCCTTTTCTCGCCAGATGAGAAAGTATAGAATCCCAATGTACCGAGATCCAGTCCTTCTTTCGATAGATATCTGTTCAAAACCTTAGAAGAATAGTTCCCCCGCGCACGCCGCGTTCTCGAAACAAGGGGACCTCCGAGAGCATCGGTGAATTTGAGATGCTTGACCCTCTTAAAATCAGAATCCTTCGAAATGACATCACCAATAGCTCTCGCTGGACTGCTGGAATAGACATACAGTGCCCCTGCGGCTGTCGTTTCCCACACATTAAGCGGGAGCGTTTCCATGGTTTCGACGTTAAATGAGGGAAGGAGTTGTTCGAAACCCTCCTTAGATGTGGCGTCGACATTTCGCTGTTCAGCCACGTGAACAATAAATTTCTTCATCATCGCACGAGCGAGATCGTTCGGTTTGCCACGCGGAAGTCCTTTACCCGAGAGGCCCGATCCCTCACTCCATAGATAATATACCTTGGGAAAATCGTATCTGGCGATACCTACCTCTTTGATCTTGGAGAATTCCGGTCGCCGATCAACTGCATCAAGTATTGCATCTATATGGCTCCCTTGATAGACGCTACTCAACATACCGCCAAGGGTCGTTCCCCAGTAGCTTATCGGCACATCAATGAACTGTTTATAATCAAAAACAGGCAAGAGCCTTTTGAATCCTTCAACCGTGGTGCAATCCACACTATACTCTTCTGCAAAGAGCTTAATGCGCAGAGCAGTCGCTTGCCAAGCGAGAGGAGTAGGCAATCCATACTTGTCCTTCCAACAGTTCTGGCCTGACAAATCATAACGTTCCACCCCTATATTTTTGATAAGAACCAATTCGTCATCATTATTGACCAGATCGATAACCGCATCGCAAGGGCTACAATGGTACGCTCTATTGAGCATGCCGCCAAGAGTCGTACCCCAGACATTAATCGGGACCTTACTGAATGCTTTCGCAGTCAGTGCAGGAATGAGCTCGCGAAAGCCGGATGGAGACGTATAATCAATATCATTACGACGGGCCATTGTGCGAAGAAATTCTTTCGTCGCCTGGCGAGCCAAAGGCGTTGGATTCTTGTGTTCATCGAACCAACACGGCGATTTCTTGAAATCATATAGATTCAATCCCGCATCACGGATAAGTTTAAAGTCTCTGTCAGTGTTAATAGTCTCAAGAACGGCATCGTTACACCCATAACCAGGCTGCAACAATCCCACCAAGGTAGTCCCCCAGGAATTAATAGGTTTCTTGAATGCCCTGGAAACATGGGGTAAAATCTCTCTGAATCCGTCGATAGTTGTACAATCAACATCATGCGCACGCGCCAGAAAATGTAGGAGCTCTTTCACTGCAGCACATCTATAAGGGAGGCCACCATAAGGCGATGATTGCCAAATTCTAAAAGTTCCAGGAAAATCATACGCCTGTATACTCATCCCTTCATCCCGCAATATGGAGGCAAGCAATTCTGCATCGTCGACGCGAAATAATGTTTTGAAGTTCGCAATGATTCTCGGTCCATGGATACGCGACTGCTCTAAAATAGCATCTAGATCGTTAACCTCTTCGCGCATATAGAGAGGAAGCATCAGAGGTTTAAATTATTTACTCATAAGTAGTAATTTTTCTTCCAGCAACAGAACGTATAAATCCGCAAAACAAGAAAAGTCCCCCCGGCCGGATTTGAACCAGCAACCTCCCGGGATCGGCTAAGTGCGGATCATGTATGGAGATGGTCTCCTGTTCACCGCACTATCTACAGCCGAGCGCTCTGCCGTTGAGCTACAGGGGGCTATGCTCCCGAAACTGCGGACTCCTATTTAAAGGTTGAGGAGAAAGGAAAAAGAGGACTGCCTCCTGCCGACGGAGGCGCGGTCTCTTGGCGTCATGCTGCCTGCTTGAGCATCTTGCTCAGCTGCTCGATGTTCTGCTGTCGCACAGGTTCACCGTAGTGGCGCGCGGGCTCAGTCCACCAGTTCACGTTCTCGAGGAACTTCAGACTGGATTCGTACCAAGCACGGTTTTCGGGGAGACCGAGCTCCTTGCGCAGCAAATCGTTGCGCAAGAGGAAATCATCGCGGCCTGCATTGTACACATCGGCGTCGGCGAGTATCATGTCGAGCACGCTCCGCGGGTTCTGCGGTATCTTCGTACCACCTACAATCATGTCCGCCATGACGTCGACCTCCCACTGCTTGTAGCCGAGGCGCGGCAGGTAGAGCCTGCCGTACATCGCGCTCTGCTCCTCGTTATCGCTCGCCCCTCCCACATGGATGATGTCATGGATGAGACCTGCCGTTTCTTCAAGGTGCACGAGCTCCTCATCCATACCGATAAGGCGAGCGAAGCGGCCCGCTGTCTGCGAGACATCATCGGCATGGAGCGGGTTATGGTACTCTTTACGTGGCATGTCGCGCCACACGAGGTCCCTCACAGCTCTCAGTTGCATCTTCGTGTTCATCTTATTCACCTGGCTTTCGCCTAGAGGTGGAGAGTTATTCTAGATATAAGAAACAAATGAGCATAAAATACGGTATTTACGCAATATTTTAATAGTTAATATCGTATATCAATGAAAATGCGCTTCCTCCAGCAGGTACCACAGGACAACCGCGTCAGCCTCGACCTCAAGGACAAGAAGATACTCACCGCGCTCAGTCAGGAGGCACGGACCCCGGCCACAGCGATGGCGAAGATCGCGGGCCTCTCGCGTGATTCTGTCCAGTACCGCATCAACAGGCTCACGAAAGCAGGCGTCATCCAAGGATACAGGACAGTCATAGATATCGGCAAGTTCGGCTATGACGCCTACCACCTCTTCCTGCGCCTCAACCAACCGACGAGAGAGATAGAGGAGGATCTCGTCAAACGGTTCCAAAAATACCCGTTCGCGCGCGCAGTAATCACCTGCCGCGGCAAGTACGATTTCGAGCTCGCGATGGTCGCGAAGACACCACAGGAGTTCGACGGCATACTCGACCAGGTACTCAAGGACTGCGGCAGGCACCTGCAAGAGTACGACGTGCACATCAAGACGCGGTCGTACGTCGCCCACACCCTACCGCCGGGGTTCCACGCTACGAAGCAGACAGCGAAGCGGCAGGGCAAGCCCGTCGTGCTGGACGTGACCGATGGCAAGGTACTGCGCGCGCTCGCAGACGACCCGTTGTCACCGTACTTCCGCATCGCTGAGAAGGCGGGCGTTTCGCATGACACTGTGCAGCACCGGGTCAAGCGCATGCTTGAAGCGGGCGTGATACTCAAGACCGTCCCGGTCATCAACTACGCTGCGCTCAACTATAGCGTCTACACCCTGCTCGTGCGCTTCAATGGCCTTGCGCGGGAGGAGATGCTCGCCGCGGCACTGCGTGATGACAAGCACATCTTATGGGCAGTGAAGTGCGTCGGCCGCTACAACCTGCTCATGTACGTGTGCGTCCAGAACACTGACGAACTCAATGAGACGCTCAGCGGCCTGCGATCACGATTCTCAGAGGCAATCATGGACTACGAGGTCCTCATCGCCTACGAGGAGTACAAGTACACGTACTTCCCTGACTACGCGCTCTTGTGAGAACGAGGTGCACCCCGTCCAACTACCCCGAACGCGCGAGTTGGACCTCGTTCATGCAAGTCTCGACACTGTTCGATACATAACTATTGAAGTAAAGCTTGTTGCAGATCGAGGGGTCGTCCAGTTTTACTGCGAATTTTGTATAGCACTCCTCAATGTCCACCACGAGTCCTTCGCAGAGCGAAGGATTATCAGACCACCAGTAAGGATGGTCCGCGACCGCGATAGACAACCATATACTCTGGAAGAAAAGCGGCAGGATGAGGATGATTATCACCAAGAGGACTCCGCGAAAAAGAGTTACTCCTTTCGCCTTGACGAGCAATACTACACCAATCCCCATGCAAAGCAAGAGGAGTAGAATCATAAGCAAGGACGCCCACCAGGACCACGTCATGAATAGCATGACGAGCGACACAATGAACAGTATCGCACCAGAGAATACGAAGTACTTGCTGAACCTGTAGTAGTCCATGGTCACCGGTCCTTGAACTTCTCCACTAACTCAATATTATTGGAGTAGACAGCACGCTCCTTACCACCAACAGTGTAGCGGATGCGGGCGTTAGGGAGCTTCATGCGGCCGATAATCTTCAGCTTCGACTTCACCTGGTAGGTCAATATCCTCTCCTCGAAGGGCTCGAGCACCTCGAGGTCCCAGCGCAAGAGTGTGCCCTGTTTGTCGGAAACAGCTATCTTGGTCGGCGCGATGCTACCTGGCGACTGCGTCTTAAGGACCTCTGCAAGCGACGGGACACGGTCAGTGACCTGGATTCCCTGGATGAGCTTGGCGCTGCGGTTCTTCACGAAGACGCGCACCTTGATATCAGACACTCCCTCGGTGTGCGCTATCGCCACGGCCTCCTTGAGCGCGACTACTGGGCTGCGCAGCATGATGTAGAGTACTACGCCGAGGAGCGCGAGAAGCACAAGCAGGACGAGGATCCTGTAGTTCTCGGTGTAGCCGAACTCCCTGGTCTCCTCAGCACCCAGCGGTATGCGCCAGAGCAGCACACGCTGCCCGTCACGCACCTCGTTCTCGTACGGCAGCGATGAGCTGACGAACAGGCTCTTGACAAGCGACGTCGGAACAGTAACCACAGCAGTGTTCTGGATATTACCGTTGTTCATGATCGTGATGGTCTTGGCCGTCTTGAAGAAGAACGCATCCTGGGTCACTTGCTCCCTGATCTCGGTGTACTCCTTGATGCGGTAGTTTCGCGCGAGCTGGTTCACGACCTCGCCGTTGTAGATGAGCTGCACGCGAAGCTCTCCCTCGCCAGGGCTGGTGCGCGGGTCGAGCATGATGCCGGTGATGTCCTTCGTCCTCTCAGAGAGTGGCGCGAGCGTCATCGAGCTCGTGGTCTCAAAGTGCGTGGCACCGACGAGGATAGTGAGGTTCGTGATGTTCAGGGGATTGCGGTTGCGCACTTGCAAGCGCAGCGGGACCGGCTCACGCGGGTCGATGTCGTATGGAACGAGAATGTCGAGCGCGACTGTCGGAGCGTACTCCTTGTCAGGCACGCCGTACTGCCTCATAGTGAGGAGAAGCGTCTTCCTCTGGACCTCGCCAGTGTCTAGGTTGCGGAAGTTCACATTCACTCCCTGCGTGCCAGGGTTCGCGGTGCTCGAGGGCCGCAGCGAGAGCTTCACGCTCTTCTGCGATTCGGGCATCACAACCAGGTTGAGCGGCTCGAGCTTCACGTTCCAGTTCGGATCAATGGTGAATATCTGGAAGTCGGCAGGCGATGCGTCGAAGTTGCTAATCGAGACCTCGTAGGTAGCACTCTCGTTGCGCAGTATGTCCACATCGATAGGTGTCACGACGACGCCATATGCCGCGTGGACAGCAGGAGCTATGAGAATCAAGAGAAGGACCGTCACTAGCCACCGCTGCACGCAAACCACCTTGCTTCAATCGGAGAAAGTGTATATTTAAAGGTTATGGTAGTTTCAGACGAGGAAAAGTGATTATAAACGGGGCTGGCCGGATTCGAACCGGCGACCCCATGCACCCCAAGCATGGATCATACCAAGCTAGACCACAGCCCCGCAGTCTATAATGAACCGGACCGAGAACGAGTTTATAAGGGTTGCTGCGGCCTTACTATAAAGAAATTTAAGCAAGGACACACCTCCAAAGTCCATGGAGGGGCTTGATGCGTTAGCGATGCTCTTGATGGAATGTTCTCCTGGCGATGCCACGAATCGGCGGGCAGCGTACTGGGACTCAACAGTCAAGATCACCACGATACCGGAACGCTGCTCAGATGACCGACAGCGCTACCAAGGCAGCGGCCTCCTCCTCACCACAGACGGATATTTCGTCACGAACCTGCACGTGCTCGACGCGAAGCAGGCGACCATCGAGTTCCACGGCGGCCTGCTTGGAGAGAACGTATACGCGACATCACTCGAGAAACGGCTCATAAAACTCGAGCGCTACGACCTGATCCTCGGCAAGTGCACCATCCCTGAAGCTGCGAAAGAGCACATCGTCCCGCCGGTGCTCGCAGACAAGACGCCCGGACTGAAAGACGAGGTACGAGTCTATGGCTTCAAGCACGAAGTGGTCGAGGAACGTGTGGGGAAAGTGCTCGGCCAGCACGGCAGGATGCGGCTGTGCGCAGATGGAAGCATAGTGACGCAATCCTACAGGGTGTTCAGCAAGAGCGGCAGCGGGGCCTCTCTCATGGACAACGCTCCTGAAGTGAGCTGGTTCAGCGATGCGCGTGTAGAGCAGGGCTTCAGCGGAGGAGCAGTGGTGCACGCCGCGTTGGGAACGCTCATGGGCATCACAGTAACCAAGCTCGAGATGACCAGCTTCCTCGGAACTGTGTACGAGCATGGCTACATCGCGGTTGATGGCCTGCGGAAGCTTCTGAGTATCTACCTGCGCACGCTAGGGTTCGCTATCCCGCGATGATCACACTGCTATCTCGACCACTGAGCCATCGCCAGTCTTGCGCACTCTGATGATGTGGTCGACAAAACCCTCAAGCTGCTGCTCGTGGCTGACAAGGACTATCTGCTCCATGCGCAGCTCCTGCAGGACATCGCGAACGCGCTCAAGTTGCTCTGCGGAGAAGCCGTCCGTGGGCTCATCAAGCATGATAAGGCCTGAAGTCCCTAAGGAAGGCTGGAGGACATGTATAGTGTGAACGAGCGCGAGACGGTAGGCGAGGCTGACTGCTGTGCGCTCGCCGCCTGAGAGGAACGCGACATCAGTCTCGTAGCCGTGCTGGAGCATGAGCGGCGCGAACTCGTGGTCGATGCGCGTCGTGAGCGCGTCATCTTCGATGAGGCGTGAGAACCATTGACGGAAGACGGCGTCGAACGTCGCGTGGATCGACATGAGCACGTGACGCTCCACTGTCGCGGTGAACGGTGAGAACTGACGCGATACCCATGCGCGCAATTGCGCATCACGTTCCATGCCCGAACGGCGCTGCTGTATCTCAGCGTCTATCTCTGCAAGGCGCTTCTCGCTATCGACAAGCTCACGTTCCTCCTGCTCGAGACGCGCGAGGTGCTTCTCGACCTCAAGGAGCTGCTGCCTCGCGCGCTGCAGGACACTCTTCGCCTCTGCGAGCAGCTGTTCAATCACGCGCATCCTGCCGCTGTCTGCCTGGGCCGCTGGCGGCTTGGCGAGCTCGCGTTTGGAGACCATCGCGGTCTCGATGAGAGCGATTTCCTCCTCGTGCTGCTTGACCGATTGCTCGTGCATCGTAAGCTGTGTCCTCACCTCCGCCATCTGCCGACGGCGGTCGAGCTCTGCGTTCATGCGCGCCATTTCCTGACGCTGGACTGCTATACGCTTCGCGAGGATATCGCGCTTGCGCTGCGCCGCCACAAGCTGCGCCGCGAGCGCCCCGCGCACGTCATTGATGTGCTGTGCAGAGACACTCTGCCTGCACGTCGGACAGGTGCTTCCAGCCTCGACTTGCGGGCCGTGGTTGCACTGCTCAATGAGGCCGAGCACCTTGCCTTCGTCCTGCTTGAGCGCCTCGATCCCTTGCATCGCCTGCTTCACGCTCTCCTGAAGCATGTCTGTCTCGATTGTTCCGTCCAATTCCTTGGTGTAGAGTTCGAGCGCCTGAGTGAAACGCTTGCGCTGCTCCTGCGCAGTCCCGAGCATGCGCTTCTTCATCGCGTGCCGCTGCTCGAGCTGCTGCAGCTCCGCCTCGATGAGCTTGCGGCTGCGCTCTTGCATCGCTGCTATCTGCTGCTCGTGCTGCGCAGCGGCGCGGTCGCGTTCGAGCGCTGTGACTCGATGCTCTGATTCCTGGGATGCGGCCGCGAACTTCGTGCGCTCGCCTGTGAATAGTTCTTGCTGCTTGCGCAGCTCATCACGCCGTGCGAGGCGCTGCTTCAGGCGTTCGCTCTCCTGCTGCAGGCGCGGGAGTATTCCCTCCTGGACCTGCTCGCGCTCGCGCAGCCCCTTGGCGAGGAGATGTGCGTTGTCGCGCGCGATCCTGTACGCGTCGATGTTGAAGATGCGCCTGATAGTCTCCAGGCGCTCCTCGCTGCCCTGGATGAGGATTGCCTTCATCTCCTCCTGGGGAGTGTAAAGCGTGAAGCGGTAGAGGAGGTTGCGCTGCTTGCTGAGGAACTGGAGTGGGTAGCCGAGGAGCTCGTAGACGCGCGCGCGCAGTTCGCTCGGCGTGAGCATCTCGCGTCCTGCCACGGTCTCAATCCAGCCAGTGTCCTGGCTGACGCCGGTGGCGTTGCGCTTGAGCGTGCGCGTGATGGAGTAGACTGCATCGGTGCTGAAGGAAAGCGTGACGCGCCCGTCGCTCGCACCGTGGCGCAATAGGGCACTCCCGACGAGTTCGCCGCGGCTGAGGCCGAAGAGCGCGAACTCTATCGCGTGCAGCAGCGTGGATTTGCCTGCGCCGATGTCGCCTGAGAGGAGCGTGATGCCGCCGGGGAACTCGAGCTTGAGGTCGCGGTAGGACCTGATGTTCTTGAGCTCGAGGGAGATGAGGCGCATGGCTTGATAGAACAGAGGATGGTTTAAATTGGCTTCGCTCAGATGTCCTCTGCACTCTTTGTGCTGCGGAGTTCATACCTTCATCAGGTTTCAGCCCGTCACTGTCAACTTCGAACTCCGTTCTCGTTGTCGCCGGGCTTCAGGATTGCTCCAAGGCAGCACCGGAGTTACTGGTTAAGTCACTAAGTTACATAAAGAATATGCAGAACGCTCACTTCTTCGTCTTCGTGCCTATCTTGACTTCGGCTTTGGCCTCGGTATGCTTGTCCCTCTTGCTGATGAGGATGAGCTGACTCTTGAGGATGAGGTCGTGCTGGCTCACGAAGGCGAGGAGGACGCTACCGCTATAGAGGAAGGCGAAGATGTTGCGCACGAGGTCGACATCTACCTGGTCGCTCATCATCGTCGTGACGCCGCTAAGGTACATGATGTTGAAGAGCTGGAAGATGAGGTAGAGGAGCGAGGCGACGAAGAGGAAGTCCCATGGCCTGCGGTCGCGGTGCTCGTTGGTCTGCTTGAGGAAGAGGTAGGCGTAGATGAGGATGAAGGTCGCGATGAAGATGTTCGCATACCCTATCCATACCCCTGCGTACCCAGCCATGGCCACAAAGAACCCTCTCGACGGGAGCCCTTTTAAAGTTTGAGAACCACTGGAGAGGAGAGAATCAGAGCTTGACCTGGACGATGCCGCGATCGATTGAATCCATGGCCTGACCTATCTTGTCCTTGAGCTGGTTCTCATCAGGCATGACCTGGACGACGGCATGCATGACCTGCGAGAGCACGTCGATGATGCGGCGCATGAAACGGACGATGTCCCCTTCAGGCATGGTCGTGAGCTCTGTGAGCTCAGCGAAGCTGCCACCGTCAAACCAGCGCCAGAGCATGGGCTCAAGCTGCTCCATGTTCGACTCGCGGAAGTACCGGTGGATGCCCTTATAGGGACGGAACTTGTTCAGGAGCTCACGCGAGTGCGGCGCAGGGATCTTCTTGAAGGTCGTCATGCGCTTCTCTTCGTACTCGAGCGCAGCGGCGACGAGCACTATCTCAAACGGCGTGAAATCACTGCGCAATGTCGAGGTGAAGAGCTCGGTGAGGATGAGCTCGTGATTGTATATGCGACGGGCGAACTCTCCCTGCGTATGCAGCTGCTCGCCATCGAGATACCCGAGCTGCTGCAGCCGTTCGACCTTCTTGTCAAATGAGGCAACGATGCGCTCCTTGTGCGGGCCCACCATCTGATAGGTGTAGAAGCTCGACTTGAGGATGACATCGCGCTCCTGCGGCGTGTGGTTGCTGATGAGGTTGAGGATGGTGTTATAGGAGAGCTGGTACTGCGATTGCAATGGCTCCTTGTCGCCGGCGATGAGGGACTCCACCTTCTGAAGGTCGGCGAACTCAGGGTCCACGACGCTGATGGCGTAGCCGACCTTATCCATGCCGCGGCGGCCTGCGCGGCCTGCAAGCTGGAAGTACTCTTTGGTGTTAAGGTACCGAAAGCGCGTGCCGTCATACTTCTCCAGGCTGTCGAAGCACACTGTGCGTGCAGGGAGGTTGATGCCGACAGCGAACGTCTCTGTTGCGTATAACACTGAAAGCCATCCCTTGGCGAACGCTTGCTCCACGATCTCCTTGAGTATTGGCAGGAGGCCGGCGTGGTGGAACGCGATGCCACGCTCGAGGCACCGCACGAGGAGTCGCGTCGTATCCAGGCTCGCAATCGATGGGTCGGTCGTCGCGAGCTTCATCTCAGCGAACTCGCGCGCCTTTCGCGCCCGCTCCTCCTCGAGGAATCCTGTCCTGTGCGAGAGCTCATCCGCCTTCTTCTCGGTGTTCGCGCGGCTGAAGCAGAAATAGATGCACGAGAGCATGCCCTTGTGCTGGAGCTGGCGTATGAGGTCTACGTGTGTGAGTTTCTGACGCTTGTCCTCTTTCTTCTCGCGCTGATGTGATTGCGTATAACGTCCATGCTGGCGGCCTCTGCCGCGCCCAGCACGTCCACCGAATCTACCGCCGAAAGCCTCTTCGTACTTGGGGTACGCCTGTTCGCGTTTTCGCGCGCGGATCTCGGCGAGTGTGCTCACGCCGAAGTGGACGTCGAAGAAGAGGTGGTCAAGCGGGACTGCGCGCTTCTTCTCAGTCACGACCTCAACAGGATGGTTCTTGATCGACTGTATCCAGTTGGCGAACTGCTTCGCGTTCGGGATGGTCGCGCTCAGGCACACGAAGCGCACACCTGGATCGCTGAAGATGATGCATTCCTCCCAGACAGTGCCGCGCTCCGCATCGCCAAGGTAGTGGATCTCATCGAACACGACCGCTGCGAGATCCCCCATGGACTTGTCCTTGGCGAGCAGCATGTTGCGGTAGATCTCCGTGGTCATGATGACGAGCGGCGCCTCCGGGTTGTACACGACGTCGCCTGTAAGGATGCCAACGTTCTCCTCGCCGTAGATTGCCTTGAACTCGCTGAACTTTTGGTTGGAGAGCGCCTTGATGGGCGCGGTGTAGAAGACTTTCTTGCCCTCCTTGAAGGACTTGTCGATCACGTAGTCCGCGATGACAGTCTTGCCTGTCCCTGTGGCTGCAGAGACGACGACAGAGTAGCCTTTGTCGAGGTAATCGATGGCCTCGATCTGGAACCTGTCGAGCTCAAAACCGCGGAAGTGCATATGATGACGTATTCGGATGAGGTATTTAAAGTGACCTCTCCGGACACTAAAAGCAGATGGACCCGGTCGGACTCGAACCGACGACCTTCTCGGTGTAAACGAGACGTTATAGCCACTAAACTACGGGTCCTCCAGACCCTATTTTGCGTTCTGATGAACGCAAACTACGGGTCCTTCAAGCCTCAGCGACTCCATTCTCCTTTAAAAAGACTCCGTCAGTGGACTCTATAGCGAAACCGTTATATAGGAAGAGTTTCCATAAGAATAGCCGTAGCGGCAAGGTAACAGCAATGACGAAGGTTGGTAGCGTCGAAGACAAGACGCAGAAGCAGATTCTCGACATCATAGTCCACCAGGACGACGTGAGCTGGAAGGCTATCATCTTCGGCCTCATCGAGACCGAGCAGATGGACCCCTGGGACATTAACCTCACCCTCATCAGCCAGAAGTTCCTCGAGCAGCTGCGCAAGTTCCAGGAGATGGACTTCCGCATCGGCGGCAAGGTCGTGCTCGCAAGCGCAATCCTCCTCAAGCTCAAGGCAGAGCGGTTGCGCGACGAGGAGATAAACGCACTTGACAAGCTCATCCAGTCCGCAGAGGAGCCTATCGATCTCGGCCTGGACGACCCGGGCTTTGAGGAGCCATTCAGCTGGGGCGAGGAGGGCAGGCCGCAGCTCATGCCGCGTACGCCGCAGCCGCGAAAGCGCAAGGTCTCAGTCTACGATCTCGTCGAGGCGCTCGAGAAGGCATTGGAGACTGACGCGCTTCGACCAGTGTACGCTGCGCCGCGCGTGCTGGACACCATCAACCCGCCTGACAACCATATCGATATCAGCGTGATCATCCGCGAGGTGCACGCGCACATCTACGGCCACTACGAAGTGGACAAAAACAAGGAGAACCTGATGTTCCATAACATCATCAAGAGTGACGATCCCCGCGATGTCGTAATGGCATTCATCCCGCTCCTGCACCTGGAGAACGCGCGCAAGGTTGACATGACGCAGGAGGAGCACTTCGGGCCCATCAGTATCCATCTCCTCGACAAGGCCCCGCCGCAGTTCGAAGGCCAGACGCGCATCAGCACAGCAGCAGGGAAAAGAGCGTAACCCTTTCTAGACACCAACAAACCTTTTTAAAGCACCTGCCATTCTTCCGTGATATGGGAATCCTCAAAGCGAATTTCAATGGCACGCCAACTGTAGGACTGTACGGCTATGCCACAGACTCATTCCTCCTCCTCGGTGAGCATCTACAAGAGAAAGTACTCAAGGAGGTCACTGAGGTCCTCGGCAACGTCCCGGTCCACACATTCCGCGTGGCAGGAACGGGCATGCCCGGCATCTTCCTCGCGGGAAACAGCACCACGATACTCGTGCCGAGTATTGCGTTTGACTACGAGCTCGAGCAGCTCACCAAGCTTGGCATCAACCACACAGTCTTCAAGACACGGCACACGTGCCTAGGCAACACCATCGTCTGCAACGACCATGGAGCGGTGATCAGCACCGACTTCGACGAGACGGAACGCAAACAGATTGAGAAGGTGCTCGGCGTTCCGGCTGTCCGCATGGACATCGCGAAGCTCAACACGCCGGGCGCGCTCATTGTGCTCAACGGCGAGAGGGGCATCATCCACCGTGACGCGACGACAGAGGAGGTCGCCGAGGTCGAGCGCATCCTCAAGGTGAAGCTTGAGCCCGCGACAATCAACCTCGGCACGCCGTACCTGCGCGCAGGCATCATCAACAACAGCCACGGCTTCGTCATAGGAGACCAGAGCGGCGGTCCGGAGATAGTCCACATCGACGCTGCGCTCGGGTACCTGGAGGACGAGTGACGCTCACGAAGGAGCAGATGTTCGAAGCAGAGCTCCTCAACCAGCAGCTCCAGCACATCCAGGAGTACATGCAGCGCATCGATAAGCAGATAGCAGAGGTGCTCGCCATGCGCGAAGCCCTCGCTGAGTTCGAGAAGGTCGCCGATGGCGATGAGATGCTCGTGCCGCTCGCTGCCGGCGTGTTCGTGAAAGCGCGCGCGACAACGGACAAGACACTGCAGGTAAACGTGGGAAACGGAGTTGTCGTCCCAAAGAACGCCGACGGCGTCCGTGCGATGCTCGCTGAGCAGATGGAAGATATGCGCAAGTACGAGGAGGAGCTCCATAAGCAGTTTGATCAGGCGCTCACACGCCTGCAGAGCATAGAGAAGGAGGCCTGATGTTCGGATTCCTCAAGGACAAGCTGAAGAAGGCGATAGGAGCGTTCTCGAAATCCGCCGAATCGGACATCAAGGAGGAGAAGGTCGAGGACAAGGAGGCCATCGAGAAGGCCAAGCAGGAGGAGAAGAAGGTCCTTGCCAAGAAGCCGACTAAACCAACCCCTAAGCCTGCAGCCAAACCTTCTAAACCCGACGACAAAACCGCTCCAGCACCTGCTCCAGTAAAACAATCTATACCCGTCGAGAAACCATCTCCCAAACCTGCTCCAGAAAAACCGAAACCCACTCCCCCAACTCCTAAGGAGAAGCCGAAGGAAGAACCGAGAATTACTAAAGTTCCAGAAAAAGTTCCCGTAGTTCCTAAAATTTCTGTTGAACGCAAGGAAGCTAAACCTATTCCGAAAGAAAAGCCTGTTCAAGAGAAACCTGCCAAAGCGCAGGCAGTTGAACCAGAGAAGAAAGGATTCTTCGGCCGCCTCTTCGGCAAGAAAGAAGAAGTCAAGGAGGAGATCATCAGGGAGGAGATTCCTGCAGCAGCTCCTGTCGCCGAGACACTAGCCGAGACCATACAGGAGATGGAAGAGGTTGAAGCGGAGATCGCGAATGTTGAGGAACAGATCGTCGAGGACCGCGCCTATGAGGAGCACGCCGTCGCTGTCGCGGAAGAACCGGTTGAGACTGCAGAAGAGCCTTCCGGATTCTTCGGCAAGCTCAAAGACGCGTTCACGAAGAAGTCACTCACACCAGAGAAGTTCGATGAGCTCTTCTGGGAACTCGAGCTCGCGATGCTCGAGAACAATGTCGCGGTCGAGGTCATCGAGAAGATCAAAGCAGACCTGCGCGACGAACTCACGAGCGGCAAGGTGTCGCGCATGGGCATCGAGGACATGATTACCACGCGCCTACGCACATCTGTAGAGGAACTCTTCGATGTGCCGACATTCGACCTGGTCGAGCGCATCAAGGCGGGTCCAAAACCGTTCAAGATCTGCATGATCGGCGTGAACGGCAGCGGCAAGACCACGACGCTCGCCAAGATCATCCACATGCTGAAAAAAGAGAATCTCACGTGCATCGTCGCGGCGAGCGACACGTTCCGCGCAGCGGCAATTGATCAGCTACGCGAGCACACAGATAAACTCGACGTGAAACTCATCAGCCAGGGCTACGGCGCTGACCCAGCGGCAGTCGCGTTCGACGCTATCAAGCACGCCGAGGCCAAGGGCGCAGATGTCGTGCTCATCGACACCGCTGGCCGGCTGCACAGCAACACAAATCTCATGGCCGAGCTCGAGAAAGTCGTGCGCGTAGCGAAACCGGACCTCAAGATATTCATCGGCGAGTCTATCACAGGGAATGATTGCGTCGAACAGGCGCAGGTCTTCAACAAGCTCGTCGGCATCGACGCTATCATCCTCAGCAAGGCGGATATCGACGAGAAAGGCGGTGCCGCCATCTCAGTATCATATGTCACAGGCAAGCCCATCCTGTTCCTCGGCATGGGCCAGACCTACGACGACCTCGTGCCGTTTGAGAAAGAGAAGATTATCGAGAGTTTGGATTTAGGATAGACTAGACGGGCAGTTTCTCAATCAACTCGTGCATCGTCGCACTCGGCATCGGGCATGACGACAACTCATTCTCCCCAATGCTATTCTTCTTGCCAAGCTCGCGGTGCAGCGCGTATATAGAACTTAGAGGCTACGAGTTCTCAGCGAACAGCAGCGGGTAGTGCGATAATCCTTCTCGCGATACCTGCTTCTTGATGCTCGCGTACGCACCGAGGAGGAACCTGCGCAGCTCCTCGACCTTGCGGCTGGCGTAGGACGGGATGTTCGAGACGACGTAGCGGGCCGCTCCTTCGTACTCAGCAGCGAGCTTATCAAGTGGATCATTGCGCGTGAGTAGGTCGTGCGTGAGCCGGTTGCCCGCACGCGCGAGAGTATAACGGAAGTTCTCTCCATGTGTCGAGCCAAAGAGGAAAAGCTGCCGCTCTCGCGGCACGTGGTCCCAGTCGAGCGACTCGAGACTCGCATCCTGGCGGAGCTGCTCCTCGAGAATGTTGTTCGTGTTTGCGAGGAGTGCGTAGTCATCGAGGAGATTACCGATTGTGAGCTGCGTGCGCAGCGCGGAGGCTTGCCTGTCGCTGAGCGCGATGAGTTCAGTAAGACCGTCCTTGCGACCCTTGATGATCTGCCCCGAGAAACGCTGGAGCGGTAGGTCTGCGAGCAGCTTCGCGCTGCGCACGTATCCTTCGGCAGGGTTCATCATGCCAAGGTGTGCACATGCATCAGCGACGTCGCGGTACGTTCCGTCGAGGAACGCTTCCATCGCCGACACCAGTAGTCCATCCGCGCGGTGGATGTGGCTATCCGAATCGAGAGTGTCCCACTTGCCTGCGAACGCAATATGCGGATCGCCTAGAGAAGTGTTGTAAGACTCCCAGTTCCCCATTCGAGCAGGATTCGCCTCTGTGATTTTTAAGTGTTCTTCACGGAATGCCGAAACCCTTGAGGTGAGCGCCTGTGTATTGGTCACAGGCCATTTGCAGGAAGTGTTTAAAAGTAAAGGTTCTTTCTCTATTTTGTCGTCAATATACTCAAAACTAATTACTATATAGAAAATAAAACTGTCAATGCCCATCACACACCAGACAGAGGAATTCCCTGAGTCAGAGATACTGGAAAGTCTCCATCCGTTCGTCCGTGAATGGTTCACCTCCACGTTCAAGGAGTTCTCGCCGCCGCAACGCTACGCGATACGCAACATCCAACAAGGCGTGAACTGCCTCATCAGCTCGCCGACAGGATCAGGCAAGACGCTCTCAGCATTCCTCGCTATCATCAACGAACTCGTGACGCGCGCAGACACCGGACAACTGGAGGACAAGGTCTACTGCATCTACATCAGCCCGCTCAAAGCCCTCGCAAACGACATCAACCGAAACCTCAAGGAACCGCTCGCGGCAATAAGCAAGATATCGAAGCGCTACCAACGTGAGCTGCCTATACGAGTGGGTACGCGCACCGGCGATACGACGACGAGCGAGCGAGCGAAGATGCTCGAGCGGCCGCCGCACATCCTCATCACGACTCCGGAATCCTTGAGCATCGCGCTCACGAGCGTAAAATTCTCCCAGATGCTCAAACTCACGAGATACCTCATCATCGACGAGATCCACGCACTGGCTGAGAACAAGCGCGGCACGCACCTGAGCCTTGGCATCGAGCGCCTTGCCAAGCACGCGACGTTCACCCGCATCGGCCTGAGCGCGACAGTCGCGCCGCTCGACGAAATAGCGAAATACCTCGTGGGCTATGAAGACCCGGAGCAGAAAATCTTCCGCGACTGCCGCATCGTGGATGTCCAGTACCTCAAGCGCCTCGACCTCAAGGTGCTCTCGCCAGTCGATGACATCATGAATGTCTCACACACGAGACTGCAGGACGCGACCTATGAGCTCCTGCACGAACTGATCCAATCGCACCGCACGACACTCGTTTTCACGAACACGCGTAGCGGCACGGAGCGCGTCGTGCACCAACTCAAGGACCGCTACCCGAAGGCCTACGCGAACGTGCTCGATGCGGACGAGGAGCAAGAAGGGCTACGCGAAGCTGAAGGAGAGACGCACGAACGCCTCTCTGAAGAAGCCGAGTTAGGCGAAAGCGACACTGAGATCATAGACCGTGAGAAGGCGGCCGAGTTCCTCTCCAAACCATCAGAGGATATCGACGAGGATAAGGTGTTGAGCGAAATAGCGAAACGTCCCAAATCCCTCATAGGTGCGCACCACGGATCCTTGAGCAAACAGCACCGCCTGCGCATCGAGAGTATGCTCAAGGCCGGAGAACTCAAATCCGTCGTATGCAGCACGAGCCTGGAGCTCGGCATCGACATCGGCTTCATCGACCTCGTCGTGCTTCTCGGCAGCCCGAAGTCCGTTGCGCGTGCGCTCCAGCGCATCGGCCGCAGCGGCCACAAGCTGCATGAGGAGGCCAAGGGCCGTATCATCGTCATGGACCGCGACGATCTCGTCGAGTGCAGCGTGCTCCTCAAGGCAGCCATAGAGAAGAAGATTGACCGCGTGAACATCCCAAAGAACGCACTTGACGTCCTCGCGCAGCAGCTCTACGGCATGGCTATCGAGGATGTGACCACACTCGAGGACGCGTGGCGCACCATCAAGTCCAGCTACTCGTATGACGGGCTGACGCGCAAGGAGTTCGACGACACGCTCATGTACCTCAGCGGCGAGTACACGCAGCTCACTGAAAGGAACATCTACGGCAAGATATGGATCGACCGCGAAAGTGGCACGTTCGGGAAACGCGGCAAGCTCGCGCGCCTCATCTACATGACGAACGTCGGCACCATCCCCGACGAGACAAGCGTGCACGTCAAGATCGGCGAGCACACCATCGGCACAATCACTGAAGATTTCGCCGAACGCCTCAAGCCCGGCGACGTGTTCGTTCTCGGCGGCGAGCCGTACGAGTTCCGCTTCACGCGCGGCATGACAGCGCAGGTCAAAACGTCCGCGGGTCGGATGCCGACGGTACCGAACTGGATCAGCGAGATGCTCCCCCTGAGCTACGACCTCGCGCTCGAGATCCAGAACTTCCGAAAATACATGGATCAGTGGTTCGGCATGGGAAAGCCGAAAGAGGAGGTCAAGGACTGGATACGTTCCTACCTGTACGTTGACGAACGCGGCGTCGAGGCCATCTGGCGTTACTGCCATGAGCAGTACGCGTTCAGCGTCATCCCTCACCGGCACAGGATACTGCTCGAGCACTTCAAGGACGGCAATAAGAAGTACGTCTTCGTGCACTCGCTCCATGGTCGCCGCGTGAATGACGTGCTCGCCCGTGCGCTCGCGTACGTGAACGGCCGCATCACCGGCCGTGACGTCGAGGTCAGCATCACGGACAACGGCTTCTACCTCAAGTCGACGCAGCCCATCCACGCGCTGCGCGCGCTCAAGCTCATCCGAGAGGATGAGCTCCAGAAACTCATGGAGATCGCGCTCGACCAGAGCGAGGTGTTAAAGCGCCGCTTCCGCCACTGCGCCGGACGCGCGCTCATGATCCTGCGCAATTACAAGGGACAGAGCAAGTCTGTCGGCCGGCAGCAGATTAGCTCTATGCTCATCATCAATGCGGTGCGGCGCATCGGTAATGATTTCCCGATACTCAAAGAGGCGCGGCGCGAGATCCTGGAGGACCTCATGGACATCCACCATGCGCGCGACGTGGTGAGGCAGCTGCAGAGCGGCGCGATCACTGTCGAGGAACGTAGCACAGACCTGCCATCGCCCTTTGCGTTCAACCTTGTGCTCCAGGGGTACGTGGACATCCTGAAAGTTGAAGACCGCATCGAGTTCGTCAGGCGTATGCACGATCTCGTGCTGCAGGAGATCGGCGAGCGGCCGAAGAAACCTAAAGAGCGCAGTGAGCGTAAGGATGTCCTGCCCGCAGTCGAGTTCACGTACGAACGGCTTTGGGAGGAGCAGGAGGCGGTGAAGCGACGCAGGGAGGAGGATTTCCAGGGGTACCTGAAGGATGAGCTGCGCAAGGTCACGCGCAGGATAGGGCTTGATGCCGACTACTACTACCACGCGAACCGCCTCATCGACGGCGATACTGAAGGGTACCCACAGAAATTCAAGGACTGGCTGCACACGCTCGTGACAGGGACGGTGCCGAAGGTATGGCATGACGACCTCATCAAGTTCTTCATCGAGAAGGAGAGGCTGCTCTAGAAACAATTATAACACCCGCTAAACCACCAGACGGCATGGGTGTGGGTGAAGTGCGTATAGCGCCTCCTGAGGAGATGATTGCAGCACTCGATGAGCGTATCGGGTATATGACTCGGCGCATCGAGGCGAACATCGCAAAAGCGTATGCCGGCGGCCATATGCACATCCCCGTTCCTGTCGATATGTCGCTTCTCGAGCAGCTCGCCCAAGTCTACCTGCAACGCGCATCATTCATCGGCGAGGATACGTTGAAGCTCGCGAGCAGGGCGATGCTCCTGGACCCACAAATCAAGCTCGAGAACCCTTACCACGTGCGTACAGATACCAAGAAGAACCTTCATCTGGGAAAGGCCACAGTCATAGCTGTGGAGAAGGAGATGAAGGTCATCGCCTATGACGCGGCAGTAGCGGAGGAGATAGGCCTCATGTTGCAAGATATGCGCCGCGAACATCCGGCGAGGCTTGAGGCCTTCGCCGATTGGGACGACGACCGGAAGTCCATGCGCCAGCTCATCAGCCAGTTCTTGGGACCTCAAGACATCACTGTGGAAGAGATGGTCCAACAGTTATCCGCAAAGGATAAGCGCTAGTTTCGGGATTACGCACGAAATCTTTAAATAACCGACCGTGCGGTTCCGGGCCCATGGCAGACGAAGAATTCTTCGACCCGGAAGAGAAGGAAGCGGACGTGTACGGTGACGGCGCCCGCGAGGACCTTGAGGAGAACGACGAGATCACACCCGAAGAGCAGGCCTTCATGGAGGGCTATGACTCCACAGACGAGCTGGACGAAGGCGCTGATAACGAGAAGTACGAGAAAGCGTTCGAAGAGGAGACTGAGGAGCCGGGTGCTGAAGAGGACGACTTCGAGGAAGAGTTCTGAAAAGACGTCTCACTGCGTCTCATATAGCTGCCATTCTCTATTCTCTGCATCAGCGTGCTGTCGCAAGAGCCATCTCGCATCGTCGGAGGATAAACGTTCTCCTTCTCCAGTAAAGACAAAGCTTTAAATACGCATTTCCGGGGTGCTAGTCGGAAGAGGGTGAGGATTGGCATTAGATTTCAGCAGCAAGCAGAAGCCTGAGCAACAGTTCCGTGAAGAGCTGCGTATCCTTGCCACGCAGATAGAGACCATCAACCAGCAGCTCGCTGGCGGCTCAGGAGGCGGTGGAGGGCCTGCGATGGTCAAACAGTTCCAGGACGTGAGCGCGAAGCTCACCTTTCTCTACGAGTTCCTGAAGACCTTCCAGACAGACCTGCGCGCTGACACGAAGGCGAGCTTCGAGGAGGTGCACAAGTCAGTGACCGGCACGCTCCAGAAGAACCTCGGCGACATCTACGGCCAGCTGCAGGATATCAATAAAGGCGTCAAGAGCGGCGGCACAGGCGGCGGAGCGTCATCGCAGGACATGGATGATATCAAGAACACGCTGCGAGAGCTCATCAAGGTCTACCGCGAGGAGGTCCAGGTGTTCAAGGATCAGAACGCGTTCCTGCAGAAGAAGCTTATCGATATCGAGCAGAGACTCATGCAGCTGGAGAAATAAATCAGTCCTGAGTGTTCTTTGGCTTCAGCAGCCTATATGCTTCGTACCCTGCAGAGATTGCCTGCGTGACTCCGATAGTGAGGAGCCCTGCAGTCACACCCCTGTCATCATACTGGTGAACGAGCACCGTAAGCGGAGCCATACCTACCATGATTCCAGCTACCCATCCGAAGTTATCCCTGGACAACAAAGCACTGTCGATACGGGAATCGAGCGACCCGACATCTTCCCTATTCTTGCGCAAAGAGGTCGCTATCGCATAGACATCTCTGAATCCTCTCTTGAAACCGTGACCATATCCAAATGCATCTGCCATGGCCACCAGGAGGCGGCATCTGTTCAAAAACATTTGCGTGAGTGCCCGTCCTCGAAATCCTTATAAACCCTTAGACGAAAAGGAAGAGGAAGGGTGAGGCATGGAACGCGAGCATGAAGTTCTCGAGATAGACTGCGACCGCGAAGACATAGAGATGGCCTCGCCCACCATGACTGACGAGGTGCGAAAGCTCATCGGCCGCAGGGAGTTTGACCGCCTGCGCCTCAAATCCAAGCTCTTCACCAAGGAGTACGACAAGCAGTTCAAGCTCCTCTCCATCGAACCGTTCTTCGTCGACGTCCGCCTCGCAGTCCTGCCCGATAATGTCATGCTCATCGACCAATACACGCTCAAGACCGGCGCGGTTGTGCAGATCTACAAGCGTCTGAGCGGCACCGGCTTCATCTACAACCTAAAGATCCCGGAGATGAACGTGACATTCACCGACCTCTTCGACCTCCACGATGACATGATGCGCTTCAAGGATGACGGCACGACCACGAACGCCTACATCAAGCGCTGGTACCAGAACTTCGGCATACTCGAGCACCTCCTCAACGACGACCAGGTCCTGGAGATCAACGTCAACCCGCCAGCGTACAAGACGAGCATGCGCATCGTGCACGCGAAGCACCAGGAGTGCACGAGCAACATCTACCCGAGCGACGACTTCCTGAACTACCTCGCGACACGCCTCAAGCTCAGCACTGGCCGCCCGCTCAACCGCGCGCAACCGCAACTCGACGGCGAGATCCACGTCGGGAACAACCGCGCGCGTGTCGCCGCCATCATCAACCCGTTCAGCATCTTCGGGACAGGGTACAGCATCCGCAAGCACCGCGAGCACCCCTGGACGCTGCCGCTCTTCATGACCAAGAAGGCATGCAATGGCTGGTTCGCCGGCCTCATGGGTCTCGTCATCGCGCACGGCAGGTCATTCCTCACCGCAGGCCCGCGTGGCAGCGGCAAGACAAGCCTGCTCGGCAGCCTCATGCTTGAGATACTCCCCAAGTACCGCATCATCACCATCGAGGATACTGAGGAATTGCCTGTGCTCGACTACAAGCGCCTCGGTTATGACATCCTTCCGCTCAAGGTCCGCTCTGCGCTCCTCAAAGAAGGCCTCGAGATGCCGTTCGACATCGGTCTGCGCACGAGCTTGCGCCTCGGCGACAGCGCGCTCATCGTCGGCGAGGTCCGCTCCAAGGAGGCAACAGTCCTCTACGAGGCGATGCGCGTCGGCGCAATGAGCAACGTCGTCGCAGGCACGATCCACGCAGATACACCTTACGGTGTCTACGACCGTGTCGTGAACGACCTCGGCGTGCCAAAGGGGAGCTTTAAGGTCACAGATATCATTATCATCCAGAACCTCATCAAGACCACCTCAGGCCTGGGGCGCCAACGTCGCGTCATCCAGGTCACTGAGGTGCTCAAAGAATGGGAGGACCAACCAGTCTTCCAGGACCTGCTCGTCTACAACCCCGCGACCGACCAGCTTGAGCCCACGCCTGCACTGCTCGAAGGCAAGTCAGTGATGATTCAGATGATCATGCGCAACACGCAAGGGTACAAGAACTACGATGATGTCCTGCGCGACATCGTCATGCGCAGTTGGGCGAAAGACATGCTCGTGAAGCTCGCGGGCGGACGCGAGGATCTCCTCGAGGCGCCGATAGTGGCTGACGCCAATGTCCTGTTCACACGCCTCATGGACACGATGGATCCCATCAAATCACTGGAGAACGAGCAGAGGTTCCGCGAGGCATACCTCCAGCAGCTCCAGCGCATCCTCGAGGCGGCCTCGGTCCAGCAGAAGCAGGAGACCACCGATACCGAGGACACCTGAATGGGATTCACGGACATCTACGAGCTCGGCCGCTCCATCCCGATAGGCTGGACGAACGGCAACATGCAAAGGAAGCTGCAGTTCGTCCTCTTCTCCTACGACGCGCGCGACATCATCGCGACCACGATGCTCATCCTGCTCGGCGGGTCGCTCCTCGCAGGGATAGCCTACCTCATCCTGCCGTTCATCGCGTACGCGATATTCTTCCTGACTGTGGTCGCTGCCGTGGTCATCTACATCTACCCCGCGCACGTGTTCTACAACCGGGCGATCGGCGAGTACAACGAGGAGATGCTGCGTGCGATACTGCGCATGACGACATTCATCAGTATGGACACGAGCATCGAATACGCGTTCGTCGAGACGTCAGACCACCTCCACGGCACACTCCGGTTGCAGTTCAAGCGAATAAAGCACGACATCACGCGCAAGCAGAAGATGACGTTAGGCGACGCGATAGAGCCATACATCCCGATATGGAACGAAGTGAATCCCGTCTTCGTGAAATCTCTGCGCCTCCTCCAGACTGCCGCGCTCAGCGGGCCGAATGACCGCGACAAGATCCTCGCCGAGACCGTCGAGACGCTGCTGCTCAATTACAGCACGCTCGGCAAGCGTTATGCGGAAGAGCTCGCGACGAACGCGCAGAAACTCATCACCGTCGGCATCCTCATCCCAATCATGAGCCTCATGCTCCTGCCGCTCCTCTCTATCTTCCTCCCCGACTTCACCAAGCCCAGCATCCTCGCCTTCATCTACATTATCTTCTTCCCGACGGTAACGCTCCTCATGGCGATGAGTTTCGGCTCCAAACGCCTCCAGGTCGACACGATCCGCATCGAGGACGCCCAGGAGTACCGGCCGCTGCCGGCATGGCTCGCATGGACCTGCGCAGGAGTGGCTGTCGCGCTTGCCATCCCGACATTATGGTTCATCAGCACCATCACCGCCGGCACGCCAGAGGCTGAGAGCATCTTCGGCCTATTCATGGGATGGCTCATCTCATTCGGCATCATAGCCGGAGTCTACATCTACGCGGAAATCCATACGTACCGCTACAAGAAACTGTGGGAGGAGGTATACGAGATTGAGCAGGACCTGCCGCACCTCCTGCAGTCGTTCAGCACCTACCTGACGCTCAACATCGCCACAGAGAACATCCTCGACGAGATTATCGATGACTATGAGAAGTTCGGCTTCGAGAAGCACCCGGTCGTGCGCGCGTTCAAACGCATCAGGCACACGCTGCTCACCTCAAAGCAGAGCCTGAACCAGATAGCACAGAACGACCTCCCAAAGCTCCTGCCGTCGCGCAAGGTGAACCAGATCCTATTGCAGATACTCTCCTTCGGCGAGATTAGCCAGGAGTCCAGCTCGAAGGTCGCGAAGATGGTGCGCGAGCAGACCATCGGCATCTACAAGCTGGATGACTACCTAAAGACCATGCTCGCCGAGACCGTCGGCCTCATCAACATCACCACGACCATGCTCGCACCGCTGCTCGCGGCCGCCGCAGTCATCATGAGCATCGCCATAGTCAAGTCACTCGTCTACATCGAAGAGCAACTCACGCTCATCGCGAGCTCGTTCGGCACGACAGTCATGTCGCTCAACCTAGTGGATGTCTCGAAAGTCATACCGCCGGTGTTCCTCGAGGTGATTGTCGGCCTGTTCCTGGTGGAGACCATCCTCGTCATGTCCTTCTTCTCGACGACAATCAATGTGGGCAACGACAAGTTCAAGCTCTTCCAGACCATCGCGTCGAACATGACCGGGTTCATCATCTATACGATACTCCTCTTCGGCGGCTACCTGTTCGTGGTCGAGATACTCTTCAAGCAGGTCCTGCAGGTGGGATGAATGGAGGAGAAACCGCTACTCTACATCGGGATCATCGCAGTCCTCGTAGTAATCATTATCGTGTTCGGCTCACGCGAACGGCAAAGGACACCTATGGAGATGGTGGCAGATGAGGTGGAGATGCTCAAGGGACGCTGCTCAGAGTTGTGCACGCAGGAGGAGGGCTCACTCTCCTTCGATATCACGCTGCCGGAGGACAGCGTCACGTACACGACCGACGATGCCATCTGCGTCCGCAGAGGACGTGCGCTCTACTGCGCGCGCTGCTGCGATGTCGTGGCAGACCAGGAGTACAACGCCACGTCGCTCTCCTGCACGCTCACGCGCACGCCTGCACTGCTCCTCAGCTGCTCCTAGCGCGTAACGTTTATAAACGCCGATTGGACAGGCTCAAGCATGGAACTCCCCATCCAGGTCATCGTCGTGCTCTTCGTCGCGCTCATCGTTGGAGGCGCGATAGTCGCGTTCAGCCAGCAGTCGCTGCGCAATGCGCAGGAGACGCTCAACGAACGATGGAGAGAGGACCCTGCGAACAAGCAACTCGTGGTCGACGTTGTGGAGGCAGATGAGGGGACTATCTTGTCGCTTGCCAATGAGTGCGTGCGTAAGTCGCAAGGAGTGGTCGCTGAACAGACCACCTGTTTCGCTGTGTTCTCGCCTAGCTTCACCGATCTCGCGAGCCTCAATGACCGCGAACTGCTCGAAGGATTCAAGTTGAACACGACAGGAGCACCAGACACGCCGCAAGCAGTCAGGATCACCTACAACCCTGCAGGGACTGTCGAAGTGAGCTGATGGAAGAACCTATCTGGATTTACTTCGGGGTCATCGTCATCATCCTGACAGTAGTTATCATCACATCAGTCTTCATCTCCTACGAGGCTGAAAACAACGAGCAACTCCTCTTCGACGGGCTCTCGCATCTCGCTGCACAGGCAGATATCGTGTGCAAGTCGCCTAAGGATACAATGCTCTCAGTGCCGATCACGCTCACCGCGGGCAGCAGGATTTACGCCGAGACCGACAAGATATGCGCGTCATACGAAGGCGAGGTGCGCTGCAGGCCATCCTGCACGGCGGAGCCCGGGACAGTCATCGACCTGACTGCGAACGAGACGAAAGAGCTCTTCAGGTCCAGGACTTACACCTGCTCAGTCTTGCGCGGTGACAGTATTGTGTTCAACTGCTCAGGCTGAGGGATATTGCTGAACTGTTGTTCTCTATGCGCAGCAACGTCGTATCCACGATATCCAGCCTCGTTGGGATGACTTGACTGCACGGTAACGGTTTGCAGCTCCCGAAGATTTCCGTGTGCACGCAAAAATGCGAAGCATTCATCTCAAAGAAACCGATGCTCGAAGGATTGTAAGTGGCATTGTAGATGGTCACTCCGCAAGCGTTGGCCAGGTGCTGCCGCAGCTCTTGCATGTCCTCAGTGACTGCGCCGATCACGTAGCGCGTCGGCCTGACTGACTGGATGTACCACACCGATAGGATGAGCGCAGCAATGAGTATGGTCAGGAAGAGGATGACATTGATTGAGGTGATGCCGCGGCTCATGGGCAGAGACACCCGGTCAGCTCTGAGAACGTACAAGGTAAGTTGCACTCGCTACGCGGAGGGCCTCTGCAGTTGTTCGTCCCTTGCGCCTGGCAGAATCCGTCGGTGCATTGACCGGGGAGATCGCACACCCGCCCTTCGGTATTGGTGTACTCTACAAGGCCGCAAGGAGAGCTTTCGCCGGCGTCCTGTGTTACGCAGCCTCCATTCTTGCATATCGACTCTCGACATCGCGGCACCCCGCCGTAAGGATTGCAGACGCCGACCTGGTTATCTTTCTCAGGGATGGTAGTGCCCTTGCATGTCGTAGTCGTAGGGTCACACAACCAGGTCGAGCAACCATCATTCCCGAACCCGGGGGAGCATGGCTTTGGCTCCTGGACGAACTGGCATGAACGTCCTTCCTCGCCCGGGGTGTTCTGACAAGTATAGCATCCGCCAGTACCGCACCCATCTCCTTCATTCTTGTAACCTCTGAGCTGGCATTCCATGTCAGTGCTCTCGTCGCACTTGTATATCTCACACTCATCGCCGTCACAACCACTACGCGCGTAGCACAAACTCACTGCATCCTGGTAGTTGAAGAAACAGTCGGGGTTGTTGATGTTGTGCGGATCAGCGCACTTCTCCTCGTACCCCTCCATCATGCAGCACACGTTCTGGTATGCAGACCTACAAGCACGTTCTTCACTCTCGGGATCCTGCAGTGGTCTGGGGTACTGGGACTCGAATCCCCATACCGTCCCGCAGCTCTCATTGATCTCCTCACGCAAGTCGTCATCGGCACCGACGACCGCCATATAATCTCCAGACCCCCCCGTCTCACGCAGATGTGTCCAGACCACGTTCTTGCTACAGAGTGACCAGTACGTCTCGCATGACGCCGGATCGCTTGGCTTGAGACATTTGCTCGCGTCCACTGCAACCATAGGTGAACAGGCGCCACAGCGATGCCGTGCGCCGCTCATCTCACCAGGTCCACAGTGCTGCCTGATGCCGTGCTGGAGGCGGAATGTATACTCGAGCGGCTGGCCGAGGATCGCGGCGCGCGAATCCTCGCACTTCACCACGAGTGTAAACTGCGCTCCACGTGTCGTGTTGATATAGAGCACAGGATTCGCAGTGGCGAATCCTGAATTGCGCAGACCTGTGGTGAGGTCATCGAAGTCAGTCCCCAGGCTGACGAGCTTGCTGCCGTAGCCCTCCTCTGGGAAGGGAAGAACATTGATTGATGGCTGCACAGGCTCACGACCCTCTTCCTCGCAACCGAGCTGCTCGTCCCAGAACGGGTATGATATCATGTCAGGCTCGAGGTTGTATACGTGAACATCGTCCTTGATGAAGCTATTGTAGTCGAGGCTGCGCTCTTTCACTATCCCCTCTGAGCTCCAGGGGACAATCTTATTGTGGAAGACCATGTCCTCGAGCTCAAAAGAGCATGTGATGCCTGTCGCATCTTCGAGTAGGGGCTCAACGCATGACGCCTCTCCTGCGAAGTAACTGTTCAACTCAGTGATGGACTCCCGCACTCCACGTGAAACGTGCTCGGGAGTAAGCGCTTTCGCGAGCATGTAGTCGCGGTCTGCTTTCGTGATAGAGAGCGGCTTCAGGCACACGTTCCCGCTGCCGCCTCCATAACCGGGGACCTTCTTTCCAAAGAAGCATTCCTTACCGAAGGCGAGGTGCAGGTTGCGGGAGAGATTCCCTGCATCGCAGCGGGCCCAGTCCTCGATGACCTTTATGGCGAGCGGCAACCTGACGCCGAAGTAGTACTCCTTATCGAAATTATCCTCTGCATAGATGGTGCCGTCTTCGTAGATGATGGTACCGTCAGCGAGCGTTATGGTGAGGCCGGCATCCTCCAGGTCCAAGGACTGGAGCGCTCCAGGATTGATCTGCAGTACCCCTTCGCTTGGGAGTAGTGTCTCCAGTTCGCTCTCCACGTAAGGACGCAGGGTATTTGTGAGGCTGCTAGTATCGACAGGATAAAGGCCGTTGCACATGAGCGTCTCATCAGTGACCCCGTCCTGCAACCAGGCCAGTATAGCCCTGCCCATCTGCGCACGGACATCGCGCAGGCCGTCCAGCGACTCCTTCGCGACACTCGGCACATCTTGGTCGTTGGTGAATGTCGTAACGATGAGGAACACAGAAGCCATGAGCACGACGATGATGAGCAGTTCCCCTACGACCCCTTTACGATGCGACATCAGTGACCCCGTCCTCATACCTGCATATGCCTTTATGTATCTTGCGGAGCGTCGTATATCCAGAACCGCAGCGTGATCCTCTTGCCGTTGGAGAGCGTGAGTCGGCGTTCCACCACGTAGCGATCCCTAGTCTCATCGAGAACGCCAATGGTGAAATCGAAAGCATGCGTCTGACCTTCGAAGTACTGGAAGACCTCATCAGTGAGCTGCTGCAAGTCAGAGAGGTCCACTGCCCGACCACCCGTAGCCTCGGCCAGTAACGTGAGATTGCTTATGATGTACTGGTTGCAATTACTGTGATAGCAGTACTTCCCTGTCGGCGGCGATGGAGGAACGCACCCGCCGCACGCGTTCTCAAGGCAGAAGCTCTCTACACCCCATTCCTCAGCAGTGGGATTCTCTCTACCGGAATTCTCCGGATCCTCGAGATCCAGGATGCCTCCGCATCCGGCATCAGTAAACCTGCAAGTATAGCGGGTGAGCATCTGGTCATTCACACTACTGTCATAATTATAGTCGCAGCGGAGCGAATGGAAGCCAAAAAAGAGATCGTTGTTATCGACGAGTATCTCCTTCGTCTGGTTCACGAGCCTGAACGATCTATTCGTAGGACATGTCGCGTCGCACAGAAAACAGACGTATGTATCCATGGGTTTGCGCAGACCGTGACAAGCGTCGGCTTTGCTGTTCGAGGCCATCTCATCAGCGACTACCACGACGACGTGCTTGCTCGTCAACAGTTTCTCCTCACCACTATCCTGGTACTTGTAAGAGGCGTACGCCGACGCCGAAGCCCAGTCACTCTCGAACATGTGGCTCACTGTCGCTGCGTGCTCTGAGTATATCCACTCGCGGTACGTACGGTAAGGAGCAGGAACAGGTGGAGCGTAGCCTTTGTACTCGAGAAAAGCATACACATCCTCACCGCGGATGTTGTCGCAGGTGATGTCTGCGCGATTGAACGTGAAGTCGTTGCATGATCCTGTGGTGCCTGCTCCTTGGAGAATGTAGACGTGGCTGTACACTGCGGCCTCCTCACCGAAGAGGCCCCTGAGATCCTGCACCAGGTCAGGAAGCTCTGCATTGACCGCCTGACGCTTGTCTGCCATAGTCTGGCTGCCGTCGAGTATGTAGCTGACAGACACGCCTTTCACCTGCGGCTCGACAGTGAAGTAGTAATTGCCTTGCCCCAGGAGCTCATCGAGCGCTTGGCTGAACTCCTGCTCGACATCGATATCCTGCCCCTGTACCGTGACCACGGTCTCCACCTCCTGCAATGATAGGGCGAGGAGCGCTTCGTAAGGGAGGTCAGACTGATTCTCATGGCTGAGGAACAGCGAGTCGATGAGCAAAGAGCCATACTCCTGCTCATACGTCTGCCGAGCAAGCGTCTGCGTCGAGGAGAAACCGCTGAAGACCGTCACGAAGAGCACGACACCAAGCGCCAGCACAACCACAATGGTCACCACCATGGAGAATACCTTATCGATCATGTGCCGCTGAACACCTCAAGTCTGGCAAGGCACCTCTGCCCCGATACCTGCTCAACAGTGATGATGAAAGGAGTCACCTGGTCGTAAGTGTCATGCTGACCCCGCTCCCACGACTTCGCTTCGCAGCCGTTGAGTTCGTGTTGTGTGATTCTGTACCCGCGCAGCATCGTGTCCGCAGGGCAAGGATCGGAGAGCAGCCGTTCATCGACGTACTCGAGCCTGTGGCAGGCGAGGAGAGCGTCCTTAACTATCGCGGCCTCTCTAGGGCCTGCACTACTCTCCTGGAGCTTGCCGAAGAGGGTCGCGGAGCTCGCGTTCAGGTAGAGGAACAGCACGACAGCAAACACGAGTGTCAGCACGAGGAAGAACGCGACGATGATGTCGTACATGCCCTTTCGAGATAGCTGTCGCCTCACACCCATACACCCTCCAGCAGAAGACATCGTTAAAAAGGTTGCGTCGCAAAAGTTTTTATACGCCCCTCACGGCAGGGACCTCATGGAGAGAACGACATCGCTCATCATCTACACAGTCTTCGCCATCATCGGCGCAGCGATCATCATCTCAGCCCTTGCGCAGTGGCGGCCTCTCATCCAGCCGGTGCAGGCATGCGCGGGGGTCGTCGAGTGCCAGGGGCGGTCCAATGGCGAGCGGTTCTGCAACGATGAGGCCACGCAGGTGTTCTCTTGCATCGCGCGCAATGGTTGCCTGCAGCTTGAGATCCAAGAGTGCGACTGCGTCCTCAGGGAAGGCGTAGCGTACTGCGCATCCTAAACTATATAAGTCCCCAAAGTGCGGAGTGCATGCATGGAGACGGTCGAGGTCATCATATACATCGGTATCGCGCTCATTGTCGGCGCTCTGGTGGTCGGTTTCATCGGCAGCTGGGATGCCCAAGGCACGTTCAAGGGTCTCAAGAGCCTCTTCAAGCCAGAACCTGATGATCGTTTCGAGGAGATTACGAGCGACAGGTTCGCCAAGAGCGTGCTTGATACCTGGGAGGCGTGCGGTCTGGGCACTTCCGAGATGAACAAGACCATCTATGTCAGCGACACGTCACTTCTCAACAAGAGCCTCATCTTCAGCCGGGTCAAGCAGGCGAACCTCTGCCGCACTCTGCAATCGCAAGAGTACGCATGCGGTGTGCGCGAGGATGTCGATTTCGAGAATACGACCGGACCGCGGGTGCTGACGCTCCGCTGCGAGAGCGGAATCATGCTCATATCATAGCGTTCACCGTTCTCCCGTGGTGATAGGCATGACGCCCTCGACGGAAAATTTATAAAGCCTCAGTCGGAGGGGATTGAGGAGGTACTATGGCACTGCACCACCGTCATAAGCAACGTCTTCTCACTACCGTCATCCTGCTCATCATCTTCGTGGTGGCGCTCGACACCTACCTCATCCTCGCGCCAGCCCTGACCATGGAGACGGCGCTGCTCTTCGCCTTCACCGTTGCGATAGGCCTCACTGTCGCCTACCAGTGCTACAATTACCGCCACAGCCACGAGCACGTGACGCTCGTGAACACCCTGACGCAGATATTCCTCGGAACGATCCTCTTCACAGCAGCGGTCATCATGCTGCTCCTGCAGACGTTCGCTGGCATCGATATCATCGATAGCTACCTCTACCTCAGCCTCATAGTGATATTCTTCACATTCCTTTTCCTCAAGCGGTTCGACGAGTTCCTCGAGCGGGAGGCCCAGGTGAAGTTCCCCATGGGCCACGCACCCGTCCCGAAGGCAGGACCGGTCAAGAAAATGACAATCCAGAGGAGGCAGGTGGGCAAATGAGAAACCGTAAAGGAACAGAGAAACCGATCGAGATCTTCGTCGCGCTCTTCATCATCCTCGCAGTGGCGCTCGTGATGCTGAAGCTCTTCCAGAGCCAGATCGCGGAGAAGCAGAAGGAGCTCTCCGACGTCCAGCAAGAACAGAAGTCACGCGAGCTGCGCAACAAGGTCGACCAGGCGTGCAAGGACAAGTGCGTCGAAGCCAGCAACAACGGCTGCAGTCCTGCTAGCTTAGCCAGTCTTTGTACCTATGGCTCGAAGAACGTGCTACTAGAAGGGCAGTACATAGATCTCAACAATGATAATGAGAAGAACTATGACGACTCCTTGCTCGCCGGTGTCGGCGTCTGCGAGGAGCGCGTGTACTGCTTCCACCTCGTGAGCAGCTGCTGCGCCCGCCAGATAAGCCCAGAGACATGCAAGGACATCTTGGAGTCCTACTGGACGAGCAAGAGCATGATTAAGACAGGGACAACGCTCAACGACCTCTTGACAGCCAATGTCCCTGCAGGCACATGTGCTGCAGATGAGAACCGCTGGGACACTCTCGCGGCTTGGCCAGCAGCGTCTTAAGGATTCTTTTCCTTTTTCTATCTTATTCTAATACCATAGTTACCTCTCCGACCCCACCTAACTATTCTTACCGCCAGGGAATCGGACTGGGCAAGAGAAAGTAACAACGGAGCAATACTAAACCACCGATGACTGCTCTAGATCGATGACTGTGCTAGATACACTGCTCTAGATACATCTTAGACTGCTCTAGATACATCTCGAACCTAGTTGCACACTTAGGGCGAAAGACCTGAGGAGGACCGCGACCAAAGGTGAAAATGATAGTGCCTATTGATAGAACAATTCTCCTGATAGAAAACCTAACTCTCTACAGCGGTCACCAGCTCACCGCTGGAGATATGCGAGACGGTTTCTCCCGCGCCCTTGTAGTTGACAGCAATGTCTGCCTTGAAGCGGGCACCAAGGAGCGGGCAGTTGAACTGGACGAAACTGCCGTTGATCTTCTCTACCGTGCGCACGAGCGGCGTCACGTAGCTGCGCTGCTGTGCCGGGTCGCGATTGCACTGGATTGTGATGTTAACATTCTCCTGGTCCCATCCTGCGGCGTTCTGTATCGCGAGCTTCACAGTTCCGTCAGAGCTCACTTTGAACTCTGTGCAGACATAGGGCGCTTCCATATTGCACGCTGAAGGGAACATCTTGGCGTAGAACCCTGTGAAGTAGAAGAGCGCACCCATGACCACGAGGACTCCCATGATGGCCCAGGCATAAGTGAGAAGAAACTCCATCGCTGCTTGGCCACGTCTCATAGGTCACCGAAAAATTGTAAGGAAAAGGAGAAAAAAAAGTATGTCTTACTCTGCACGCACCTGCAGTGTACCGCCACTCTTGTGGTCTACAGTCTCACCGGCCTTGATGTAGGTGATAGTGTAGTTGCCCTTGAAGCGCTGGCCAACGTTCGCTGCGCCCGTAGTTCCACAGGTGAAGCTCCAGGTTCCCTGGTTGCCGTTCAGAACGCCTGACGTGTTGCCAGTAACAGCAACGAGCGTGCCTGGGATCGCTCCGTCATTGCAGGTGAAACCTACGATGACGTTCTGCAGGTCACTGCCTGCGTTGTTGCTGATAGTCAAGTTCACAGTCGTCGTTGTGCCGCCGAGCACCTTGTACTGGGTGCAGCTGAAAGGCGGGTTCGCCGTGCACTTGTCCGGCAGGAACCTGTCTGGCGACAGGACGCCGAAGTACGCGAGCGCACCGATCGCTGCGAGTACGACCAGGATTGCCCAGCCGTATGTCATCAAGAACTCCATTGCTGCTTGTCCTTTTCTCATGAGATTCCACCTCACCATCCGGGTGATATGATATGTCAGAGTCCGGTATCTTGCGTTTATAAAGCTTTCGTGGATTTCTCGGCGGGAAGGAATTACGCGCCGTCGGGACGCAGGATAGAATACGCAACAAAACAACCTCTATTTTGCGTTTTCCGCAAAAAGAGACACTCCTGATAGCCGTAACTTCATCGACGAGGCTTTGTATTTTCCTAAAAAATTTTTGCGGAATCGGAAACTATAAAACCTATGTGCGAATCACCCAAATCTATGGTCGCAATGGATAAGAAAGGCAAACGCATCGTTCAACTACTCACCACAAACCCCAAAATCTCGATAGCTGAGATCTCGCGCGAGGTCGCTTTGACAGAAAACGCGGTCAGGTACCGCATCGAGCAGCTCGAGAAGGAAGGGTACATCAAGGATTACCGCACACGCCTGGACCCGTCAAAATTCGGCAAGCCGTTCAAAGTGCTCTTTCTCATGAAAATCGAGGAGCAGGACATCAGGAAAGTCCTCATGGAATTCCCGTCGTGCAACGAACTCGTCACCATCTACCGCATCACCGGCCACTACAGCATCATGGCGATTGGCTACTTCCGCGACCAGAACCACATGCAGGACTTCATCGACAGGCACCTCATGAAGAAGACACACATCACCGACCTGCTGCCGTGCATCGTCACGCAGGAATGGAAGGACGACGTCTTCATGGACATCGAGTAAGGATCTTTTTCTCACAGTTTCTTAGTCTTGTTCTTCTACATATCCGTCCGCACCCTAATCGCTAGTGCTGCGAGGGAAAGCAAAGCTTTCCCTGCACCAGGATTCGCCTCAATGCGAATCCTCGGTGCCTTGGCGTAGACCTGAGGCCCGGCGACGAGTGAGCGAAAGCGAACTCGACAGTGACGGGCCGAAACAAACCGAGAGTGGATTCGCCGCAGCACAGGAAACCACAAGCAGAAAGCCGCGGTGCAAAAGACCTCAGAAACCGTTATACGAATGCAGGACCGCGCCGCAGCGCCTCCCCTGAAATCACACAATCTCATTTTTGCGGCTTCTTTCCTTTTTAAATAGGGTCTGCCGTCGTGGGAAGCCTGCAAATTTGCGGTTCGCCAAACATCTGCCGTCGAAGATTTTCAGATAAAGCAAGGACAATTATTATACGCGCCTGGACGACATTTGAGAGGAGCAAGGGAGACTTAGCTCCATGTGGAGGAGGATGGTTATGGAACGACGCATAGTCAGCAGTAGATCAAACCGCGCAGCACGCATCGCAGAGCTGCGCACAGAGAGCGAGGATCCGCACGTCGTGCGGTTCACGCCCGAGCGTTCTCGCGAAGTGACACGCCAACGGCGCATCATGCGCAGCGAATCATTCATCGAAGTCCCTAAGGAGATGTACCGCAGGGGCAGGATGACAGATCTTGAGTGAGGTGAGAAACTATGGCGAAAGGAAAGACTACGAAGAAGAGCAGTGAACGCAACACGCGCACCAACCGCAACACAGGCGGGACAGGCAGAGACGACGACTGGCTCTAAGGCTAATTTTACACTCATGGAGGTGAGATAATGGCAGAGAATGACAAAGATAAGGGTCGCAATCTGAGCGAAGAGGATCGCAAGAAAAACAGCGAAAGAAGCGGGGAGAGAGGTGAGAGGAGCTCACAGGAGAACCGTGACGACCAAGGACAATTCGAGGGCCGATAGGCTCTTCTTTTCCCCTTCGGGGGTGAAGACCATGGACGAGAAAGTGAACGATACACTCACAGGCGGACCTAAACAGAACACCCGCGACAAGCGCGCATCAGGCGCAGCCCCACGCGGTGGCGCAGGCTCAACACGCGGTCCTGATGATATCATGAACAGCGCGATCACTGGGAAGAATAAGCAGCGACCCGGCATCAATCCAGAGCCGGAACGCAAAGGCAACATCTACGACCCAGAACACCCGGATACTCGCCAGAGCCCTAGGCTCGACGGGAGTCAAGACGCACAGTAATGCGAGGCAACCCGCGTTACAAGGCTGTAGGCCAGAGGAGAACATCCTGGTAACCCCATCCAGCCAGGTTCATCCAGTGCCCCATCCCACCCTGTGGCCTACAGTCCTTTCTCTTCCAGCAATTATTTAATCCATATCTTATATGAGAGCCTGATATGCAGACTTTCGCGATCGCATCAGCGCTTGTTGTTCATGACGGCAAGATTCTCATCGCGAAACGCGCGGCTACGAAAGCCTCCGCACCCGGTCAGTGGGAGATCATCTCCGGATTCTTGGACACGAAAGAGCCAATTGAAGAGCTCATTCTCAGAGAGCTCCGCGAAGAAACAGGCATGCGTGGAGAGATAACGAATCGTGGCGAGCCATACGCTCACACTGACGAGGAAGCGAGATGGATTATCATTCCGTTCCTCATCAAAACCAAAGACCACGATACTACGCTCAATCCAGGAGACCACTCTGAACTAAAATGGATACTCCCTGAGGAGATGGAACAGTATCCGGATCTGCAGGCATTCCTTCCGGTCAAGAACCTTCTCTAGTCAATACAACATCTCTAGATAATCCCGCCCATCATGGAGTGGAGCGCGCTCTGCGCGACGAAGTAGATGGTGAGAGCCACGAGGGTGTATACCGGGATGGACTTGATCCCCTCCATGATATTGCCGCGCCTGATGACGCTTACGATGCTCGCGCTGAATATCGTGGACACGATGATCATCGCGATGCTGAACATCCTAAAGTTCTCTACAGCGCGCGGGTCAGGCGCGCTGAGCGTAAGCATGGAAGAAGTGGACGAGAGATCGAGCGACCCTGTGATCTTGATGATAATAGTGAGGAGCTCTGTTGCAAGAGCGAAGAGTATCGGCGCGATGGCGACAGAAGCGAACATGATGAAGATGGCATAGGTGGTCACGCTCGCCGCCATCTCTTTCTTCATGATTTTCATCTCATCAATGTTGAGCGCAATCTTGTTCAGGAGATCCGCCATCTCGCCACCCGCCTGCAATCCTTCGACGAGGATGTTGATGCTGCGCTTGAGGACAGTGCTGTCGTACCGCTTCGTGAACCGTATGAGGCTTGCCTCCAGGTCCTCACCAGCCATCGTGGACTTCGCGACCTCCTCCATTTCCTTGGCGAGGATGCCGAAGTTCGGCCTGATGGCGTACCACAACGCCCGGTCGATGGGCATACCGGCCGCGATGTTGGAGCTCGCTAGCTGCAGGAAGTCAGGCAGGACCTCCTCGAGTTCCTTCGTGCGTTTGTATATCCTGTAATCAAGGAAGAAGTATATCACCGCCCAGATGAGGAGGAGTGTCGCGGGGTATACCACCGCCCACAGACCGGCCAAGAAGATGAGGATGTTGAGGAACGTGGCGCCTTGGTATATCCCGAAGACAATGAGCGAGGCAGTCGCTATGCCGAATAGGATGAGAGTGGCGTTCCGGATACGCGTCTTCAGCCGTTCAGCGTCAGTCTCATAGCCTGCCTTCTCCAGATACTCCTCCAAGGACTTGCGATGCAATCTCTTGCGCACCTGCTTTTTGGGCACGATGACAGGATTTTCAGCAACGGGCTTCCGCTTGAAGAAAGCTCCAAGCCCCTTTCCCGCTTCCTTAGGCTTATGCTCGGCAGGTTCCGCAGCCTTGACGGCGGCGTGCTTAGTTTCGGGTTTCGCGGGCACCGGGTGTCCTGACGACTGATGCTTCGGCAGGGGAGGAAGGTGGTGCGCTCCGTGCTTGGTGTTCTTGCTCATATGTCCACCGGCGGTCGCTGTGATTTGATCATGAGGAGGAACACGAACTGGACGAGGATGTTCGCGCCAAGGATGAGACCGAAGAGGAGCAGGCCCATCTCTATACCGATGAATGTTGCGAGCACGAGGAGCATGATTGTGCCGAGTGATGGGACGATGATGGCCGCCATCATGTAGAACATAGCCATCGGGTTGAGCTTGCGGCCGTACTCACTAACCAGGATTTGCTGCTCGCGCACTATCTGGTCGACGACGTTGTTGAGCGCAGGACCGACCTCGCTGCCAGTCTTGAGCGAGTTGAGGATCTGCCAGAAAACACGACGCAGGTCATTCGATGGCGCAAGCTGGACTGCTTCGTTAAGCGCCTCCTCCATCGAAGTGCCGAGGTCGACACGCTGAATGACCTCGCTGAAGTAGCGGCCGATGGTCTCGTAGTTGCGCCCCATGTTCTGGAACGCCGTGTACATGGGTACGCCAGACTCTATCTCGATGATGAGGAAGCGGCCGGCGAACACGACCTCCTTGCTAATCTCCTTCTGGATACGCGAGATAGCGGCGTCGGCCCGGTGGAGGAAGTAGAAGAAGGACATGCCGTAGAGGATGGGGAACGCCAGCAGCATCGCAGGGTTCTTCGTGAAGGAGAACAGGATGATCGTGAGCCCTAGCGCGAGGAATGCGCTGATGAAGAAGGTCTTCTGAACATAGTACTCAGGAGTCTCCTGAATCTGGGCCTGCGCGAGCTTGAGGCGCAGGTCAGGGAGCTTCTGTGCGACGAGTTTGTAGATGACAGCCAAATTCCCTCACTTGTGATGCGTCTGCGGCGGGAGGTGCGTTGGTTTCTGGACGGGAACGTCAGGCACTACCACAGGCTCTGGCGGCTTCACCGCAGGCTTTGGAGGATTGAAGGGCTTGTTCGCCTTCACGTACTTCATCAGGTTCGCCTTATCAGTGTAGTACTCCCCGATGATCATACCGACAGCATCCACATCGATGACATCCTGCTTGACAAGGTACTTGATGACCTCCTCCTTCTCCCTGATCTCCTTGTGGATCTCCGCGTCACTGTATCCTGTATAGAGCTTGAGGTTATCGAAAAACTGGCGCGACTTGCCCTTGCGGACGAGCGCGTCCTTCTTCGAATCGTATTGCAGGAGCACGTTGGCCTTGGAATCGCGCGTAATCTCCGCTATCTGGAATGTACGACGATTGCCAGTCCTCCTATTGCGGAACTGCACGATGATGAGAGAGATCGCCGGCAGCATGATGGGGGGCACGTCAATCGGCGGGTTCGTGAGGCGGTCGATGGCCTCATCGGCGTTGTTCGCGTGGAACGTCGCGTAAACCGAGTGGCCTGTATGGATCGCCTCGAAGAGCGTCTCCGCCTCCTGTCGACGGCGTACTTCGCCGACGATGATGCGATCAGGGCGCATACGCAAGGAGTTCACGAGAAGGTCTCCCATGCTCACCTGTCCTTTGCCTTCGGCATTCGGAAGGCGCGTGTTCATCGGCACCCAATGGAGGAATGACGGCAACTGTATCTCGCGCGTGTCCTCGATGCTGATGATGCGTTGATTCGGAGGGAAGAAGTTTGCGAAGCAGTTCATGGCTGAGGTCTTTCCTGAAGCGGTTCCGCCAGCGATGATGCAACTCATCTCGTAGTGGATGGCCATCCATAGCCACGCGGCGGCCTCAGGCGAGATGGTGTCGCTCTTGATGAGCCGTGTGATGGTCCAGGGGTCACGGCTGAACTTGCGGATGGTCATGGTATTACCGTTCGTGCTGATCGGCGAGAGCGTGGCGTTGACACGGTCACCCTTGTTCAGCGACGCGTCCAGGAGCGGCTCGAGGACTGTGATCTGGCGTCCTACCTTGCGGCCGATGATGCTCGCGTAGTGGCGGATCTGCTCCTCATCACGCAAGTAGATGGTGGTTCGCAGCCATCCGTGCTGCTTGTGGTATACCCACACAGGCTCTGTCGCCTGGTTGATGACGATCTCCTCCAGGTTCCTGTCGTCCATGAGGAGTTCAATCGTGCCTAAGCCCAGCGCCTTGGCGATAAGGTACGATGTCAAGAACCCTTGCGTCGTCGCGTCCTGATCAGGGAAGTACTTGGCGACGAGCGTCCTGATGGTGTCTTGGAACTTCTGCTCCACAGCCTCGGTGTTCTTCGTCTCGATGATGTCGATGATGCCGAGGTTCACCTGCTTGATGAGTTCCAGGCGGATGCGCTCGAGGATGAACTCCGTAGTCTTGGATATCGAAGCGATGCTCACCTCATATGTCGGGACGAACTCCTGCTGATCCTTTCGGATGGTGATCCGGATGGGGATGTCCTTGGACATGTACTCATATGTGGCGATAGCGCCGCCAGAAACCTTCTGCATGTGCGCAGCAGGCATCAACTTGACTTTGGTCTTGCGAGCCTTAGAATGCGATTTTGCCAACACCCACCTCTCACCTCTCCTCCGAGTGAGGAGTATTTAAAGGTTATTGTCGCCCGCGCGAGCCGGCGAGCGTAGCTCAATAGAGCAGATCGCGCAAGCGGCGGAGGAGGGAGGGTTCGTGTGCAGGAGGCTGCTTCCACTCGTTGAATCCATCGATTTGCGAAGGAGAAGGTACGAGCGAGAAATCCTGCCCCGGACGGAAATGAGAATACCAAGATTTGTCCTTCATCTCACGCCCTGCCATCGTGCCTACATAGTGAAATATGGAGACGTCTGTCTCCATACGTAAAGAAGAGGGGTAGCTGTCGCAATCGATACCTTCATGGAACAGGAACTCCCAGACTTCATCCACGAATCGCGGATTGCCGTCTGTGCGGAAGAGGCGTGGATTATGTCCCCACCCTCTCCCTTCCATAGGCCTTACCTTGCCAGTGAAGAGCGAAGCCCGATGCGTCACGTTGATGAAACGGAGATCATACTGCATCATCCGCCCCTCCATCAGTTCAGCGAGACGGAGGTATCCTTCAGGTCTGATCCGTTCGTCGGCATCGAGAACAAGCGCATATGGAGTCCTGACATGCTTCAGGCTCATGTTCCTGCTGCTCGCATATCCATTGAAGACGTGGTCGAACACACGCAAGTGCGGATAACGGCTCTGCGCTTCCTCAAGCGCTTCCCTTGTGCCATCGGCAGAACCGGTGTCGAGGATGACTGCCTCTTCGACATAAGGTACTGTGCAATCCAGGAAATCGACGATGCCTCCTGCAGGATTCACCATCTCATCGCGGACTATCGCCGCTAGCGACACCCCTACCAACCCCATGAAAGAGAGGAGTGGTTTACTCCTTAAAAATCGCTCGGAGCAGAAGTGTTTAAAAATCCAGCTCACTGCGGGAGAGTCATGGCGTACTACGACCCGACGGAGCTGACGCTCATCCTGCCAGTAGCTGTCGCAGCGCTCTTCGGTAGCCTCATCGGCATTGAGCGCGAGATGCGCCACAAGCCCGCAGGCATCGGCACGAACCTGCTCATCTGCGCAGGCGCATGCATCTTCGCGCTCATCAGCGCACGCGTCGATCCTTACTCTCCCTCGCGCATTGCGAGCAACATCCTGACAGGTGTCGGCTTCATCGGCGCAGGACTCATCCTCAAGGATGATGGCGGCCACGTGCGCGGTCTCACGACGGCAGCAGGCATCTGGATGGCAGCCGCTATCGGCATGGCGATCGGGTACAACTACTACCTGCTCGCAGCCACAGGCACACTCTTCGCTGTCTTCGCGCCGAGATTCCCTGGCTGGTTCAACAAGGACCCGCAAGTGTGAATATGTTCTGACCATATTCTGGACATCATCCTGCTTTGTGCACTGATCGTACCGACAAAGATAAAAGCCGGAGCCCATTCGCCGCAGAGGGTGAGAAGGGTGGAATATGGGTGGATGGGCAATAGGACTTCTTACGCTAGCGCTAGCAGGTAATCCTGCGCCAAAGAATGAGCTGACGCTCACCTATAGGAGCGGCGACGTTTTCGGGAACGCGCCAGTGCAGCACGTGCTCGGTAAGACTGAGTTCGGTAAGTACAGTGTTTTCGGCGGCTTCACAAAGCCAGGCGTTGACAGGCCAGACCTTCCGCTGCAGGCAGAGGAAGCGTTCGCCGGAGTGCAGCGCGGAAATCTCGCCTTGGCAATCAAGAGCGGCGATGCCCATGCGCTCAGCCTCGATTACAATGGCCGTCTCAGCGGGACGATCAATGTCGAGCAGACGGGAGACATGACAGACTACACCCCGCTGTACACTGACGACATCCGCGCCTATGGCGAGCTGCGCTGGCAGGCGATGCCATCACTGGGGCTGCGCGCCTTCGGCGGCAAGCAGTCAACACCCGATCTCCAGCGCAGGGGTATCGATTTCGTCAGGCCATCGTGGCTTCCCGAACAGTTGATAGGATATGACACACTCTACGATCGCATGCTCGGACTGCGCTCGCCGCAGGACCTGGTCGGCGCAGGGCTGCGTTATGAGCGCGGCGAGCAAGCGCTTGACATCGCGCTCTCCAGCGGCGAGCAGCTCGACTTCCTGGGCGATTCTGCAGGGTTCACGGGCCTCGACCTTGATTTCACGCATGACGGTAAGGAGTTCGACGGCAGCGCGCTCGTATCGCTACGCCAGCACGACCTGTTCCACGAGGAGTATGAGAGCCGCGTGAAGCTGCAGGGACGATGGCACATCGGCCGCGGTGGCGCAGCCTTGGGCGTTTACACGCACGGCACGCACCCAGAAATTTTCGACAGTGTGCTGAACAGCGGAGTGCGCGGAGGCGCTTTCGACATGACGTTCCCTGTTGGCGAGAGGAAGATCACGGCGTTCGGTCTCTATGACCAGGATGTCGGCATGAACCAGAGCACGATGCGCACTGGCTTGACGCTCGGGACCGGCAGCGGTCAGTACACTGCAGGAGTTCGGCAGGACACATCACCGAACAGGCGTTTCGACGAGAAATCAATGGGATACTTCGTCGGAGTCAAACGTGACACAGAGCGTTTTGGCATCGACGCGATGATAGGATCACAGCCAGGAATCCGTGGTGTTGAGGACCAGCTCTACGGCAGCATCACAGTGAACATGAGGCGATAGCATGAGGATGACGGCAATAGCACTCACAGCGATACTGGCAGCGACATCTGTGGACGCGAGAATCAGGCCCGTGAAAAAGCCTAGTGTCCCTGCTTCGATCGAAGCCACGCTTCCCGGACCGGTGAGCGAGTACGGTCCTGGGCCGAAAGATTTCGCGACCGGTATCCACAATTGCGGGCAGGGCTGCGCAGACGAGGCAGCGCTCGTGCTCGACAGGCTCCAGCCCCGTTGGGTGCGTGTCGGAGTAGCGAACAACGTCTACGGCACAGTTGAGGAGATGCGTATGGACCCGATGATGCTCGAGCTCCAGCAACGCGGCATAAAGGTCATGTACACAATCAATGGGACTGATGCCGAGCGCGTCGACCCGGCAGTCACGATGGAGCGCTTGCGCAAGACCATGGCCGCTTACCCACAGGTCGAGTACATCCAGCTCCTGAACGAGCCGGTGAACATGAACGACATGGATCCGGTCTCCTATGTGCGGGACATCATCAAGCCTGGACGCGCGCTCATCGATGCTGAGAACACAGAGCGCGCGAAAAGTAACCTCCCGCCGATCAAGCTCGTCAGCACGGGGTTCTATGGCTTGGACCGCGGTGTGGAACAGACGCGTGCCGCACTCGCGGCAGGCATGGGCAGATACATCGACATCCTCGGCGTACACCTCTATGCGGAGAACTCTGTTGATAACGCGAAGCGGTACCGTGACATGGCAAGCAGCTTGCCGATTTTCGTGACTGAATATGGTGAGAACAGCTTCGCAAATCACGAGCAGTGGTACTTCGAGGTGGGCGCGCAGATAGAGAAGGCCATCGGAGGGCCGACGTTCACAGACCGCAGGGGAGTGACGCACGAACAGCCGCTCCTCTGGTACGTCCTCGCAGGGGATAGGGAGTTCCGTCTCGTGGACTACTGGCGCGAGGAGGACGGCACGCTCAAGCATAAGTACACGAGTCCTCTCGGCGACAAGCTCGAGATCAGGCCGCGATAACTTTTTTCATTGGTTTTCCCCTACGCTGCGGCGGATGCACTCATTCATGGTTTCAGCCCGTCACTGTCAAGATTCGCTTTGCTCATCTTGTCGCCGGGCTTCAGAGTTACGCCAAGGCAGCGACAATATGGAAGATGCAAAGTCCTTAGAACTCCTATAGAACTATCTATCTCTTCTTTTTCTTGACGGTTTTCTTGGCGGATTTCTTCACCGTCTTCTTCGGCGCGGGTTTCTTCACGGGTTTCTTAGCGGGAGATCTCACCGGTTTAGACTTCTGAGTCTTGGGCTTCACATCTGACTTGGCTTTCGCGGCATTGTCGTCCTTTCCCATGATGATAGACTTCAGGTTCTCGAGTTGCGTGGCGAACGCTCCCTTCTTCTTGTCGAAGTCCTTGAACTTGCCCTCGAGGTCCTTGATGTGGGCGTTCGTGTCCGCCCCCTTCGCCGCGAGGTCGAACGCTTTCGCTTTCCTGATGAGGTCGTTGAGCTCCTCCTTCATCTCCGCCTTCGCCTTCTCGAGCTCCTTGATGGTGCTCTCTGTCTTGGCGCGGCGCTCGAAGAACGTCTGGAAACGTTTGGCTATCTCCTCCGACTGGTCCTGAACCTCCTGCAGCTCGCTGCGACGCTGCTTGACCTTCGCGACAATCTCATCCTGGATGCGCATGATGCGGCCTTCCTGGTCCCTGCTGACCTTCAGGAGCGGCTCGATCTCCTTCACCTTGCGCTCCTTGATATCGTTCTCGAGTGTCTCAGCGAAGTCGCGTAGCCGCACGAGGCGTTCCTCATGCACCTTCACTGCGTCAGCCTGACCTGAGAGACGTGACTTCACCGACTTCACTATGTCCTGCAACGCATCGATGCGCTTGGTCAGCTCATCCTCCTCGCGCTTGACATCGCTGAACTCACCGGCCTCGGCTTTCAGCTTCTTCGTCTCCTCGCCGATCTCATCGATGAGTTTAGAGTACCGTTTCTCCTCGACGAGTACTCGCTGGTGCACCTCATCAAGCGTCTTCTGGTAGTCCACCTTCTGCTTGAGGATATCCTGATCGATGGATTTCTTCAGTTCCTCGTAATGACGCAGCTGCTCGATCTCATCTTTGACCTGATCAATCTCATCGCCGATCTGGTCCTTGAGCGAGTAGTACTGCGTCTTGATGCTCTCGAAATCAGCAGTCTCGCTCTCGAGCTGCTTGAGTGTAGCGTCGACGCGTCGCGTGAACGCCTCTTTCTTGCTGTCGTACTCCTTGCTCTTCTTCTCAACCTCTGTCTTAGTGAGGCGTTTCTCTATGAGGAATGTCTTCGATAGCGAGTACTGCACGCCGACAAGGCCTTCCTGCTCGAGGAACTCAGCCCACTCCTGGACCACCGCCGGCTCGACATTGAGCTGCTTTGCAGCCTCACCGAGCTCTATCTTCTTCTCCTTCGCGATGATCTTCACGAGCTTGTCAACGCCCGTCTCTATACTGGCCATGTGTTTCTCGTCGGGAGCCGCATATATAAGATTGACGTATTCATTCCAGAATGGTGACGAGCAGGATGATGATCGCGGCGAGCGCGAGCGAGAGGCCTATCTGCACAGTCCAGAACAGTAGATGATGGTGCCATCGCCAGAACGCGCTGCGCACAGGCTGGGGCAGCGCCACAGCATCACCGATACGGGTGCTTGTGCGAGCGATGGTGCCGGCAGGCAGCTCCACGATCGCCGACGCTGCTACGCGCGGATTCCACGTGCGCCAGGGAAGCAACCGCTCCTTCAACGCGACCACCTTTCCACCACCATCGAGCACCAGGATATCTATGGGCGCGAAGACAAACCACATGTGTGGCACCTCTTTGCGCTGCGGCATGAAGAGCAGCACGAGGCATTCATCATGCGGCTTACGGAACATGAGACCGAGCGCCTGCTCTATGCGTGTGATTGCCCACGCAGGATGCTTATGCAGCACGATGCCGCGCGTCCTATTCATCACCTCTCCTTTCCCGCTCATGGGCACGCACCGTAAGTCAGCTGCTGTTGAGCGCCAGAACGCACTTCGTAGACTTCGAGGTCTGATTCTGCAAGCTTGATACGCGACGGCAGATTCTGTATGCCGCACGCAGTGGCCTTGACGCCGCTGAAGTAGCGGTAGTCCACGACAGAAGCAGTGCTGTTCACCGGCAGGCTCTGCGCTGCGAACTCGTCAGCGTCCACGAGCGATTCTATGCCGAACTCGCTGTCCGAGAGGTTGCCGGCGAAACGCATGAGCATGCTCGGCCCACGGCCGGCTGCTGCATAATAGGAGTTATTGAAGTGCAGCATCAGTTCCGTCGTGTCATTCTTATTCCCTGCATCGTCAACAAAACCGCTGACGTTTGTAGGCTTGATGACACGCTGGATGCGACCATAGGTGCGGGAGGTGAAAAGCGGATCGCGCAGGTCAGCTACAGGAATGCTACCGGTGAAGCGTCGCTCTATGATCCAGCTCGCAGTCCCGCGGTTATCAGTCACATTGGCGGCGAGCGTGTAATCGACTTGCACGTTCCACGGATCAGATTGCCAGAGAGTCACATTGGAGATGGTCGCGTTGAACGCTATACCTTGCTGCCCGGCCTCGTACTGGACACGTGCGAGGTACTCGTTGAAGCTTGAGTTCTCCATGATGAAATAGGAGGTGTTGGAGTAGGTCCCGTTGATGAATATCTGCTTGAAGACAGCATCGACATCAGCGATAGGCTCACCGGTGCTCGTGATGTGCTGTTCCATCGCGATGAATGCGCGGAATCCTGCGATATAGGATGCGCGTTGGCTGTCCCTCTCCAGTCCTTTGATGAAACCGTCGATGGATCGCACGCGTTCCTCGACAGCCGTCTGCCTATCATGACCGTCATAGCGCGTCTGCGTGAAGAAGATGTTGGCGAGTGCCACGAGCAGCACGATGGTCACGAGCGTGTACATCACACCACGACGTCCTCTCATCTGATCACCTCGAGAGTAACCATGCTCGGCCCCCACAAGTAGGGGACTTTTGAGATGGTCGTCACGATGACCTCAAGATCCTCATCCTGCAGGTTAACGAAGAGCTTCCCGTCCTTGCGGAAATCAAGCCTGTTGAAGATTGCGTGCGCACCTAACTGGTACGCGTCCTCGCTATCGTATATTATCGAGGCCGCGGTGTAGTTGCATTCATTAGTTCCCACATACGCCGCAGGGATGACGATGCTCTCGAACGTATCATCCTCGAACTGCACAGTCCACCTGCATCCTTCGGATCCGGGCACGACAATGGAACGTTCTGTGGAGAGGTTCACCACAACCGTGTATATGACGGAATTGTTTTGGTAGCAGCCGGTGCGGTTCACAGGACTGTCTCCAGTCTCCATCCTGAACTGATTGTCACCCGCCGTGAAGAGACTTATCGAGGGCTGTATGACGCTCGGATCACCTAGGTACGTGTAAGGGACTAAGAAATTCGAGAGATTGTACGCCTCCACGCCGTTCACCGACAAGTAGTCTGACCAATGCGTGCCTGAGTAAGATATCGCTTTCGCTTCCACGAGCTGCTGCTCGGCATAGAGCGGTACGACGGGGTTACATGCCTGCGGCGTCTGAAGCGTAAGGCTGATGGCGTTCTGCTTCGGCAGATACTGTGTCGCGAGATCATAGGTGATGTTGATATAGGAATCCTCATAGAGACGGGACCTACTCTCCCCGCCCTGGATGACGGCGACCTGCGCCTCGAGCGTCGTCTTCGCGAGTATCTCCTGCGAGATGTTCTCATAGATGAGACGAAGCTGTGCGCTGTCCCTGCTGTGCTGGTAAGTGCCATTCCCGATGAGCGCTATCTGCTGGAGCGTGTCTTCACCGTACGCACAGTCATCGACAGGCCCGAACCCGACGGTGAATATCGTCACGTTGAGGTCATCGCGTGCGCGCTGTGCAGAGAACAGCGCGTTCTCCCTACCACCTGTGTTCGCAGTGCATTCAGTGCATGCAGCCACAAGGTCGCCGCAGCTCTGGCCCGCAACATCACACATACCTGCGCATTGCATCGCGCCATATGCAGCACTCGTGCTCAGGCAACTGCCCGCTGCGCAATGCGTGGGACTGCCATCAGTCATGAGCACGATGAATTTCTTGCGGCTGCTGTTGCTGAGCGTGTCAAGGATATCATAGGCCTGGTTGATAGCGCATGCGATACAGGTCTTACCATCACCGTTATTGTAGCTATCGATGTAACCACTGACGGCGTTCTTATCGGAGGGGTTATTGTACCACTTCACCTCATCCTTATGCAGGAAGACTGGCCAGACGCGGTTGCCGGTCCAGTTCAGCACAGTATCGACGAGTTCCTTGTCGACACACTGGGCGAGCAGCGTTCGCCTGACATCATTGTCAGTGTACGCGCTCTCGCAATCACCCCCGAGATTTCCCTGGTCCCAGTCAGAGACTGCCTTCTTCATGCTGCCGCTGAAATCGGTGATAATCACCACATCCGCATTGCGGCTCGAGAGCGTCACCGTTGTCGGTGAGAAGCCTGCCATCCTGATAGGGACGGTCTTGCCGCTGAGGAAATCGTAGTCGAGCTTGCCGAGCGCGGGATCGCGTAGGTAGCTGTCATTGAGTGTGATAAAGCGTTCGGTGCCGTTCGCTGCGTCCTCCCACACGCGTTTCTCCCCTATCTGGAGATATGTCGAGTTGCTCGTGTTATAGTGGAGGTAGATAGTCATATTCACGAGAGTGCCGGGGATGTAGAACGCGTCGTAAAGGTTCACTATGCCTGCGATACCTGGGAAATGGTACTGGGCGAACGATTCGTTGAGCGAAGACGTGAGCGTGCTTGTCTTGTACTTGACACGCAGGAATCCGCCTGCGACATAGGACTCGTTCATCTTGCCGGTGAATAGTATCGAAATATTGTTCACCACACCAGTCTGCAACGAACCGTTGCAGACGCTGAGGTCCCAGCTTCCAGGAGACCCGTTATAGTCAGGAGGGGTGAGTGTGCCGTCGCACTGCACTCCGTTGAAGCGGACCGTGAACGGTGCTCCGGTGGCGAGATCCAACGTGATGCCTGTGATGTTCGCGTCTGCAGGCAGGTCCAGGAACTGAACTGTGATGTTGCCTTGCCCGACGAAACCTCCGAACGTGGTGAATGAGCTCGTGCGCTTGTCCTTTATCCTGCGCAGGTACGCAACCGCGGACGATCCGGTGATGGCCTTGCCTTCAGCGACACCGCTAACCATTCGCGTGGCCGCAGATATATCCTTCTCCTCGAACGTCGAAGGCCGCTCATAGATCGACGTCCCCTCCATCGAGAGGCGCAGCCCGTACATAGGATACTCTTCCTTGAGCAGCGTCTCTGCGAGCCGCTGCGCGTGCGCAGTTTCGCCTAACGCCCAGAAACGCCCTATCTGCTCAAGGGCAGTGATGTCCTGGTCAGTGATATTCCCGTCAGCAATCATCGCGATGATCCAAGGATCGTTCATCTCAGCGACCGTGATGGTCTCGAGCGCGATCATGACATCCTGTCCGGCGCTTGCCATCTGCGAGGTATCAGAACTGTGATCGGATATGCCTACGATGAGCAGAAGGCCTGCGATGAGGAGGAGCGCTGCGAGTAGTGCGTCGATGGAGAATACCACTGCGCGTCTCATCGTGACCTCCATGTGAGCACATTGAGCTGGAGGAGCCCATCGTGATGCGCAATCGTCCTCCGCTGGACCGTCACCTGATCGGCATCAGGAGTCTGCACAGCGCCGCATTCAGGCCAAGCCACTGTGACCATCTGCCGCGTCGCATTGCCGAGCGTGAGCGTAAGGTCCCTGCCGTCCTGGTGCTGCCCTTCAACGGTCGCTAGGTACCATACGCGGGCATCGCCGTATATCCACGTGGCATACGCTATCTTGCCCTCGTCGGTGAGCGCGACGCTCGTGAAACCAATCACGTCAGTCGGCTGCTCTATCGTCGGGATTGTAACAAGCGCGCCGAGTTCCAGCACCTCATCACTAGATAGGAGGAGCGGTCCACCTGAAGCGCCCTGCACCTCAAGTGAGCTCGCATCTGTCGCATTGACCTCTATGCCGAGTACCGGCAGCCCAGGATCCCCAATAATGACAATTGTGATGCCGCGTCTGGCCGCGTCATGAAGGAGGAATGTGGTCCTCTTCCCTGATAGGTCGGGTGCAATCGGGCCTTCGATGATAATCACGTCTTGCGCGCTCAGGTTGCCGAGCGCTGCGCCGGCAAGTGCGAGCGTGACATTCGCAGCATCGATGATTGGATTCGGCCCGGAACTGATACCAACGGCCGGCAGACTGATGTTGCGCGGCGTGGTCGATACTACAAGATCCCCGATACCGCACCGACCAAAGACAGGGATTGTGGTGTTAGAGGAGTTCGTGAAATAGATGTACGCCCTGTCAGTTATACGCAGTGCCTGTCGGAACCTAATCTCCTCGACCTCAGCCAAGGCGGTCGCCTTGCGAAGGCTCAGGCGGTCATCGCTTACTATCCCTGCCCGCAGCACATCCGCTGCCTGCCAATGGACAGGATACCCTTCTCTAGCCAGGAGCGCGGCGGCATTCACAGCCTGTGCACGGACCTCGTCGTACTCGCGATCATCGAGCGTATTGACAATGATGGTGAATGCTATCAGCGTCGCAGCGGAGAAGATGATGAGCGAGAAGGTGAAATCAGCAGACCACACCTGTGCCCTACGGGTCATGGGTTCACCTCGATTGTGCCATCCTTCACTATGGTGTTCATACCCTTCTGGAACGTACCCGATACATCGGGGATCAAATAGGATATCGCCACCCCGGCACTTGTCAGAGTCACAGTGTCAACGTCATTCGTGATTTCATACGGGAAGCGGTCTGCGCTATCAGGGATAGTGAACCTGCGAGAGTAACCGTCGGCGACAGATGTCGCGAGTATGACCTCATCCTGCACGCGAAATCCGATATCGTTGAGCGCAGCGAGACGCTGCTGCTCGCTCGTGTCCCGCAGGAGATGGCCGCTCACGCCAAGGTAGAGCATGGCGACGATGATGGCTATCGCGACGAAGCTGAGAAACTCGATGACTATCTGCCCGCGCATCATCCCTCCGTGAGGTTCACGAAGCCGGGCTTGGCGACCGCTGAGATAGTGTGCAGCCCCGCGTTCGTGCGCAATTGTCCAGTCATGTTCGTGGATGCGAACACCGCGTACTCGTACGGCCCCTTGCTCCCCTGCATCGTGAAGAGCAGTGTCTGGTTGTTGAACGAAATCGACTGTATGCCATCGGGGAAGTAGAGTTTGATCGTTTTCTTCGTTGGAGGTCCTGCGTAGTAAACGGTATTGGCGGCATCGACTATCTGGTTGCCGACTTTCTGTATCTGGGCCGCTGAGACGTCTGTCTGGAAAGACGATGACTGCAGGTAGGCGACAAGGAGGATGCCTGTGAGAATGACGAATACGAATGCCATGACAAGGAGGTACTCCATCGCAGCCTGGGCTTTAAGAGAGACAGACACTCTAGACTTCATGGAAAGTGCTGCCTTGGCACAATGCCGAGGTGCGGCGACAAGGTCTGCGAAGCGGGCCTTGACAGTGACGCACTGAGACATATCTTGAGCAGGTGCGCCGCAGCACGCGTAGTGCATATCTTGGACTTGCATCTCGGAGCAGCTTCGCTGCTGCGGTTTCCAAACAGAAGTGCGGAAATCCCGACGACCACCCATGCCGTCTTCTGACGAGAAGGAGTTTAAAAGGGTTGTGTCACTATCGGAGGGGACTGAACGCTCCCGCCACCACGAGCGGGAAGAGTATGGTCGCATCACCGAAGACCTTGACGCTCTTCGCATCGGGAAGGATCTTGCCCCAACTCACGGCCTCATCAGGACGCGCTCCGGCGTCCGATCCATCGAACTCCGCCGCGTTGTTGATGTAGACAGCGTAATCTGCGCCGTTGCGCATCATGTTCGAGTTCAGGATGTGATGCTTGACTATGCCAGAGCCGAGGATGATGAGGCCGGTCTTCTTCGAGGACATCGTGATATCGTTGAGCTTCTGGATGTCACGCACCATGTCGATGGCGAAGTCCTGGTTCTTGTGATGGAAGAAGTAGACCATGTCGCCGATGCTGCCGTCGATGAGCGCAGGGCAGAAGACGGGGATGCCATTCTTGTGGCACCAATAATAGATGCTCGACTCGTGGTCGACCTCCTTGCCGAGCCTATCGATGAACTCGCTGGGCGTGATGATCCTACCGGTGCGCTGCTCCTCCATCATGGAACGCAGGATTGGTTGGATCCATGATTCGAAGCTGATATAATGCGAATTCGGCACGAGCACATTACCGATGCGATTCAGGCCTTGCTCGCGCAGCGTCGCGCCGTCAGCCTCAAAGCTGCTCAAGTAGAATGGAGACTTCGCCTTGATGATATCCTCCTCGATTCCGCCACCGGTCGTCACGATGACGTCTACGAGTTTGTGCTTTGCGAGGTAGCGGAAGATATCGCGCAAGCCTGAGCTGACCATATTGCTCGTGTAACCGAGGTAGATGGTGATCTCCTTCTCGCGACGCATCTCCTTGATGAGATCGATGGCCTGGGCAAGGTGGCTCGCTTGGTGACCGGTGGTCGCGTAGGCGGCGAGGAACTTCCCGATATCGAACGGCTGCTCGAAGTCATAGCCGTGTATCTCAGGCAGGTCAGTCTTCTCCACACTCTTGTGGAACGTGTTCTCGTGCGCCTTAGCTGCGAGGTCATTCTCGTCCATAGGCTAGTGGAGCCGCCGGGAGTTTATAAATGTTCAGAGAACAGCGAGAATCTAAGGCATACCGCCGTACGCCGCCCATTTCGCTATCGTGGCGTCGCAGAGCGCATCCATCGCCTCTGCCTGGCGCGCGAAGCCGAGCCTGCGCGCCTCCTTTATGTGGAACTCCTTACTGGAGGTCGAGTAGCCAATCTGTCCGCGCGGCGTATGCACGTGGACGGTCTTCAGGTTATCCCACCGGTCCGCTATTTTCACGAGCAGTACGCGCTCATCTTGAGCAGCGTAGCGAAGCGCCTTCTCCTTGGAGTGCTTCGCCCGCTCCAGCTTGTCACGCACCTGCGGGTTGCCATCACCCTCGCCGTGATCAGTGGCGCCATCGACGAGGAACCGCACCTGCGGACCGAACTCGCGCTCGACATCCTCGAGCGTCACGTCAGTATCCTCGACTGTGTCGTGAAGCAGGCCGGCGAGAACAGTGTCTGCATCTGCATTGAACTCATGCATGAGCAGCCCTGCGACAGCAGCGGGGTGCGTAATGTAAGGAGCGCCGCCCTTGCGTAGCTGAGTCTTGTGCGCCTCGGCAGCGAAGCCGAGCGCTTTCCTGATGCGCCCCTGCTCCTCTGGAGAGAACCTATCAGCGATACTGAGTTCGGGGATGAACATAAGAGAAGCAACAGGGCGAACTTTATAAACGATTCGGGCCCTCTGGAGATGATGATAGTCCTCGGGATAGAGAGCACGGCCCACACGTTCGGCATCGCTGTGCTGCGCGACCGCGAGGTGCTCGCGAACATCACAGACTCGTTCACGACCGCGCACGGCGGCATGATCCCTGCCAAGGTCGCGATGCACCACGAGGAGGCATACCTCCCGACCCTGCGCAAGGCCCTTAATCAGGCAGGCATCGCGCTCAGGGATGTGGAGCTCATCGCCTACAGCGACGCGCCAGGTATCGGTCACACGTTGCGCATCGGCGCAGCTGCGGCGAAATCGCTCGCGCTCGAGCTGGGCGTGCCGCTCGTCGGCGTGAACCACTGCATCGCGCACCTTGAGGTAACGGCGCTCACGACAGAGGCCAAAGACCCTGTTCTCCTCTACTGCAGCGGCGCGAACACGCAGATCATCGCATACGATGAGGGCAAGTACCGCATCTTCGGCGAGACGCTCGACGTCGGCATCGGCAACCTCCTCGACACCTTCGCACGCGATTTGGATCTCGGGTTCCCCGGAGGGCCGAAGGTGGAGAAACTCGCGCTCCTAGCGACCGATGAGGAGATGCGGAACCTCATCTCACTACCGTACAGCGTCAAGGGCATGGATGTCGCGTTCGCTGGCCTACAGACGAACCTCCTGCATAAAATCAAGACAAAGGAGTTCAGGACTGAGCACCTCTGCTATAGCGTGCAGGAGCACGTCTTCGCGATGCTTGTGGAGGTCGCTGAGCGCGCGCTCGCACACGTCGGCAAGAAGGAACTCGTGCTCGGCGGCGGCGTCGGCTGCAACAAGCGGCTGCAGGAGATGTGCAGTATCATGTGCGAGGCACGGGGAGCGAAATTCTACTGCCCGCCTAACCAGTTCCTCGTGGACAATGCCGCCATGATCGCATGGACTGGCAAGATCATGCACGAACGCGGCAACATCCAGACCACAGTGGAGAACGCGACCATAAAGCCTTATGAGCGGACTGATGATGTCGAAGTGACGTGGAAGTAGCTAGCGTCCGAGGTGCGGCGCAGCAGAACCGTTCTTCCCCTTGAACCGCTTGAGCGTCTTCTCCTTACCTTTCCAGTCAATCATCTCACTGATGACATCTGTGATATGCCTGACAGGGATGATCTTGACTTTCTTGAGCTGGCCGCTATCGATCACGATATCATTGAGATTGCTCTCAGGCACGATGACGTTCTCTATGCCGGCCTCTATAGCGGCCTCGACCTTTGCGCCCACGCCACCGACAGGGAGGACATCGCCGCGCACCGACAGGCTGCCGGTCACTGCGTAGTTCTGCTTGATTGGCGCGTCAGCGAGCGACGAGATGATAGTTATTGCGACTGCGATGGATGCGCTGTCACCCTCCACACCCTCATAGGTCTGAAGGAACTGCACGTAAATGTCATACTTCTCCTTGATATCCTCGCCGAAGTACTTCTTGATGATGGCGCTCACGTTCTTGACCGCTTCCTTAGCGATATCGCCGAGCTTGCCTGTCGCGATAATCTCGGGCGCCTTCCCACCTGGCGTTACCTGGGCCTCGATCGGCAAGATGATGCCTGAGAACGTGCTGCCGCTACCCATGACAGCGAGACCGTTCACGCGACCGACGATCTTGCCCTTAGTGATAATAACATTGTACTCCTTCTTGCGTTCGATGAACTGGTCCGCTATCTGCTGCTCGAGCGGCCGTGCCAGCACGCGAGCAGCGACGATATGCTCCGGCTTGACGATCTTCGCGTTCTGCTCGATAGCGAAATCTCCTGCCGCGCGGATAAGACCGCCGAGCTCGCGGAAACGCAGCGTCAGGTGTCCCTTGCGGCTCGCACGACGCTTCGCCTCGTTCACGATGTACTCAACTGCCTCGCGGCTGAAGTGCGGGATGCGCGTGTCCTTGACGACTTCCTGCGCCACGAACTTCGCGATCTTCATCCTATTCTCCTTGGTATCAGGCATGGTCTCCTTCATGTAGATCTCATAGCCGTAGCCGCGGATGCGCGAGCGCAGCGCAGGGTGGAGATTCTGAACAGTCTCGAGGTTGCCCGCTGCGACGAGGATGAAGTTGCACGGCACCGCTTCGGTGCGTACCATCGCTCCCGCGGAGCGCTCTGACTGTCCTGTGATAGCGAACTTGCCCTCTTGTAGCGCGGTGAGCAGCTCCTGCTGCGTGTGCGGCTGCAGCGTCGCTACCTCGTCGATGAAGAGCACACCCATGTGTGCCTTGTGGATCATCCCGGCGACGACGCGGTCATGCGCCGGCGTGCCAAGGCCGCCGCTCTGGAACGGGTCGTGGAGCACGTCGCCGAGGAGCGCTCCGGCGTGCGCTCCTGTCGCATCGAAGAACGACGCCGACTTGTTGCCATAGTTGTCCACGATGATCTTCGGCGCGGCGACGCGCGGGCTGCTCATCTTCTTCCCGAGGTTCATGAAGATAATCGCCATGGCGAGGAATATCATGCCGCCGATGAAGAACGCCACGAACATCACTGCGCCGACAGTGGCGCCGTAGTCGGCGGTGTAGCTGCGGAACACCCACCAGGGGACAATCATCGCGATGATCGCGAGTATGAGCATGATGAGGCCTTGATTGCGGAAGATGCTCTCGCCTGCCATCTTGGCGTTCATGACTATCTTGCGCCCCTCGCCGGCCTTGACTGTGCGGATGAGCGGCTGGTTCTCGTCGTTCGGGTTCGGGAACGAGAGAGTGTCCACGAGCTTCTCCTTCGGAAGGAGCTCGGCGAGCGCCAAGCCGAGCATGGATTTCCCTGTTCCGGGCTCGCCGATGAGCAGGACGTGGCGGCGTTGCTTGCTCGCCTTCTTGATGACCTCGACAGCCTCCTCCTGACCTATGACCTGGCCTATGATTGCATCTGAGACAGAGATGTCTTTGGTCGTTTTGAAGGTGAACTCACTCCCCATATGACATCGTAAGCCAGGGGCCATTTAAAAACGTTATCCTATAATTTCCGGGCTTATAACTCCATTATTTTGCCGTTTCGGACGGTCAAGGAGGATGTCCGGGAATGGGACGGTATGGCAGTTAATACAGGTAGGGATTCCTCCCCTATGCACGACAATTGGCTCATCGCGGTGGCACTCTCCACGTCAGGTGTCGGCATGGTTGGCCTGCTCTTCGCCATGGTGTTCCTCGAGCTCCCTGAGAACAGTATCCCCGATGCGGAAGCCTCTCCTGACGGAGCGCCGCTGCGCCTGCGAGGGGAGGTCATCAGCACACAGCAACGGGGCAATATCACCACCATCTCAATCTCCCAGCCGCAGGTCATCGAAGTCGTCCTGTTCGACGCGAACATCAGCCTGCCGAAGGACACCTGCGTCGTAGTGCAAGGCAAGAGATCATCTTACAACGGGAAGCCGCAGCTGACAGCGACGAGAGTGCGAAGATGCTAGAATATCTGCCGATCATCCTCGCAGGCATCATCCTCGGCATCATCGCAGGGATCATCACGGGCCTCACGCCTGGCGTACATATCAATCTCGTCAGCGCGATACTGCTCTCGCTCGCCCCCGCGATTGCGCTCCATGCGCCGTTGTACGCAATCTGCGCGCTCATCATGGCGATGGCCATCACTCATACATTCATCGACACCATACCGAGTATCTTCCTCGGCGCGCCCGATGACGATAAGGCTCTTGGAGTGCTGCCGGGGCACCGCTACCTGCTGCGCGGCAACGGCCTGATGGCGGTGAAGCTCTGCGTCGTCGGTGGCATCATCGGCAGCGTGACGGCCGCAGTGCTGTTCCTGCCGCTGCAGTGGCTGATCACCGCACTATACACCTATGCTAGGCCATTCCTCTTCTGGGTGCTACTCGCGATCGTCGCGTTCACCGTAGTGAAGGACAGGAAGAGGATGTGGGCGCTGCTCGTCTTCATGCTGAGCGGCACTTTCGGCCTCATCGTCCTGCGCCTGCCGCTAAAGGACCCGCTCTTGCCGCTCCTCTCAGGCATGTTCGGCATCGCCACGCTGCTCTACAGCATCAACGAGAACCAGGCGATGCCGCCACAGCGTGATGAGTGTTATACGCAACTCGATGCAGCGAAGACCATTCTTGGCGGGGCGTGCGGCATCGTCGCAGGGATCCTCACCGCGCTGCTGCCAGGCATCAGCGCGAGCGCAGCCGCCTCAGCGAGCTCGCAAGGCGCGAAGCTCGGCGACCATGGATTCCTCATCCTGCTTGGCGCATTGGGCAGTGCGGGATTCACGCTGTCGCTCGCCGCCTACCTCGGCATAGAAAAGGCGCGCAACGGTGCGATGGCGGTGATTGTTATGTTGAGCCAAATAGATGGGACGATGACGCTGGTGCTCGTGTCTGTCTCACTCATCGCTACAGGCGTGGCCACGCTGCTCACGCTGCGCCTGGGCAGGAGCGCCGCATGGCTGCTCCCGAGGCTGCCGTACCGGCAGACGTGCATCGCCGTAATCGCGTTCGTGGCCCTGCTCGTCATGCTCCGAGCTGGAGGGCTCGGACTCGTCGTGCTCGCGACGAGCACCACCGTCGGTCTTCTGCCTGCGGCGCTGAAGACCGCCCGCGCTCAGGCAATGGGCTGCTTGCTCCTGCCGACGCTGTTCTATTTATATTAAGGATTTATCATCAAGGAATTGTTGCGCCAGATAAACAATTATTTTGCAGCAAGCGCAAAAATAATCCTCAGTTAATGCGCTTTCGGAGAAGAATCCTACAAATCTGCCGAAAGCGCTATAAATACGCACTTACCCTCTGCTCGCCAGGGGCAAGGGATGCCTAAGTGGTGGATGGGAATTCGCATAGGCGCGAAGGCGCCTACACCGCCGTCCCGGCAAGTCCGGGCGGCATCCTTATTTTTCCAGTTTCTCGACGATAAACAATACCGCGTCATCTTTATATAGCCCTACCTATGTGCAGAGGATATGGATACCGAGAAGAAGGCACAGCTCATCGCATCGATTGGCGAAGAGGTACTCACGAGAGAGGACCTGCTGCAGCTCCTGCAAGACAAGCCGCACCCGGTCGCGTATAACGGCTTCGAGCCTTCAGGAAGAATCCATATCGCGCAGTCAGTCCTCGTCGCGATCAACATGAACAAGCTGATCGACGCTGGATGCCACGTCAAGATGTTCGTGGCAGATTGGCACGCGCAGGCGAATAACAAACTGGGCGGAGATCTCGAGAAGATCCAGACAACAGGCAAGTACTTCATCGAGGTATGGAAAGCCTGCGGGATGAAGCTCGACCACGTCGAGTTCATATGGGCCAGCGATCTCGTCAAGGATCCAAACTACTGGCAACTCGTGCTGAAGGTCGCGATGATGAACAGCGTGGACCGCATAAAGCGCTGCTCGCAGATCATGGGCCGCTCTGATGAAGAGGGTCTCAGCGCTGCGCAGATACTCTACCCCTGCATGCAGGCGGCGGACATATTCTACATGGGCATCGACATCTGCCAGCTCGGAATGGATCAGCGCAAGGTGAACGTACTCGCGCGCGAGATAGCGCCGAAGCTCGGCCACCGCAAACCGATTGTCGTCTCGCATCACATGCTGCTCGGACTGCTCGAGCCGCCGAAGGGCATCAGCGATCCAGTCGAGCGCGCCACTGCGATGAAGATGAGCAAGAGCATACCTGACAGCGCGATCTTCGCGACAGACTCAGCAGAGGATGTCGAACGAAAGATCAAGAAGGCGTACTGCCCGGCAGGCGAGGCGAAGGAGAACCCGATCCTCGAGTACTGCAAGCACATCATCTTCGAGAGGTACGATGCACTCACCATCTCGCGACCAGAGAAGTTCGGCGGCGATCTGACGTTCGCAGGCTACCAGGAGCTTGAGGAGGCGTTCGTCGCTGGCAAGGTGCACCCGATGGACCTCAAGAACGCTGTCGCGCGCTACGTGAACGAGCTACTGCAGCCGATCCGCGACCACTTCGAGAATGATGCCGACGCGAAGCGCCTCAAGGAGACGGTCGAGAGCTATAGCGTCACGCGCTAGCGCGGACTCCTGTCCACGACGTGGTGGAAGATGCAGCGGGCCTCGTACACTTCTTTACGGCCAGCCTTCTCTATAAGCTCAATGGGATCATCGTAGTGTGCCGGCTGGCCGTCCACGAGCCGTTGGGTCATGGTTGCATCGTACTCGCATGGCTGCGCTTCGCAGACAGCAGTGAGGTGCTCTATCCTATCAGGGTACGAGAACAGGAGACGCTGCGCCGCGGGGAACGGCTCGCCGCGGAAATCGGTGTCCAAGAAAGCACACAGCACGTGCCTGCGGGACCTACGCAGCGCAGTGACGACATCGCTCAAGCTAGGCGCGAAGAATTGCGCCTCATCGATGCCGATGAGTGTGACGTCCTTTCCGATGTAGGAGAGGATATCCTCTGGATGCGCAGGATCTATAGGTTGGCACGGCACTGTACCGTACTTGCGGGAGAAGACGAGGTTCGCATCGCTGCGGTCATCGTTGCACGGCTTGAAGAGCTGGAACCTGCTCAGGTGCGAGTAGCTCGACCTGTCCAGATGGTATATCATCCCTTCAGTCTTGCCACTCTTCATCGGGCCCGTGAATAAGTGCAGATACGCAGGGAAATAGTGTGCTGTGCGCACGCTGTGCTCGAGACTAAGGACATCCATCATTCCACCCGCGCGCTCACGGCGCAGCTATTTATGCGCTGCGGTGCATTTTTATATGCTCCTATCCGAGACCGCATCGTGGGACTGACGAGCATGCGCATAGCCAAGAGTCCAGCGTTCACTGCAGCGCTGCTATTCTTGATATCCTTGATACTCTTGTCAACCCTCTCCATCACTACCGAGGCTGGCTGGAATGACATCTCTGTGTCAGACACGCACGGACCGACGTTCGTGAACTCGTTCACGCGGTTCTACGTCAACCAGGACATCTTTACAATCCTACGCAACGCATCAGCTCCCACAATTAATCTGAGCAGACACAATCCCGCCACATACAATGTGACCATCAATTACACCAAGGTACCGAAGGTGCTCCAGGGATCGCAGCAAAAGATAATCAGGCCACTGGACGTGCAGAACGATGTGCTTATACATATCGGAAAGATACGGTTTGACCCGCGCACATGCCCCAATGACGTGGCCTACTGCTACCAGCTACGCCAGCATCCGCAGAACGAGACGCCGATTCTCACCCCTGGTAGGAACTACACTTCGACGTCGACATACGTGCTGCCGCCTGTGCGCGTCAAGCAGTACGTGTGCATCGGCAGCGATCTCGAATGTGTTGATCGCTCCACCGGCTGCTCCTGCCCCACCGAACGAGTCCCTCCACCGCCGAACATCTGGGGCAGCCAAGGCTCGTGCAGCGACATCAGCCATTTGTGCATGAACAGCTACGGCAGCTTCGTCATCTGCACAGGGAACCTGACAGACTGCCGTGCGAAGTACGACGCTTGCGGCTGCGGGCGCAGAGCTGCCTGCGTCTCCACGCAGAACACCTGCGTGAACGAGCGCGACGAACTCACGCTCTGCGCAGGCACGATGTCCGATTGCCTAACCAAGTTCAAGACGTGCTTCTGTGGACCCGACATGCTCGTGTTCCAGAAAGGCTGCACCACGAGGACGCATACGTGCATGAAGGACAACAGGACCTCTGTGTGCAGCGGCACGCTCGCACAGTGCGCGCTCAACTTCGACCGGTGCGAGTGTTAGCGGACGCGACGGATGGTTTTTTAAGTCAGCAGAGCCCTCTCGCTCCAATGCTGACACTCATAGGACTCGGCCTGTGCGATGGCCTTGATATCACGCTGCGCGGCAAGGAAACAGTAGAGATGGCGCAGCATGTCTACATTGAGAGCTACACGTCGCTCCTCCAGTGCGACCACGAACGCCTCGAAGAGCAGCTCGGCTGCACCATTATCCGGCTCAACCGTGCTGCTGTCGAATTAGACATCGATAAGGTCCTGCGCCAAGCGCAGGGCTCAGACGTCGTAATCCTCGTGATTGGCGACGTGTTCGGCGCGACAACCCATACTGACCTCTTCCTCCGCGCGCGCGAGCTCGGGATTGACGTGCACGTGATCCATAACACGAGCATCATGAACGCCATCGGCAGCGTCGGCCTCGAACTCTACCGCTTCGGCAGGACCGTCAGCATCCCTTACTGGCAGCCAGGATCCGAGGGAAGCGAAGCTTCCCTGGAGCAACGGACGCCAACGTCCGCTCGCTTCGAACCAACAAGCTTCCTCGACGGCATCAAGGAGAACCATGACCGCAGACTGCACACACTCTGCCTCCTTGACATCAAGGCCGATGAGGGCAAGTTCATGTCCGTAGCTGAAGGTCTCGACCACCTGCAAAGAGCGGAAAATGTGCGCAAGCACGGCATCATCAGTGATGACGCCTTGGCTGTCGGGTGCGCGCGTATCGGCTGCCCTGACCAGATGATCGTCGCTGCTCCTGTAGCGCTCCTCAAACAGCGGGAGTTCGGCCCGCCGCCGCACTGCATCATCATCCCGGGGAAACTGCACCATATCGAGGAGCAGATGCTCGCGTTGTGGAAGTGACGGGTAAAGCATTTAAAGTTCCCCTCGTTCTCCTCTATCATGAAGCGCATCGTACTCCTGATTGCAGCAGTCTTAGCATTCTTCATCGCTGTCGGCGGCGCACAGGCGTTCAGCTTCCCCGGCCCGGTCTACCCAGGTAACCAGTACGGGCTTGAAGCAAGGTACTACAATGGCCCGTGGGGAGAGGTCATGGTGCACGGCGGGTACGGGTACTTCCAGAACTTCAACGGCTACCGTCCGTACGGCTACAAAACCTATGGTTCTATGTACACGCCGTGGGACATCCGCAACGGCGGGTACAGAGGGTATGGTTACACTGGCAGCGCTTATGGTGGCTATGGTGGATACCAGTATGGCTACGGCGGCCGTTACGTCTACGGCTGATTGTGTGACAGCATCTAGTAATATTTATAAATACCCAGAGAGAGGATAATATCTATGGTAGGTGGGAGCCGTAGAGGGATGTCACCGCTCATCGCGACAGTGCTCCTCATGGCATTCGCTGTCGCGCTCGGCGGCATGATAATGAACTGGACCGCTGGCGCGAGCATCGGCGGTGGCGAGTGCAATAACATCAAAGTCGATGTGATCAACTTCTGCAGCAAGGAGGACTCCATCTACCTCAACATGCGCAATTCCGGCGACAGCGTACCGCTCCAGGGAGTGAAGGTGAACGTCCTGATAGCGAACTTCGAGAACACGCTGAACATCAAGAATTCGCAGCTCGCCAAGGGGCAGCCGCTCCAGATAGACATCCCTGCGACGACCGCCTCGAACACGCGCGTCGATATCATTGGGGTTGTAGGATCAGAGGTGAACCCGTTCGTCTGCACAAAGCCCCTGGCTCGCGCAGAACCGCTCACTCCCTGCTAACCCGGTGTGCTAGTCTCTTATGCTAATCTTTAAAAACCTCTGAATTGGGAGATTGTCTGAAGGTGACGATGATGCAGTGTACGAAATGTAATTCAGAGATGCATAAGAAGGGAGTGATGACATCAGGCAATACCCAGTATGAGAAGTGGCAGTGCACGAAGTGCTGGAGCGAGCAGTCACGTGCGCTGGGAGTCGTCGGGGGGATGCCGAAGTGAGTGACATCTCGGCCCAGCTCCAGGAGTGGACTGACCAGGCCAACCGCTACTTCGGGCAGCTGAATGAGCCTGAGAAGTACGGCTGGATTGCCGTAGGCGTCGGGTTCCTCCTAGTTGTCGTCGGTGGCATCTTAATCTTCATCTAGGCGGAAAAAAGGAAGTTCTGCCCAGATTCCGGAAGATTTATAATGTCCTGCTAGGAATGCAGTACCTGGGATAATACCAATGGGGCAGCAAGAAGTCTACGACTACCTTGTGGCTCACGCCGGCAAGTGGTTCACAAGCCGCGAGATCGCCGAGGCACTGGAAATCAGTATCGGCAGCGTCACCATGAGCCTGAAAAAGCTCAGGAAGACGAACATCATCGCGTACCAGAACACCGGCATGCGCAACACGTTCAAGTACTCAGTGCAGAAGCG
>DAGG01000006.1 GCA_002498125.1 Candidatus Woesearchaeota archaeon UBA525
CTCACATCAGCGACGGCGACATTCTCGAACAACATCACGGTGCAGTTCGGCGGCCTCACCCTTACTGCTCCAGGGACGTACACATACAAGCTCGATGAGGCCGGGCAGCCGCAGACGTTCGCGATGGTCGCGCTCAAGGATGCCAATGGCAGGCTGTTCTTCGGAGCCTTGCTCACGAATTTCACGCAAGGGTTCAACGGAGAGGTCATCAACTACCAGTTGCTCCTACCAATGCTGCAGAACCAGTCGCAGACCAGATACTATTACTTCACAGACCCCAACGATGACTGCCCTGCAGGCCAAGGACAGCTGCCGCCTCTCGGCCTGGTCATAGGTAACGTGAGCACAGAGTCAGGTATGCGCCTGGAGAACACGATTGTGGAGATTGCCGGCTACACCGCGCTCTCTTCCGCGAGCGGTTTCTACAACCTCTCAGCTCCTCAGGGCGTGCAGCGCATCTACGCCATCAGGAGTGGCTACATGACGTACGTGAACAACCTCACAGTAGCCGCGAACGATACGACGGTCCATGACATCATTATGGTGGAACTCACGAATTTCACCGATATCGGGCCTGGTCAGTCTGATGGCGTCGGGCCTGGCCAGTCTGATGGCGTGGGGCCAGGTCAGGATGTCGGACCCGGTCAGGACCAAGGTCCTGACGAAGCGCCCCCAGTGCCATTCGTTGAGCAGCCGAAGCAGATAGAGGGGACAGATTACCTCATCTCGCTCTCTGATCTCAAGAGAAAGATAAGGATAGACTCATTCATCCAGGAGTCGCTATACATCTACAGCTTCAAGAAGAACACAATCACAGCGACGTTTACAATCACTGGGGACAATATGTCCAATATCCTCGTGATGGATACTGACAAGCTCATCATCGAGCCGAATTCGAACAAGTACCTCATCTTCACGCTCTACGGTCGTCCACCAGTCGGCACGTACATCGGCAACCTCACTATTGACGGCGACATCAACGCCACCATCCCGATAGAGATTGAGGTATTGCCCAAAGACCGTTTGCAGGTCGAAGCCCTCATGATCGACCTCGAGATGAACCAAAAGAACGTCCTACCAGGTAACCAGTTCAGGTTCAAGACCGACTTACGCAATCTCCTAATTGACCAACCATACCCTGTGAGCCTACTCTACACCATCCAGCCACTCGAGGGAGAAGGCACCATCTGGACATACCAGACGAACGTCTACCTCAAGACAGCATTCAGCCTCATCCGTACTGTGGAACTGCCAGACGACCTGCCGGCAGGTGACTACGCGCTCCGTGTCAACGCCCGTTACCTCAGCCTGGGCTCAGGGACGAGCACGATATTCCATGTGGACGTGCCGTTCTGGCAGCGCATTCTCTTCGGCCTGCGGTACTGGCACTGGGGACTCATCATCGCAGCCATCCTCGCCATCGCTGGCGCAGGGTACTACATGTGGTACACGAAGAACAGCAAGAAGAAATACCACCTCAAGGTCGAGGACAGCGAGATGCCCAAACCAGGGCCGCGCAACATCTACGTCGGCAAGATCGCTGAGACTGATAAGAAGACGTACATGAACCTGGAGAACTTCAAGGTCCACACGATTGTCGCCGGTTCCACAGGCGGTGGTAAGTCCGTCAGCGCGCAGGTCATAATCGAGGAGGCGCTCGAGCACGACGTCGCAGTCATCTGCTTCGACCCGACCGCGCAGTGGACCGGCATGCTGCGCCCCTGCAAGGACAAGACGATGCTCTCGCTCTTCCCCTTCTTCGGCATGAAGAAGACTGATGCGCGCGCGTTCAACGGCAACATCCGCATGATCACCAACGCGCGCGAGGTAATCGAGCTGCGCAAGTACATCAAGCCAGGCGAGATCCAGGTCTTCGCGTGCCACAAGCTCGACCCCAAGGATATGGATCTGGTGGTATCGAACGCCATCAGGGAGGTCTTCCACGAGAACTTCCAGGAGAGCAAGCCGCTCAAGCTCTTCCTGGTCTTCGATGAAGTCCACAGGCTGTTGCCGAAGTTCGGCGGCTCAGGCGACGGTTTCCTGCAGATCGAGCGTGGCTGCCGCGAGTTCCGTAAGTGGGGCGTAGGCATCATGCTGATCAGCCAGACGCTGTCGGATTTCATGGGTACGATCAAGGCGAACATCAACACCGAGATCCAGATGCGCACGCGCGACGAGGGTGACCTCGAGCGCATCAAGCAGCGCTATGGTGATGAGGTCCTCAGGTCGCTCGTCAAGGCGACCGTCGGCACAGGCCTCGTCGAGAATCCTGCGTACAACCGCGGCAAGCCCTACTTCGTTGCGTTCAAGCCACTGCGCCATAGCGTCGAACGCCTCCCTGATGAGGAGATCGAGGAGTACAACAAGTACAACGATATCGTGGATGACCTGGAGTACAGCCTGCAGCAGCTTGAGCAGGAGAGCATCGATGTCTTCGATATCAAGCTCGAGCTCAAGCTCGCGCTGGATAAGGTGAAGACCGGGAACTTCAACATGGTGAAGATATACTTGGAGGGGCTCACTCCGCGCATCGATAAGCAGTGGGAGAAGCTCGGCAAGAAACCCAAACAATACGAGAAACGTCTCGTGGACGACGCTTCGCTCAAGGCCGAGCTCGCCAAAGCAAAAGAGGAGCACGATAAGGCTGCTGCCGCAGCCAATGCCGCAGCGAGCGCCGGAACGAGCACTGAGAAGAAGGGGTGGGGCTGGAAGGACAACGCCCCTCCTGACAAGCTCCTCAACCTCTGCAATGGGATGATTGTGCTATCGCTCAGTTCACTCTATGATGAGATAGCCGCCATGAAGGACAAGGACTACGATACGCAATCCGCCGATCCCAAGAACAACTTCGCTGATTGGATCATCCGCGTCACTGCCGATGATCTGCTCGCCGAGAACATCCGTGGGTGCAAGAAGAAAGAGGAGGCGCTCAAGATACTGGATCTCAAGCGTGAAAACAAACCGCTCCCGGCAATCAAGAAAGCAGCTGCCGCTGCGGCCGCTCCTGCAGCTTCTGCCGCTGCCTCGGCTGCTCACGTTGCAGTTCCCGCTGCGGCTCCTGTCGTCGCCACCGCGGCTACTCCTGCCGCTCCAGAGAAACCTGTTGAGCGCAAGACAGAGAAGACGGTCTCTGTGCCGCTTGAGGCAATTGCGAAGGATGCTGCCCCAGGCAATCCTGGACTCGAGCAGATGGTCACGACGAACCCGGCAGAGTATTTCAAGCTCGAGAACGGTGTTGAACTCAAATCAGTGAAGGACCTCGCGCAGTACCTTCCCAATATGGATGACGAGACTTTCAGCAAACACGTTGGAAGCAGCTACAACCACTTCGCGGACTGGGTGCGTGGAGTGTTCCATGATGAGCGTCTCGCGAGCCGTCTCGCTGCTGCGAAGACACGCGATGAGATGGTCGCGGCGGTGAACGCATGACGTTGGACAAGGAGATCCCTGCGACGCAGTACTTCAAGGTGCAGGGCGGACCTGTGCTCCCCAGCCCTCTGGCGCTGCGGGCGTACCTTCGCACGATACCGCAGCAGCAGTTCGACGCGCATGTCGGCGCGGAGAAGAACGACTTCGCCGACTGGATTGACCATGTGTTCGGCGAAACTGTACTCGCGCAGCGGTTGCGCGCCTGCACTGCGCGCGAGCGTATGGTCTGGGAGCTCGATGATGCTTTCGCTGAGATACGCATGGCTGCGGTCATCGCAGAGAAGACTGTTGAGCGCAAGGCATCGCCGAAGGTGGAAGGTGCCCCCGATTTTTCAGAACCAGTAGAACTGGAGGAGGACGGGCGGTTCGATCCCCACAAGGGCGGGATAATGGAGACTAATGAGAAGATGATCGCGAAGTATGATGACGTTATACGCAAGATGCAGGCCGTCATGAAGGATCCGATGCCTGAGGAGCTCGAGAAGCGTTCTGAGCAACTGAGGGCGCGCTACCAGGAGATCATGGGGAAGATATCGGAGCTGCGCAAGAAGGGACGCGACGCCCTCATCCCCGCGCTTGTGATTAGACAGTTCATGCCCAAGCTGAAGCTCGCTGAAGCGACGCGTGAGACGAAAGACTATGATGTGGCATCCGCCGCTCTCGACAACGCGGAAGCGGAGTTCAAGGAAGCAGAGGACGCGAAGGATGTCGATGTCAAGAAGGAGGTCATGGCCCTCGTCGAAGCGCAGGAGCGGCAGGTCCCTGACAAGGAGGCGAAGGCACAAGCTTAAAAACGATGGTGACTGATGATGGAGAGAGGTGAGTGATGGGTCTATTTGGTGGTGGCGGTAAGTCTCGTGATCAGATGATCGCGGAATCCGCCGAGCTCAATGTACTGCAGGCGACGCAGGGTGAGGAGAAGAAAGAGGACGCTTCCACTGGCAACGCCAAGATAGACCTCGAGCTCGCTAAGATTAAGGGGCAGATGGACAGCTTCGCAGAGGTCCGCAAGGCGACTACGGAGCGTTTCTCGAGGATTTCCGAGCAGATGGGTGAGCTGCGCGGCATGGTCATCGACACGAATAAGGCCATGGGCAAGGTCGAGGTCTCAGCCACGAAAGCGGTCGATCTCGTCGAGAGTGTGCACCCTGAGAAGCTCATGATCGAGGTGCGCAAGCAGGATGGTAAGATCGAGGCCCTGCGCGCGAGCATCGAGAGCAACGAGGCCATCATGAAGGATCTCATGCTCGAGCTCAAGAAGATGCGCGACCGCATGGGATTCTACAAGGGCGTCGAGCAGGTCGTCGCCATGAACGAGGAGATCAAGCAGGAGCTCGCGACGATGAAGCGCATCGAGGCGAACATCGGGCGTCACGCCGACAAGGTCGAGACCGTGTTCCTTGAGGTCGAGAAGAAGTTCACGGAGTTCGACAAGTTCAACGACGTGACGAAGGACCTCGACAAGCAGTTCAAGAGGCTGAGCAGCGACTTCGAGAAGGTCAGGGTGAAGATCGAGATGAAACTCGAGCGCAAGGACTTCATCGACCTCCTAGATAAGTTCAACGATTTCGAGAAGCACACGACGAACTTGCTGAAACTGCTTGATGAGAGGAACAAGGCCGCAAGGCAAGAGATCGATGCTGACTTCAAGGGCCTCGAGATCGAGTATAGGAAGAAGCTGGAAGCGATGCGGCCGCCCAGTAAGCCATTACCTCCTCCTGCGGCGCAGCCTGCGCAGGGTGTGAGCAAGGAACAGGTCGAGCAAGTCGCTGGCGGTTCTGGCGAAGATGGCGCGGGCGGAGACATCAAGCCAACCGTTATGATGAAGCTCAAGGGATTCCTCTTCAAGGAGAAGGCCGAGGCGCCTGGCGAAGCGAAGCCTGAGGCTCCTCCTGAGGAGAAACCGGCTGAAGGGGTGAAGGCCGCGGAGCCAGTGAAGCCCGAGGCTCAGAAGGCAGATGCGGAAGTGAAACCCGTCGCAACTCTGAAATCTACTCCTGAGAAATCAGGGCCGAAACCTGGGGAGAAGCCCGCGGTCCCGCCGTCTGCTTAGAGTCTTCCGAGCAGCAGTTCCAGTTGCTGCTTGTCGCGGACCGCTCCCATCTGGTCGGCGAGGGCATTATCATCCATGGCTCCGCGTATCCATGCGCCGAAATCGTTCTTGATGCTCGTCACGTGATGCGAGAAGACTGTGTCGGGCATGGACTTGAGCGCGACTTTCAGGTCGAGCAGGCTGCGGAGCTTCCTGCCGTCTGCGAGCATGAACTCCTGTCCCTCAGGCACTGCGCGCTCGAGCCTTGACGCGGCCTTGGCCTGCTTCAGTAGGCCTTTGAGCTCTGTGGTGCGCGACTCTATCTCGTGTTCGATCATGGCGAGGTCCTTCTCGAGTCTGTCTGTCTGCTCGCGTTTCTCGAACCATTCGCGTTCCATGCTCTTGAGTTCAGAGAGCTTGCGTCCGACGGCGTTCTGCACGTCCTTGCTGTAGAGATAGTACTCCTTTCCTTCCTGGCGATGACGATGGAATTCTTTCATGCGGAAGACGAGATCCTTCTCGAGTATGCCGTCGGCCTCGAGATCTTCGCGCGTGAGGAACTGCTCGAACTCGTTGAAGAACCCATCACCCATGGGTGCTCGCATGGCGGGTGTCGGGGCTGTTGCTTGCTGCGCCGGCTGTCTGGCTGGCGCGACCTCGTGCGTGAGGAGAGCATCCTCAAATGCCGCGATCTCGTACGTGATGTCCCGCTCGATCTGTTGCGGCTGCCGTGGTGCAGGAGGTGATTGCGTAGGCACTTCTGCCTTGAGTGCTGAGCGGAGATCATCAGGCGAGAATGGTAAACGGGGCGGAGTCTCAGTTTTTGGTAGCGGCTTCTCGACGATGCGGGCTGCAGGGGTGGTCTGGCGGCCTAGCACTTCGCTTGCTGCCTCTGGCACACCTTTAGGCTGCTTCGTCAGTTCATCTTCGCGCTGGAAGAAGCTCCTGACGTTTTCCATTATCGTGCTGAAGACGATCCCTCTCACCCCTCACCTCTTTCTCAGTCGAGATGTTTATATACTTTCCTGCTCGGAGAATGGATTCCCCGCACTGATGTTTGCCTAAGATTGCCTTTCTTCTACTAGTTCTGCCTAAAATTTATGCAAATGTTTATATATGGGTATACCTTAATGTATACTAATTTACGCTTTAGCGCAGACAGTTCATCGTCGGCTAGGGTGTTTCGGTGCGACAAAGGTGATTGGAACATGGAACAAAGATATGGACTATTTGCAGTAGCCCTGGCGCTCTGCTTGATCCTGACGACATCGCTCGTGTGGGCGGCGGATCCTACCGCTCCTCGTAGCCTTGTCGCTTCGGGCCCGAGCACATTCGTCCCAGGCAACTACGGGCCGCAGAGCGTGGAAGCGATCGCGGGCAATATAACAGCACTCACCATCGATGCGGTCGGCCAGACCAAGGCCTGGCAAGGGTACTATGGAGACATCACCGGTACCATCACGCTCGATGATGCGAACAACTACACATTCTACAACTGGTCCTCAAGCGAACCCCAGGGTCAGATCTACGCGACGCTGAACAACAGCATCGGGTGGAGCGGCGTCGGATGCTACAACTTCAGCAACGCCACTGGCGCGAACTGGCAGACAATAGAGGATCACTATCTCATCCTGGACGACGACGTTGACGGTGTCAATGAGACGTTCACGGCCACGGACCACCCTGACTTCCAGGTAGGATTCCAGACGATGACTGGTTGCCCGACGACCTACATCTTCCAGAACGACTCTGCCCAGAGCGCGAACTTCGTGAACGTGCTCCTGTACGATCCGCTCCTCCCCGCGACGGGCTGGATATACACAACCCTCATCGAGGACAAGGCTGACGCGACGTACACTGACCTGCTCTGCTACAACGGGCAGACGTGTGACTTCCAGATCCTCGTCAACGATGATGGACACGGGACCAACGTGGCCACGACGACGTACTACTTCTGGGTAGAGCTCCTGTGAGCTGCTCAGAAGAGGTCGCACCGACTTCTCTTTTTTTCCTCAGTTAACCGTAGTTAACCGCCCAAGACCGAAAAAAGGGAATCACGAGGAACTCCATGAAAGCAACGACAACGACATACGCGCTCGCGGCAACGGCAGCACTCTTGCTGCTGTCCCTGTATGCAGGATACGTGAGCGCAGCGCCAGGCGGGGCGAGCATCATATTCAATGAGACAGCAGGCGTGCCGACCACGACCCCGAGCAACAGGTCGGACGCACGCGGAACAATCACTACAATCATCCTGGACTCAGTCCAGCAGGACCAGCAATGGAAGGCATACGTAGGAAACATAACAGGTAAGCTCAGCTTGGACGACGCAGCAGGGAACACGATCTACGACTGGGCCCTTGCTGGTGTGAACAAGAGCGGAGAGGTATATGTCACCAGGCACGCATCGCCGAACTGGGCGAACATAAGCTGCGCGTCAGCATCCAACATCACGGTCGAAGAGGAATTTCACAACATGACTGCCACGCAGACGGACAGCATCAGCAGCACATTTAGCGTGCTGAGCCATGCGGCGTTCTATGTGGGCACTACCCCCATAGGGAACAACACCTGCCCCTCCACCGCGACATACGTGAGTAGCCTCGCCCAGACGCTAGACGGTACGCAGGTGTTCCAGGAGCTCATCCTCCGCGATAACGCGGACCAGATAATCTTCACGACACTGGTCACAGGCAACTACTCAGGCTTCGATGACCTATCGTACGACTTCCAAATCATCGTCCCTGAATCGGACGTCAAGACAGAACCAACGCTATATTACTTTTTCACTGAACTGAGCGGATGAACATGGCGCAGCAACACACACTGAAATTCCTGCTCCTGACCGGAGCTGTACTGTACATCGCTATGGCAGCGATCTTCGGCTACAGCTTCGAACAAGGTCCTAACAACAGGAACGTGACCATAGACGCGCGCGTGAACATCACGAACGCCCCGCCCATCGTGCTCAACGTCATCATTAACGGCGGCGCGACGAACATCACGCTTAACGCAGGATCGCAAAAGCGGATAGAGTGCAACGCGACTGTCCTCGACTACAACGGCGGCAGCACGGTCGAGAACGTCACTGCGCAGTTCTTCGCCTCAGGCACTAGCTGGAACTCATCAGACGACAACAACACCCACTACACGAACGCGACATGCTCGTTGGGCAATTACGACGCATACACGAGGAACGTCAGCTGCGGCTTCAATGTGCAGTACCACACCAATGCCGGCGCCTGGCGCTGCAATGTCACCGCGATTGACCCATACTCGTTCAACAACGCTTCGAAGAACCAGTCGAACTACAACACAACATTCATTGACGCGCTCCTCGCGCTCAACGTGACGCAGATGATCGACTACGGAGACCTCGCCACAGGCGACCTCTCGGCTGCGCAGCAGGCGAACGTGACAAACCTAGGAAACAGGAACATCAACATCAGCGTGCGTGGCTTCGGCAACGCATCATTCCTGCCTGACGGCATAGGCATGTACTGTGAGATCAGTAACATCCCAGTATACTACCAGAAGTTCAACCTCATCGGCGGAGCCGATATCGCTCAGTACACGAACCTGACGAACACGTCCAGGCAGATCACAGGGCTCACCGTCCTGCAGCAGACCAACGACAGCCAGCAGGTCATCAACTCGACCAACTGGGTACTCTTCGTCCCGCCAGGGCCTTTCGGCCGCTGCAACGGCACGATAGTGTTCCAGGCGGAGAGCAGCTGAACTTTCGCAGGACGCAAACTCACAGTTACCAACCACCTTTGTTACCGCCAACAGCGACTTGGAGTAGTGACGACAGCGACAAGGAACCCCCGGGGCCTCACCAGTTCCGGGGGCCTTTTTTTTTCTGATGGTATCTTGCCGTCCTCGGCTGTAGCAATATCCCTGCGGTGATAAGCCCGAGGCCGAGGATGGAGGAGAGGTGTATGGGTTCCTCGAGCAGGAAATAGATGTAGATGAGTGACATGAATGGCGTCAAGAAAACCACGCTGGACATGGCGCTGACGTCTCCGTGTTTCAGCGCCAGGAACCAGGAGATGAACGGCAGGGCGGTTGCGAAAACCCCTAGCCAGAGCAGGCCTGCCCACTGCGCAGGATTGAGCGTCGGGATGTTGGAGAACGTCAGCACTGCCGCGAACGATAGGATGAGCGTGGTCGTGAAGTAGATGAGCATGGAGGTGGTCTTGTCATCGTCATGCCTCTTGCCGAGCACCGAGAACAGGCCGTAGCAGAACGCGGCAGCGAGTGCTAGGAGGTTGCCGTAGAGGTTCTCTGTGCGTGGCATGAGGAAGCCGCCCTGTGTCGCGACCAGGTACACGCCCGCAAACCCCGCCAGCAGCGCTATGGCTTTCCTTGTGTTGAACCTCTCTTTGAGCAGGGGCATCGCGAGGATCACCATCCAGAGTGGCCACGTGTAGTTGATGATGAATGCCTCCTGGGCTGTTGATCGCTGGAGTGCGCCGAAGAGTAGGGTGGAGTACGCGAACACTCCTAGCGCGCCCATCCAGGAGAACCGCCAGTAGTCTTTCATGCTGTGCTTGCGTAGGAGGCTGAGCTTGCCCTGCGCTGCGGTGATCGCGAGGAGGCTTGCGGTAGCGAAGAGCGAGGTGAAGAGCAGCACCTGCAGCGCATCGAGCCCTTCGAGGAGGAGCTTCACTGTCGCGGCAGTGGATGCCCAGAGAACTGCTGCCAGGAACGCGTAGATGTATGCGCGTCTGTCCATTCAGCTCAGCTCCACCCAGAAGTAGTATGGGCTCGGTTGCGCATTGTACTCTGACTCCGCTACGATGAGTTGGAAGTCGAAGAGGCCGTTATTGTATCCTTGTTTCTTGCCATCGAGCAGCGTCACGTAGACGAGGCGCTGGGTGTCGTCGAGCAGGATCTCCTGGAAGCTAGCGCTCTCCGATGCGGTCTGCTTCGTGTTATTCACGTACGTCGCGATGGCACGGCAGGTGCTGTTGCTGATCAGGCGCGTTCCGACGTAGAATCCGCGGTGCACTGTGCTGCCGAAGGTCCTGTTGATGCTGTCCTCTTTCGTGGTGGTGATGTTCAGCCCTATTTGCTCTGTCTGGAGCGTCGAGTTTGCGGCGCACCTGATGTCTGCCCAGCTGATGCTGCTGTTGCGGCTCGCATATACCTCTCCTCCGATTGTTGTGATGTTCCAGTCATAGATGGAGTAATTGCTCGCGTCTTGCAATTTGAAGTTCCCCGTCACGTTACCGACGTAAGCTTTCCAGCGCATTGTCTGTGTCGTGGCGTTGAGTAGGAGCGTGGTGAAACTGCCGCCTGCCGTCGTGATGCTTGCCGCAGGCTGCGGTGTCGGTGTCTCTGTGCTGTTGAAGATAATGTTTGGGCCCGCTGGCTCGCCGAGCGCAGTGAACGCTGCGCTGCTTAGGAGGACTAGGAGCAGGATGGTTGCCAGCAGCCGTTCGATTGGGCGGTTCATCGTCGCGCCTCCCCGCGCTTGGCTGCTGTCCAGGTGGTCTTCGGGTCAAGGTCGAGCGCGCGGGCGATGTCGATGTTGCGCAGGCCTGCTGTCTTCAGGTGGAGTACCAGGGCTTCGAGCGGCGCACGTGCGCCTGTGAGGATCGAGATTGGGATGGGGAGGGATTCTTCGATCTTCGGCAGGGGTTTTGCTTGGTGGTACGATGTCCAGATGGTTTTGGGGCTCCTGCCGAGCAGCCTTGCTGCTGCAGTGAATGAGAGCTTTTGTACATCGACGAGGTAGCGCGCCGCTGCTTGCATCGTCGATGCATGTCTGAAGGCGGCCAGAGGGATGGTCTCTCCTGTGCTCAGTGACTCTGTTTGCACTGGGACTTCGCCGAACTCGTGGGCATAGGAGTATGTCGTGTACGAGAAGCTTATGCCCTGCCCTATGTCGTCGCTTGGGTCCACTCAATGCCTCGGGACGCGTCCGTCCCTGTCATCCCTGAAGTCTCTATTCCTACCTTGTAAGATTTGATTTAAAAAGATATCGGATAGAATCTTATTTAGTAAGAATTTATATTTCCTATTATGTAAGATTAATGGTGAATCTTGACATCAGAAATCGGCCATGTAGGAAGGGATGGTTGCGAGTAGAGGGGGTTAGTATGAACTTCACAGGGCAATGGTTTTCCTGTCCGCAGGTGGATCAGCGCTCTATGATGACCTCCGTCGTACTCTCCGTTTGCATCCATGAATTCAGGACTTAGGCTATACGTGGTGTCGTCCAGCTTAATGACTGGGACAGCCGGGAACTGTGCGCCTGCACTGAGATATCGTGTATACTTCGCTAGTTCTCTTTCCGGTTTTGCCTCTTCGAAAGCAAGAAGTGTGACTTTTGCTAAATCCAGCGCCGCTAACGTCGATGCGAACTTGCATCCGCCGAATTTCAGCATCGAGAAAAACGCTGGGATGTCGCCTCTATAGATGAGCTTTTTTCCTTCAATTGGGTGTTTTCTTTCGTGTGAAGGAAGGAAGAGTTTCCCTGTGTAGGAGCTTTTGTAAGTCGGCTGGCCTTGATGCGTGAAGGGGAGCTTGTAGCCGGGATGGAACGCTATCAGAGACCGTCCTGTCGCTGTTGGGATGTTCTCGAAGAGCTTAGCACCCGTTTCCGTGCGGATTGTCAATGGCTCTGCGGACTCGAACAGATCGTCTGTGCAAAAGTCAAGGAGACTTCCTCTGGAGACGCGTAACGGCATGGCTTGTTTAGGGATGTCGGTTTATATAAACTTACCGAAAATATACTACTTAATAGTAGTTAATAATCCCCAATGATCCTTTTCTCGTGATCTCCATTTCACTTTTTCATTAACTACTGAACTGATATTGTTCTCTTCTCCGTCGATAGTACAGTACTAAAGCAACCAGAACAACTATTATATACTAGACTCACCATTGTGTATACTGATA